>JAZSDX010000011.1:0-48518 GCA_045531405.1 Muribaculaceae bacterium | reverse complement strand
GGACAAGATGGAACTGGACTACAAGAAGGGAGCACTGAACGCCATCGGCATCACCGACGAGAGCGGATTCATCCCCAAGCATACACGGGAAATCAATGTGCAACTGACGCTTTCCAACAAGTCCCTCATCCCTCAGTGGCCCGAAGGCACGCCTTGGTACGCCGAGGTCAGAGCGAAATTCGTGGAAGGTTATATCCCGACCGTTGCCGATGCAAGGGTGTGGGCGGACAAACTCTACAAGGCTTGTGCGGAAAACGCTTCGAGCATTGACAGGATGCAAGGGAGAGATATTCCGGGGAGCACACCCAACTTGCCGATAATCACGGGCCGCACCACGCATTGGTGGACTTACACCCATCGGGGGATAAAGTATGAGTGCTACGTGAATGCCGAACTCGATTTGTTCGGGCAGTTCTGGTTCACGGTTATGAATAATCCGTAAACCTGTTCTTGGCTTAGCCCGAGAACACATCATCGGCTCAATCGTTCTTTGGTCGCGTCCAAAGTGGTTTGCAAGCGTTTTATATACTATATAAACAATAAGGATTATGAAGAGACTGACATTATCATTATTCGTGGTGTTGCTGGGAGCGACATCGGCGATGGGGCAAGGCTACACTGCTGATTGGGTAATCAAGTCGAGTAATGAATTGCTCTATAAAGTCAGCGAACGTGGCAATGTCATCCGTATGGAGTTACCTAAGAAAGATGGTGGAGTGATGCCGATGTTGATGTTCGGCAAAGATTCTCTCTGTCTGCTGATGCTTTGAATAAATAGGGAGACTTTATGAAGGAGGCAAAATCTGCCCGTGATGGCAAAGGTAATACCGGCAATCAAGCAAAAGATTTGAATTCATTGCTCGAAATGATGGGCGGAGGAAAGAAGAAATAATAACCTTAAAATTTACATATATGAAGAAAGTATTTTTATCAATGGTATGTATGGCAAGCCTCGTGATAATGACTGCTTGCGGTGGTGAAAATAATGCCAAAAAAGAAGCATCTGATATATTGGAAGATGCACAGGAAATGGTACAGGAAAGTGAAGTGGTGTCGTCGGAATGGCCTGAGAATGAGTTTACAAATCTTATTCCTAAACCTGACAATATTACAATCACAGGCAATAAGCCGATTGATAACATGTATTATATAGGTCACACAATAGTGGTAAAAGATTGGTCAATAGAAGATTGCAAAGCTTATATTGAAAAGCTTAAAGCTGCCGGATTCACAAAGCCTATTGCCGGAATGAAAGATGTCATTACTAATGATAAAGAAACTATCTATTCTTTTGATGCCCTTAATGCCGACGGAGTTCATGCCAGTGTGGGAATTATGGGAAGCAACGGCACGATTGACATCACTAAAAATAAAAATCAAGAATAGACACTTTCCCTCATAATCATAAAAAAGCGTAACCGAAAAGCTTTAATAGAGTAGGACCAACTAAAATCATATTAATCATGAAAAAGTACTTATTTTTAATCGTGGCAGGATTGTTATTTATGACATCATGTACAAAATCAAAACAAGAGTTAGTAATTGACGGTTTTGAAGATCTCGTTGAAGAAGTTGAAGCTCAGAAAGGGAAGCTCACTGTTGAAGAATGGAAAGAAATTGAGCAAGACTTTAATAAACGATTTGAAGAATTAGGAATCGACAATATTGATGAAAAAGAGTTCTCAACAATGCAAAAACTAAAATTGACAGCTCTTGTTGTTCGTTGGACTGCAGCGATGGCAGAATCGGCACCAACATTGGTAGATGGTGTGGTTGATGAGCTTGAGAAAGAACAACAGGCTGTAAAGGAAGAATCGTCAAATGTAGAGTAGTTAATTTAATAATATGTAATTATGAAATATAAATTTTTATTTGTAACGGCTTTGACCATGTTGTTAATGTCGTGTGGCGGAAATGCCTCAAGTGATAAGGTAGATACAGTAGAAGCTGCTGAAAAGATTGCAGAAAAAGAATTTAAGGCTGATCGCAAGTCAAAAGCCGCAGCCGAGCATTATTTGAAAGAAATGGTAGGTATTGAATTGAATGACTTGCTTCCCGATTATCCTTATGACTGCACTCCTGAAGATAAATGGTTCTTAGGTGAACAGCGAAATGTAATTGCGGCATTTTATAAACAAAACGGTGAAGAACTAAGCCGTGATGAATATAAAGCATACGTTAAAAAAGTGTATGAAGTTACTAAAAAGGCTGCTGATAATGGCATAAATATTTATGGTTACGAAAAACGAAGCAGTAAGGAGGAGGCCAACAAAGAACTCACTATCGATGAATTGATAGCCGGAGGAGATAAAGGCTTTATATATTTGGGCATGTATGATTGGGGCTTTATTAAAGATGGCAAAATGATGCACGTGTATATGCAACTTGATGAATTGGGCAAAGATGCCGACAAGAAGTATTATGCACGCGTGCAAATCGCTCCCGGCATGGAAAAGAACTTTGACGACACTATGAAAGATGCCGAAAAAGCTCTTGAAGACCCTGAAGTACAAAAGGCTATTAAAGATTATATGAAAAAATAGTATTTATCAATATAAAAAATAATAATTATGAAAAAATGTAATAAGTGTGGTGTGGAAGTGGCAGATGAAGTAAAATTTTGCCCTGCATGTGGAAGTCCTATTGATGCTCCTCAAACTGAAGTGAATAATAAGCAAGATGTAGAACAAAACAAGGTAATGGCGATATTGGCTTATTTGGGTATTCTTGTGTTAGTTCCAATTTTGGCAGCTAAAGAATCTAAATTCGCACGTTTCCATGCTAATCAAGGTTTGATATTATGTATTGCATCGATAGCATATTGGGTTGTTTATAGTATTTTATCTACTATTATTTTGTCAATATCATGGTCGTTGTATTTCCTTGTTTCAATCTTGGGCTTTGCGTCAATTGTCTTCTTGGTATTGGCTATTATAGGCATTGTAAATGCAGCTAATGGTCAAGAAAAAGAATTGCCTGTAATTGGTAAATTCCAAATTTTGAAATAAAACAGTAAGAAAAATCTCTTGAAATGACAGGAAGGCGTGCAAAAATGCGCGCCTTCTTAATTATATAATATTAATCCTTTTCAGAAAGTTCTAACCAACGTAGTTCTTTCTCGTCGAGCAACTCTTTAAGTTCATTATATCGTGCAGATTTTTCAATTATATCAGATATTTCTTGCCCACTATTAAATAGATTGTCAAGAGTATTCTTTTCGGCTGTGAGTTGTTCGATTTCAATCGTTAATTGTTCAAATTCTTTCCGCTCTTTGAATGTCATTTTTGGCTGACGTTCAGTCTTTGGCTTTTCAGTGCTTTTTTCTTTAGGTGCATCTTTTTTTTCACGTGTAAATTCTTCACACCATTTGCGATAGTCGCTATAATTGCCCGGAAAGTCTTTTACTACGCCATTACCTTCAAATACAAATAGATGATCAACAATATTATCAAGAAAATATCTGTCGTGAGAAATAACGATTACACATCCCTTAAATGTGCACAAATATTCTTCAAGAATGCCAAGGGTAACAATGTCAAGGTCGTTAGTTGGCTCGTCAAGGATTAGGAAATTGGGTGAACGCATCAGCACTGCAGCAAGGTGAAGTCGGCATCGCTCACCGCCACTTAATGTGTGAATATATTTTTGTTGGTCGGTTGGCGAGAATAAAAAGTGATTGAGAAATTGCATGGGGGAGTAGTGTACATCTCCGTTGATGACAACATCTTCGGCTATTTCTGTAATAGCGTCAATAACTTTTTTGTTTTCGTTAAATTCAATACCATCTTGGCTGTAATAGCCAAAACGAACGGTTTCGCCAACGTTCCATGCTCCTGAATCGGCAGGAATAATGCCTTGTAGCATTTTAATGAAGGTAGATTTCCCGGCTCCATTATTGCCAATAATACCTAACTTTTCATATCGAGCAAATGTATATGTAAAATCATCTAATATTATCTTATTCCCAAAACGCTTTGAAATTCCCTCAGCTTCAAATATTTTAGAACCAATGTATGATGAATTAACTTCAAGATTTACATTTCGCTCAGTTAAATCGACTTGAGAACGTTTTTTTAGCTCATAAAAAGAGTCAATACGATATTTAGCCTTACCTGCACGAGCTTGAGGCTGACGACTCATCCATTCTTGCTCACGACGTAGAGTGTTTTTTACCTTTGCTAATTCGGCCGTCATGGCTTCTATCCGTTCTTTTCGACGGCGTAGATAATAGTCATAATTGCCATCGTAGGTATATATTTGTTTATTATCGATTTCTATTATCTTATTACAAATACGATCGAGAAAATAGCGGTCGTGAGTAACCATTAATAGTGTGATTCTTGAGCGAGTAAGGTAGTTTTCCAACCACTCAATAATCTCAATGTCAAGGTGGTTGGTCGGTTCATCGAGAATTATTAAGTCGGGATTTTCAAGTATTAGTCGAGCAATAGCAACGCGTTTTCTTTGTCCTCCACTAAGTGTGGAAATCTGTGCATTGAGATCAAAAATTTTTAGCTGTGTGAGCAATTGTTTGAGTTGATCTTCGTAATCCCACGCATTTGCACTATCCATTTCTGAGATTGCGTTATTAATCGCTTCGCTGTCGCCATTATTAATGGCACTTTCATAATTAGCAATAATTTGGGCAGTCTCGGAATTGTCGAGCAGGCAACTCTCCAGAACTGTTGAATTGGCAGCAAAGTCAGGTAGTTGATCAAGGATTCCTACACGTAAATCGTTGCGAAAGGTGATTTTACCATCATCGGGGGATTCTTTTCCTGATATAATGCGAAGTAATGTGCTTTTTCCTGTGCCATTTTTGGCGATAATTCCAATTTTATCTCTTTCGTTGATACCAAATGTAATGGAGTCAAAGAGTATTCTATCGCCATAGCTTTTTGTGAGATTTTCGATTTGAAGATAACTTGCCATATTTATGTTTTTTTGCACCAAAGTTGATTATTAAGGCTATTATAACAACAAAAGACAATCAATGACTGTCTTGTTGTCGAGCCGCGAGTGGGAGTCGAACCCACGACCTTTTCGTTACGAATGAAATGCTCTAACCAACTGAGCTATTGCGGCCAGTTGACGTTTACTATATTTAGAATATAATTGATTGTGAGCTATAAATAAACTTTATTTTAGCGTTTTCTAAATGTAATTTTGCCATAACAGGAGTTTCGATGTATGGAACAATGTCTTTAAGATATATTGAAGAAGAATATGATGATGTACTTTCAGTGTTTACACTCACGGGAACAATTACAAATTCACAATCTTCATCTGATATTTCATCTTTTTGGGACATATTTATTATATAGGAACGCATATCTGAGAATTGATAGCATTTTTTTGAACTATTATATATCGCATAAAACGAAGTTTCATTATCTGTAACTTTATTTTTTGCAAAAAAATCATCAACTTCAGTTTTCTTTATGAGTAATACATATGGAGGAGGTGTAATATTGTATTCGTTGTTTATTTTAGAAACCGGAATTTCAAATGTAAGGGAGTTAATTACCGATAAGTTTCCTCCATTTTTTTTGTAAGAATCTATAATATCTTTTGTTGGAAAAGTTATTTCAACATTTGTACCAGCCGGCGCAACAATAACATTTTCACCATTTTGAATCATAGCCTCAAGGTCATCTGAAATATTAAATAAAATGTTATTATTTGTAATTACCTCAGGGGTGACAGCAAAATAATTACCTACCTTATAGTATGTCGAATCTATATTTGTACCCTCCATTGTTAGGGTTTTATGATAATATAATTTAACTTGAGAATTTGTTATTTTCATGATTCGACCACTACCATAGGAATTTGTGATATATATACCAGGGAAAAATTTAGCAAATTCGGAAGGGGATGAATATATATTAGGATTCTCTTTATATTTATTAAAGAATTCTTTTCCTAAAGAAACAGGAAGATCTACATATACAGTGCGATAGGTTAATTTTGCAATAGAGTCGCTCATTCCAAGAGCACTTGCGGTATAAATTGCTTCTCCTATAATGTCTTCATTTGAGTAATAACCTTCTGGATTGAAATCGCTATAGATAGGAGAGGGTAGTTGCTTGTTAAGTCTATAAATCTTTAGCCCCATTGGCGTTATGGAATCTCCAATATATCCACCATTTGGTATTTGTAGTAGTAACTTAATCGAGTCAATATCATTTTCAGATACACCAACGGTATCAATTTTTCCAGCAGGCATGAATTGAGTTACGATATCGGAAGTTAAATAGCCATAACCTGTAGCGTCGATTTTTCCAAGAAGTTGTGTTATAGTGCGAGATTGGATTCGGGCACTTTTAATCGTTTTACCTTTTATAAAATAAGCCGAGTCAACTACTATTTTTACTTCTTCTTGAGCAATAGAAGACCCAATTGTTGAATTTTCTTCACAACTATAACAGAGTAATATAGTTATTAAAATCAGAAATTTCGATATAATCTTCATTTTTGAGGAAAATTATAATGATTGATAAAATTGAGCATATGCATCAATGTAATTTTCAGTTCCAGGGTATTCCATAAATGGTTTTCCTAATGATTTAGCATATTCGATTAGCTCGGGATTAATTGAAGGAGAGGCTTGTATTACTCCGTCGGAGTACTTTATTGCCAATTTATTTAATGTAACGTAGTCTACGTTTTTCCCTCTAATTATCTCTAAATCATCTTCTGAAAATCCATCCATTCTCATTTTTTCATAAAAACGGTCATTTAGAGTCCCTTCAAATGTTTCATCAAAAATCGCGTAAGCAACTTTTGCTTCATTAAAAGAAGGATCTTCATGATAGATTTTTTTTAAGTATATTGGGGCTAATGCAGAAATCCAACCAGAGCAATGCACAATTGATGGTATCCAACGCAATTTTTTTACGGTTTCGACAACACCTCTAACATAGAACATAATACGCTCATCATTATCTTCCGGATTTTGACGAATTTCTAAATCTGTTGCAACATGATGTTGGAAATAATCCTCGTTATCTATAAAGTATATTTGCATTCTCGCAGGTTGTAGTGTCGCAACCTTGATAATAAGTGGGTGATCAGTACCATCTATTATTAAATTCATTCCAGATAACCTTATCACTTCGTGTAATTGGTTTCGACGTTCGTTAATACAGCCATATTTAGGCATAAATGTACGAACTTCAAATTTATTCTCTTGTATCCCTTGAGGAATTAGTTTGCCTAATTCAGCCATTTCTGAAGAAGGAAGATAGGGTGTTATTTCTTGTGAAATATATAATACTTTATTGTTGCTCATTTCAACAAACTTTGAGTTAATATTTTATTTGTGCAAAGATAGCAATTTTTTTTGAGAAAAAGGTGGAAAGTTGCTTGACGACAATAATTATTTATTGATATTTTATATAAAGAGGCAAAAATGATTAAAAAATATCATATATTCTTTTTTTTGACGCTATCAAGTGCTAACTTTGCAAAGTTTTATTGATTATAATATTTTGAATTTTTATGAAAAAAGTATTAATATTTTTGTCAATCATAGTTCTGTCAACGCTATCTCTTGCTGCACAAAAGCCAATAAAATGGAGGACATCTATAAAAATGATTAATGAGCAAGAGGGTATTATTACTATGAAGGCAATAATTGAACCAGGTTGGCATTTATATGGAACATCGTTGCCTAAAGGTGGTCCAAAAGCGACTAAATTTGATTTATCTTCATCTGTAGGCGTAAAATTTATTGGGGATATAATCCCATCTACTCCTCCTCAAAACGTATATGATAAAGTCTTTGAATTAAATCTTAATTGGTGGGAAAAAACTTTGAATTTTACACAAAAATTCAAAGTAATAGATAGAAAAGAAGCTAAAATTTTTGGCACGATATTCTATATGGGATGTAACGATCAGACTTGTCTACCCCCGTCAACCCAATCAATTAATATCGTAGTCCCATCATATAAGAAATAGATTTCTATGAGACAATTAATAATATCCTTGAGTATAATTTTAGCGGCTTATAACGCTTTTGCGCAAATAAACACACCTATCAAGTGGTCAGGCCGTGTAGAAATGACATCTTCTACTGAAGGTATCATGTTTTTTGATGTAACAATTGATAAAGGTTGGCACTTATATGGATTTAACTTACCGGAAGGTGGTCCACGGTCAACTCAAGTTAAGTTAGACAATGTTAGTGGAGTAGAATATATCGGACAATTAACTCCCTCGATTGCACCTATTGAAAAATATGACTCAATTTTTCAATTAAATTTATCTTGGTGGAGCGAGAACGTGGTGTTTGAACAAAAGTTCAAGATGAACGATGAAAAGTCAAGGAAACAAGATGTTTTTATTGAATTCCAAGCATGTAATGACCAAACATGTATAGCTCCCACTAAAGAAGTGCTTTCTTTGCAATTAGGAAATAAAAGTCAAGAAGGCAACTTTGCAGTATCGACTCAAAAAGAGACGGATTCAAAAAATAAAAATAATAGTAAATCTTCATGGTGGGCTCCAGTTGATGTAATATCTAATGACATAGATACTCAAACATCGACTAATGTCCCTTGGTGGAAGATATTTATATTTGGATTTCTTGGTGGTTTAGCTGCGTTAATTACTCCGTGTGTATGGCCTTTAATTCCAATGACTGTAAGTTTTTTCTTAAAAAAGAACAAATCAAAAGCAAAATCAATAAAGGATGCAATAACATATGGTATTAGTATTATTGTAATATATTTGGTGTTAGGGTTAGTTATTACCGGGATATTTGGTGCCGGAAAATTAAATGAACTGGCAACAAGTGCTACATTTAATTTGATATTTTTTGCTCTGTTAATCGTATTTGGTGTCTCATTCTTAGGCGCATTTGATATAAAATTACCATCAAAATGGTCAAATGCGATTGATGGAAAAGCAGAACAAACAACAGGATTAATAAGCATATTTTTTATGGCTTTTACCTTAGCTTTAGTGTCATTTTCTTGCACCGGACCATTAATTGGAACGTTGTTGGTAGAGGCTGCTACGATAGGTGATATCTCTGGACCTGCAATAGGTATGGCTGGTTTTGCAATAGCCTTGGCAATACCATTTACATTATTTGCAATTTTTCCTTCAATGTTGAATTCTATTCCAAAATCAGGTGGTTGGTTAAATTCTGTAAAAGTGGTATTAGGATTTTTAGAAATAGCTTTAGCTCTTAAATTCTTATCTGTTGCCGATCTTTGTGAAGGGTGGGGGATCCTTGATAGAGAGGTATTCTTAGTATTGTGGATTGTTATATTTACTTTATTAGGATTTTATCTAATAGGGAAATTAAGATTCTCTCATGATGGTGAATTAAAATACGTTTCAATTCCTCGTTTCTTTTTGGCACTGGCATCATTTTCATTTGCCATTTATATGATTCCTGGTTTATGGGGCGCGCCATTAAAAAGTATTAGTGCATTTGCTCCACCGTTATATACGCAGGATTTTAATTTATATGGTGGTGGGTCTAAGGAATTTGACGACTATGATGAAGGTATGAAATATGCAGAAGAGCACAATATGCCAGTGTTAATTGATTTTACCGGATATGGTTGTGTAAATTGTAGAAAAATGGAAAGTGCTGTATTTGATACAGAAAAAATACAGAATGTGTTAAACGAGAATTATGTATTGATTAAACTTGTAGTTGATGATAAAAAAGAATTATCTACACCATATACAGTAACTGAAAATGGTAAAGATATTTTAATTGAAACTATTGGGGATAAATGGTCTTATCTTCAACGACATAAATTCCAAGCTAATAGTCAGCCATATTATATCGTATTAGATAATAATGGGAACCCGTTAACTACGTCACGTGCATATGACACCAAGGAAAGTGTAGAAGACTTTGAAGCATGGTTATTAGAAGGTGTTAAATCATACAAGTCTGATAAATAATGGCACATTCACATCAAGAAAAGATTGAGGCTATAGGTAGAATAATTGACACTTTAGACATTCTGAGGGTTAAATGTCCATGGGATAAAAAGCAGACAAACGAAAGTCTTCGACCAAATACGATTGAGGAAGTATATGAGTTGTGTGAGGCATTAATTAACGATGATGTTGTTAATATAAAAAAAGAACTTGGCGATGTGTTGTTGCATGTGCTTTTCTATGCAAAGATTGGTGAGGAAAAAGACCAATTCGATATAGCAGATATTGCAGATGCTCTTAATGCCAAATTAATTTTTCGACACCCTCATGTGTTTGGAGATGTGAGTGTTAATGATTCGCATGATGTAGAGCAAAATTGGGAACAGATAAAGCTAAAAGAGAAAGGTGGTAATAAAACTGTATTAGCAGGCGTTCCATCAGCCTTGCCCGCAATGATAAAAGCTAATCGCATACAAGAAAAAGCTGCTAATGTGGGCTTTGATTGGGCAGAACATCAGCAAGTGTGGGACAAAGTTAGAGAAGAAATCACTGAAGTCGCTCAAGAAATCGACAATATGGATAAAGCAAAAATTGAGGAGGAAATGGGTGATTTGTTTTTTAGCCTCATAAATGCCTCTCGTCTATATGGGATAGATCCTGAAAATGCTCTTGAAAAGACAAATAAAAAATTTATTAATCGATTCAATTATTTGGAAAATAAAGCTCGTGAAGCAGGGAAGAACTTAAAAGATATGACACTTGCCGAAATGGACGAGCTTTGGAATGAAGCCAAATTCTTAGAGCGAAAATAGACATTATTTTGATACTCTGTATTACCGAGAAACCAAGCGTAGCAAAGGATATTGCCTCTATTTTGGGGGCAAATGTGCGTCGTGATGGTTTTTATGAAGGTGGTGATTATAAAGTAACATGGACCTATGGTCATTTATGCACGTTAAAAGAACCTGCCGATTATACCGATTTATGGAAACGTTGGTCGCTCGGTGCTTTACCAATGATTCCTCAAAAATTTGGCATTAAATTAATTGAGCAAGATAGTATAAAGAAACAGTTTAAGGTTATAGAATCTTTGATAGCTGAGGCTTCTCAGGTTATAAACTGTGGCGATGCCGGTCAAGAGGGTGAGTTGATACAGCGTTGGGTAATGCAAAAAGCTAAGTGCAATTGTCCTGTAAGTCGATTGTGGATTTCTTCATTGACCGACGAATCAATAAAGGAAGGTTTTCAATCTCTTAAGCCGCAACAACAATTCGATAATTTATATTATGCCGGATTATCTCGAGCTATCGGTGATTGGGTATTAGGTATGAATGCTACTCGATTGTATTCATTGAAATATTCTGCACCGGGAAAAGTTTTGTCAATAGGACGAGTGCAAACACCTACCTTAGCTTTGATTGTTCAACGCCATCATGAAATTACCAATTTTGTCCCCGAAGATTTTTGGGAATTAAAAACATCATATCGTGATGTAGTTTTTAATGCCACATCGGGGCGCTTTAAGTCTTCTAATGAGGCAAATGAGGCGTTAGAAAAAATTAAAGATGCATTATTTGTAGTAAAGGAAGTTTCTGAAAAGAAAGGATTGGAATCGCCACAAAGGCTTTTTGATTTAACATCGTTACAGGTGGAGTGTAACAAGCGTTGGGGGTGGACGGCTGATGACACCTTAAAACTCATTCAATCGCTTTATGAGAAGAAAGTTACTACATATCCACGCGTTGACACTACATATTTGAGCGATGATATATATCCCAAAGTTCCGGATATATTAAAACGTATGACACCATACACTAATCTCACTGCTTCGGTTCTTGCAAAAAAACTACCTAAGAGTAAAAAAGTTTTTGACAATTCAAAAGTAACCGACCACCATGCAATTATACCCACCGGTCAAGCTCCTACTTCATTAGTTGGAGATGAACGCAAATTATATCATTTGATTGCTTTACGTTTTATTTCTGCATTTTATCCCGATTGTGAATTTATGACTACCACAGTTATTGGTGATGCCGGCGGAGTTGGGTTTAAGGCTACCGGTAAAGTTATAGTTGAGCCGGGTTGGAGAACTGTTTATGCCTCAGAAAAAACTTCAACAGATGAACAAGGCGAAGATAATATACTGCCACCATTTACTATTGGTGAGAGTGGAGCGCATGAACCTTCGTTATTAAAAAAAATGACTCAACCACCTAAATACTATACAGAAGGTACTTTATTGCGTGCGATGGAGTCGGCTGGAAAGATGGTTGATGATGAAGAACTTCGTGATGCCATGAAAGAAAATGGGATAGGGCGTCCGTCAACTCGTGCGGCAATTATCGAGACATTATTTAAGCGTCGGTATATCTATCGTGAACGTAAGAATATTATGGCATCTCAGGCCGGAATTGAGCTTATTGCAACAATAAATCAAGAGTTGCTTAAAAGTGCCAAACTTACCGGCATTTGGGAAAATAAGCTCCGTAGAATTGAGCGAGGAGAATATAAAGCTACAGATTTTATCGCCGAACTCAAAACAATGGTGGAAGAAATTGTTATTAATGTACTTAGTGACAATTCTTCTAAAAAGATAGAAATAGTTGAAGAAGAGAAGAAATCAAATAAGTCAAAAGTTAAAAGTGAGCGTAAAAGAATAACTAAATTTGAGCAAGTAGTTTGCCCTAAATGTGGGAAAGGGCATATCTTAAAAGGTCGCGCAGCCTTTGGTTGTAGTGAATATAATAATGGGTGTGATTTAATACTACCATTTGATCAATACCCTGATACACTAACTCCATCAAAACTTAATAAACTAATTAATAATAAATAATAAATAAACATATAATGGAGGAATATTTCCCGGTTATAAATACAGAGGGCGAGGTTATAGGTAAAGCCACCCGAAAGGAATGTCATTCGGGGTCAATGTTGCTTCACCCCGTAGTTCATCTACACATATTCCGACAAGGAGGATATATCTATTTGCAGAAAAGGTCTCATAATAAAGATATTCAACCTGGTAAATGGGACACCGCTGTTGGCGGACATGTTGATTGCGGCGAGTCTATAGAATCTGCTTTACATAGAGAGGCGTGCGAAGAGTTAGGGTTAATAAATATTCGCCCACAAAAGTTAATTAGTTATATATTTCAGTCAGAAATTGAACAAGAGATGATTAATGTTTATTATATTTTTGTCAACGATGACTTTACTGCAATATTCGATCCTGTAGAAATAGATGATGCACGTTTTTGGCATATAGATGAAATTGAGGTTGCTATTGGTAAGAATATTTTGACACCTAATTTTGAAAAAGAATATAGTAGAATTAAACATCTTGTGAAATGGGCATAACAACTCAATTAATTATTGTTTTTATATTGATTATTGCGGCTATTATTTATTTTATTAATCGAGGTCGTAACGATAAAAACAATACTAATTGTAATGATAATTGCTCACAATGTGATTTATTTAATCATTGTAAGGCCAAAAAATAATATATAATCAAATTCAAACTGAAAAATATTTGTAAGAATAAAGAATTTGTTGTAACTTTGCACTCGTAATTCAAGAACGGTTCCTTGGATGAGTGGCTTAGTCAGCGGTCTGCAAAACCGTGTACGGCGGTTCGAATCCGCCAGGAACCTCAAAAAAAAAGAAGTTTCTATCAGAAACTTCTTTTTTTTGTCATTATTGAAAACTAATGTTTCTGTAGGAGCAAATGCAATCCGGAGGGTTGATTTTGCGTAGCCGGGGATGAACGTAGCGAAATCTCCGGTAAAAGAATCCCATCCACATATCCGAACCTGAATAGGTCGTTTCTCCTTACATCATTGTCTTAAAATCAAGCCTTTGCAGGCTTGTATATTTGTTGGGTGCAATTCATTTCCGTAGGTTTCGGGCTGCGCCCTCAACACTACGGCTATCAAAAATTCGTCCTCCCGGACGACCATCGCACATGAGAACGCTCTACTATTCTTGATTTTTGACAGAATGATACATAAAACGGACACGGCACACCATGTCCCTACAATGTTTATTATTGTCTTCTGTCTTTCTGAAAACTTATGCTCATTATGTTCTTGGTTTTAGACAGAGTGACAGAATAAAAAACATAATAATAACTGCGTTACTATATGTTATTCAACCTAAAATGATGTTGCCAAAGAATTCTTGGCGGTGAAAATCGGGCTTATCTGTTTTTATTGGATTCCAACTCATATAGTGTGGTTGGGTACAACCTGAAGCACATTTATAAAAGTTCCCCTTCATTTTGATAGGAGAGTTGTTGTACTCTACACCAATAAGAGATAGGGGAATCGCAACTAATAGATTCCATGAAAAAATACCTTCTAACTCTTGAAATGGTTTATTCCCACATGATGCATATCGTAATACTTGAGCCAATTCTTCATCTCTCAATCTTGTCGGATTTATGCGTTCTGTGCGATGTGATGCATTAATTGTACCAATACAATTAAACTCAAAATTCCAATAATGGTTATCGCCTTTAGGTGAAATAAAAAATTCAACACATGAATCTTGACTCACCGGAGAGTTATTTTCATAATTTTCAGCTTTTAGATAGTTACATCTAACAAAAAAATCAATAAATATATATTCGCCATCATGAGCGATTGTAAATGTAGATAATGGACGATATGGAAAATTGTTTTTCCAATTAATAGAATCAATTATACTTCGTTTACCTTGATTTTCAAGTACACTTACAATATTTTCAAAATAAAAATTTTCAATTTTATTTATTCGTGGAACAATTAGTGATTTCGTATTACTCATATGTTTGGAAAATAATCTTTAAATGCCCATATAAAACCAAACAACGCCATTCCAATAAGGACTGAGCCTATAATGCGATTTATTATCCACATTGACCTAACGTTGAAATGATTTCTCACAGAATTAACAAATAACGTGACAATATACCACCAAATAAGAGCTCCAATAAAGATACTTAAATAGCCTGCAATATAGTGGTATGTATAGTATTCTTGCTGAATGAAATTAAATCGAGCAAATAATCCAATTATAAAAAACAAAATTAATGGATTGGAGAATGTAAAGAAAAAACCAGTTACAAAATTTGATAGAAATTTGTTGTCTGATTCAGAAGCTGGTTTTAATGTTCGAGTGGGATTTTTTCTAAATAAATAAAGACCAAATGCAATTAAAACCACACCTCCAAGTATTTGCAATACAAACTGATTTTGTTCAATAAAATCAGTTATAAATGAAATGCCAAGACCTACAAGCAAACAATAGACAATATCAGAGACTGCAGCTCCAATCCCCGTATAGAAAGCAGGCCATCTACCTTTATTTAATGTGCGTTGAATGCATAACATACCAATCGGACCCATTGGCGCCGAAATTAAAATGCCAATGGTTAATCCTCGAGGAATTATTTGTAGTAGATAATCCATTCCATTGCAAAGATAGTGAAAGTTGTAATTACTAACAAATAAAAAAGGCAAAGAGTAAAATCTTTGCCTTTACAATAGTTATAAGTTAAAGTTATTTTACAAGAACCTTTTGAGTATTTCCATCAACAGTTACGATATATACACCAGCAGGAACATTCAATGTAAAATATTGTTGACCAGAGATAGAGTATATAGATACATTTTCATATTCTCCATCAATTACTATTTCTCCATTTGTTCCATACACATTAATTCCATTATTATTATCAGCAACAATATCCTCTACGCCAACAACATTATTTGTGCCAAGGACAACATAACAGTGAGCCGGAACTTTTACAGATACATTAGACCCACTAAATGTAACTTGAGGATCAATTCCATAGCTTTTACTTAATACTTGGTAATTGCTTGCTGAAATTTTATTTACAGCAACTGAGATTGGACGAGTACCCGCAAGACCTGGATTTATTATACAGACGATTTCTTGGGTACCATTTTCAAGGCGAATAGTACGACCGGCAGCCCAGTTTGCAGAGTTACAATTCATAACTTTGAGAGATGACTCTGTGAACAAGTCCGGGTTATCTTTGCGAATGTGGCATAGTTCGGTATATGATTGATGCAACCCTTTACGATTTTCATCGTCAAGATAGCTCCAAATAACTTTTTTAGGACTTGTGTTATTTCCTCCATTTTCATCTTTAGTTGTTTCATCGGCACCAAGTTCGCCAAATTGCCAAATCATGTGTGCTCCAGGAGCAAGTAGCATTTGAGCGGCAAGAGAGCCAAGTCGTTTCATACTATTTGCTGTATTGCCTTTTACATAAGAACTTGTTGCGTATGCCAGTTGTTTGTAACCCATGCGTTCTTCGTCGTGGCTTTCTGCATAAGATACAGTAGATGCCCATGTGCGACTATCATTTGTTGACATAAAACGATTACAATCAGCACCACTTGAGAATCCCATCGCAAATTGGCAAGACGCATTGCTAAGGTTAGCCCAGTTCATTTGACCATCAGCAGCCATTGCGTTTTCTTCTTGAGAACCGGCAAGATGTTCATTAATGTGGTAAACATTAGGATTAACTTCTTTCATTGCAGCATGAAGAGCTTTCATGTTATCAACACGTGATTGATTATATTTTTCAGTGTCGCCACCATAACTTGCATTATTGCCAAGACCTTTTACCAAGTCGAAACGGAAACCATCAACTTTATATGCAGTCATCCAATATTTGAGTGCATCTTTCCATTGTTGTTGAACAAGTGGATTATCTTGTTTCCAGTCATTCAATACGCTATATGCGTGTGGTGCTTCTTCGTTATAGAAAGGATTTGATTCAATTGGATACATTTGATACCAAGGATGTAATCCTGCACTTTGGTTAAATACTATATCGAGAATTACAGCGATACCATTTTGGTGACAAAGGTCGATAAATTCACGATAGTCATCGGGAGTTCCATAAGCTTTATCTGGAGCAAAGTAGAAATTAGTGTTATAGCCCCAAGAGTTATTGCCATCAAACTCCATTATAGGCATTAATTCAACGGCATTAACCCCCAAAGATTTTATATATGGGAATTTTTCAATTGCTTGACGAATTGTTCCATTTCCGTTTGCTTCACCTTCAGTACCTGTAAAATCGCGGAACAATAATTCATAAATAATGAGATCTTTTTTGTCGGGAGCAACGAAGTTTTCAACTTTCCAATTATAATTGTCGCGAGTGCCTTTATATACAGCGAGCATAATGCCATCAAGACCTTTATCAAACGGATAGTTGATTAGTCCGGGATATACACTCTTATCAAGCCATTTATCGCTATAAGGGTCGAGAATAAGTTTTGCATACGGGTCACCAACTTTAATTGTAGCATCAACTACATAATAGTAAGGATATTCTTTGTTAGGATCAAGACCTGTTACTGTTGTCCAGAAGTAGCGATTGCCATTATAATCTTGATATTTCATTACGTTTTTATCAAGAGTTTGATATTCATCCCATGATGGAACCAAAATTACACTTTTTTTGCCGGGAGCAGCAAGACAGAAAGTCACAGAACCATCTGCATTTTCTACAGCACCCATTTTTGGTACACCACCAGGATAGTTCTCTTGCTTAGCAGCATCCATGTATATGAAAGTAATGACTTCTTCTTTTGTTTCAGTACCATTGTTTGCAGTTGCTTTAACTTCATATGTGCCCTTTGCACTGAAAGTATATTCTTTAGATAAGATGGTTGCTGAAGAGGCACTTGCTATAGATGTGCCATTAACGGTAATATCAATTTTAGAAGCTTCGGTAGTTGTTACATCAAATTTTACGGTAGTAGCTTCAGAGATAATTGTTGATTCTTCAGAATGGTTGAATGTCATTTGAAAACCACCGGGTTTTACTTCGATGAAATTGTCTTTTGTTTGCACGGAGCCATCGGCAGTACGAGCAATAATACAAATATGAGTAACTGTTTCATCGGAATCTGTAATTCCAAAATAAGTGCGTATGTCACCAATATTTAACTCATATGTATTTTCTGATACATAGTTAAATTTTGTATCATCTGTATTTTGCGCCCAATTAGTTTTTACATAAGCCCAAATGCTGGGGCTTTTTGTAGTAAAAACGCCGATGTGAGTATAAAGTGGGGTAGTAGATGGCAAATCTTGAAGACCTGTTACACTTTGTTTGTCGGCATGGAATGTTATTTTTACATTTTTACTAGTCTCTTGTAAAGGAGACGGTGATGTAGTAAAGACTTGTGATGATGCATTAAAAGTAAAACATAGCATCATCAATGAAAATAAAGTTAAAATTCTTTTCATGGGTAAAAATATTTAATTATAATTTCAATTTATAAGATGATATAAATACTCAGCGCAAAGGTACCAAAAAAAAACAATATATTCAAATCTCAACATCTAATCACTAATCAATGAGATAGATGATACCTTCGAGAAGCGTCAATTCTTAATAATATAAATATCAGGATGGTAAAACCCCATAATGAAGAACCTCCATAACTAAAGAATGGCAACGGAATTCCAATAACCGGACACAAACCGATAACCATTCCTATATTAATACAAACATGAAATATAAAATAACTTGCAACACAATATGCATATACTCTACCGAAAGTCGTAGGCTGTCGCTCTGCGATTTTAACAATTCGTAAAATAAGTATTAAAAATAATATTGTAACAGCAGAAGCACCGATAAATCCTTCTTCTTCTCCGATTGTGCAAAATATAAAATCGGTGTGTTGCTCTGGTACGTATTTCAACTTGGTTTGCGTGCCATTTAGAAATCCCTTACCCCAAAAACCACCCGAACCAATTGCTATTTTAGATTGATTTACGTTATATCCGGCGCCTCTGATGTCCTCTTCAATACCTAATACCACTTTTATTCTAAGTTGTTGATGTGGCTCAAGAATATTGTTGAACACGTAATTTACAGATAGTAAGAATATGATAGACAACAATGTTGTTGTAATTGTTATAATTAACTTGTTAGATTTAAGTCTAAATAATTCAAAAAAACAATATATGCAAGCAATTGATAATATTGATATAAAATATACTCTCCCATGGATATTAATATCACATGCCGATAATATTGCAACAATAATTCCCGACGAAATAAATCCTATTGTTATATTTCGAGAAATATTTTGTCGTTTACAATAAATTGATAGCATGAGTATCATTATTAGCATAATAATAATAAATACAGAAAATTCTCCAGTTGCAATATCCATTATTGTATTTTCGGCAAATTTAATTGCAACTACAAAAATAACAACAGCGAGTAGAGCCGCAAAAAGAATCAATCCACTCATACCTTCACGGTATAATACAAAAAATAAAGATAAATAAACCAAAGCTGATCCTGTTTCTTTTTGTGCTAATATCAATAAAATTGGAATGAATATAATTGAGAGTACTTTTATATAGTTTGATACGTTATTTAGTGAAAAATTGTATTCACTAAAAATTTTAGCTAATGCAAGTGCTGTGGCAAATTTTGCAAACTCAGCAGGTTGGAGACTCATTGGACCAAGAACAATCCATGAATGTGAACCATTAATATCAGGTGCTATAAAGATTGTAACTATTAAAAGTAACACCATACCTAAGTATGTAGGATATGCGTATGTTTCATACATTCTTGAATCAATCAAGAGTATCACAAGGCCTAAAATTAGTGATAATCCAATCCATGTAATTTGTTTTCCCGAAAATTCACTAAATTCAAACATACTTGCATTGTCAAAATCATAACTTGCAGCATATATGCTAATGACACCAAAGATGACCATTATTGCATAAAGCATTAATGTTATCCAATCGATACTTCCAAATAGTGAATGTTTAGTGTTTCTTGACCCCACTGTGTATAATTGTATTTGATTTTAACATTTGAACTTCTATACCTTGACGTTCTGCACTGATTGTATCAGTTAAATATTTTTCAATTACTAAACTACCTATTGGTACACCATATGTAGCCCCAAAACCTGCATTTTCAACATAGACACAAACTGCAATTTTGGGGTTATGATAAGGGGCAAATCCAATAAATGCTGAATGGTCTCGACCCCTTGGATTTTGAGCAGTCCCTGTTTTGCCACACACTTCGATATCTTTTAGATTTGCTCTTTTGCAAGTTCCATTCAGCACAGCCATTCTCATTCCTTCTGCTATAGCAGCATAATATCTTGAATCTATAGTTGGGATTCTTTTTTGTAGTAAATTAGAGGGTAAAATAGAATCTTCTATTTCTTTAACAACGTGTGGAGTGATAAACCAACCACGATTTGCGATAGTGGCACATAAATTTGCAATTTGAATAGGCGTTGCTAATATTTCACCTTGCCCAATTGATACTGAAATAATTGTGTTTGCGCTCCATTGGTTTTCACCATATACATCGCTGTACCATTTTGCATTTGGTAAGAATCCTCTATTTTCGCCTGTCAAATCAACGCCAAGTTTATATCCAAAGCCCATTGAAACTAAATGGTTTTTCCATACTTCAAATGCATTAGCGTGACTGCCATATTTTGATTTACGATCAATCATAGCCTTAAAACCCCAGCAGAAATACGCATTGCATGACGTTTCTAATGCTGGTTTTAGAGTAATAGGAGAACCATGAGCATGACATCCAACTCGTAAGCCACCCGAAATATATCCATGAGAACAAGGATATGGAGTGCCTAATGTTACTATTTTTTCTTGTAATAATATTAATCCTTGCCCTGGCTTGAATGTTGAACCGGGTGGGTAAGAGGCCATTAAAGCTCTATCAAAAAGTGGTTTATATTTATTGGCAACTAATTCTTTATAGTTTTTTCCTCGATTTCGTCCAACTAACAATGATGGGTTGTATGTGGGGCTTGACACTAATGCCAAAATTTCACCGGTAGATGGTTCGATTGCAACTACAGCTCCAATCTTGTTTACCATCAAAGATTCGGCATATTTTTGAAGCTTTATGTCGATGCTTAACTTTAAATTCTTACCCGATATTGGAGCTATATCATTAGCTCCATCTTCAAATTTACCTTGAATTCGGCCATGAGCATCTCGAATTAAAATTTCAACACCTTTTGTGCCTCTAAGATACTTTTCGTAACTTTTTTCTATGCCTAAATCACCACAATAATCACCAGGCTGATAATATGAATCTGAGTCATTTTGAATATCTTTAGTGTTTACTTCTCTAATATTTCCTAAAACATTTGCTGCAACTTCATGGTTATATCGTCTTAATATGCGTTTTTGTATAAAAAAGCCTGGATAGCGATACAACTTTTCTTGCAGCTTTCCATAATCCTCAATTGATAAATGTGAGATTAGTCGTTGCGGTGTATATGAAGAATATCCAGGGTTAATTGTGCGATTCTTCATATCGCTAATTCGTTTGAGTAGATTTTCTTTAGTTATATTAAGAGTTTTACAAAAATCGATTGTATCAAATTCTTGAACATCGCGAGGAATAATCATTACGTCGTATGCCGGTTGATTAAATACGACTAATTCTCCATTTCGGTCATATATCAAACCTCTCGATGGATATATTGTCTTTTTTAGAAATGCATTAGTATCTGCATATTTGCGATACTTATCATCTGTTATTTGCAGCTCATATAATCGAATTATAAAAATTGATGCAATAATGATGATAAAGCCACAAATAATATATTTTCGTTTTTCTAATCTATAATCTTTTCTCACTGCGACTATTTAATATACGTTCAATTCCTAAAATTAACAAGAATGATAATATAGTGCTACTTATAATTCTCAATATTAGTTGTAATATATTGAAAAACGTAAAGGCTTCAATGGAAAATACAAGAGTACAATATAAAAGCACAATTGTAAGTAAATATTTGAAATAGACCGAGAATCCAATTGTTCTGATTGTTACTTCATCATCAGAAATATCATCTTCTCTTGTAATATATAATCGAAGAATATTTCGCTTATTAAATGATATTATTGTGCAAGATAATGCATGGAGACCTTGAGTGTCAGAAAAAATATCGACAATTAAACCGGTAATAAAAGCTATTGTCATAGCTATATTAATGTTAATAGATAAAGGTAGGCGAATGATAAAATAAATGAATATTATTGGAATTGCAATATTAAATAAACAAATATTATTAAAGATTACTACTTGTGCAGTAACCAAAACTATAAATATAATTATTAAGTTTAATATCGATTTTCCCATTATTTTTGGTCGTTTTTCTCAACTATTTCGAGTGAATCTAATTCAGATACCATATAATTAACAATAACTCTCACATCACTTAATTTTGCAAAATTAGCTGTTAATTTAATTTTGAGTCGTTGAAAATCACCTTCTTTAGTCTTGTGGTCTGAAACAATTACACCTACCGGAATACCATAAGGGAATGATGATGAATAACCACTTGTAATAATTGTATCACCTTTTTTATATACTGTATGGCGAGGTAATTCTTCGAGTATTGCATATTCAGGATCAATACCATCCCAAATGAGTGAACCGGTATTTTGTGTGCCACTTATACAGCACGATAACTTAATATTTGGATTTAATAATGATATTACACGTGCATTATTTTTTCCAATAACATCAATTTTGCCAACAACTCCATTATGATCAATAACTCCCATTTCAGGCTTAATACTATCATTGCTCCCTTTATTTATTGTAATATAATTATAAGGCTTATTAGTGCTATTTTTAATAACATGTGCTTGAATAAAGTCAAATTGCGAAGCTTGAGTAGGTATTAGAGCAGAATCAATGTTATATTTTTCTTCATAATATTGAAGTTTGTTACGGAGTCCTAAAATTTCAAGCTCTAAAGATGAGGTATGCTGCTGAAGTTCTTCATTAATTTCACGCAAATGAAAATATGAGGTTATATTACTAGCTCCCTCGTGAAAGCTTGATGCAATAGAACCTGCCGATGTTAAATATACGTGATGTTGATATGGATTGTTATTGAATAATAAAATCAAACCGATTACAATGTAAAATCCAAGAACAATCCATTTACTATACTTGACAATAAAATTAATTAAATCATTCACTATTCTAAATTAAAAACTATGCCCTCAATATGATTAATTGAGGGTACATAATTTTATTTAATTTTATATGGGTTATCGAATTAGGAAAGAGAAATTGTCTACATTTTTCAAGGCTACACCAGTACCCTTAGCAACAGCTAATAGAGGGTCTTCAGCAATATGGAATTGAATGCCAATTTTATCGGTTAAGCGCTTATCTAAACCTCTTAACAAAGCACCTCCACCAGCTAAATATATACCATTTCTTACAATATCTGCATACAATTCGGGTGGTGTTTGTTCAAGTGCACCAAGAACAGCGGCTTCAATTTTAGAAATTGATTTTTCAATACAATGAGAAATCTCTTGATATGAAACAGGAACTTCCATAGGAAGAGCGGTCATTTGGTTAGGTCCATGAACTACATAATCTTCTGGAGGATTATCTAATTCAGTTAACGCCGAACCAACATTCATTTTAATTAATTCCGCAGTACGTTCACCAACTCTTACATTGTGAGCTCTTCTCATGTGTTGTTGAATATCGTCGGTTAAATCATCTCCTGCAACTTGAATACTTTTATTGCTAACGATTCCACCTAAAGATATAACTGCAATTTCAGTAGTACCCCCACCTATGTCAACAATCATATTCCCTTCAGGAGCTTCAACATCAAGACCTATCCCCAATGCCGCAGCCATCGGTTCATAAATCATATATACATCTCGACCTTTTGCGTGTTCAGCAGAGTCGCGAACTGCACGAATTTCAACCTCAGTTGAGCCGGAAGGAATTCCAACAACCATTCTTAAAGAAGGGGAGAACCAATTACTTTTTTTACTAGCCTTTTTAACTAATCCTCGAATCATTGCTTCGGCAGCATTAAAGTCAGCAATAACACCTTTTCGAAGAGGTCTTACTGTGCGAATGCCTTCGTGTTCCTTTCCTTGCATTTGCTGAGCTTCTTTCCCAACGGCAACAAGTTTGTCTGTGCGTTTATCTAGTGCGACAATTGATGGTTCATCAATTACAATTTTATCATTATGAATAATAATCGTATTTGCAGTACCTAAATCAATTGCTATTTCTTTAGTTAAAGAGAAAATACTCATAATAAGTTTAGTTTTTATAGATTAATTAATGTTTGAAATGTCGGATTCCGGTTGTAACCATTGCTATATTATTTTTATTGCAATATTCAATAGATTCACCATCTCGAACAGAACCACCAGGTTGAATTACTGCATTAATTCCGGCTTTATATGCAATTTCAACACAATCGGGGAATGGGAAGAAAGCATCCGAAGCCATAACGGCTCCGTTTAAATCAAATCCAAACGATTGAGCTTTTGCAATAGCTTGCTTTAACGCATCAACACGAGATGTTTGTCCAATTCCACTTGCATATAATTGTTTTCCTTTTGCTAAAACAATTGCATTACTTTTACTATGTTTGACAATTTTATTAGCAAACAATAAATCTGACACTTGTAATGGATCAATAGATTTTTCTGTAACTTGAGTCAAATCTTCTGGAGTCTCATTTTTTAAATCACGTTCTTGAACAAGGACTCCATTCAAAATTGATCTACATTGCAATTTTGTGTTGTTTTTGCAATTTTGAACTAAAATAATTCTATTCTTTTTTTGTTTTAAAACTTCAAGCGCATCTGAGTCATATGATGGTGCAATTATTACTTCAAAGAAAATTTTATTAATTTCTTCAGCACTAACGATATCAATGTTTGAATTTGTAATCAAAACGCCTCCAAATGCAGAAATAGGATCTCCCGCTAAAGCATCTTTCCATGCGTCTACAACAGAATTACGAGAAGCTATGCCACAGGCATTATTATGTTTTAATATAGCAAATGTTGTTTCGGAAAATTCACTGATTAATGATACTGCTGCATCGATGTCTAAAAGGTTGTTATAAGATATTTCTTTTCCATGGACTTGAGTAAACATCTGATCTAAGTCTCCAAAGAAAAAACCTTTTTGATGAGGATTCTCACCATATCTCATAACTTTTGCGCCATCAACAGCGCAACGAAACGCAGAAGGTTCTTCTTTGTCAAAATATTCAAAAATTGAACTATCATATGATGATGATACTGCAAAAGCCTCTTTTGCAAACCATCTACGCTCATTTATTGTCGATTGAGCTCCATTTTGTTTTAGCATCGTTGCTAAAGGTTGATATTGAGATTTAGATGCAACTATTATAACATCATTATAGTTTTTTGCTGCAGCTCGTATGAGAGAAATGCCTCCAATATCAATTTTTTCAATGATATCTTCATCAGTCGCACCTGATGCGACAGTGTCAACAAATGGGTACAAATCAACTATTACTAAGTCAATTGAAGGGATTGCATATTTAATAACATGTTCAATGTCATTCTTGTTATTACGTCTATTTAATATCCCACCAAAAATTTTAGGGTGCAGAGTCTTAACACGTCCACCTAATATAGATGGGTATCCGGTTAATTCCTCAACTGCTTGACATTTGTAACCCAGTGATTCAATAAACGATTTTGTTCCTCCAGTAGAGAGGAATTCCACACCGTCATTGTTTAACATTTCTAGTATTTCGTCTAATCCGTCTTTATAATATACAGAGATTAGCGCAGTTTTAATTTTTTTAATATCTGCCATTTCGGTAAAATTTTCGTATTATTGCGCAAAATTACTAAAAAATAATATCATAATCTATTTTTTTAGTACGAAAAATAGTTAAGCTGTATTTTTTATGCTCTAACTATCTCCGTCAAAAAAAATATGGCTATTTAATGAAATTTTGGACTCATGATTTTGGTTATGACAAAGGGTTGTGCTATCTTTGCAAATTAAAATACTAACTGATGTACCCAAAAGTAATAAGTAATAGTGATTGCTTAGTTCTTCGCAAAAAAATCGAGGATGCTCAAGCTATAGCAATAACCTGTCATGTGTCACCCGATGGAGATGCAATTGGTTCATCGTTAGCATTATATCACATTCTTATAGCGCTCGGTAAAAGGGCAACTATTATTACTCCGGATCAATTGCCCAATAGCTTAAGATTTCTACCTGGCACAGATTGTATAATTCCTTACTCCTGTAATCAAAAGTTGGCAAATAAAGCTTTAGAAGAATGTGATTTGATATTTTGCTTAGATTACAACTCTTTATATCGTATAGATACGTTAGGAGAAGATGTGAAAAAATCGCCAGCTTACAAGATTCTAATTGATCACCATTTAGAACCCGAAAAATTCACAAATATAGAAATTTCTCGACCAGAAATATCTTCAACATGCCTATTGTTGCTGTATGTAATCAATCAATTAGGATATTTCGACAAAATAAATGCTATTGTTGCAGAATGTATATATGTAGGAATGATGACTGATACTGGAAATTTTTCATATAATTCATCTGATCCGTATATTTATATTGCCATCTCTGATTTATTAAAAAAGGGTATTAATAAAGATGATATTTATAATCATATCTACAATTCAAATTCAGAGTCTAGGTTACGAATATGTGGCTATGCGCTTGAAAGAAAAATGAAGTTATATCGAGAGCATCATGCCGCATTAATTACTCTCGACAAAAATGAACTTATAAAATATAATTATTGTAAAGGGGATACTGAAGGATTAGTAAATGTACCATTAAGTATTCCAGGGATACAATACTCAGCATTTCTTAGGGAAGATTCTGAATACATCAAAATATCAATGAGAAGTGTCGGAAATTTCCCGGTTAACGAGTTATGTGAAAAGTATTTCAATGGTGGTGGACATAAAAATGCAGCTGGAGGTGAGTTTTATGATTCATTGTCTAATGCAATTAATTTATTTGAATCTCTATTAAATGAAAACAAAAAGTATTTTGAAGAATATGCAAATGAGTAAGCTATATCTAAAAGTGTTATTCATAGTAATATGTTTAGTCGCATTCGTAGCATGTGATAAAGGAAAAAGTTATGCGGAATTACTGAGAGATGAAAATGTAGCTGTTAATAATTTCTTAGCGGACCAAAGAGTAATAAATAAGATACCAGAAGATTCAGTTTTTGAATCGGGGGTTGATGCTCCATATTATAAAATGGATGACGATGGCAATATTTATATGCAAGTCATACGACAAGGAGACAAAGAAAATATGGCAGAAAATGATGAAGAAATATATTTTAGATTTACAAGATATGACTTGTATTATTATACCGACGGAAACCTTCCGGAAGGATGGGGAAACGCTAATGACCACGATTATATTTCTACGTCATTTCGTTTTGGCAATTATACGCTTCCTTCATCTTCACAATGGGGCTCTGCAATTCAACTGCCGTTATATTATTTAGGTATTGGGTGTGAAGTCAGATTGGTTGTGAAATCACAATATGGTTTTACTAATGAAATTAGCAATGTAATTCCATATCTATATAATGTAAGTTATAATGAAAAAGCTATTTAGTAAATAACCCTAAAAAATATTTGTCATAATGTCACTTATTAAATCAATTTCAGGCATTCGAGGAACTATTGGTGGAGCCCCAGGCGAAGGGTTGAGTCCACTTGATATTGTAAAATTTACTGCGGCATATGCTACTTTTATTAAATCAAACACCACAAAAACATCAAAAAGAATTGTAGTCGGACGAGATGCACGCATTTCGGGCAAGATGGTAAATGATATAGTTGTGGGTACTCTAACAGGTATGGGCTTTGATGTTGTAAATATTGGATTAGCAACAACTCCCACCACAGAGTTAGCAGTAGTTGCAGAAAAGGCTTGTGGGGGTATAATTTTAACCGCATCACACAATCCTAAACAATGGAACGCTCTTAAATTATTAAATGAAAACGGAGAATTTTTAAATGATGCTCAAGGTAAAGAAGTCTTGCGTATAGCTGAAGCTGAGGAATATCGATTTGCCGATGTTGACAATCTTGGGAGTGTGTTTGCGAATGAAACATACAATAGCAAACATATTGATAGTGTACTAAAACTGGATTTAGTCAATGTTGAGTCTATTAAAAATGCTGACTTTACCGTTGCAGTAGATGCTGTAAATTCTGTCGGTGGGGTTATTATCCCAGAGTTGTTGCGTGCGTTAGGTGTAAAAAATGTAATATGCTTAAATTGCGAGCCTACCGGACATTTTGCACATACACCGGAACCATTACCTGAAAATTTAACACAAATCTCAGATTTGATGAAAGCTGGAATTGCAGATGTGGGATTTGTTGTTGACCCTGATGTTGACCGTTTAGCAATAGTGATGGAAAATGGTGAAATGTTTGTAGAAGAATACACATTAGTGGCGATTGCAGACTACGTTCTTTCAAAAACTCCAGGTGCTACAGTCTCAAACTTGAGTTCATCAAGAGCACTTCGTGTAATAACTGAAAAACACGGGTGCTCATATTCGGCTTCTGCAGTAGGTGAGGTAAATGTTGTTACCGAAATGCGTCGCGCAAATGCTGTTATCGGTGGAGAAGGTAATGGTGGTGTAATTTATCCGGCGTCACATTATGGACGTGATGCATTAGTAGGGGTAGCATTGTTTTTAAGCCTTTTAGCCGAATCAGGGAAAAAAGTTTCAGAACTCAAGCAAACTTATCCATCATTTGCGATAGCTAAAAATAAAATTGAATTAACTCCGAATATTGATGTTGATGCAATATTAGAAGCAGTGAAAGCTAAGTTCAGCAACGAACAAATTACTGATATTGATGGAGTAAAAATTGATTTTGCTAACAGTTGGGTTCATTTACGTAAATCAAATACAGAACCAATAATTCGCATATATTCAGAAGCATCAACAATGGATAAGGCTAATCAATTAGCTCAACAGATAAAAGATGTAATATCTTCATTAATTTAATAAGTGTCATAAATAAAAATAGTAAAAGGAGTAATTACAAAAATTACTCCTTTTACTTTAATAAATAAACATAAATATGTATCTTTACAATCTAATACATTTCTTATGAAAAAAAGAAGTTTTATTATAATATTAATATTAGTTTTAGGGGGAATTAGTGTTTTTTCAAAAGAAATTCCTTCATGGTTAGAGTGTGATTCAGTAAAAGCAATAGAGTCTCGTATAAAGCGAGATTTTTCTCTTTCACTATCAGAGGGAACAAAAAAAATTCGGCAGTTATATCCAGATATTGATACTTCCAAAATAAGAGATGCCATTAATTCACATTACATTGAAACTAAAGTTATAAATGGGGAAGAATATATGCATTACAAATCCCCTAAAAACTTTAAATTATTATCACCAACATTAAGAGGGAAGTGGATTGGGCGTGGTACTAATCCGGAAAATGAAGATATAGAAATGGTTAGAAATATCTTATACCATTCTTTAGGTAATGGGGACATTTGTTGTGGCAAACGCATCAAATATCGTTTTTCAATTGATGTTCCTAAAAATAAACATATAATAAATGATACACTGAAAGTCTGGATGCCAGTACCATTAGAAACTACTCGACAAAAAAACATTAAAATACATTCTACATCACAAGAAGATTATGTTTTATCAAGTGGTTATAACAGCAACCATAATACAATTTTCTTTAAAAAATCGGTTACTGAAAAATCCGATTCTATAGTTCATTTTGAATATATAGGAGAATATGATACATATGGTCAATATTATAGTCCAGAGTTTATCAAAAAGAATATAAAACCATATGATAAACATTCCAATCTTTATATAAAATATACCGATGTAAATCACAAGCACATTATTAATTTAAAAACTTTAGCTTACCAAATTGTCAAAAATGAAACTAATCCATATTTACAATCTGAATTAGTATATGATTATATATCCAAAACTTATCCTTGGGCAGGAGCAAGAGAATATAGCACTATTGAATCACTTCCTCAGTATGTTCTTGATGAATTACATGGTGATTGTGGTCAAGTAGCATTGTTATATATCTCATTGATGAGAAGTTTGGGGGTCCCCGCAAAATGGGAGAGTGGTTGGATGCTTCATCCTTGGAGCCAAAATTTGCATGATTGGGCTGAAGTTTATTTTGAAGGGATCGGTTGGGTTCCTGTAGATGTATCTTTTGGCCGTTATGTGAACTCCATAGAAGAACAAGAACGAAAATTTTTCTCAACAGGCATGGATAATTATAGATTTGCAACAAATAATGGGATATGTTCTCCTTTGTATCCAAGTAAAGAATTCATAAGAAGCGAGACTGTAGATTTCCAAGTAGGAGAAGTTGAATGTTCGAAAGGAAATATATTTTACCCTGGTTGGAAAAGAAAGTTAGAAGTTTTATCTATTGAAGATATAAATGATTAATAAGATGAAGAAGGTATCAAGATTTATTTTTTTTATATTTATCCTTATTTCTTGCCAATTAAACGGTCAAGAAATTGATAAAAGTTGGGCTTTAAGTAGAATATCAGTCGCTCATGTTCGTACTACTCCAGGTCATTCATCAGAATTATCAACCCAGATTTTAATGGGTACACCGGTGAAACTTTTAGAGCAAAAAGGGGATTGGTGGTATATCGAAATGCCTGATGGTTATAAGGGATATGTTATTGATAATTCATTGGTTAGTTTATCTTCTGATGAAATGAATAATTGGAAAAACGTGAATAGAGTAATAGTTACATCAATACATCAATCGTATATCTATAAAACCCCCTCAAATAAAAATATTCGCAACATAATTACAGATGTAGTTAATGGTGTAATCCTTTTAGGTGAAAAAAGTTCTGAAGAATATTCAAAGGTTGTGCTTCCAGATGGTAGAATAGGCTACATAAAATCTGAGGATATCTCATCAATTGAAATGTGGGCAAATCAAGAGTTTAACTCAGAAAAGATTTTAGATGTTGCATATTCAATGATGGGATTATCTTATTTATGGGGTGGGACATCAACGAAGGCTTTAGATTGTTCTGGATTGGCAAAGGTTAGTTATTATGCTAATGGCATAATCCTACGAAGAGATGCTTATCAACAAGCAGAAACTGGAGATATAATTAGTCCGGAAAATTGGCAAGAATGCCAAGCTGGAGATTTACTTTTTTTTGGTAATAAAAAAACAGGACGGGTTACTCATGTTGCAATATATGATGAGAAAGGTTTATATATTCATGCCTCAGGGCGCGTAAAAATCAATAGTATTGATCCATCAAGTGGTCTTTATCTTTCAACTCCGTTTTTTCATGCGTCTCGTATAAAATCTGCAATTGGAACAGAAGGAATAACCCAAGCATGTAAACATCCTTGGTATTTTAAGCAAAAATAAAATATATAAATAATGGATCGTAGAAAATTCCTTAAAAATGCAACATTGGGAACTGCAGTAATTGCATCCCCAATTTCATTCTCTGCATTTGGAGAGCCAACAAAGAAAACGAGTAAATTAGGACGTCTTAAATTGTCGTTTGAACCATATGAACTAAAGTTGCGTCATTCATTTAATTTAGCAAAGTATAGCCGTACTACAACACCTGGCGTTCAAGTCAAACTTGAATTAGATGGATATGTAGGATATGGAGAAGCCTCAATGCCTCCATACTTAGGAGAAAGTGTCGATAGTGTTACTTCCTTTTTGTCAAAACTGAATCTTACTCAGTTTTCAGATCCTTTTATGATTGAGGATATTCATGAGTATATGGATTCTGTTGCTCCGGATAATCGTGCAGCAAAGGCATCAGTAGATATTGCATTGCATGATTTATTAGGGAAAATTATGGGGCAACCTTGGTATAAAATATGGGGATTAAACCCTCAAAATGCTCCCGACACATCTTTTACCATTGGCATAGATAAGGCCGATGTGGTTAAAAAGAAAGTTGATGAAGCTTCTCCATATAATGTTCTTAAAGTAAAAATGGGGCTTGATAATGATAAAGAATTAGTTGAAATTATTAGAGAAAAAACTGACAGACCTATATGTGTCGATGCTAATCAAGGGTGGAATGACAAAGAGAAAGCATTAGAGATGTGTTATTGGTTGGCTGAAAGAAATTGCTTATTTGTAGAACAACCTATGCCAAAAGAAATGTTAGATGAAACAGCTTGGCTAAGAGAAAGAAGCCCACTACCAATAATTGCCGATGAGTTTCTTCAACGCCTTCCCGATGTAAGACGAGCATCTCAGGCATATGATGGAATAAATATTAAGTTGATGAAGAGTACCGGTATGCATGAAGCTTACAAAATGGCAATCTTGGCAAAAGCTTTAGGTATGAAAGTCATGTTAGGCTGTATGACCGAAACCTCTTGCGCAGTTACAGCAGCAGCGCAATTATCCCCAATGGTAGATTGGGCCGATTTAGATGGAAATTTACTTATAGCAAATGATATTTTTGACGGAATAAAAATCGTAAATGGTAAAGTAACAATACCCGATAGACCTGGCATTGGAGTTTTGCCATTATTTAAGCATTAAAAACTTGCTTAAATGAAAATATTTATGTAAATTTGCACTCCGAAATTGTGAATATAATAATCGAAAATTAAAATACGGCAATGAAAAGAACATTTCAACCTTCAAACAGAAAGAGAGTTAATAAACACGGATTCCGTGAAAGAATGTCAACTGCCGATGGACGCAAAGTACTTGCTCGCCGTCGTGCAAAAGGTCGTGCTCGTTTGACAGTTTCAGATTCAATCGCAAGCAAATAATTAAGAACCTCTCTTAAATGAAATAACGCTATCAAAGATAACCTTGATAGCGTTTTTCATTTTTATGGAATATTAAACTATAATTTGTGTCTCAAATAACGTTTTAGCGAAAAGTAAATCATTATTAATACACTGGTAACTATTATACAATAAGTCCATTTTAGCTCTTCTGCTACAAAAAAGTAACCTGCATTTATTATCAATTGTAAAACTGAATATCCAATAGCTACTTTATAATGATCAATTTTACATTGATTAGCTAATAATTGATATAAATGTAGTCTATGAGGCAAGAATATATTTTCTCCTGCAAATAATCGTTGTAAAATTGTAAAAACCGAGTCAATAGCATATACTATTAAAAATATAATTAAAGAAGCCTCACTCGTTGTTAAAATCAACTCCGACATTAGAAATAGGATAAAGAATCCCATAACTATTGCACCAACATCCCCGGCGAAGCATTTTGCTCGTTTCCTAAAATTTAAGATACTAAATATAATTGTTGAAATAATTAATACAATAATAAAGGATATATAATATTCCGAATATTGATAATTATAAATATTAGAGTAGCAAAATAGTATTGTCACCAATGAGACAAATGTATAACCTGCTAAAATCCCATTTATCCCATCCATGAAGTTAAATGCATTAATAAATCCCACACCACAGATTAGCAACAATAGATATATATCATAATATTCATTGATGAATAATTGATTAAATGTAATCGCAACAACTATGATTTGAATAATAAATCTTAAAATAGGTGTTAGATTCTTCACATCATCATAAAAACTGATTATTGCTAATATCGTAGCACCTATTAGCATTTTGGGGAATGATACCGGATAATTATTGCCAAAAATGAAAAAAAACAATATTGCAGATATATAAAATATAAAACCAGCTCCTGATATTATAAATTCATTATGAGAAGATCGTGGAGTAACCTCACTTCCTATCTTAAAATGCTTTGCTATTGGAAAATATATTAATTCCAATAGTATTATAATCATAGTTAAGATAGAATATTTACCCAGATATTCCATATTATTTCAAGTTATCAAGATACCACTTATATAATCGAGATATTCCTTCGTCTATTTCCACCTTGTGGTTCCAACCTAGTGAATGAAGTTTATCAACATTACAAAGTTTACGCATTGTACCATCTGGTTTTGACTTATCCCATTTGATTTCTCCTTGATATCCAATAGTTTCTTTTATTTTATATGCTAATTCTCGTATAGATAGTTCTTTCCCTGTACCTATATTAATGTGACAGTTCCGAATTTCGTTATTATCCCCTTTTAGGTCTTCAAAAGATATGTTTTCTAAGATATGTATCGATGCATCTGCCATATCCTCACTCCACAGAAATTCACGTAAAGGCTTTCCTGAGCCCCAAAGTTCTAAATAATTATCATATATTCCGTAACTATTGAGTAGTGAAACTATTTCATCATCAGAGCTATTTCCTGAAACACCTTTAACGGGCAATTCATCTAAGTCAGTTCGTATAGATTCGAAATCATTTTTCAAAAGCAAATTTGCTAAATGCATTTTACGAATCATAGCCGGTAGTACGTGGCTTTTCTCTAAATCAAAGTTATCACGAGGACCATATAGATTTGTTGGCATTACAGCGATGTAATTTGTGTCATATTGCAGGTTGAAACTTTCACACATTTTCAATCCTGCAATTTTAGCAATGGCATATGGTTCATTGGTGTACTCAAGAGGAGAGGTAAGGAGTGCATCTTCGGTTATCGGTTGGGGCGCTTCTCTGGGATAAATACATGTACTACCTAAAAATAATAACTTTTTTACTCCATGACGAAAACTCTCACCAATGACATTTTGTTGAATCTGAAGGTTCTCATAAATGAAATCGGCTCGATAAGTATTATTGGCCATAATGCCACCTACATGAGCGGCAGCTAAAACCACATATTCTGGTTGTTCCTCGTCAAAGAATTCTTTGACTGCTACACAATCAAGTAAATCAAGTTCTGCATGCGTTCGTCCGATTAAGTTTGAATATCCTTTTTGTTGTAAATTATTCCAAATGGCAGAACCAACTAACCCTCGGTGTCCCGCAATATATATTTTAGAGTCTTTTTGCATTATTTTTGGCTTTTAATTAGCTCGAGGTCGCTATCAACCATTATATTAATAAGTTCTTGGAATGAGGTTTTACGGGGATTCCACCCGAGTTTTTCCTTTGCTTTTGTTGGATTTCCTAATAATTGTTCAACTTCTGCAGGACGGAAGAACTTAGGGTCAACTTCTACTAATATTTTACCAGTAGCATTGTCAATTCCTTTTTCGTCAAGACCATCACCTTCCCAGCGCAACTCAATACCGGCACGTTTGAATGCTAATGTAGTAAATTCTCGAACTGTATGATATTCGCCTGTTGCAATAACATAATCATCGGGTTCTTCTTGTTGCATAATGAGCCACATACATTCAACATAGTCGCGAGCATAACCCCAATCACGCAACGCATTTAGATTTCCAAGATATAATTTATCTTGCAAACCATTTACAATGCGAGCCGCAGCAAGTGTAATCTTGCGAGTAACAAAGGTTTCTCCTCTCCGTTCACTCTCGTGGTTGAACAATATACCATTTACAGCATACATGCCGTAGCTTTCGCGATAATTCTTTGTTATCCAAAAACCATATAGTTTAGCAACTGCATATGGACTGCGTGGATAAAATGGGGTTGTCTCGCTCTGTGGAACCTCTTGAACTTTACCATATAACTCAGACGTGCTTGCTTGATATATGCGAGTGCGATTTTCCATTTTAAGAATTCTTACAGCTTCGAGTAATCGGAGGGTTCCTGTTGCATCGGTTTCAGCAGTGTATTCCGGCACGTCAAAAGATACCTTAACGTGGCTTTGAGCTGCTAAGTTATAAATTTCAGTTGGCTGTACCTCTTGAATTATACGAATTAAAGAACTGGAGTCGGTCATATCTCCATAATGAAGATTTATGAGGCGTTTTCGCTTCATATCGCGAACCCATTCATCAAGATATAGGTGCTCTATACGTCCGGTGTTAAACGAAGAACTACGACGGATTATACCATGAACTTCATATCCTTTTTCTAAAAGAAACTCGGCAAGAAATGAACCATCTTGCCCTGTAATGCCTGTAATTAAGGCTATATTTTGTTTGTTTTGTTCCATACTATAATAGTAACGAGATGATTTCTAAAAAATTATAAATTACTTCAACACGTCACGAATTGCCATAATAACGCGATTGATATCTTCATTTGTAAGACTTGAGCCACTGGGCAAACAGAGACCTTGTTCAAATAAAGATTCACATACATTTCCTCCATAATAAGGCGAATCTTTATAGATTGGTTGCATATGCATTGGTCGCCATAGCAAGCGAGTCTCGATATTTTCTTCATTTAAGGCTATTCTAATATCATCGGGCGAAATGCCACTTTTTGGGTCAATAAGAATTGTTGTAAGCCAAAAATTTGAATCAAAATCAGCATTAGGATTATCAAGAACTTTGATAGATTCAATATCTTTTAATCCCTCGGCATATAATGTGTGAATTTCTTGACGACGTGCAACATGATTTGCAAGTACATCCATCTGCCCACAACCTATGCCTGCACTTACATTGCTAAGCCGATAGTTATAACCTATTACCTCGTGATAATAATATGGGCGATTTTCGCGAGCTTGTGTTGCATAAAAAACAACCCTTTTTGCCGCTTCTTCATTAGGGCAAATTAAAGCCCCACCACCTGATGTGGTAATAATTTTATTACCATTAAAACTTAATGCTCCATAATCTCCAATTGTGCCACATTTTGAACCTTTATATGTTGAGCCTAAGGCTTCAGCTGCATCTTCAAGTACAGGAATGTTATATTTATTGGCAATTGATAAAATCTCATCCATTTTTGCAGGCATACCATATAGATGAACCGGGATTATAGCTTTTGGATATTTTCCAGTTACATTATATCTATCAATAATGGCTTCTTCTAATGCTCTAGGACACATATTCCATGTGTCAGGTTCGCTATCGACAAAAACTGGAGAGGCACCTTGATAGCAAATAGGGTTGGCACTTGCAGAAAAAGTAAATGATTGACAAATCACTTCATCACCGGCTTTAACTCCAAGCATGACTAATCCAAGATGGATTGCAGCAGTTCCGGCACTGAGCGCAACTACACTCTCGGTGTTAAGATAAGTTTCAAGCCGACGTTCAAATTCGTCAACATTTGGACCTAATGGAACAATCCAGTTTTCTTTAAATGCTTCATCTACCCATTTTTGCTCTGTTCCACCCATATGGGCGAGTGACAATAAAATTCGCTTCTTTTCCATTGTCAATTGATTGAATTTATGGTTGATTTATATAATTATTCTTATGAAATATTTCCTTTTCTAAAAATTCTGAGAACACCCTTGCACCCTTATAGTTTAGGTGGTTTAAATCTCCAAAACAACTATCAGGAAACGGCATACTCATTAAATCATAAAATGTTATTTCACCAAAATTTTGTTGGTGATAATGCTTATATGTTATTGTATCTATCTTTGATTTATGATGCTGTGGCGTTGCTAATAAAATCATCGTCATATTATTACTTTTACAAAACTCTACTGTTTTTTTAAGGAAATATTTTGAAAGGTAATCAAATGAAGATTTATGAGTTTCTTTATCCTTTTGCAACTCAATATGTTGATATAATTTATCTCTGTCAAGATATTCATATCTGCCAAGATTTTTTAGGTAGGTTATATCAGTTGCGCTATCCCATAGTGCTGGCAATGCTTGAGCTATTTTGTCAATATTAAAAAGGTGATTAAAATGGCTTGCACAATATTTAAATGAACTATTTTTGAGGATATTTAGGATGTCCTCCGAAGAATATTGATCATAATAATATGGTGAATAAATACTCAAAATTTCATCATTGAGATTCTGTTCCATCATAACATTGTCATATCCTATGACAACCGTATCTAAATGAGGATTATATTGCTTTAATAGTTTTACTTTGCAATATATCTGTTCCGGATAGTCATTACTTCGCGCAAAATTAAAACTATTTTTGATTATTGAGTCATTAACATCACATTCAATATGGCTATTTCCTAAAAAAACAATATTTACATTGTCCGGCAACTTTAAGGCATTCGCTCTAGTAGAACAAATTAATGTCCCAAATAACACAAAACACACAAGTGTTATAAGTGAAAATAGTACAGAATTATATATAAATTTTTTCACCACAAAATTTAGAAGTTATGATTTATTGAGGATAATTATTTTTATGAAAAACCTCCTTTTCAAGATATTCGGAGAATATTTTAGCGCCCTTGTAATTAAGATGGTCTAGATCTCCATAGCAACTATCAGGAAGATGAAAATCTTTAAAATCGTAAAATTTTATGTTGCTATAATTCTCTTTATAGAATTTTTTATAGAAAGTGTCATTATTTAATGCACTATGCATAGGAGTATGTAAAAATATCAATGTAATATTATTGCATTTACAAAACTGTTCTATTTTCTTTAGGAAATGAGCCGAATTAGCATCACTTTGTTGTATTTTTTTAATGTTATTATTTTGTCGTTTAATTGCTTCATCTAATTTATCTCGCTGCAAATATAAATATCCACCTAGATCTGTTAAATTATGTGCATCTATATTTGAATAAAAAAATGTGGGAAGTATATTAACTAATTTTAGCCAATTAAATGGTTGTGCTATGTGTCCTTCAATATACTCAATTGAATCATTTTTTAAAATTACATTTATATCATTGAGATTATATGTGTCGTAATAATATGGTGAGTATAAATTTGAAGAAGAAGACTTAAATGTTAATAATGTATTATCACAACCAATAATAATTGTGTCTAATTGTGGATTATACCTAGATAGCAATTTAACTTTGCAATATACATACTCCATACATTCTGCACTTCTTGCAAAATTGAAACTATTTTTGACAATAGTGTCGTTTATTGCACATTCTATGTGACTATTCCCTAAAAAGACGATATTGCAATTGTTTGGAAGTTTTAATGTTTGATCTCTATTTGAACAGACTAAAGCCCAAAAACTAATACAGCATATAATTACAACTACAGTGAATACTAAAGATTTTAAAATAAAATTCCGCATATTAGTCTAAAATTGGAAATAAATAAATTCTTCTTGACCTCCAGCAAATATGGTAAAAATAAGAAGAAAAGCAATGTATATGCCCCAACGAATAGGTTGATATTTTATGTTACTAATTTCTAATCCAAAATCTTTTTTGCGTTGACTCCAATCAATAATTTGTAATACAACTATGAAAAATAGCGTATATGAGATTTTTATAAAACTGAGTCCTAAATCTCTAAAATTAGGAATAGAGAATATTGTAGAATTACACATCTGTGTAATATAATTAATTGCTTGAGTCAAGTCTTCTGCACGGAAGAATATCCACCCAATAACCACTAATACAAATGTCAATAGAATCTGTCCGATTTCTTTAATTGGAGGAGTAAATCGTTTTTCTGAAATAATTGCACTTCTTTTATGATTGAGATTTAATAATGTAAGAATGGCAATAATAATTCCATTATATAAACCCCATACTACGAATGTCCAATTTGCGCCATGCCACAATCCACTTAAGAAAAAGACGATTAATATATTTCTTATTACCATAGTTTTTGCACCACGGCTTCCTCCTAATGGGATATACACATAATCAATAAACCATTTATTAAGTGAGATGTGCCATCTACGCCAAAACTCAGCAATATCTCTTGAGAAATAGGGTAGATTAAAGTTTTTCATTAAATTGACACCAAACAATCGAGCCGTACCAATTGCGATATCTGAATAACCCGAAAAGTCACCATAGATTTGGAATGTAAAGAATAGTGCACCAAGTAGCAACAAACTTGCATTACAACTTTGATAATTGTCAAATATACTATTTGCAAGTTGGGCACAATTATCCGCAATAATAAGTTTCTTAAAAAATCCCCATAGGATTTGACGCATGCCAATTACGGCATTTGTATAATCAAATTTTCGTGGTTTTAAGAATTGAGGTAGAAGATTGGTTGATCGTTCAATAGGTCCGGCAACAAGTTGTGGAAAGAATGAGATAAACGCAGTAAATGAAATAAAATCCTTGGTTGCATTTGTGTCTCGGCGATATACATCTATTGTATAACTTAATGCCTGGAACGTATAGAAACTAATTCCTACAGGCAAAATTATATCAAGAGTAACCCAATCTAATTGATAACCAAATTGACTGACTAATATCTGTAGATTATCAGCAAAAAAGTTGACATATTTGTAATAACATAATATACCTATATTTATCGCTATATTCGCACCACATATCCACTTCGCTTTATCTCGATATTTCTCAATAAGTAATCCACTTAAATAACTAAGTAGGGTAGTAATGAAAATCAGCACAAGGAAACGCATCGCCCACCAGCCATAAAAAACATAGCTGGCTACAACAATCAACACATTTTGTGCTTGTCGCCCTCTAAAAACAAACCAATAGAGCAAAAACGCTATCGGCAAAAATAGCAAAAATTCAAATGAGTTAAATAGCATTATTAAATATATCTTTTTACTTTACAAAAATTTCCTGCAGCTACGCATTTATCAGGAATATTAGTTGTAACTACTGAGCCTGCACATATTAACGACCAACGTCCGATTTTTATTCCTGGAACAACCGCAGAGCCTACTCCAATTTGAGTACCTTCTCCAATTTGAGCATTTCCGCAAAGTGTTGCATTGGGTGATATATGAGCAAAATCTTCGATTACGCAATCGTGATCAACCTTTGCACCAGTGTTAATTATGCAATGTCTTCCAATTCTAGCTCCTGCTTGAATTATAGCTCCTTGCATCACAACAGTACCTTCTCCAATTTCGGCATATGGAGAAACAATTGCAGAGGGATGAATCGCAATACCATATTTATTAGCTAAATTCTTATTAACAATCTCTTGTCTAATTTTATTATTGCCAATGCTAATAATTAATTCCTCATTCGTTTTTCTTGGTTGAGAAACTCTTATACCATGAAGTTCTACTATAGATTTATTATCATCAAAAATCTCACTAATCTCAACATTACAAATATTGAGAATATCTATTATTACTTTCGCATGCCCACTCGCTCCGTATAGTTTCATATTAATTATTTCCGTTAAAATATTCCATTGTGGCACTTGTTGCCGAATTTATACCTTCTCGAATAAAAACTTTCTTTATTGTTAAAAAAATTATCTTCAGATCAAGCAATAGAGACAAATTATCTACGTACCATACGTCTAATTCAAATCGTTTTCGCCAGGGAATCGCATTTCTACCATTTACTTGAGCCCATCCTGTAATACCAGGACGAACTTCGTGGCGACGAGCTTGTTCAGTTGAATATAGGGGCAGATATTGTGGTAGAAGTGGTCGAGGACCAATAAGTGACATATCTCCCTTGAAAACATTCCATAACTGTGGCAACTCATCAAGAGATGTTGAGCGAACAAATTTACCCACCTTTGTTAATCTTTTTTCATCAGGAAGTAAATTACCATTAGAATCTCGTTCGTCAGTCATAGTTTTAAACTTAACTACCTTGAATATTTTTGCATCTTTTCCTGGACGTTCTTGAAAGAAAAATGCTCCAGCTTCTTTGTTGGCATATGCTAACCATATCCATAAAATAAAGATAATAGGAGATAGTAGTATTAACGCAATTCCGGAGATGATAATGTCAAGTAACCGTTTAGGATATTTGTTATATAATTTCATGATAAATGTTATTATATTTTTTTGCCATTATATTTATATCATATTGTTTTGCTTTTTCTTGACAAGCTAAAGCGATTTTATTGTAATATTCTTTATTTTTGCAAAGTGATTTTATCTCATTTGCAAGAGTTTTTGCATCTTGATGCGGAAATAACACTCCATATCCTTCAACAATATCACGCAATCCATCAACATCACTTGCTATTACAGGACGACCTGATGCCATTCCCTCAACTATTGCTAATCCAAATCCCTCCCAATGAGAAGATAAAACAATGATATGCGATTGTTCCAATATTTGAGGAATATCAGAACGAACTCCCCAAAATTTAACTCTATCACCGATTCCTAATTCCGAAACTAAATTTTCAAGAATCGCACATCGCTCACCATCACCAACTAACCATAATTTATATTGATTAGGCAATGATGAGATTGCTTTTATTAGAGTGTCTTGATCCTTAGCCTCCCTAAAACCGGCAACCATCGTGATTATTCTATCATCTATCGTAAAATCAGCATGTCTTAATGATTGAAATTTAGATAAATTAATACCATTTTCTATAGTTATAATATTATAATCTTTTCCTATAAAGTTTATAAGGGTGTCAGTAGCATTTCCAGAAATAGAGATAATTGATTGGTATTTTTTATATATAAATTTATCCAAATATCTAAATAATTTCGAATTTCGACGACGATTATTTGTGCTATGTTCAGTAGTTACTAGTTTACATTTAGCTATAGATAATATTTTAGCAAGAGAAACAAAATATTGACATGCCGTGTTATGTGTATGAATTATATCATAATGCTTAATAAACTTAATTAAACAGTAAATATTTAGAGGATTATACACATTCCCTCCGATTGAGAAATAATGGATTTTAATCCCCATGGTTTCTAATTCTTCATAAAACGATGTGCGAATTCCATCAAAGAGCAACAATTCAACCTCATTGCCTAAATCTCTTAATCGAGGCAATAAATCTACCATCAGCTTTTCTGCACCTCCTATTCTCAAAGAAGTTATAATATGTAGAATTTTCATCACTTAATTATTAGCCGTTTATTACCTTTAACCTTATGTTTTATGATATTATATAAAATATATCCCGGTAAAATAGCAATAATCGTCATTATCTTTTGAGGTGATTCTTTAATCAATTTCTTATTTTTAGAAATAATACAACTACTAACATAATGAATACATGATACAAATCTTCGCTTCAATGTCGGAGCAACAACCATTTCTGTTTTGCGAAAGAATGCAAAACCACGAGGATTTTTCCAATATTGTTTCCACATCATGTTACTTGAACCATCAGCCTGATATTCAACGATAACAAGTGGTTTATTTAATGTAAGCATTAGGTAATCTTGATCAATGAGCATATACTTATATGCCAACCCAACATATCGTTCTCCATCAAATAATGGATACTCAGGATATTGCTTAATAACATCTGTTCTATAAACAAGCTTTTTATCTCCTTTCCCACCTTTCGCATAAAAATCCGAAAGTGTAGTTTCTTTCATCTCAGAGGGAAATAATGTTCCGATTATAGACTCATCTTCACGTTGATCTAAACCGATAAATCCGGCATATTTCTCATTTTTATTTGCTTTCCAAAATTTAATAATATTTTCAACCGCATTAATTGGCATATAATCATCACTATCAATACATGTATTTAATTCAGTAGTAATATTTTTATATGCGGTATTATGAGCGCCATGCATCCCTTGATTTTCTTGATAAATATATCTTATCTTAAAATCAGCCTCTTTTATCCATTTTTGCACAAGTTCGGCTGTATTATCTGTTGAGCCATCATCAATAATTAGCCATTCGAAGTCTTTGCATGATTGACCGCAAAGGCTTTCATATGTACGCACTAATGTATGTGCACGATTATATGCCGGGGTAAATATTGTTAATGTTTTCATCGTTATATAAAATAGGTAAATGCAGTCATTCCAATAAGTAAAAGTCCTAAAACAACGCTTTGATTTTGCATAAATTTAAATTTGCAAAATGGATAAATTAGAACTATTGGATACAAAAACCATGAAAGATATGCAAAACGATTTGAATACGCAGCAGTATTAATTAAAACCCAAAATGCGTTTGAGAATATATATGTATGTAAAATAAAAGCATATGTTTTATCTGTAATATTTTTCTTATAAGTGGCAATCCAACCTATAAAAATGGGCAATGCACTATATAGTAAAAAGTCCCAACGGAAACCGGTTTGAGAAAACGCCTCCTCGCTAACTTCAGCATTAAGATAATTCGCCATACGACCATCATCAATGAGACCGGAGAACAATGATTTAAATTGTTCTTGAAATAATAATCCAAAAACAACACAAAAGAGCCAAAAGGATATATTTATTTTGGTATTTTTTAGAAATAATGCTCCCGTAGCTGTTACAATTGTAAGCAAACATGATTTATGAGTCATTGTAGCTAATATTAGTAATCCGTAGCCTATAATCATTTCTTTTTTTGTTCGGCAGAAGAATGAAAGTCCCAACATCGCAATACTGGTAGCCATGCCATTGCGAATCCCATTTGTAGCATATCCCCAAAAAGAAAATGCGGTAAATAGAAAAACAATAGCAATTAATATGTGTTTGGGTAACCATCGATATGCAGCCAATGACATGCTAATAACATAAAAACAAGCGACTACAAATAGCCAACCAGAAGCTGTTGTTAGGTCAATACATAAATATTGGATAAAATTCCAAAAAGGTTCATTTGAAATATGCTCAGGTAATTCTCTCCACACACCGGTTTGAACAAAATTAAACATCATTGTATATAGCCATGTATCAGCATAGCACCAAATTGGTCTTGTGCCAATATAAAGAATTGTAAGAATAATTGTAGTTAATGAGATAAAGTATATATTATTCCCTTTATGTAATTTTATATCGCTAAGACTACATAAATATATTGCATATAATAATGCAAATATTGATGTTACATTAAGCCATATTGTTGTTGAAAATAATCCTTCAGACATTTTTATTTCATTTTAATACCGAAAATACGGTGGTAAATTTGTAAAAGTTTACGTTTAATTCCTCCTCGCTTAATCCATGATTGAGAATACCAATGAATAGAGTATGTATTGCTCGTTTTGTTTAATGTTCCGTTAATATAGTCGTATGGACAAAAGTAATCAGTTGGATATATATGTATTCCTTTAACGATTTGCTCTGAACCATTTAATTTTACACCATATCTATTTTGAAGTAAATCAGTTAATCGTTCTACATTAGTAGTTGTGTTGAGGGTATTATCGTTATTGACAAATTTTTCATTATTATAAATATTGAGAAACTCATTGACAAACGGGTTATCTTTTTCTGAGCCAATTATATTAGTTCCAATCCATTCAGTCCCTTCAAATCCGAAAAAGACATTGTTCTCCAATAATTCATCAAGAGGTTTAATAACTTCTACATCAGTATCCATATATATACCACCTTCAGAATATAATGCAAATAGACGAGCTATGTCGCTTACAAAAGCCCATTTTCCACATTGATAGGCTTCTTTACAATATTGGTTAATATTTATATCAAAGTTAGATTCATTCCATTCTTTAATCTCAAAATTAAGACAATATTTTTCCCATGAGTTAATCATTTTTATAACACTCTTAGGCTTTTCACCTCCACCAAACCAGCAATAGTGGATAATTTTAGGTATCATAATAAAGCATATAATTTTTCTATTTCACACTCATTCCCATAATCGTGATTTGTGAGGTAATTTGATATTTCTATTTGTTTTTCTTTATTTTGAGCGAGATTATAAATAGCTTCTGAAATGGAATTTTTATCCATTTCGCAAATTACACCATCGAACCCATTTTTAACCTGAGATTTCGCAGTCGGATAGTTGGTTATTACAACCGGTTTGCCAAGAATTTGGGCTTCTCTCACCGTTACCGACTTACCTTCATAACGTGATGGTTGCACATATATATCACAATTTGCGATATAAGGATAGGGATTTTCTTTTTTGCCAAGCAAAATGACGTGATCTTCTGTATTTGTTTTGTTAATATTTTCAATTGTTTCTGAAGTGTCTCCAAATCCAATAATATACCACTTAAAGTTTAGCCCTTTTTCTTTTAGTAGTAGTGCAATGTAAGGTATTGCTTCAAAATTCTTTGCATGGCAAAAACGACCGATAGAGCAAAGTTTAATACAATCACCGTGCATTTCGATTGGATTGAACAATGAAGCCTGTTGCTTAATAAATGACGAAGATAGTATATTCTCTATTTCTATGATTTTCGGTTTCAATGAAGGAAATATTTGAATGAATGTTTTTGTTACATCATTTGAAATTGAAACAATGTTATCAAAACTATTCCATATAGGTATTTCTGCATTTGCATCAACTGAAATTTTTGTATAATCAGTATGAATCCATGCTATTTTTTTCTTAGCAATAACTTTATCTTTTACAATATTGTGTGGCGTGAGAAAACTAATTGCTAAATCATACTCTCCATATTTTTTCAATGAAGGTAGTAGGGGAGTGGTGTATTTTGCTACGAGATTAAAAATAGACGCATCTTCACAATTCCTCCTCTGTTTTTTCCTAAAAAATAGGGGAGGTGTCACGTAGTGACGGAGGGGTAAGAAATAAAATTTATGTACAACTTTAGCCAATAATCGAGTCAAAGCAATTCCTATATGTCCTTTTTTTATTGCAGTTGTTATAGGTTTCTCAATTACTGAATAAGCACCTATTTCAGGTAAAAGATTAATTTTATCTGGAATTAACTCCATAAACTCACCTGTGTGTTGATTTATGAACAAATCAACATCAACTTTATTTGTATCAATAGCATTAAGTAACCCAAGCAAAGCCCTTTCGGCTCCACCAATCTCCATATAATGCATATTAATAAAAATGCGAGGTTTCATCTATGATTCTATTAGTTGATAAAATTTCTCAAGATCTTCAAGATTACCTTTCTTTTCTGTGCGTTGATATTCCGAAATAGCTTTCATTTTTTCAGGATGCTCTATCAAATCTTGAATTGCATCAGCAACGGCAGTTGCATCAATTGGAACTACAATCCCATTTTTACCTTGAACCATTTGATTCCATACTGCCTCAAATTCAGTTGTCACAACCGGTTTGTTTAGTATGCGAGCCTCTGCAATTGATAACCCAAAACCCTCATGACGTGATGTTTGCACATACAAATCACATGCTTTAAAATATGGATATGGATTGCCTTTTGCCCCTAATAATATAAACTTATCTGTTAGATTATTATTTTTTATATAAGACTCCATCTCTGCACGAAATCCACCTTCACCAACTGCATACCAAACAAAATCAACACCTCTTTCATTTAATATTTTTGCTACATTAAGAGCAATATCGTATCCTTTGTGTCCATTATCCAACCTTGCAACAGTTAAAATCTTAAAACTTTGATGCTCTAAAACAGGGGAATTATTATTAAAAGACATTCTTTCAATTAAATCTTTATCAATTAAATCTTTAATGATTATTGTCTTTTGTATATATTGATTATATAATGACGTAAAATTTTCATGTGATGCAGACGATACAGTTATAATTTTATCAAATAGATGGTATATTGTGCGATTGTATATTAATACGTTACGATCAAAATATAGAAGAGCATTTATCCATGCATATTTTTTATTTGCTAAAACTTTATCAGCAACATAAAATGTTGGGACACCTTGACCATATGCAATTGCAATGTCATATTTAGTTGTTTTGCCAAAACATGAAGATGTACTTTTCCAAAACAACATAGCTTTAGTTGTATGCTTATTGTTTGGAAATAATCGCAATATTAATGAATATTTTAATCTAGCAATAAAAAATCTAAAATATTTTATAACTAATGGATTAAAGATTCGCTTCTTTGTATAAAGGATATATTTAGGTAGTGGTAAAATTGAAACATCTTTGGGTAAATATTCCTCAAATGCGCCTCCATAGGAGAATAGTTGTAAATCAACACTATAACGCTTGTAATCAATGCGATTAAGCAAAGTTATTAAGCTTTTTTCTGCGCCTCCAACACCTAATGAATCTATTACAAAAAGTATTTTCTTCATATATATTCACTTTTTAGATTAAACGGAGCACATTTAATCAATTTTTTTTGGATTTCAGATAATTCACATTGAGGGAAGCTTTGTTTTGTATAAATTTTAAATAGATTTTCAATTTCAGCAACTGGCAATTCTATGGCTTTTAATGCGTTTAATTCTGGATAATTTGAAATATTTACAGAACTGAAATAATCATGATACTTAAAATCTGAAGACCCAACATTTCCATATTTAATCCACAAGGCTTTTACTCCATATGAATGTGATATTATTATTCCATGCAAAGAAGATGATAGAACATATTCATATTGAACTATTTTATTTATAAACTCTTCAATATCAGATGTTCGTGGATCTATGATATCATATTGATTTGTGTTGAAATTTTTGAAATTTTCAACTTCTTTGTAATGAGGAATTATCGCTATTTTTTTTGTGCCATTGACTTCTCTTGGATATACTATTGGCAATAGTATGGCAGGATCGCCTATTTCAATGCGATTATTACTACTAATATTGAGTAACTTTTTACTTAAAAAACCTCTTACTGCTAAAATTTTATTTGCTTTTGTTTTACTATTATATTCTCTAAAACCGCTTCCCCAAACAATAGCATTTTTTGGGGCAAAATCTAATATTGAACCAATCGCCCAAATTACATTATTCCAAGGGAAAATAAAGTCTTTAACGTATTGAGTTGTATGATTTTTTTTACCTACAAGCCATTTGAAAAAGTTGTAAATAATATTATATGTTTTTATAAATGGATTTTTGTATGTGATTTCATCCGAACTTAATTTTTTGACAACATATAAAGAGGCATAATCTCCTATGTTTATTTCGTTTTTCCAAAAATAAAGGAACTTCTTAGACATAATTTATTTGAATTAATTTTGAAC
>JAZSDX010000048.1:0-10332 GCA_045531405.1 Muribaculaceae bacterium | reverse complement strand
TTGTAACGCTTATTTAGGACTAGTCATTTAGCAGCAACCACGCTGTGACTAAAAAATTTCTATTTTTTTATTATCATTTTTTTCACAGTGCCGTTTCTTGACTGCTTTCTCCTTCTATGTTTAAATTTTGGCGAATTTTCTGCAAAGGATAAAGCAAGTTAAGTGCAAATGCAAGCATAAACAATGTTTTATTTATTGCATTGCGAGATAATGCCTATATAAGACAATGCCAACGATAGTGTATAAATTGAAAGGAATAAATAATGTGAGGAAAATCAGCTATCTGATTGCAATATTTTTTTTGAAAATTTATCAACAATACAGCTATACACGCTATATTTGTCAAAAAAAAACGCTATATTTGTGAATTGATTGAGATTGTTGCACAACTTATCGCAACTCCTCTGTCTATCAACACTTTGTAAATAATCTAAAATATATAGTCATATGAAATTCAATGTGCCGAGCAAAACGCTCTATAATTATGCCTCATCTGTGAGCAAAGTTATCAATTCTAAAAACGCGTTAGCAATTCTCAATAATTTTCTATTTACCCTTGACGGCAACTACCTCACAATCACTGCATCGGATTTAGAAAACACTTTAACAGCTCGCGTGCCGGTTACTGAAGTTGAAGGTGAAGGTCGATTTTGCATTGATGCTCGTCGCCTCGTTGACCTATTAAAAGAGATGCCCGATCAAGGTATCACATTTGAAATAGATAGGAATCTCGCAGTAGAGATCACATATCCAAGTGGCAATTATAGTCTTATTGCTCTTAATGGCGATGAATACCCCTCAAATAATGATGAAAACGAAGAAGTAGGCAAACTTGAATTCACTTGCCCAACAAAACAAATCATTGATGGCATAGACAACACTTTGTTTGCAGTAGGAAATGACGATCTACGTCCTCAAATGATGGGTATTTTATGGGATATCAAGCCCGATGCTATCACATTTGTAGCTACCGATACTCGCAAACTTGTAAAATATCGCAATGCCCTATCGGCTCCCGGAGTTGAAGGTTCTTGCATTCTACCTATCAAGCCTGCAACTGTATTGAAAAATGTTTTTGCCAAAGAAGAAAATGTCAATGTAACTATTGAACCTAAAAGCGCAACATTTGAAAGTGCATCATTTACATTCAACTGCCGCTTCATTAAAGGTAATTTCCCCGATTATAATCGCGTGATTCCAACAAACAATCCTTATCGTCTCACTATTGATCGTCAATCATTCTTAAATGCAGTGCGTCGTGTTGGTGTATTTGTTGACCCAGGGCATGGATTAGTTAAGTTCAAACTCACTCCCAACGAAGTAATTCTTAAAGCTCAAGACAACAACTTCCAAACATCTGCATGGGAATCAATCCCATGTGACTTTACTGGTGATGAAATGATTATTGGATTCAGCGCACCTTATCTCATCGAAATCTTCGGTACATTACCAACTAATGACATCGTGATTTCACTCTCAGATCCAAGTCGTCCGGGCGTATTCTTACCTTCAGAAGATAAAGAAAACAGCGAACTATTGATGTTACTAATGCCTATGACTGTCCCTGAATTTTAATCATTACAGCAATGGAATTAAATCTAAAAAAACCTATTATATTTTTTGATCTTGAAACTACAGGTACAAACATTACAACCGACCGTATCGTAGAAATCTCAATGATTAAAATTATGCCCAATGGCGAAGAGAAAGAACGCACGTTGCGCATAAATCCGGAAATGCCTATTCCTGCAGAAGCGACAGCAGTTCATCACATCTCAGATGAAGATGTTGCAAATTGTCGCACATTCAAGGAAATCGCAAAAGACTTAGCTCAAAGTTTCACGGGTTGTGATATCGCAGGTTTCAACTCAAATCGGTTTGACATTCCAATGCTTGATCAAGAATTTCAACGCGTAGGTGTAAAATTTGATTTCAGCAAACCTCGATTTATTGATGTGCAAACAATCTTCCACAAGAAAGAGCAACGCACATTAGTAGCAGCATATAAATTTTATTGTGGCAAAGACCTTACCGATGCACACTCGGCCAATGCCGATACACGTGCCACATATGAGGTTTTGAAAGCTCAACTTGATATGTATGAAGATCTTCCAAATGATATGGAAGCTCTTTCGGAATATTCATCACAAAATCGCAATGTCGATCTTGCAGGTCGTGTTATTTATAACGAAAACCGTCAAGAAGTTATTAACTTTGGAAAATATAAAGGTCAATTAGTTGAAGATGTATTGAAAAAAGATATCGGATATTATAGTTGGATTATGCAAGGAGATTTCCCTCAAAATACAAAAGACGTTTTCACCAATATCAAACTCCGTTCAAAACAATGCTAAAAGGAAAGCATATCATATTAGGCATCACCGGAGGTATTGCTGCATATAAATCAGTTACACTTTTGAGGTTATTGATTAAAGCCGGCGCCGAGGTGCAAGTTGTAATTACTCCATCGGGTAAAGAGTTTATTACTCCTGTAACTCTATCGGCATTGAGTGGAAAACCTGTGGTTAGTGAATTCTTTACTGCAAACACAGGAGAATGGCATAGTCATGTCGATCTTGGATTATGGGCCGATGCAATGGTTATAGCCCCAGCAACAGCTTCATCTATCGCAAAAATGGCTAACGGAGTTGCCGACAATATGCTAATTACAACATATCTCTCGGCTAAAGCTCCGGTATTTATTGCTCCGGCAATGGATCTTGATATGATGGCGCACCCCTCTACCAAAAGGAACATCGAGATGCTTAAATCCTACGGAAATCATATTATTGAACCGGCAGAGGGGGAATTAGCAAGTCATCTTGTTGGCAAAGGGAGAATGGAAGAACCCGAAGAAATCGTCAAATATCTATCTCAATTCTTTGCATCTCAACAAGAGTTAAGAGGAAAGCATATTCTTGTTACAGCAGGTCCTACATATGAGAAAATTGATCCGGTAAGATTTATTGGGAATTATTCTTCGGGGAAAATGGGTTATGCCATCGCCGAGGAAGTTGCTCGCCGAGGCGCAAATGTAACATTAGTAAGTGGCCCGGTTTCAATCTCAACATCAACACCAAACATTAATGTTATAAAAGTTGAATCGGCTCAAGAAATGCATGACCATTGTGTCAATATTTTCCCAAATTGTGACTATGGCATTATGTGTGCAGCAGTTGCTGACTATGCTCCTGTTGAATATTGTGACAACAAAATCAAGCGAGAAAAAGAGGAAATACCTATCATCAAACTAAAAAAGAACCCCGATATTGCTGCGACATTGGGGAAAATGAAAAAAGATGAACAAAAATTAATAGGTTTTGCTCTTGAAACAAACAATGAAGAGGCTAATGCCATTGACAAACTTAATCGCAAAAATTTAGATTTTATCATATTAAATTCGCTTCAAGATAGTGGCGCCGGATTTGGCTCAGACACTAACAAAATTACAATTTATCGCGCAGTAGGCGAAAAAATTGAATATGGGTTAAAACCGAAAAACAAAGTTGCAGAAGATATTATAGACATTATAACCAAATGATAAAAAATATTCAACATATCGTTTTTTTATTTATTGTAAGTTTTATCTATTGTGTACCCCTATCAATTAATGGGCAAGAATTAAATTGCGAAGTTGAGGTTAATGCCGATCAAGTTCAATCAGCAAACAAACAAGTATTTGAGACACTAAAAGGTGCAATAACTGAATACATGAACACCAATAAATTCTCAAATGCTCAATTTAGCACAAATGAGAAAATCGATTGCCGTTTGTTCTTTACAATTAAGGAGTATAACGACAATACAATGATTGGAGACCTTCAAATCCAATCATCACGTCCAGTTTACAATAGCACCTATACCACAACTTTAATAAACTTCAAAGACACAAAAATTGAGTTTTCATACCAAGAGAATGAGCCTTTAGTTTTTTCTGAAAACAATATGGAAAGTAATCTCACTGCAATACTCAATTTTTATGCCTATCTGATTCTTGCCATTGACTTTGACTCATTTTCACACAAAGGTGGCGAGCAGTTCTATGAACGAGCACAAAATGTAGTACAAATGGCACAATCATCAGGCGAAAGCGGTTGGAAAGCATTTGAAGACACAAAAAATCGTCCATCAGTGTTATCTGCCTACATAGAGCCAAATACATCAATCTTACGAACTTTATTATATGAATATCACCGATTAGGGCTTGACGAAATGGTGCTCAGCCCCGATAAAGGTAGAGCAAAAATTAGCTCAACTCTTGAATATCTAAAAAAAATATATGATGTAGCACCTATGTCGGTTGGTCTGTCGATGTTCAAAGATGCAAAACTTGATGAATTGGTAAACCTCTACACCAAATCATCACAAACCGAACGTGATAACGCATACGAAATATTATCATCATTATACCCAACCGAAAACGATCGTCTAAATAAAATTAAGACCGGAACAAATAAATAATACACTTGTGTATGATTGAATCTTTGCACATCTCAAATTACGCACTAATAGATAAAATTGACATTGATTTTCATTCGGGATTAAATATTATTACCGGAGAGACCGGTGCCGGAAAATCTATTCTACTTGGTGCATTATCACTTATTCTCGGAGAAAGAGCCGACACAAAAGTGATTCGAGACTCTAATCGCAAGTCAATCATTGAAGCTACATTTTCGGTTAAAAACAATCCAACGTTAGAGTGTTTTTGTTTAGAGAATGATATTGAATGGGACAACGAACAATGTATCTTACGCAGAGAAATCTCTCTAACCGGTAGATCCAGAGCATTCATTAATGACACTCCGGTCTCATTAGCACAATTACAATCAGTAGCCTTAAAACTCGTTGACATTCATTCCCAACATCAAAATCAGTTATTGGCATCTACCGAGTTCCAGCTATATATCATCGATAGTCTTGCCAATAATGAGCATCTGTTAAACGAATACTCCTCTCGATATGCAAATTATCGAGAAGCTATAAAAAAACTAAAAACAGCTCGAGAATGTATTGAACGGAATAATTCGGAGGTAGAGTATATGCATTTTCAGTTACAACAACTCGAAAAAATGCATTTAATTGCCGGAGAACAAAACGAACTTGAAAAATCTCGAGAAGTTCTTGCAAATATGACCGATATCAAACTACGATTATCGGCAACATTATCAGCTTTGACTACCGACAACAATAACGCACTATCTCTACTAAAAATTGCAACAGACAATTGTTCTCACTTAAATAATATTTTAGAAAATATAGAGCCCCTAACTTCACGATTAGAGTCGGCTCGCATTGAAATTCAGGACATTACAGAGTCACTTTTGGATTATGACAACAATCTGAATGCCGACCCTAATGAACTTGAAGCTACCGAGCAACGATTAAGCGACATTTATTCATTACAACATCGCCACAATGTAACAAGCGTAGAAGAACTCATCGCAATACGTGATAATCTAAAAGAACAATTAAATGCAATCGAAAATAGCGATGAAGTATTGAAACAACTTGAATCTGAGGCAAAACAAGCCCAACGATATGCCCTTGACATTGCCAAAGAAATCTCTATATCAAGAAAAAAAACGGCAACAAATTTTGCATTAATGCTTATCGATCGAGCAATGCCTCTTGGAATGAAAAACATTCAATGCAATATTAATGTCACCAACACCTCTTCGCTACAACCTAACGGCATAGACAATGTTGAATTTTTATTTGCGTTTAACAAAAATCAGCCACTTATGCCTATTGGCGGGAAAGCATCAGGAGGCGAAATTTCACGTTTGATGTTATCAATCAAATCAATCATTGCCGACAGCATGCAACTCCCATCTATAATCTTTGATGAAGTTGACACTGGAGTGTCGGGAGATGTCGCAAATCGTATGGGCTGTATGATGCACGATATAGCACAAAACATTCAAGTAATAGCAATTACCCATCTTCCACAAGTCGCAGCCAAAGGCGATTGGCAATATAAGGTATATAAAGAGGATAACGACATTGCAACACAAACTCAAATCAAACAACTATCGTCTGACGAACGCATCAATGAAATCGCAATCATGTTAAGTGGTTCAGACGTTGAAGAAGCCGCAATTGCAAATGCTCGTTCATTACTAAATAAAAAATAACTCACTTAGATATGGAACGCAACGAATATATTTTTGGAATCCGAGCCGTGATGGAAGCCATTGAAGCAGGGAAGGATATTGATAAGATTTTCATTAAAAAAGATCTTCAAGGAGCATTAGTTGGAGAACTTTTTAATCTCATTCACGAATATAAAATTGTGACTCAACGTGTTCCCATTGAAAGAATAAACAAAATAACTCGTAAGAATCACCAAGGAGTAGTTGCCATATTGTCGGCAGTTACATATCACTCTCTTGAGAATATTGTTCCTCTAATTTATGAGGAAGGAATGTTACCTTTTATAGTTGTTCTTGACGGAATTACCGATGTTCGCAACTTTGGTGCTATATCTCGCACATGTGAATGTGTTGGTGCAAATGCAATCGTAATCCCAGAACGAGGCAGTGTTACAGTCAATGCCGATGCCATAAAGACCTCGGCAGGTGCATTGCATTATCTCCCTGTGTGTCGTGAAAAAAATATTGTTTCAGCAATAAAATTCCTAAAGGATAACGGATATCAAATTGTTGCAGCATCTGAAAAAGCAGATATTTCATACACCCAAGCCGATTATACCGGACCGATTGCTATTGTTATGGGGGCTGAAGATGTTGGGATTTCCCCTGAGGCGCTTCGTTTATGTGATACAATGGTTTCTATTCCTCAGTTTGGCAATATCGGGTCTCTAAATGTTTCGGTTGCAGCCGGAGTCATGATGTATGAAGTAGTACGCCAACGATTAGCTGCAGACATGAATGTTGAATAATAAACTAAAAAATATAAACTATACATAAATAACACATTAATTATGACTAAAATTGGATCAGTAATGACCCCCGTTGGTCGCAAAGCCCTACTTTTAGGAAGTGGCGAATTAGGTAAAGAAGTTGCTATTGAATTACAACGCTATGGTGTGGAAGTTGTAGCATGTGACAAATACGCAAACGCTCCGGCTATGCAAATAGCACATCGTTGCCATGTATTTAATATGCTCGATGGAGCAAAACTCCGTGAAATCATCGAGTTGGAAAAGCCCGACCACATTATCCCCGAAGTTGAAGCAATTGCAACTCCTGTTCTCAAAGAATTGGAAGCTGAAGGCTACAATGTAACCCCAACTGCCAATGCTGCATGGTTGACAATGAATCGCGAAGGTATCCGTCGTCTTGCAGCAGAAGAACTTGGCGTAACAACATCACCCTATCGATTCGCATCTGATTATGAAGAATTCAAAAATGCAGTAGAAGAAATTGGTATTCCTTGTGTAGTAAAACCTATCATGAGTTCATCGGGTCATGGACAAAGTGTTATCAAGACTGCCGAAGACATCGAAAACTCATGGAAAATCGCACAAGAAGGTGGTCGTGCCGGAGCTGGTCGTGTAATCGTTGAAGGCTTCATCAAATTTGATTACGAGATTACGCTCTTGACTGTTCGCAGTTGCTCAGGTACTACATTCTGTGCACCGGTAGGTCATATTCAAATTGATGGTGACTACCGTTATTCTTGGCAACCTCAACCTATGACCGATAATGCTCTTGTCAAAGCTCAAGAAATTGCAAAAAAAGTTACCGATGCCCTTGGTGGATATGGTATTTTTGGTGTTGAATTATTTATCAAAGGTGATGATGTGATATTCAGCGAAGTTTCACCTCGCCCACACGACACCGGTATGGTTACTATGATTTCGCAAGACATGAGTGAATTTGCCTTACATGCTCGTGCATTGCTCGGACTTCCTGTTCCTGCAATACGTTTCTATGGTCCTTCTGCTTCTCGCGCGGTTGTTGTTGAAGGCGATACTGACAAGATTGAAATGGATAATCTTGAAGAAGTATTGGCTGAAGAAGGTGTACAAATGCGTATTTTTGGCAAACCCGAAATCAAAGGACATCGCCGCATGGCTGTAATCCTTGCCACTGATGAAACAGTTGAAGCTGCTCGCGAAAAAGCAGAACGAGCTTACAACAAACTCAAAGTAAACATACTTCCTCGATAATAAACCACTTATATATAAGAAAAAGGAGCCAATTGGCTCCTTTTTCTATTTGCTGCGATTTTTTCGATATTTTTTTGCAAGTTTACGATGTTTCTCAGCCATTTCTTCATCGTCGATTTTTTCATATAAATCGGCAAGACGTGAATGGATTGCAGGCTCTTTTTCTCCATTTGACAATGCCACCAAATACCAATTTAGTGCATCATATAAATCACCTTGATTCATATATATGTTACCCAACTGAAATGGAGCATTATAATTTGTGCTATCTAATTCTACGACTTTCTTAAATGATTCAATAGCACAATTTATATCACCAATCTCCATTAATGCCAACCCCTTCCCATACCATGCCGGCAGGAAATCGTCACACAAAGATATTGCTTTATTGAAATTAGCTATCGCCGGGGTATAATCCATCGTCTCTTGCAAACAATCATTTCCCATCAACACATACTCTCGGGCAAGTTCTCTAAATCGCTGTTTATGTGCTTCAATTGTTTTATGACACTCTTCAACTTCATTTTTTAGAGATGATATCACATTTAGTTTCCGACTAATCAATCGTGCAACCGATGGCCTATTTAATTCATTTCGTGATTTTACTCCTTCAATGAAATTATACACAGCCCCACGATAGTTACCTTGAGCAAAATCATCTGACGCTTGCTGATATGCGTCATCGGCTTTTGCCCATTGTAACGCATTATCAATCAATTTCTGATTATTAAATTCTTTACTGAATTGAACTATCGACGGATTCACGAATATGTCTCGTTCTGACAAATAGCTCTTCAACACCAACCCCTCAAGACTTGTGCAACGGCTTAATGCCACATAGGTTTGGCCACTGCTAAATGCCCCACGACCAAAATCAACCACAACATTATTAAATGTCAATCCCTGACTTTTATGAACAGTCAATGCCCAAGCCAATTTCAATGGATATTGAGTAAATGACCCAAGTTCTTTTTCTATTACTCGATTTGTCTTTTCGTCATACTGATACACTATATTTGACCAAATTTCAGGTTCAACCTCATGACGTTCTCCACTTTCGAGTTCAACCTCAATTCTTTCTTGGGTTGCTAAATATATCTTACCAACAGTTCCATTTACCCACCTTTTTTCAGGGTCATTTTTTATAAAGACAACCTGAGCACCTGTCTTTAAGACTAATTCTCGAAGTGTGGGCAAAGAGTTTTCGGGGAACTCCCCTTTTATATATCCTTCATATATAATTTCTTGTGCCGGGAGCAAATCAAGTTGTTCATCATTAACTGCATCAACCATATCTCGACGAGTGGCAAGTTGCATTACCATTTTTGAACTATCGCAATCATACAGTTCATTAACTCGAGCATTTAGAATGGCGATGTCATTAGCTGTTGCAGCTCCGACTCTTATTCGATCAAGCATCGAAATAAAATTAGAATCTTTCTGCCGATATATTTTTCGTAATTCAATAGGCACAAGCGAAAATTCTCGAAAAGCCAATGCACTGAAGAAATATGAATTAGGATAGAATCTACGCAACACATCACGCATATCCCCTGTTACAACTGGTTCAAGCTGAAATATGTCACCCACAAGCAACAGTTGCTTTCCCCCAAATGGCTCCCTCATATTCCCTGAGTAAACTCGTAGCACCTTATCCATAAAGTCGATAATATCAGCCCTCACCATTGATATTTCATCAATAATGATTAATTCGAGCTTCTTTATCAATTTACATAATGCTTTAGGATATTTCAACCGTTGACGTAAATGCTTCACACTAAAATCGGGATCATCGGGAAGCAGAGGTTTGAATGGTATTCTAAAAAAAGAATGCATTGTCTGCCCACCCACATTTACCGCAGCAATACCAGTGGGAGCAAGCACAACATACTTTTTCTTTGTTTTAGAACAAATATATCTCAAAAACGTAGATTTCCCGGTTCCGGCTTTTCCTGTTAAGAACACCGAACTATGCGTGTATTTTATTAGCTTCCACGCATTTTGGAACTCCTCATTTTCAAGATCGATATTTTTCAATTCTTCATTCATACCTCTTTGACTAGTCCTAAATAAGCGTTACAAAATTAATACTTATTTATTAGGACAAAATTAATAACTTTTTAGTTACACACAATGGAGCATGCTCCATTGTGTGTTGTTTTTTTATACGTTTTAATTTTTCTCTCTGATTGTCT
>JAZSDX010000010.1:0-57186 GCA_045531405.1 Muribaculaceae bacterium | reverse complement strand
ATTGATGTTATGAAAGCAGTTGTTAAAGACGTAGTTGAGATTTACAACAAACAACGCCCTCATTACTCATGTGGTTATCTAACACCCGAACAAATGCATAGACAATCAGAGAGAAAAATTAAAACGTATAAAAAAACTATATATAATGGAGCATGCTCCATTGTGTGTAATTAAAAAGTTATTAATTTTGTCCTAATAAATAAGTATTAATTTTGTAACGCTTATTTAGGACTAGTCATTGTGGTGTTTCCGAAATGTCAATGTGGATTTGATTTTATGAATGATAGGTTATGCATAAAATCCAATCCGACGATGTGTAGGCTTGTTTCCATTATTGGGCGTAGGAATGTCAGACGCCAATATTGTTAAGAGGTCGTCGATTGAGGGGTTGTGGGTATTGGAGATGCGAGTCGCTATTCGAGGCAGGATTTCGAGTTGAATCAAATTTATGACATGTCGAGCATTGCCAAATGATTTGTCGCGCGATAAATAGTCGGCTTTTAATCTGTTGAAAAGTGCTTCACGAGCTTCGTCAGAAAGAATGTACTGATTTCTTGATAAGTAGTTTTGGGCAATTTCCATTAACTCATTTTCTGTAAAATCATCAAACGTGTAAATGTTTGACTGAGGAATGCGTGATGCCAATCCGGGATTAATATTATAAAGTTGCATCATCTCATCGGTGTATCCTGCGAGAATTAGCATCCAATCTCTGTTGGATTCGTCGGAGAGTTTTGTGATGAGTGTTTCGATTACAAAACGTCCGGGGTCGCGTGGGTCGTGTTCCGAAACGAGTTGATATGCCTCATCGATAAACAGTATGCCACCTTGAGCTTCCTCAATGGCTTTTAGCGTATTTTCTTCCTCGCAACCATAATATTTGCCAATGAGGTTGGCGCGTTCTTTAATCACGACATGCCCTTTGGTTAGAATCCCTGCGTCGAAAAGCATTTCGCCTAACGCTTTCGCTATGGTTGTTTTGCCGGTTCCGGGAGAGCCTAAAAATATAGAGTGGAGAGAAATGTTGGTTGTTGAGAGGTTTTTCTCGGTGCGTAGCTTGGTAAAATCAACAAGGCTTTTGTAGGTGTAAAGTTTGTCTTTTACTGATTGAAGTCCGGTGAGATTATCGAGCATGCTCCAACTGTTTTCACTTTCGGTCTTGTCGAGATTTATTTCATCGTCAAGATTCCTGTCTTCGTTGTCGGCCTTGTTTCCCGACATGTTATTGACTGAATCAAGAAGCGAATTGTTAAAGTCGCTGAAAAATTGATCAATTTCGTCGTCTTCGTCATTGTAGTCATCTTCATCGTCGTTCTCCTCTTCGCCTTCCTCCTCGTCTTTTTGAGAGTTCTTATTTTGGGTTTCTTCTATCTCGGAATTTATGAAGTCATCAAGGAGTTTGTCAAATGCTTCGTCATCCCATTCGATATCAAGTTCTTCTTGGCTATCTTCGTTGCGGCTAATTCTGTCGTAAAAATGCACGCTGTCAATAGCTCGAAAAAACAATTTCTCTCCAATTTTGTGGGAGTAATGGCTGATGGGATCTAAATTGTCGTTGTAGTCTTTCCATTCACCTTCGAAGTCATTATCTTCGGCCCCTCTAAAAAGAAAACCCGAGATGGGTTTTCCCATGAGTAATAGTTCAGCATAATAAGTGCCTTCTTCGCGAAGGTATAAATATTCGCGAACTCTCACCATGTTTGGCGCGTCGGGGGAGTTGTCATAGAAATCAGGGTAAAAGTCGGGAGCTTTTATGTAGCTCTCAACTCGTCCATTGGGGTAGTGGATTTTTATCTCAAATTCTTTTAATATAGTTTCTGTTGCATCAAGTTTTGTGGACCCCCAAAAGCCGATAAGACAGAAAGGGTTGGTTTTGGGGTTGAACGATATGTAGCTTGTAGAATCGCAATCGTCGAAGTTTGAAACGCAGCGAGCCTCGGTTATTGTGATGCTTTTTGAGAATCCACTATAGATGTCATTTGTGTCAATCGGGCAAAATTCGTAACAGCCTATTTGTCGATCCTCCGATTCATTAATGACAATTATTGTAAAATTGTTAATTGTGTTTATTTCAAAGTAATTGAAATCAAGGTTTTTCGTGTATTTTTTTTGCTCTACTCCTTTTGGGAGATATGCATAGAAGCTTGTTTCACTAATTACTTTATATCTTGAAGCATCGTAGAGTTTGACCGAGATTCGTTGTCTGAGACCGCTTTTTTCTTCTTTGCCGATTGAGTTTTCTTTGTTAAAGGTCAACTCTATATTTATGTGTGTCGTGCCTGAATCAATGAGAAATGTGTAGCGTCGTGCGGTGCGTTTGGCTGAGAATTCGGTTTCTTTATTGAGGACTGAATCGGAGGGGCAAATTTGTAATTTAGATAGATTGAAAGAAGTAGTTTTTGTCATAATTGTTTACAGTTTTAAGTTATGAGGATTATGATCCCGAAAAAAAGTTTAGTTGAGATAGTGGAGCAATTCTATGTGTCATTTTTTTTGTTACGATGTGTAGAATGTGTTCCATAGGTAGGATAGTGGGAACGACGTTGGATATTTTTAATGCAATTGCAAGAATATCCAACGCAAACAAAGCAACCATTGCACCCCGACTCGGTCGGTGTTTCCAAAATGTCAATGTTCGAAAGACAACAAGCATGACCGATGTGTCACGGCACACCGATGGCTGTCAAGTTCCAAACTTTAATTTTTTGAAAGGGAAAAGTTAAACTTACTTCTTTAATGTCAAAAAACTAAAGAAGGCAATGTTGCCATACAAAATTTTTGTCAAGAAGTAATTGGATCATAGTTTAACTTAAAAAAGAATTATAAAACTGTATATATTAGATTTTGTAGATTTTAACAATTGACTATTACCTCATTATAGCGCAAAGGTATGGTGTTTTTTTTGAATGAGCAAATTTTTTTGAAATATTTTTCAGAAACTACTTGTTTATTTTTTGAAAATGAGGTAGGAGTTGGCGTTTTGTCTTAAAAAAATGCTGTTAAGAGTTGGATCATAACAGCATTCTTGTGGATATGTTTATAATAGATTGTAGTTTCTAAGGGGGCATATAGCTTTCCTAAATTAACTCAATTCCGGCAGCATGGCATTGTGCGATTTGTTCTTCGGGCCAAATGCTGGCTTGCACCTCGCCTACGTGGGCTTTTTGCAAGAGGAACATGCAAAGACGACTTTGACCAATGCCACCACCTATCGAAGATGGTAATTCGTTATTGAGGAGCATTTGATGGAATTTATATTGTGAGCGATCTTCGCAATTGCGCGCTTTTAGTTGTTGCATGAGCGACTCGGGCTCTACGCGTATTCCCATTGATGATAATTCAAATGGACATTCAAGAATTGTGTTCCAGAAAATCATGTCACCATTAAGTCCGATATATCCGTCGGAGTTAGGAGTAATCCAATCGTCGTAGTCGGGGGCGCGGCCATCGTGAGGCTTTCCATTTGATAATGGGTTGCCAATACCTATAAGGAATATAGCTCCATATTTTTTAGCTGCAGCTGCTTCGCGATTTTTGGCATCAAGGTCAGGGAATTCTTGTAATAATTCCTCGGCATGGATAAATTTTATTTTCTCGGGAAGAACAGGAGTGATGTGAGGGAAACAGCGATAAATCATTTGCTCGGTTTCGCGCACGGCATTGTATATTTTCTCTACTGTCTCTTTGAGGTAGTTGAGAGTACGGTCTTCGGGGGTAATGGTTTGTTCCCAGTCCCATTGGTCAACATATAGCGAGTGGAGGTTATCAAGGTCTTCGCAAGCACGAATGGCGTTCATGTCGGTGTAAAGACCATAGCCGGGGGCAATGTCATAGGCTCCGAGCTTGGTGCGTTTCCACTTTGCAAGCGAGTGAACCACCTCGGCAGGGCTGTTATTCATACATTGAATATTAAACGTTACGGCTTTTTCGATGCCGTTGAGGTCATCGTTAAGACCTGTTCCCGACAAAACGAATAGGGGAGCAGTGACACGACGCAAGTTTAGTGCAGTGGCAAGTTTTTCTTGAAATGCCACTTTAATATCCTTAATAGCCACCTCGGTGGTTTCGGGAAGGAGTTTGCGTTTGTATTTTTTTGGTATGATAAGAGCCATAATAATGCTATATTTTCACGTTTGGAGTGCAAAGATAATACAAATTTCTTTTATAAAGCAAATTTTTCTTGCAAAATGATATAAAAAATAATCATTTTGCCTTACGAGTGTGCAAAAATCAAAGAAATTAAGTAACATTGTGAAAACATTATGAAAAAAGAGACGAGCATAAACAAAAAATACTTGCACTAATCTTTGATGAAAAACAAACGGGCATTGCCCGATTGACAATGCCCGTTGAGGTATGGGTTAATTTCTAAATATCTTACTTGATATAAACTTTAGAAACTTTGTTGCCTTGCTTTTTGATGAATACACCGTTTGAAGGGTTGGCAACTTTGATACCTTGCAAGTTGTAGTATTCAACCGGTGCATCGTTAATTATTACATTTTCGATGCCTGTGGTTTTGATTTCCAACACTTGGCTTGTTGGTGCATTGGTTAAAGTTTTGCGAGCGGAATTTTTCATTGTGAACGCCATTAGTCCATACTGACGAGAGTATAGAATCAAGTTGTCGGCGGGGTCAAACATCATTTGTTCGATTCCGGCATATGCAGTATTGCTATGTCCGACGTTGATTTCATAACTGAATGATAGAGATGGAGTATTGTCATTCCATGTCACGTTATAGATATTTACATTGCCGAGATTGTCATTGGCAACAGCAAGCAATGTCATATCTTTATTTATAGCGATACCTCCTTCTGGAGCTTCGGTCATATTATTGGCATTGCCTAATGAATAAGAATTAAATTTGAGGTTGCCACCATAGTCCATAAATAGGAATGCCGGTTTGATTTCATCAGTGTGGTTAGTGCCCATGTAGTTTTGGCAGATCCATGCACCTTTTTCGCATGTAGCTATCTCAATATTTGAACTCGCAAGATAGCCTGAAATACCATCAAATACGTATGAAGGTGCTTGGCTCCAAGTGTCGTTTGTTCCTAACGCATAGCGAACAAGTTTTTTGCCTGTGCTATAATCTTCGCAGAATGTGTACATTGTGCGTTCGTTTCCTGTTCCCCAAAAATCAACGCAAGTGCTACTACCACCTACTACCGAGCCACCATTAGTCCATTGACCGCTTGAAGCACGTGAGCCTTGGAATACTTGAGCGAATGAATTGTCGATAGGGTTATATACATATACACCTGCATTCTCATCACTCCAGTCGCTTAGATAAAGTTTGCCTGAATTAGCTTTGATGCGATAAGGAGAAGAACTTGTGCTTGCACTGAATTTGTCGTTAAGGATTATATCACCATTCTTTGTGAAGTCGGGGAGGTATGCTTGCACTCCTTCGGCATAACCTACCGAAGAATAAATGTGTCCAAAATATGGGCTTTCGGTATCAAGGTCAATAGTAGCACCGCCACGACGGTTGTTATTTGTTACCCCACCTTGGCTGTAGAATGCTTTGGCTTCAATGCTTTCTTCGTTATGAACAGCTGCACCCCAAGTGAAACTACCGATGGGAAGGTCACCGGCTTCTAATGTTGCTTTATGTTCGCCTTTTGTGAGTAAAGAAGTGATGCTTGAAATGTCGATACTAATGGTTTCTCCTGTTTCAATATTGGTAAACACAATATCAAGACCTTTGACATCTTGTGTCAATGAGTAAATGAGAGTGTATAAATCGCCTGCAGGTTCAATCTTAAATCCGTAAGCAAATGCACCTCGATTAGCCGATGGGGTTTCAGGATTGGGCTCAGGAGTAGTGCCACTGCCGGCGATTGCTTGTGAAGCAGGTGCATTGGTGACGGTGTTACGAGCCGGATTTTTTAATGTGAATGCCATGAGACCTTGTTGACGAGAGTAGATAAGCATGTTGTCGGCAGGATCAAATGCGATTTGCTCGATGTCGGTAGTGCTTGGCACTTCTACAGCATATTGGTAAGAGAGTGAAGGTGTGTCGCCACTCCATGTTACTTTATAAATGCTTACGTTGCCCCCAGAGTTACCCACTGCAAGACGTGTCATGTCGTTGCTGATAGCAATACCACTTTCTGGCGATTGAGTGATAGCTTCATTACCTGAAAGATTGTAAGAAGTGAGTTTGAGGTTGCCATTATGGTCCATAAATACAAATGCAGGTGCCGCTTCGGTTGAGCTTGTTCCACGTAGATTTTGACAAATCCACACACCTTTTTCGCAAGTAACAATTTCTACGTTGTTGTGACCAAGGTAACTTGTAATTCCACTAAATGTAGCTGATGGAGCACTGCTCCATGTGTCGCTATTGCCTAAGTGGTAACGAACAAGCATTTTCCCGCTTGAGTAGTCTTCACAGAAAGCATACATGCGACGTTCGGTGCCTGCATTGTAGAATGCGATACCGGTAGTACTACCGCCTACAACTGTGCCACCGTTGGTCCATTGACCGCTTGAAGCACGTGAGCCTTGGAACATTTGGTTGAGAGAACCATCGGCAGGGTTATATACATATACACCTGAGTTTTCATCGCTCCAGTCGCTGATATATGCTTTTGAATTGCTCACTTTTACACGATAAGGAGATGAACTTGTCGAACTGCTGAACTTGTCGGCGTGGAGGATACCACCATTCTTTGAAAGGTCGGGGTTGTAGCGTTGGAGACCTCCGGCATAACCACAAGTAGTGTAAACGTGACCGAAGTATTGACTTTCGGTATCAAGGTCGATGGCTACACCACCACGGCGGTCGTTGTTAGTTGTACCACCTTGGTTGTAATATGATTGTGCTGCAGTACTTTCTTCGTTGGCAATTGATACAGCCCAAGAGTATTCTCCTTCGCCAATATTGCTTGCACTGATAGTAATAGAGTTGTCGCCTTTAGTTACTGTACCTACTTCATAGCTTGATGTTGCTCCGGTAGATTTATTGGTGAGGATGATGGTTGCTTTTGGAGCAGAAGCAGTGGCTTTGAATGAGAATTTATAGTCGTCGCCACTCTTTGTAAGGGTATGAGAGTAGGCGTATGCTCCTTGCACAGGAACAAGGTTGAGACCCTCGCTTGAAATAGATGCAGTAGGATATGAAATTTTGTTTGCTTCTACTGTTACACTCATTGCACTTGTTGCATAATCAGGGTGTGAACACTCAATGGTGTATGTGCCGGGGGCAACTTTGTCAAACACGAATGCACCATTATAGAAACTGTCGGTAATATAAGTTTGTACTACTTGACCATCTTTTTTAAGTTTGACAGTCGCTCCATTAATAGGCATGTATTTGTCGAGAGTACCTGTGTTGGGAGTGTAATAAGTGTGGGTAAACGTTTGTGTGGCATGACGGAGGATACCATATATCATACCATATGAGTCTTTTTTGCCTAAAGAGAACCAATCGTTGATGCCTTTGGCATAACCGATACCTTCGATGCGAGCCACTGCCGGATTCATAATCTTGTGACGTGCAGGTTGGTAGGTGTGGAAGAAGCCTTCCGACATATACCCCGGCACATTAAGCGACCCAAGCACTTCGTAACCACTTGCGCCGGCAAGGAGGTGTGGGCTATCGGCATAGTTAGTCCACATTTGGTGAGGGTTTTCGATAAGATACCAACCGGCAGCTTTGGCACTATTATATGAAGCACTAACGCGGTCGTTGTAATAGAGTGCCATATAGTTGGTGTTGGTGCCATCTATATAAGCATTTGAGTGGATTGAGATGAAGTAGTCAAAGTCGTTGTAGTTGGCTTCGGCAGCTACCTCGGTGAGGTCGCGGTTATAGAGCTCTTGAGTGTCGTCGCCATACCAAGGGGTATTTTTTACGCGAGAGAACACGATAGGGTTTTTGAAGCTACGAGCAGCACCTATTTGGTGATGTTCGCCCGATTGGTTGAGAGTGCGGTCGAAAGGAACGCCCCATTCAATAAGTTTTTCCATGATACCAAACGCTTTCCAAAGATTGGTGTTTGATTCGTGGAACCCAGTGGTATCTTTGAGAGCTTTGTTTACCAATGGAAGGTTACGAGTCATCCAACATCCGTGACCAGGATTGATATATACACGAATGTCGTTAACTGTTACGGCCATCATAGAGGTCCACGCTATGATAGTCATCAATGTTAGAGAAAGAAATCTTTTCTTCATAATGTGGTAATTTTATGATGGTTATTATTTAGAAATATTTAATACGAAAAATTCACCTTGAGGAGTAACAAACGAAATGTTGTTGGCACCTACCGATGGATACATAGCTTTAACGCTTGAAGTAGTGAGCACTTGAGTGGTGCTGCTATTGATGCGTTTTGCAATGAGTTTAGAACTTGTAGTTTTTACGCCATCGTCTTTGTGATCCATGCCCACGATAGTGTTGTTGTCATACCACACCGATGCACGCAAAACACCTTGTGCAATTGGGTTACTACCATCGATGTTGCACACAAAGCAACCTTCACCTACCACGAAGTAGAGGATTTTTTTGCCGTCGGGTGAAACTTGTGGCCACAAATAACTTTTACCTTCAACACCTTGAGGAGCCACGAGAGTAGTGATGCCGTTTTGAGTAATATACATGCTGCCACGATTAATTGAAGCGACAGGACGAGTTGCTTCACCAACAAATGTGCCTGTATTAGCTTTCAATGCTTTGGCTGCGTCGGTAGCAAAAACGCGAGTGTCGCGAGTAGTGGGCGAAACCACTTTTGTTGCACCTGTTGAGATGTTTACACTCTTGAGGGTAGTGTAGCGACGCTTATCAGTACCATAGTTACTTTCACGGAAAATAACGGTGTTGTTGTCACCCGAAATTTTTAGGTCAAAACCGTTACCAGTGTCGCTGATGCGGGTGAGTTTGTTTGTCGAAAGGTCAATCTTGTCAAGACCCATACTACTTTGATGAGAGATAACTGCCCATTTGCCATCGGGGCTGAGTTGAGCTGTGCTCACTTTCATTCCAGCAGGAATAGCTACCTTGGTGGTACTCTTCACGCTGAGGATTTGAGCATTCATGGCTAAACTAACTAAAAGAGTTAGGCCGAGAAGAATTTTTTTCATTTAGGTTGTATTTAAAGTTAATATTTAGCAAATATTGCTCATTGATAGGATTTTGATTGGTCAATATTACTATCAATAAAGTATAATCGACAAAATTAATAAAATTTTGATATAAATGAGGTTTAAAAAATCATTTTTTAAAGCCGAAAACTCAATTAAATAGAGGTTTTGGTGAGAAAAAAAGATTAAAAACTCACAAATAGAAAAAAACGAGCCGATGAGGGCTCGTTTATGTGTAGATATATAGCAAAAACTATAGGGCTATATTATTGCCAAATTAAATAATCATTTAATTTAGAATTTCACTTCTGGAGCTTTGTTTGCACCTTCTTCAGCTTCAAAATATGGGCGTTTTTCAAAGCCGAACATACCTGCAATAATAGAACGAGGGAAAGTGCGAATGGCTGAGTTGTAAGTACGAGCGATTTCGTTGAAATTGCGACGCTCTACACTGATGCGGTTTTCTGTACCTTCCAATTGAGCTTGAAGTTCCTTGAAGTTTTCGTTGGCCTTCAATTCAGGATAAGACTCTGTAATAGCTAATAAGCGACCGAGTGTAGCACCCACTTCACCTTGAGCTTTTTGATATTCTTGTAATTTTTCAGGAGTCAAATTCTCTGGATCAACAGTTATTTGAGTTGCTTTTGAACGAGCAGAAACAACAGCTTCAAAGGTTTCTTTTTCATGAGAAGCATAACCCTTCACGACATTTACTAAGTTAGGAATTAGGTCGGCACGCCTTTGATATTGGTTTTCTACATTACTCCATGCCGAGCTGACTTCTTCTTCCATTTTTACCATACCATTGTATGAACTGATTAACCAAATTGCAATAGCACCAATTACTACAATTAATCCAATTGTTGATTTCTTCATCTTGTTATAGTTTGAGAGTTAATAATATTGTTTTATATTAGAATCTGCTACCAGCTCCACCACCACCGAAGCTTCCACCACCGAAGCTTCCACCACGAGATGTGTGATTATAGCTTGACCTGCGGGGTGTAACCCTGCCAGATGTATTATTAAAGCCATCGTCTTTTGGGAAGTTGATTTTTTCTTCTTTCTCAAAAGTATGTCCGCAATCTTGGCAAGTATAGATTTTTTTCACCACTTCATAATCCTTTGTTTTTGATAGAGTATTGGATTTAGTCATTGTTGTATTTCTTTTTTTGCATTGAGGACAACATGGCTTAGAAGGTTTGAAGACTCTATATAGAATAAAAAATATAGGGGACAAAAATAATAATCCCATAATAATAAATCCCAGGTCATCTTCACTTTCTTCTTGCAATTCGTTGGTCATCGAGCCATTTAAATAGCCATTTAGTGCACGAATACCTTCTATCATACCAGTGTTCCAATCGCTCTTGCTTAAATGCTGTACCATATATTTACTTTGGATGCGTTTACAGATGGCATCAGGCAACACTCCTTCCAATCCATAACCGGTGGCAAATTGCACGCATCGTTCTTCGGTTGAAAGAAGAACGACCAACCCATTGTCGCGTCCTTTTTGTCCTACACCCTTTTCCTTACCCAAACGATGGGCAAAATCAAAGCAATCACCTCCTTCAATGCCAGTTACAACAACAACCATTGTCTGAATGCCTGTTTTTTCTTCCAAAGCATACAAAATGGAATCTATCGCTGCTACGGTGGAATCAGAAAGAATATTGTCGGGATTGCTGACATAGCGCGTTTTGTCCTCTAAATGCACCATCGGTATTTCTTGGATGGTGTAATCTTTTGCATGGAGATTCAAACCTCCCCATAGCATAAAACATATAATTATTGTTAGTATTCTATTCATACCTGAATATGTTTATGATTATATTGTATAGAATTAACTATCAATTGCAAAATTAAAAAAAAAATTAAAAAGCACACATTTGGGAGATAAAAAAACAATTTTTATTACAAGGACTTTTATTATCCTACAATATAGTAGGTAATAATAAACAAGTTGGCACAAGAAATTGTGCCAACAAAGTTGTAGTTTCTATAAATTAATGGTTATAGCTTTTCGATTTTGCCGATGAAAAGAATTGCACCGGTGCTTTGTTCGGTCAACGCAAAGATAAATGGGTGGTCGAGGATAAATGAAGGTATGCTTATAGGAGCGGCTTCTCCTATTAACCCGCCCGAAACCGAAGCGGCAGTTGCTCCTTCTTCGTCGATTTTGAAGAAGGAGCTTTGAAAAGCATCTGTTATGCATAAGTCTCCTGTGGTAGATAAATTTGAGAAATCAGCAAAAGGAGTAAACACTCTATCTATCCCCATTTGTTGATATATGGGCATCATATTGAGGCGATTTTTCATTGTAAATTTGGGGATTTTTATTGTTGTTTTGCCACTATGATAATTATTTTTAATCGATTCCCACCCTGTTGTTTTAATTTCAGTTATACAATCGTCAAATGTTTTGTCCTTATTTGGCAGTAAAAATCGGGCAGCGTAAGCACCATTCCCGAACGAGAGGCTTGCCATTGTGAAAGTTTCGGCAGTTACGTATTCTATTTTCTTTCTACCGGTCATATAATAAACGGTGGGAAGACTATTGTCGATTGAATAAAAGAAGCCTCTTTCAGTATCTTTTTTGTCAAATTTATCAGCCCATTCACCTTTGAAATAAAGGGCATTAAGCAATACCGCTGCCGTTGAGGGAGTAATACATCCCTGAGGTATAAGGTCGTTGATGTAACCATGTGTTTTGTCGGAACACCAATCATTTATTTCATCTTCGGCATTTGTGCCTAATTGAAAAACATCGGCATTGTAACTTGTTTTCATGCTTGAGATAAATGACTCAAGAATGTAATATCTTTTGTTATGCCATAGTGAATTGGCTATTGATACCTCTGTTTTGGAATCAAGAAGCATGAGCTGGTTTGAGAGTTTATGCATATAACTGTTTACATCATCATTATTGCAATTCTCAAAACCAAATGCTTGATAAATCTCATCGCGAGTGGCACCGTTGGCGCCCTCAGCCGTCATGCACATTGCAAATGAAGCGCTCAATGGCGATACTATTGTGTTGCCACTTTCGGCATTTACATAGTCAAACATATTCCAAGCAAACATATTATTTTGCTTAGCTACAGCCAACTCTCCGCCGGTGAGATTAATGAATTTTAATTCTGATTTTTCACCATTAGGTTCGTCATTTTCATCACAACCTATCAAAATGAAACTTGTCAGTGCCAGCATTAATGCTGAAAATAATCTTACGTTCATAATAGTAATAATTTTTAATTCAATAAAACTTTTTCTATATGAAAGATACAAAAAAAATTAAAATACTGCATAGCAATTTACCAATTAACTCTAATACCAATAGGAAGCGAAATTGATATGGGGTGTTTTGTGCGATATGTTTCGATATCACTGCCGTTGGGTATGTAATAATAGATATTAGGCTCGGTAAATAACCCAATGTTAGGGGTGATTTTGTATTGTAACCCTATGCCTAATCCGACTGACCATTGTAGTGGTGCATCAATATGTTGAGATTTGTGGTATAAATTAGATTTGTATAGAATATAATCGGTTTCTTGTTTTGCTTGAATAGGTATATCCATCATAATCCCTGCCGAAGAATATATTCCCCAGTGAGATGTTTCAATCCAATTAAATGAGAGTTTTAATGGGATACCCAAGTAGTGAATGTCTTGATAACAGATGAGTCCGGCATTTTCTTTTCCTGTGATAAATTCAGAGGATAATTTGCTATAACTTAAACCACTCTCAATGTCGAATCGTTGACTTATGCGTCGGCTTAAGGCAACAGAAGCCGTGAATGGGAAATGATGATTTTGTGAGCGAGAGATAGTTCGTATGCCTTGAGAGATGTATTTATTGGCAATTCGAGTAATAGCATCTTTCTCTGCTTTAGGAATATTGACATAATTTGCATAATCTATCGCTTCTTGCCAAGTCTCTAATTCGTTGAAATCTTTTATATGTATTATACCATCGGGGAAAGCTCCTTCATCTGTAAGAACTTTGACATTTGAGTGAGGATAAAAAGATTTAATATTATTTGAATAGGCTAAATTTAGATTCCACTCGGGTGTGTCGGATTCAGATGATGGAATTGAGAAATCAAGATCGGTAGTGTCATTGATGGCAATATATTCATTGGGGGTATGGTTGGGCTTAATGCTGTCAATGGCGATTGTGTCGATCGACGATTCTCGTTTCGCAATGAAACTTGTTGAGTCAATAGGTGTATAAATAGTTGAATCGGATACGGGAACTGATTTTGGTGTGATATATTTGTGTTTTGCCTGAGCCCTTTTTATTATTTTATGTATTTTGGTGACAGATGGGGAGGTGACGATAGACGATGAGTCGGGTAGTTGTGCCGATTCTTTAGCCGGTTCGTCGTTTTTTGAAACAATAGTGTGGATAGTATTATTTGTGTTACGTTGCTTCGATATAAAATATATTATAGGAGCAGTTATGATAACCAATAATGCTACCAAATATTTTGATAGGTGTTGTCGTAACAGCCTTTTTGCCCTTGCTAATTGAGAAGCCGAGGAGCGTGCTGCAATGCCAAGAATGTCAGCAATTTCGTTATGGGACATGCCTTGTAATACCGACATTTTGAAAACCGACTGATAGCCTTTGGGAAGTTGCTCGATTGCGAATAAGATATCTTTGATATCGAGGGGTGTTTTTTGTTCTGATTCAAAAGGGTGGGAGTCGTAATTATGGGGTATTTCTTTCTCGTTGAGATCTGATAGTGGAATTATGTTGTATTTCTCATTTTGTTCAAGATATCGAAAGGATATATTTGATACTATTGTTGAGAGCCATTTTTCAAATCGTTTTGGGTTTTGGAGTTGATTTAATTTAGAAAATGCCAAAATAAAGGCATCGTGAGTTAATTCCTCGGCAATCATGCGGTTCCCAACAATTTTAACACATATATTCACCATCTTATGAGAATATGTGTTGTAAAGATGACAAAGTGCGTTTTCATCACCTTTTTTCCCTCGGTTTATTAACTCTTCAATTTCCATAAAAAATGACGTCATATAAATATGATACGACTTTGAGGAAAAGACTGCATCAAATAATGCAGAATTTACAATGCATAATGCCTAATTAATGTGGAGTGCGGAGTGTGGAATTACGCTTTGCTACTATCAATTCTCAACTTTCCGTTTTATTTGTCGCGGGAAATGATGTAGTCGATGATTGCGATGAAGTAGTCGCGTGTTTGCGATTCGGGGAATTGCGATATTATTTCAACGGCTTCATCGCGAAGGCGTTGCATTGTGTCGTAGGCGTATTCAATGCCTCCATGCTGTTTAGCATATTCGATGAGGGTGTTGATCTCATCGGTGTCGAGGATCTCTTTTTTAGAGAGCGCGAGCATTTCGTCGTGTTGAGGCAATGTATCGTTGAGCAACACGTGGAGCAAGGGGAGTGTGATTTTCCCTTCGCGAAGGTCGTTGCCTGTGGGTTTGCCTATTTTTTCGTCGTTGAAATAGTCGAAAATGTCATCTTTGATTTGGAAACACAATCCGAGTAATCGAGCCACTCGTGCAAGACATTGGGTGTCATCGTCGGAAGCCCCCACAGCAAAGGCACCCACTTCAACACATGATACGAATAGCGAAGCCGTTTTGCGATAAATCGTTTCGAAATAGGCGTCTTCGTTGAGATTGTGGAAGCGAGCATTATAAATCTGGTCAATCTCGCCAATAGAGAGCAATTTTCCAAGGTTGGTGATTGACTTGATGATTTTTATATCGTTAGTTTCAATGGCTTGAAGTAGAGCCGATGAAAGGAAGAAGTCGCCTACAAGTACTGCGATGTGGTTGTCCCAAATGTTGTTGATCGTAGGCTGTCCGCGACGCAATTTAGTGTCGTCAACCACGTCGTCGTGAATGAGAGTGGCATTGTGAAGAAGTTCGACTGCAGTAGCGGCTGAAATTACATTTTCATTGACTTCGCCCAATAGTTTTGCACTCAAAATGACAATTATGGGGCGAATTTGTTTTCCTTTTGATTTTAGATATCCTTCAATCACTTGATTCATCAACGCGTTGGGCGAAGCCAAAGTGGTAGAGATGCGATTGTTGAGCATCTGCAATTCGGGCGCAATTGATTGTTGAATTGATTGAAAAGTTGACATCAAAAAAGATTAAAAAGTGAAATTTCGTGCAAAATTAGTAAAACTTATAATATAAGCGAGGCAAAAATTGATAAAAAGGAGCGATAAAGTGAAAAAATGGTGTTTTTTTTGATTTTTTTGGGTGTGTTGAGGTTTTTATGTGTATATTTAACGAATATTTGTCGAGATAAAAATTAGAAATATTATAAATGGAAGAAAAAAAATTACTACTGATTGATGCGTATGCATTTATATATAGAGCATATTACGCGCTAATACGTGCACCACGATTTACATCAAAGGGATTAAATACTTCGGCCATTTTTGGATTTTGCAACACTCTAGAAGATGTGCTCCGCAAGGAAAATCCCACGCATGTAGCTGTGTGTTTTGACCCCAAAGGAGGCACTTTTCGTCATGAAGTATATCCCGAATATAAGGCTCAACGCGATGCTCAGCCCGAGGATATAACACTCTCAATTCCATATATTAAGGATATTCTTGCAGCTAATAAAATTACAGTTATAGAAGTGCCCGGGTATGAGGCCGATGATGTGATAGGCACAATTTCGCGTCAAGCCGAAGAGGAAGGGTATCTCACATTGATGATGACCCCCGATAAGGATTATGGCCAATTAGTAACCGATAGGGTGTTGATGTATCGTCCGGCATTGAAAGGAGCGGGATTTGAAGTGCGTGGAGTAAAAGAGGTGTGTGACAAGTATGGCATATCTTCTCCTTTGCAAGTGATAGATCTTCTTGCACTTGAGGGTGATGTGAGTGATAACATACCGGGTTGTCCCGGCGTGGGAGAAAAGACGGCAGTAAAACTCATCAATGAATGGGGGTCGGTTGAAAATCTCATAGCAAATGTTGATGCGCTTAAAGGTGCTCTGCAAAAGAAGGTTGCCGAAAATATAGAGAAAATCAAGTTCTCAAAATTTTTGGTAACGATAAAGACCGATGTGCCGGTTGAGATAAATATTGATGATTTGGCACGAAAGGAAGCCGACGAAAGTCGCCTTGCAGAAATTTATACAGAACTTGAATTTAAGTCGTTTTTGACAAAATTGGGGATTGCTCAAGTTTCCGAACCGGCAGCCGTTTTACCATCGCAAGTATCATTATTTGAGGAGCCATCACTTTTTGATGAACTCGATGTGGCTCCGGTATGTGGAGGTGAGTTAACTGAATATAGGGTGGCATCTTCGCTCAAAGAGATATCGGAGGCTGTAGTTGATGCTTTGAAAAATGAAGTAGTAGGAGTGGCTCTTTATGTTACCGGAAGCAATGCAATGACATCGCAGTGGCGAGGAATTGCGTTGGCAATGCAGGATGGTGCGACTGTATATGTGCCAATCCCTACCGATATTAAATTACGAGAACAGGTTAAAGTCGTTCTGAGATTGCTTTTGTGCTCTAAATCGGTGCTATTTGTAAGTCATGATGTGAAACGTGATTACATAGTGCTGCATAATGAAGGGATTGAATTAGCCCCCAATTATTATGACACATCGGTAGCGCATTATTTGTTGCAGTCGGAGATGAAGCATTCATTACCTTCATTGGCATTTACTTATCTTGGACGTATGGTAAGCAATGAAGTGGAGAGTGTGACTCAGCGAAAGCCCGGAGAGGCGATTAGTGAATCGTTGGTTGGAGGTGTGATGTGTGAAATTGCTGAAATTACATTGCGATTATATGAAAAATTTCAACCTATGCTTGAGCAAGATGGACTCTCGTCATTAATGAATGATATTGAATTGCCGTTTGTAAAAGTTCTTGCCGATATGGAGATTGCCGGAGTGAGGATTGATGTTGCAGAATTGGCTAAATTGTCGCACCAACTCACTATACGCATGCGAGAAATAGAACAACAAGTGTATGACCTTGCCGGTGGTGAGTTTAATGTGGCATCACCGATGCAGGTGGGGGAGGTGCTTTTTGAACGATTAAAAATAGATCCTAAAGCAAAGCGCACCAAAGGTGGAGCATATTCTACAGCTGAAGATGTGTTGGAAAAATATCGCAAAGCACATCCTATTGTTGATAAAATATTGCAAATAAGGGGATTGCGTAAATTGTTGAGCACATACATTAATGCTTTGCCCGAATTGATAAATCAGGAAACGAAAAAAATTCATACGACATATAACCAGACTGTTACAGCAACAGGTAGAATATCATCGACAAATCCAAACCTTCAAAATATTCCGGTGCGCACCGATGATGGTCGCGAAATACGTCGAGCGTTTGTGGCCGATGAGGGGTGCTTAATTTATTCGGCCGATTATTCGCAAATTGAATTGCGCTTGATCGCCGATATGAGTGGTGATGAGAATATGATAGATGCTTTTAGATCGGGAGCAGATATACATAGTGCTACGGCGGCAAAGATTTATAAAGAACCTATTGAAAAAGTTTCTGCTGAACAGCGACGTTATGCCAAAACTGCCAATTTTGGAATTATTTATGGCATTTCGGCATTTGGTCTGTCAGATCGCTTGTCGATATCTCGAGCCGAGGCAAAAAAACTCATAGATGGATATTATGAAACTTATCCCCAAATGCGTCAATATATGGATGAAACACTTGAACAGGTGCGCAAAGATGGATATGTATCAACGATAAAGGGGCGTCGTCGTTATCTACCCGACATCAATTCACGCAATGCAGTGGTTAGAGGTTATGCCGAGCGTAATGCTGTGAATGCTCCAATTCAAGGTTCGGCTGCCGATATCATAAAGGTAGCGATGATTAGTATTGCTCGCGACTTTGCAAAAGAGGGCTTGCTATCCAAGATGATAATGCAAGTGCACGATGAATTGGTGTTTAATGTTGTTCCCGAAGAACTTCAACGAGTGGAAGAAATTGTAAAACGTGACATGGAAAATGCTTATCATGGACGAGTAACCTTGACCGTTGCTGCGGGTGTGGGTAAAAATTGGCTCGAAGCTCATTAATGCCTTTATTTTTCAAAATAAAAGCATTATATTTGTAATGTAAATCAAGTTTAATAATAGATAAAGGAATTACAATGAAAAAATATTTTGGTATAGGAATTATTTTAATGATATTGTCGTCATGTGGTTCGGGTGAAACTGAGCAAAAAACAGAATATGTAGAAGCTCCCGATACATTTGGAATGGAAATGCCTATTGAGGCACTTGAGAGCACAACTCCCTATGAGGGAACGGGCAACATGTCTGACGGTGCCGAGTGATTAAGAAAGATAAATACTAAATCTTAATGCTAAAGCCTTATAATATTATGAGCTTTGTGTTGCTATTATAATTACCATAATTAATTGTTGTTATATTTGTGTATTATTAACATAATAGGTTTATTATGAGGAATTATCTGACTTTATTCTTTCTGTTTTTTTCAGTTACTCTTTTTGCTCAAGATGTAATTGTGAAAAAGGATGGTTCTACAATTTTAAGTAAAGTATATGAGGTTGGGAAAAGGAAATTAAATACAAGAAATTTTCAAATTTGAATGGTCCAATATATACTATTTCTGTTAAAGAGGTAATGGCTGTAAATTATGAGAATGGTGAAAAAGATTTGTTTTATAAAATTAAAACAGAAAAAGAACAGCCAAAAAAAGAACCTTTAGATACTTTTTACACTACGAAGAAAAAAATAGAAATGTATTCTAATTTCTCTATTGGCTATGTAGGTTTTAGAATACTAAGACTAGTAACCCCGGTTGGCTATTTAAATGATTATTTAAATGGGTCTCATGGAGTTTCGTTAGGGTATGATTATGGCATAAAACCAATAAAGAATATTAATTTATATACAGAATTAGGAGTGAGGGTATTTCCTAAAAAAGATGAAGTTTATACCAGTGATGCTAGTGGAGTTGGTATTGTGTTGGAAGATGCATATTTTACAATATCATTTCCATTAAATTTAAAATATAAAATTAATGTTACAAATAGTAATTTTGCAATTAGTCCATATATAGGTACATATTATAGATGTGATGTTGGTAGGGATTTACCATCCTTGTATGCAAATATTGGAAATCAATTCGGTTGGCAGCTTGGCTTGTCAGTAGGATATAAAAAATTCTCTCTTTTAGGATTTTATGGTCAAGATTTCAAGCGAAAAGAATCCGATATATGTCGTGTTCTGTTTGGTTTTTCTATTGGATATCGTTTTAGATATGTAATTTATAGATGCAAAATGGTGTGTTTGTGGACATATTCATTCCGATAAACATTAATCAGGCAATCATTAGGGAACTATCTTTGTTTGTATAAAGATGTAAAAAAAAAATTGCTAATGGTTTGAAATTCAAATATTAACAACCTTGTTTTGTGGAGTATAGCGGACTCGAACCGCTCACCTCGACACTGCCAGTGTCGCGCTCTAGCCGGATGAGCTAATACCCCATTTATTGCACAAAATTAGTGATAATTTTGCAAAGTTGCAAATAATGGTTAATGGCTCACTGAAAAAAGCCGAATTTATACTATGACCATCCAACTATTTAAGAAAAATTAATATTTATCAAAGAAAAACTCATAATTGCATAATTATTTTGTTTGTATCTTTACAAAATATTTTTACACCGGATTAATATGGATTATAAGAAAAGACTTTTACTCCTTGTGTTTTTAATGGTGTCGGTGTTTTCAATTTCGGCACAAGAAGTTGTAGTTGGAGCTGCTCAAGTAGATAAATATGTTCCTTTGTTGAAAGGAAAGAAAATTGGGCTATTCTCAAATCACACAGGAATGGTGAACAATCGTCACACTCTTGATATAATGCTTGAGAATGGACTTGATGTGGAGATGATATTTTCTCCCGAACATGGTTTTCGAGGCACTGCCGATGCAGGAGAATCGGTAAACAGTTCGGTTGATGCAAAAACAGGCATTCGCATCGAATCGCTTTATGGTAGCAATAAGAAAAAAGCATTGTCAAAAGAATCAATAGATAAAATCGACATTATTGTTACCGACATTCAAGATGTGGGGTTGCGATTCTATACCTACTACTGCACAATGATAGATTTGATGAATGCGGCAGTTGCCAATAACAAGGAGTTTATGGTGCTCGACCGCCCTAATCCTAACGGAATGTATGTTGATGGTCCTATTCTCGATATGAAATATAAATCGGGGGTTGGTAAATTGCCTATTCCGGTTGTACATGGATTGACAATGGCTGAAATTGCATTGATGACCAATGGAGAAGGGTGGTTAAATGATAGTGCAAAGGTGACGTTACAGGTAATCCCATGTAAAAACTACACTCATCAAACGCGTTATGTGTTGCCAATCGCGCCTTCTCCCAATCTTCGCACGATGAAATCGATATATCTTTATCCGTCAATCTGTTATTTTGAAGGGACATCGGTGAGTCTTGGACGTGGCACAGATGCTCCGTTTGAGATTTATGGACATCCCGATATGAAAGAGTGTGATTTCTCGTTTATTCCTCGCAGTGTGGAGGGTGCAAAAAATCCTCCATTGTTAGATAAGAAGTGTTATGGTCGCGATCTTCGCAGTCTTGATGACGAGGCGATTATAGCCAAAGGTATTAATCTTGAATATCTTATAGATGCATATCAAAAAATGAATGTGCCTGTCGATGAATTTTTCGATAACGGATATAAATATGCCGGAGCTAAAGAATTTTTTGAGAAACTTATTGGTGATGGTAATGTGCGTAGAATGATTGCTGAGGGCAAAACTGCCGAGGAAATTAAGGCAACATGGACCGATGATGTGGAAGCATTCAAAACTCAGCGCCGACCATATCTCCTTTATGAAGAATAATTAAAAATATTGAATAACTAAAAATATATATTTTATGCAACCTTGGGTAGTAATAATCACGATAATAGCATATTTCGCATTGCTATTGATGATTTCATATTTTGCTTCACGCAAGTCAGATAACGCAACATTTTTTTCAGGAAATCGCAAAAATCCATGGATATTGGTGTCAATTGCGACAATTGGTGCTGCCATTTCGGGTGTGACATTTATTTCGGTTCCCGGTATGGTCGTGGCAAAAGGATATTCTTATTTGCAGATGTGCTTGGGATTTATTGTAGGATATTTCCTTATAGCTTTTGTACTTGTTCCAATGTTTTATCGTCGCAACTTAGTGTCGATTTATGGCTATCTTGGCGAACGATTTGGCGTGGCAACCTATCGTAGTGGTGCTTGGTTCTTTTTTATCTCAAAAATTCTCGGAGCATCGGTGCGTTTCTTGGTGGTGTGTGCCACATTGCAAATCCTTGTGTTTGATCCATTGGGAATACCGTTTGTGTTGAATGTTGTTGCAACAATTTTGCTAATTTGGCTTTACACAGCTCAAGGTGGTGTGAAGTCTGTAATTTGGACCGATGTGCTTAAGAGCTGTTGTTTGGTGCTTTCAGTTGTGTTGTGTATATATTTTATCACAAAAAGTCTCGGATTCTCATTTGGTGAGATGGTGGGTGCTGTTGCCGGGGATAGCACATCGCAATTGTTTTATTTTGATGATCCCAAGGCCGGAACTTACTTTTGGAAACAATTTCTTGCCGGGGTGTTTATGGTAATTGCTACTACCGGTCTTGACCAGGATATGATGCAACGCAATCTTGCATGTAAAGATTCAAAAGAGTCGCAAAAAAATATGATTGTGAGCAGTATCATTCAATTCTTTGTAATTGCACTATTCCTTGTGTTGGGTACATTGCTTGTGATGTATATGAATAAAACCGGAATGGCTATGCCCGAAAAAGCCGATGAAATTTTTGGCATGGTTGCCCAAAGTGAAGGTATGCCTATTGTGGTATTGGTATTGTTTGTATTGGGCTTAATCTCAGCAGCATACTCGGCGGCAGGTTCGGCTATTACTTCTCTCACCACATCATTTACAGTTGATATTCTTGATGGGCAAAAGAAGTATGATGATACGAAACTCACACGGGTGAGAAAGATGGTGCATATAATGATGTCGGTATTGATGGGGTTGGTGATTATTGTATTCTATTACGCAAGTAACCAAGATGCCATCAGTGCAGTTTATACGTTGGCTTCATATACCTATGGCCCGATTCTTGGGTTGTTTGTGTTTGGAATGTTTTCCAAGCTTCAAGTGCGCGATAAGTTGGTGCCGGTAGCGTGTGTGCTTGCTCCGGCTTTGTCGTGGGTAGTGCAATGGCAACTCAAAGAGCAATTTGATTATACTACAAGTTTTGAACTATTAATAATAAATGCGATATTGACAATAATTGGATTAGCATTGCTTTCTATAGGAAAAATCAAAGAATAAAGAAAGTACAAGTGCGATTATTTATCTCTCTTCAAAATAATAACCAAAATTAAAATAACAAGATTTATATGTCAAAAGATCTTTTCAACCGATACATATGGTTGGTTGACACTATTAAGCGCTATGGTCATATAACTCGAGAGGAGTTAAATGACCGCTGGAAAAAGTCTCCATTTTCAAATGGAGAACCCTTGCCACGTCGCACATTCTATAACTACCGAATGGCGATAGAGGAGCTATTTAAGATAAATATTGAGTGTAATCCTTCCACTTTTGAATATTATATAGAGGAAGGTGATATTTATAATAAGAGTGTTACTGATTGGCTGCTCAATACCACGGCAATGAGCAATGTGTTGAGCGAATCGCGCAATGTGTCAAATCGCATTTTTATTGAAGATGTGCCATCGGCTCGCGAGTTTCTTGCTACGGTGATAGATGCTCTCAAAGAATTTCATCAAATAAAGTTTACTTATCAACCTTATTCTCGCACAAATGCCACTCCCGACATTGTGTTGGAAGCATATTTCTTGAAAATTTTCCGTCAACGATGGTATGTAACCGGACGCAATGTGAAAGAGGATGTGATAAAAACCTATGCTTTAGATAGGATGAAAGATGTAGTAATGTTGCAAGATACATTTGAAATTCCCGAAGACTTTGATGCCGAGTCATATACAAAATACAGCTATGGCATTATATTCTCACAAGGAGAAGTTAAAAATGTGTCAATAAAGACCGACTCTCGACAAGCAAAATATTTACGTGCATTGCCATTGCACCCATCGCAACAAGAGATGATTCACGACACATATTCGATATTTAATTATCGATTGCGCATAACTCCCGACTTTGTCCAAGAATTATTGTCGCATGGCCCAAATATAGTGGTGTTAGATCCTCCCGAACTAAAGGCGATGGTTGTAACAAGCCTTGAGGAGTCGTTAGCCAATTATAAAAAGAAAGAATAGTATATATACTTATATAAAATGGGGGTCACGACCCCCATTTTTCTTCCTATAAACAAATTATTATAAAACAAAACATTATTCTTCAACTAATTCAAAATCTTCTTTAGTTACTCCACAAAGAGGGCAACTCCAATCATCGGGAATATCTTCAAAGGCAGTTCCGGGAGCGATACCACCATCAGGGTCACCTACTTCAGGGTCATAAATCCAATCACAAACAGTGCAACGATACTTTTTCATAATCTTATTCTTTTTAGTGTTATTAATCTTTTTTGTATTTAACAATTAAAACGAGTTGTTTGTTTTGTCCATTGCAAAGGTAATATGGTTATCATATCTGAACAACCGATAAAATCTATTGTACGATAGACTTTGTCAATGAGAGTGCCGTAGCGTAATAGGAAACGTCTCTAAATTTTTAAGAGTGAATAGCGAAAAATAAGGGTGGCAATCGTGTTGATGCCACCCTCGTTATTGGGAAATAACGAATTATTTCTTGATTCGTTGGTATAGATAGCGTTTAATACTTTTTTTAGGAGTGCGTTCAAATGCTTCCGACATGATTTCGATTTTCTTCAAACGAGCATAGTTAGGAAGATCCTTGTTGATGTCGGGCAATGTCGATTTGATGTATTTGGCAAATTCTTTCTGGTTCATGCCATCTTTTGCTCCTTGATCAAAGTCGGGGAATACCAATGCAGTGAGACCTCCATCTTCCTCAATGACAAGTGACTCAATAAAGTAGGGGCGAACATCTAAGGCTGCTTCAATTTCTTCGGGATAGATGTTTTGTCCCGAAGGTCCGAGAATCATGCATTTTGAACGACCACGAAGGAATAAACTTCCATCGGCATCAATAATGCCCATATCGCCTGTGTGTAACCATCCATCTTCATCAAGTGCTTCTGCGGTGGCTTCGGGGTTCTTGTAGTAGCCAAGGAATACGTTTGCTCCTCTGACAAGTAGTTCGCCCGGAATGTTTTTAGGGTCGGGAGAGTCAATTTTCATCTCCATATTTGGCACGATTTCGCCACATGAATATAGCTTTTCAGTTTTCCAGTCAGAGTAGGTGATGATAGGAGCACATTCGGTCATGCCATAACCCACAGTGAATGGGAAATTCATTTTCTTGAAGAATGTTTCAACTTCCTTGTTGAACGCTGCGCCTCCGATAATTACTTCATAAAACTCTCCACCAAAAGCATTGATAAGTTCGGCTTTAATTTTATTGATAATCATTTGGTCAAGACCGGGCACTTTCATCGCATATTTGATGCCAACCTTTTCCAGTACAGGTTTAACCTTATTTTTATAGATCTTTTCGATAATAAGAGGTACGGCAATGACAACCGAGGGTTTCACTTCGGCCAATGCTTGCAAAATGATTTTGGGGCTTGGAAGGCGAGAAAGGAAGTGAACGTGACAACCGCGTGACAATTCATATAATACTTCAAACATTAGTCCATACATGTGTGCACATGGCAACATAGAAACTACATTTGAAGTGTTGTTGATTTGAGGAAGTGCCTTACGACCAAATTCGAGGTTAGAAGCTATTGCTCTAAAAGGAATCATTACCCCCTTAGAAAATCCTGATGTACCCGAAGTGTAGTTTATGATAGCCAATTCATCGGGTTGGTCTTCGTGGTAGTTTAATAAATCGGGAGTGAATGCTGTTGGATATTTTTTGCCGAAAAATTCGTTAAGACGAGCTCTTGCTTCGGTGATTCGTTCATTAGCAGAGAATAAGAGACTGAAATTGTTTACCTGGATGATTGCTTGGAGCTCAGGCATTTCCGACTCTATTACATTCTCCCAAATAACTTCATCGACAAACAAAACTTTTGCTTCGGAGTGGTTTACAAGGTGATGAATGTTTGATGGCTTAAATTCATGCATCAAAGGCACTGGAACAGCTCCATAGGTCATGGTAGCAAGAAATGATATTGCCCAGTTGGCTTGGTTTCTTGAGCATATAGCCACCTTGTCGCCTTTTTCCAATCCACATTCTTCAAACATGATGTGAAGTTTTGCAATAAGGCGAGCTACATCGCGATAGTGTAGTGTGGCTCCTTGATAGTTTGAAATTGCCGGGCGATCCCAGTTTTCACGGAATGAAGATTCGAAAATTTTGTTTACTGATGAAAAGTTCATAACAAGTCATATTAATTTATGATGCAAAATTAAGGGTAATTAATTGTATATGCAAATAAAAGTCAAGGAAAAATTGAACAAAAAATAAGAAAAATCCACCAAAACAAACATTTTATATGTAAACTTATAGTAAAATCACACAATAGAAACAAAATCATAGTTGGCTCTCAAGATTGACAATGAAGAATAATTTGGTCCATTTTTTGCTATCTTATAAGGATAAAGTATGTGATTAGGTAAAGAATTATTATATTTGCGATAGAATAAAAGATCTATTATTATGAAAGATATAATCTTATCAAAGATAAAAGAACTTGCTGAAAGATTAAATCGAAAAGGTGTAATCTTTACAAGCGCCGATTTGGTCGATGAACTAAAAGAATGTGGTATTGTTGAAGACTCGTTTAATGTCGTCTCGTTGGTGTGGGAGGCGTATCATAAATATGGAAATAGTGAGGCTATAAAAAATGCATTTGTCAATAACCGACAAAACAAATCGCTTGTAGAGGAGTATAGATTGTGGGATAGTCTTGATGAAAGAAATAATGATGAGGCATTATCAATATTGCATCAACAATCGGAGGTGACCGAAAATGCGTTAACCAAATTAAATGAGGCTATAGAATTACCCCAAACTCAAATAAAAGAAAAACCGATTGTTGACATAATAAACAAATTGTCGGGCACGGCCAATATTAAAAAGACGCAACACGAAGCTGAACAATTATTTATCCAATATTCAAAAATAGTAAAAGCATATGAAGATGCTCAAAACGAGGTGAAAAATTCGATATCGACATTTGTAGAGTTGCGCGAACACATATCTCAAATATATCGCCAATATGCAATGATGTTGGTTGATGTTTTTGGTGATTCAGTGACAGTTACATTCCCCGAACTGTTTGATTTTGATTTAATATCCTATCTCGATACTCAAGCAATGTCATCGCTTATCCAACTTGAATATACGACACTTACATCAAGTTGCTCTGAAATGTTGTCTGAGGTTTCTGAAAGTTTTAAGCAATCGTTGCAAGGGGCTGTGGTTGCATATAAAGGCAATAAAGGGAAAAGTGGCAATAAGGCGACCTTGATTGTTGCGGCAATGAATATGTTGTCGCATTATATGGATACTAACCAAAAGGCTATGACAATAAAAAGGGCGTTGATAGATTTGAAAAAAGCATCTAATCACGATAAAACCATGATTGTAGGTGATATTGGGAGGTTATCATTGATACATAAAAACATAAATGAGGTGTTGGTCCCAAAGGCTGAGGTGTTTTTACGTTATGGAGAGGAGTTATTGAGCGATGATTTTACTAATATAGGTAATGCGCTATATAGTAATGAGATAATCAAGGGACTAAAGGAACAAAGAGATAATTTGTTGAATGAGACTAAGAATATAGAGCAAGAATTAAAATACATTCAACTCAATATTGATTATTATAAAAATCATATTATCGAGAGTGAAACGTTGCTCAAAAGCATGAAGGATAGTTATGAAAAAGCATTGAAAAATAAACCAATAAAACCATCTTTAATAAAAAAACTATTGACCTTTGGGCAAGCTACAACAACATATAATCGTGATATATATGAGTGGCGCGACGTGAGTTTCCCGTTAATAGAACGATATGAAGACTTGATGGTGGAGTTGAGGATGGCTCAAGAAGAGTTAAATACTCTACAAGGAAGTCACAAAAAATATATTGATAGATATAATAAAATAAAAAACGAGATAGAGGCTCTTGCCACAAAAATCAAGCGAGAGATAATTGTAGATGACAACTTGAAAGAGGAAATTTTAAATTATCTCAAACCGATGATATTATTGCTTAAAGCGGGGAAAGATGTTATTGGAGGTAAAATAGATTCAGCTGTAGTTAATACTATAGAGATTGACCGATATAAAGCTCAATTATTATCGAGCGATACCATTGATAAGATGAGAATGGTATATGATAAAATAAGTAGGTCAAAAACGACTGAGAATGTGAAAGATGAAAAGAATCCACAACAAGAATGTATTAACAAGTGTATTCCTCTAATAGAAGAGATCGTGAAATTAAATCTGAAAAAAGAAGAGGGAAGTATGGCTGAAGATTTTTACAATGGCGAATTTGAACGATTGCGTCAGCAATTTAATCCTATACTTTCATCAATAAATAATCAAATAGAGACGTTGCGAGAGGCAATGAAACAAGTAAATGTTGCAACAAACAACTCCGACTTGAAAAAAAGCATATTGAATCTCGTTAATATTGATGAGAATGAGATTGCCGACCAAGATTGGGAAGAATTTTTATTAGGAAATAAGACAATAGAGATATAGCATATGTTAAGCAAACGACGCAAACGAATACACGAAGAGATAACATCTCTTTCCGATGAAGAAAAACGTGAAATTGAGGCTGCTTCATCGCAGTGGCAAAAACAGGTGGATAAAAAAGAAACCATGCATCAATGGTTGCAACATTCTAAGTCATACAAATCTATTTATTATTTGAAAAAATATTTAGATGATTGGTATATCGACTCAATAGTAGGGTTTGTTTTTCCGGGAGTAGGGGATGTGTTAAGCGCCATAATGTCGATACCAAGCATATATGTGTCGGTTGTGAAAATTAAGTCGATACCTCTCACTCTTGCCGTTTTTTATAATATATTGGTTGATTGTTGTTTGGGTATGTTGCCATTTTACATTGGAGACATATTTGATATATTTGTCAGAGCTAATAAGAAAAACTTCAATTTAATCAAGGGATTTGTTGAAAATGACAAGAATATAATACGAGAAGTAAATCGCAAGGCGATATATATGGCAATTATGGTATTATTGTTGTTGGTTTTACTCTGCACATTAATTTATTTCATGTCAATCGTAATCCGATGGCAATGGGAAATAGTATCTTCGCTATGGCAATGGACCGTAGGATTGTTTTGAGGTTATTAAGCCTCTTTTGGCAGCAATTCCTTTCGTTTTTAATTTCGTCCCTAAAAGGGGAGTAAAAGAAAAACTGTGTCAAACTTCTCATTTTTGACACAGTTTTATGTGGTTTTACTAATATGCCGGTTCTTATTCGGTGGTAATAATTTGTTTTACAGGTCTAATTGAGTGTCCTGCTATGCGATAACAGCTCTCAGAGATGTCATAATGTTGTTCGCTAAATCCAAACCCCCATGCTATGTAATCAGAAGTGTCAGGTTTTGATATAGTCCAGTAATTGCCTCCATCTCCGCTATCAAGAAGAGATTTGCCTGAACGATAGCCTGCGGCTGGCAAAAAGATTGCATTACCATTAGGTCCGACAATTTTGTAGCCATTTGCCCCTTTGTATTTTATCCAGTGCCAAGTACATACAGCAATTAATTCCTCAAAATCAGCTTTAGTTGGTATGGCCCAATTTTCTTGCCATTCTTGTAAAGCAACATTGTATTCAGGTTTAAGAGAATATGTAAGGACGGTATCAGTGATGATACAAGTATCAATGATGCAAGTATCAATGGTGCAAGTGTTATCACTTAAGTATGTAGTGTCAAATTTTAAGTATGTAGTGTCAACACTTAAGTATGTAGTGTCAATGTCGCAAATCTCAATATCTAAATAACTAGAATCCTTTTTGCTAAAATGCATATATGTTTCTAAAGTATAATCCTCTTTAGGATTAATTTCTCCCCAAGCATAGTAATTTCCTACCTCTTCGGGAGCTGAAGCTCCAATATTCCAGCCAGCCCAAATTGTGCCACTTGGTAAACCTAAGTCAACTTCTTGGCTACATTGTACGGTTGAATCCACTTCTTCTACTTGCTCTGTTTTAGTTTCCTCGTCGGTCTTTACTTCTGGAGCGTCTTCAATGTCCTCGCTACAAGCCAAAAATGCAAAAGATGTAGTGCTAATGATAGTCACATACATTAGATTTTTAATAAACTTTTTCATTTTTATAAAAGTTAGTGCATTGTAAGGCTCTCTCAATGCAAGTTAATAATTAACAGTGGTTATTAAGTAGAAAGTGTGAGCCTATTAGATTTATATCCTAATGGTAGGCCTTCGACTGCCTTGCGTATGGATATAAAATAGCTCACACCTTTGGTTTGAATATGGAAATAACATATACAAATACCAAAGGAGAACGCTTTTTCATTATTCCAATACGCTTGTGAGTTGTCGAAGTTCACCATTATGGAATAAAGCTAAACGCTTCCTAAATATGTCTTATTGTAAAATACAACGATGCAAATTTAAGAAATATTTAGCAAAAAGCATTCATTTGTGAGCTTTATTTTATAGAGTTAATGAATTTAATCAATAAGCCCCTATATTTTATTGATGAAAGAAAAAGCGAGAATTTCATGAGAAACTCTCGCTTCGTACCCAGACCCGGGATCGAACCGGGATGGGTTGCCCCACTGGTGTTTGAGACCAGCGCGTCTACCGATTCCGCCATCTGGGCTTAAATGCGACGGCAAAGGTAATGAAAGTTTTTATTTTGAGCAAAAAAATGTGTTGTTTTTTGCTTTTGAGTTCTAAAATGTTGCAAAAACTATGATTTTTGCGTTGGGATTTCAAAAAATATTGAAGCAAATAATGAAAAATGCCGAAATATTTCATTAAGTTTGTATGTTGTAAAATAAAGAGGAAACTTTCTCTAAAAAGTATGTGTAATTAATAGAAATTCCCAATAAAAAAGCCTTGACTAATGAAACCATTAAACATTATCAAAAATGACCCTTGGCTTGAACCCTATGCCGAGGCTATTACAGGTAGATATCAAGATGCAGTAAGTAAAGAACGCGAACTTGTGGGTAAAGATGGCTCGCTTGTTGATTTTGCCAACGCTCATAACTACTTTGGGTTACATCGCACTGCCGATGGCTGGGTGTTTCGTGAATGGGCACCAAATGCTACTGATATAGTGTTGATCGGAGATTTTACTCGTTGGCAAGAACAAGCCAAATATCGCATGACGCGTCTTGATAATGGTGTGTGGGAGTTGAAACTCAAACACAATGACTTGCATCATGGTGATTTGTATAAAATGATAGTTTATTGGGATGGTGGAATGGGAGAACGCATTCCGGCATATGCCAATCGAGTAGTGCAAGATGATGTGTCGCATATCTTTTCGGCACAGGTGTGGGCTCCCGAAGAGCAATATAAATGGCAGATTGCCGATTTTAAGCCCGATGTGTCTCCGTTGCTCATTTATGAGTGTCATATAGGTATGGCTCAAGAGCGAGAAGGGGTAGGTACTTATGTTGAGTTTCGCGACTTGATTCTTCCTCGCATCGCTAAGGACGGATATAATGCGATTCAGATAATGGCTATTCAAGAGCATCCATATTATGGCTCGTTTGGTTATCATGTGTCAAGTTTCTTTGCACCTTCAAGCCGATTTGGTACTCCTGAGGAATTGAAATCGTTGATTGATGAGGCTCACCGATTGGGGATTGCTGTGATTATGGATATTGTGCATTCTCATGCTGTGAAAAATGAGGTAGAGGGGCTTGGACGTCTTGACGGTAGCTATAATCAATATTTTTATGGCGATCATCGTCGCGAACACCCTGCTTGGGACTCGCTCTGCTTTGATTATGGGAAAAATGATGTGCTTAATTTCTTGTTGTCAAACTGCAAATATTGGCTTGAAGAATTTAAGTTTGATGGCTTCCGTTTCGACGGTGTTACATCGATGCTTTATTATAACCATGGATTGGGTCAAGCATTTGGTTCGTATGGAGACTATTATAATGGAGGTCAAGATACAAATGCTATAACATATCTCACACTTGCCAATAAACTAATCCACGAAATCAACCCCAATGCAATTACTATTGCCGAGGAGATGAGTGGAATGCCCGGATTGGCAACTAAAATCAAGGATGGAGGTATGGGTTTTGATTATCGCATGGCTATGGGTATTCCCGACTATTGGATAAAGATGCTCAAAGAGAAAAAGGATGAGGATTGGCATCCTACATCAATATATTGGGAATTAACTAATCGCCGTGCCGATGAAAAAACTGTTTCTTATGTGGAAAGTCACGACCAAGCATTGGTGGGAGACAAAACTGTGATTTTCCGTCTAATCGACGATAAGATGTATTGGCACATGACTAAGGGCGACGATGACATGACTGTGGCTCGTGGTATTGCGTTGCATAAAATGATTAGACTTGTTACGATTGCATCAATCAATGGCGCGTATCTCAATTTTATGGGTAATGAGTTTGGGCATCCCGAATGGATTGACTTCCCTCGCGAGGGTAATGGTTGGTCTCATAAATATGCTCGTCGTCAATGGGATTTGGTTGACCGCAAAGAGTTGAAATATCACTACCTCAACGATTTTGACAATGCAATGATTGCCCTCGTTAAGAAAATTAAGAAATTCCAATCATTGCCGGTTGAGAAGTTATGGGAAAAAGATGATGATCAAGTATTGGCATTCAAGCGTGGTGACTATTTATTTGTTTTCAATTTCAATCCCTATAAATCGTTCTCAGATTACGGAATACTTGCTCCTGCCGGCGAATATTCAATTGTTTTATCAAGTGATAATCCCGATTTTGGAGGATATGGAAATATTGATGAAAAGACTATGCATTTCACGCAATATGATGAATTATATGCTCCTCATGGGGTTGAATGGTTGCAACTCTATTTGCCGGCGCGCTCGGCAATGGTGCTAAAAAAGAAACGCAGTCGTGCAAAATGTGGAGAGAAAAAGAATGAAACGCCCAAACGCCGTTGTTGTCGTAAAAAATAAATGTTAGGTTATGCGCATAGATATTCTTACTGTTTTGCCCGAAATGTTTGAGTCTCCATTTGGGTGCTCAATTCTCAAGCGAGCCCAAGATAAAGGGCTTGCGCAATTGGTCGTTCATAATCTTCGTGATTATTCGACCAACAAGCATCGCAAGGTTGATGATTATCCATTTGGGGGTGAGGCAGGAATGGTGATGCAGATTGAACCAATCGATAGGGCTATTGCACAATTGAAAGGTGAACGTGATTACGACGAAGTGATATTCACATCGCCCGACGGAGAGGTATTTAATCAGCCAATGGCAAACAGCTTGTCTATGCTCAATAATATTATTATTCTTTGCGGACATTATAAGGGGGTGGACTATCGCATTCGTGAACATCTTATAACCAAAGAAATATCTATTGGCGATTATGTGCTTACTGGAGGAGAAATACCGGCTGTGATTATAACCGATGCTATTGTGCGACTCATTCCGGGTGCCATTGGTGACGAGCAAAGTGCATTGAGCGACTCTTTTCAAGATAATCTTCTTGCTCCACCGGTTTATACACGTCCGGCGGAGTATAACGGTTGGCGTGTGCCCGATATCTTGCTTTCGGGACATCAAGCACGTATTGACAATTGGAAACATGAACAAGCCCTTGAGCGCACTCGACGATTGCGCCCCGATTTGCTAAAGTGAGAGGAAATGTAGAATTAATGAAAGCGTATTAATTATGATAATCTCCATAATTAACACGCCCTATATATAATAATGTGTATAAGGGTGGGATAGTTGTGAATTTTGTAAAATTAAATGATAATGTTAAATTTTGTTTTTAAGAATAAAATAATCCAAATAATGATTAACAATATGCTTTTATTCTGAAAAATTGTGGTAGATTTGTACGTAATACCGTGTGGACCGACGTGTCGGTTTGTGGTATCGCCTATGCCCTTATTGGCTTAAGTGCTTAACTGACAATTGCTAACCTGAAAAGATGAGAAATCTTGCTGTATTACAATTTTTTAGCTAAAAAATTGAGAAATAGCGCGTTATGGAATCTTTGGGTGTGGAGTGTTATTGAAGCGATTTGACCATGTCGGGAATAGTTGATAGTGTTAAAAAATGTAAGTGATAAATAACCTTGAATATAAACAAATTAAAAGAAAGTATGAGAAAACAGTTATTGCTTCTGTTATTTTCCCTCTTCGCAGTTGCCGGCTTTGCTCGCACTGTGACTGGTACTGTTACCGGTGCTTCTGATGGTGAGCCATTAATTGGTGTTACCATTATGATTAAAGGTACTACTACCGGAGTCGATACCGACTTTGACGGGAATTATTCTATTGAAGTTCCTAACGACAAAGCCGTTTTGAACTTTAGTTATGTGGGTATGAAACCACAAAGTATTACAGTTGGAAGTCGAAGTGTCATCGATGTGGTGATGCAAGAAGACTCAGAAATCTTGGAAGAAGTCGTAGTTACTGCGATGGGTCAAACCCAAGAAAAGAAAAAACTTAACTTTGCCGTTCAATCATTGAACAGTGATGCCGTTACAGCAGGTCAATCTGCTAACTTCGTAAACGGTCTTCAAGGGAAAGTTGCCGGTGTGCAAGTATCAATGGCAGGGGGGTCTCCTAACTCTGCTTCTCAAATCGTGGTACGCGCCATCTCTTCTATTGATGCGAGCCAAAGTAATGAACCTTTGTTCGTAATCGATGGTATGCCGGTGCGTGGTGGTGCTTCTTCTGCTGCTGATATCAACCCTAACGATATCGAAACAATGTCGGTATTGAAAGGTGCAGCTGCTTCTGCTCTTTATGGTCAAGAAGGTGCCAATGGTGTTATCTTGATTACAACTAAGAGTGGTAAACAAGGAACTGTTACAGTTACTGCTTCAGGTGGCTGGGAAATCTCAGAAGTCGCCAACCTTCCTAAACTACAAAGAAAATATGTAGGTGGTGGTAGTGGTATCTATACAACCAACGCATCTGGTGGTTGGGGTCCTATCGCAAAACCTGACGAACAACTTTATGACAACGTAGGTGAATTCCTTGGAACAGGTTTCATGCAAAAGTATGACGTTTCTATCTCAGGTGGTAATGAAAAATTCTCTGCTTATGCATCTGCCAACTATATGGGCAACGAAGGTGTTGTTCCTGAAGACTACAAAAACCGTCTCGGTGTATATGTAAAAGGTGAATTCAATCCTTCTGAACAAATTAAGTTTGTGTTGTCAACAAACTACATCGATACTAAATCTCGTTCATTTGGTAATGCGATGTCAACAATATATGGTTGGTCTATCAATCGCAATATGGCTGACTATAAATTAGCTAATGGTCTTCCTAACTGGAGTAACCGTTATGACGCATGGGACGAATTGACAAATGATGCTCGTTTAGGAGCAACAGTATCTCCTTACTATGGTCGTTATATGGACCAAGGCGAATCTAATAGTTCTCGTGTAATCATCAACGGATCTCTTTCTTATGAACCAATTAAAAACTTGGTATTCACAGCTAAGGTTGGTTATGATAAAGGTCATTCTTCTTCTGACAGCTATAGCGTACCTCGTTTCAAATATGATGGTTCGGATTTTGACGATTTTGATGGTGAATTAACCGCAGGCCAATTATTGACATTGGCTGAACGTCAAGGAACATATAATAATAGTGCCGGTACAAATGAACGTCTCACTGTTCAAGGTAATGCAAACTATTATTGGAAGATAAATGATAATTTCAACTTGAACTTCTTCCTTGGTGCTGAATATTCTGAAACTAAGGGTATTTCAAATTCATTGTATGGTGATAATTTCGTGTTGGGTGGTGAATTCTATTCATTCTCAAATGTGGACCCAGAGCGTGTAGATTTAACAGACTTTTCTGTAGGTCATCGTTATTACAATAAATTTGGTTACTTTGGTGAAATACGTTTCGACTATAAGGGTATGGCTCAATTGTCAGTAACCGGACGTTATGATGGTTCTTCAGCATTGGTGAGCTTCCTTAACGAGGATACTGAACCTACATATTTCTATCCTTCAGTAACTGCCGGTATTATCTTCTCTGAACTTTTCAAACTTCGTAACGATTGGTTCTCTTATGGTAAAATCCGTGGTAACTGGGCAAAAGTAGGTAAAGATACATCTCCTTATCGCTTCTCTGCTAACTTCAAACAATGGACTCAATTCCCTGATGGTGGTTATGGTTATGACCCAACAGTTACAACTGCTGTAAGTTTGGAACCTGAAATGACAAGCTCTTGGGAAATCGGTGCCGACTTGCGTTTCTTTAACGAACGTACTCGTTTGGATGTCGCTTACTATTCAACTACAGTTGATAACCAAATTATCTCAATGCGTGTATCTCCTGCTTCAGGGTTGATTCTTCAAACATTCAACTCAGGCTCTATCGAGAACTATGGTGTTGAAGCAACTCTTTCTCAAGATATTCTTCGTGGTGGTGATTTCACTTGGACTGCTAACGCAAACTTCTCTTTCAATCGTGGTCGTCTTCGTGAACTACCAAATAACCAAACTGAATACCTTGGTATGCAAGTTTCTAACCGTATGTACTGTTCTTCAGTCGTAGGTGGTTCTACTACTGCAATGGTGGGTACTGACTATATTCGCACTGAAGATGGTCAAATCATTTGTGATGAAAATGGTTATCCTTTGATTTCTGCAGAGAAAAATAACTTCCTCGGTGATCGCGAGCCTGATTTCCTTCTTGGTTTAGGTTCTACATTCACATGGAAAGATCTCTCACTCTCATTCTTGTTTGATGGTCGTTGTGGTGGTGATGTTTACAACTACACCGGTGAAAACTTGATTGGTAATGGTATGAGTGGATATCTTGAAAAATATCGTAACCGTGAAGTAATAGTAAAAGGTGTTGTTGCTAATGGTGATGGAACTTATCGTCCAAATACAACTCCTGTAATCTTTGACTCTCAATTCTATTCAAACTATTATACAGTTCCTTCTAACTTTATCGAAGATGGTTCTTATATCCGTTTGAGCTATGTAACTCTTGCTTACGACTTTGGTAAATTAATGAAGAAGCTCGGTTCAAAGAATCCTATCAAAGGTCTTCGTGCTTCTTTGACAGGTCGTAACCTCTTCCTATTGACTAAATATACCGGTTCTGATCCTCAAGTTATGCCATCGGCTGAAGGTGGTTCAGGTGCAATGGGTATAGATAACTTTAGTGTTCCTGCAACACGTAGTTTCAACTTTAACGTTAACTTAACATTCTAATTACACGGCTATGAATAAGTTTAAAACAATTTCATTGTCATTATTGCTTGGACTTTCATTTGCGAGTTGCGAGGATATCTTAGATGAAAATATTAACCCCGATAAGGCTCACACTAATGAAGTGGAGCAAGCATTGCCGGTTCTTATGTTCTACGCAAGCCAAACAATGTATGACCACGGAGAATATAATGTATATCTTTCTCAATGCTTGACAACTACAGGAAAGAGCCAAACAGGTTCGTATCCTTACAAGCAAGGCTGGGAATTCTTGAACGTAAACCGTCACCCACAATGGCGTCGTCATTTCTTTGATTTGGCTAAAAATATTCGTGCAGTTGAAGAATTTGACCTCAGCACAAATGGAACAAAGAATGTTGACTTGATCGCTCGTACAATTATGTTGATGTCAACTCAAATGACAACAGATACATTTGGTCCAATGCCAATGCTTCCTGAAAACTATATGGAATCAACAGGCAAGTATGGAGATGCTCAAGAATCGGTAACTCCACATTATGAAACTCAAGAAGACATCTATAACTGGATGTTCCGTGAAGCTGATGCTCTTATCGCAGCATATGAAAGCCATGATGCATCTCAAGATATATATATAAATCCTATTATGGATCGTATATATAGCGGTGACCTCAATAAATGGAAAGGTTTGGTTCATGCAATGAAAGCTCGTTTATTGTTAAGACATATTCCAAATATTGCGAATTTCAAATCAAAATGTCAATTAATTATAGACGAAACAAACAAGGCAATAAACACATGGCGTTCAGGTGATCCTCTTTATGGAGCTTGGTTTGGAAGTGAGCCTCGTTATAATTATGACGGTGGTACATCTTTGGAAATGAATGCTCCTTGGAGTTCTGCTAACCCAAAAGTTAATGGATGGGAGTCTCGCGACAACCGTCTCTCTGCCGATGCAGTTCCATCAAAATTCTTTATGGAAGCATGTCTTGGTGTAAGTTTCCCAGGCAATGAACGTAAACAAGGTACTTGGGATCGTTCAAATGGTTTTGCTTCAGACCCTCGTATGGTTCTTCTTATGAAACCAGCTACAGGTCCAATGTCGGCTGCTATTACAAATGAGGCTAATATGTATCGTTACCTTGAAAACAATATTGGTTCGGGAGCTACATTCAAACGTACTCACTATCCTGACCTTTATTGTGGTGCTTTCGCCGGTGATGTAGATGCGTATAATGTGTTGTTTATGATGGAAGAACTCTACTTTATCCAAGCTGAAGCATATTATTGGTTAGGAGATAAAGCAAAAGCTTGTCAATTGGCTAAAGAGGCTGCTAAATGGAATATTCAACGTCATCTTGACTTCTATCTTTGGAAGAGTGGAGGTATCTATCCTACTGACTATAATGCCTCAACTGTTGTTGAAACTGAAGGTGATGCAGCAATGTGGAAAGCTCGTTTTGAATCTTATGTAGGTGCATTCCTTAATAATGAAAAAACTGTAGTAGAATATACTAACGATAAAGGCAATACTGCAAAAGCTACAGCTAAAGCATGTACCGAATTTGGTAATGAACGTTGGTTCTTCAATGAATCAGAATATACTCTTTCTGACTTGATGATGCAAAAATACATTGCGTTGTATATGCAACCCGAACAATGGAATGACCTTCGTCGCTATCACTATTCTAATAATCGTAATGGTTATATTCCTGAAGGTGAAACAGGTACTGTTTATCCTACATTGCGTCGTCCTTACAACCTCTATTCTGCTTATTGGGTAGATGGTTATACCGATGTACAAAAAGAAAACTTGTGGATTCAACGTCTAAACTATGACCCTCAAACCGAAGATATTTATAATAAAGATGAGGTTGTTCGCGTGGGTGCATACAAAGATTTCCGTTGGTTGCAAAAACCAATGATTTGGGCTGAAACTGCAGGAGTTCGTACTTCATTAACTAATTAATGTGCCAATTAATAAAAGAATTAAAATTATGAAATTACAATATAAATTAGGAATTATGGCATTGGGGCTTATCGCATTCACTTCATGCGAAAAGAATGACCCATTTGCCGACCATTTGGAAATTGGCCAACGTGTTCCTACCTGCTATTGGGAAGTTGGTTCTACTGCATGTAAGGCAGGTGGATATTTTTCATTCAAAGGTCAATATTATACTGAGGATGGTCACACTCCTTCTCATAGCGAGGTGTGGTACACTGTAGCTCGTACCGATGAAGGTTCTGCTACAGCTAAAATTGCAGGTCCGAGTTTTGCTTATACAAAACAAATAAATTCAACAGATACAGTTCGTACAGATCAATCAATATTGCGTTTTGATCACTCTTTGGCAGTATGGGATGGTTATGAATTTGTTTTGACCGATTCAGTTCCTGTTTCTGAAACTCTAACTCCTGTAAGTTGGAACTCTCCAGCTGACTGGAAGGCTGAAGTGAAGAATTTTAATGCTTATTTCCCTGCAAATTTTGCTGAAGAATTTGAAAAAGCAGCTGATTCTCTAATTGTAACTGATGCTAACTACAATGCATTACGTTACCTTTATATCAACTATGCTTTCTCTAACGAACGTTTCGCTGAAATAAATGCTCAATTTGGAACTGAGTTCCCAACTGACATTAAATATAGTGAAACAGATGCTCAAGAAGGTGCTACCGACAAATCAACTCGTTGGTATGATTATGCCAACCCAAAAACATCAGGTAAAGCTCCTGCTGTTGTAGGTTATTATTATACTACAATTGATAAAAAAGGTAACCCTGTTTATCATGAAGTAAAACCTGATTCAGTTTATGCTGATGAATCTGGTAATATGATTTGGGCAAATGATTCAACAACAAGAACATATGCTGTTTACGATTCAGCTCCTTGGGTATTTAGCCGTTACGATGACGACTTGGGTAGTGTAGTCTCTACAGTTCGCCCTGAGTATATTGCTGCATTCCTAGCATTGGTTGAACCTATTACTTTTGATGAATGGATTTATAGTGATTCAGATAAGAAGTATATCATAGCTTTCAAACGTAACTATTTCCTAAATACCGGGTTTAGAGTATTTGATACAGAAGGAAATGTTGGGATAGCTCATACTTCTTATAAGATAGATATTAATTAAACCTCAATATGTAAGTGTTATGAAATTATTCAATAAATTAAGCGCTCTTGTGTTATTCGCATTTGCTATGGTAGCGTGTGTTGACCAAGATCCAGAGATTCAAACATTCCCCGATCCTGATGTGGATTTTACATATCAAGTAGCAGATAGCACATATGCACTTGATTATTATGTTGTATCTCATATTCAGTTCAAAAATACATCATCAAAAACCGGTGAAGTTACATGGAACTTTGGTGCTCCTGAAGGAGAATATGAGATTACTAACGAAGACATTAACAATCCTATCGTTAAATATAAAAACGCAGGGTTATATAATGTTACATTAACAATAGGTGGTGTAGGTACTCGCACTTATCCTATTCTTATCTACGACATTGTTCCCAAAGTGTGGATTTCAGAACAATCTATGGAACTCGTGGAATTGAATAACTGTAAAGTGTCATTTGACCTTCGTTTGCCTAACCCTGAAAACAAGAGGGTTAAATATACTTGGACTTTCCCTAAAGATGCTAAAGTTAATGGTGAATCATTAGTAAATGATACAATTAGTTTCGTTACTGATACTTTAGGAAATGTTGAGTGTCCTAAGAATGCAACATTTAGTCACCTTGGTTCTCAAAAAGTAAAAATTGATGCTATATTTGACTACGGAGGCGAAGAAGAACGTCCACTTGAACAAGCTTATATTAATGTTCAAATATCTTGTCCTTTTGAAGCTCCTACATTGTACTATGCTCAAGTAGGTGGCAATATCAAGGCTATAAAATTGTTTGATGATGCTCAACTCGCAGAATTGGGTGCTGATGTAAAAGTTTATCCATATGATATGGGTGTTCCATCTGGAGACAATCCATTTAACCTTCTTTATGGAGCAACTGCTGAGGGTGAACATTGGGTTTACATTCTTGATGCAGGTAAACAATATTATTATATCAATGACGAAGGTGGTGTGCTTGGCGATGGTAAGATCACTGCTATGCGAACAAATGGTACTGATGTTAATTCAGTTATCTCTAACGTAGGTGGTCCTGCATTCTCTGACCCATTCCAAGGTTATTTACATAATGGTAATATATATTATAACGACCGTAACCGTGGTTTCTCAAGAATCGCAATGACTGAACGTGGTCTTCAAGAAGGTAAATCTTCTGATAACTTCCGTGCGTCTTACGTTGTTAAGAATGAAGAATTGGGCTATTATAACGCAGGTATTGTTTATGGTGCGATTTCTAATGGTTTATATATTGATGATGAAGAAGTTTTCTGGTGGGGTAAAAACTACAATGGTGTAGGTCTTTATCGCTTCAAAGAATCTGACATAGGTACAGGAAAGCGTCCATATGGTGTTCTTTTAAGTGGTATGCAGTTCACTGCTTATACCCTCGATGAAAAAAATGACAAACTCTATGTTTGGTCTATTGGAGGCTCTTCTCCAGGCAGTGGCTTTGTAGAATATCCTCTTCCTCCAAATACTGCAGAAAGTACTCTTGATCCTACAAAAGGAGTTACTAAATTTGTAGCTATGGATGCAAAACCCGTAAATACAACTGCAGATGAACGAGTATTTGTAAAACAAATGGTAGTTGACTCTCGTAATGGTCGCGTTTATTTCGGTTTCCGTGCTGAAACTGGTGATCCTTGGGGTAAAGGTACAGGTCTTGTATATTATAATCCTGAAACTCAAACATGCGAACGTTATGGAGAAACTGATGATGAGATACTTGGTGTAACCATTAATCCAAACCCAACAAAACTCTTCTAAACCTCGGTTTAGTTGAAATAATCTAAATCAAAAGGTAGCTGCCGCGAAAGGCGGTTACCTTTGATTTTGTAAAATATCATGATTAAATTATGAATAAGATTTTTAAAACATTAGGATTAGCTGCAGTGGCATCGTTGGTGATGATGTCGGCGAGTGTAAAGGCTGATGCTGAAACAACTCGTGAGCATCGTGCGATATGGTGTACGCCATTCCTTAGCCATTGGCCAACTGCATCAATAACTTCGGGAAATGCCGAATCACACAAGAATGTGCTTCGTAAACGTATGGCAACATACAAAGCACAAGGAATCAATGTGATTTATTATCATGTGCGTTCAGAGTGTGATGCTACTTATAAGTCTTCATATGAGCCTTGGGCTGAATCTGTATCGGGTAAACGTGGCTCTGCTCCTGCTTTCGACCCATTTGAATTTATGGTGCAAACATGTCATGAATATGGTATTGAATGTTATGCATGGATCAACCCTTACCGTTATCACACAAGCAAGAATGGTACTCATGGTGGTGGCGCATTGGATTACGAAGTAACTCACCCCGATTGGTTGATGAGTGGTACTTCTTCAAATACAGTCCTTAACCCTGCTAAAAAAGAGGTGTTGGAACGCATTCTTGCTGTAACAAAAGAAATCGTTACCAATTATGATATCGATGGCGTGATTTTTGACGACTATTTCTACCCACAAGGTGGTACTGCCGAAAATTCATCAGCTCCTGACTATGCCGATTACGTGGCAAGTGGTACTACTCTTTCTATGGGCGATTGGCGTCGTGCCAACGTAAACAATATGGTGGGCGAAATGAACAAAATGATTAAGAGTGTGAAACCTTACGTTTGCTTCGGTATCTCACCTGCAGGTAAGTCGTCACCCCCTAACGTGGAAACTGAATATGGAATGCCTGCTCTTGGAGGCGATTTCCAATACAACACTATCTACTCTGATCCTCTTTATTGGTTGAAACATCAACAACTCGACTTCGTTTCTCCTCAAGTGTATTGGGTAACTGAGTTCAAAAAACGCTCAGAATGGTGGATTGATGCAGCGATTAAGTTTGATCGTCACATGTATATCTCTACATCACCTACCGACTATACTACCGACGCAATTGCCGGTGCTCAAGCTATGATTGATGAGATTAACATGACTCGTAATTTCAACCGTCAAGATGAAACAGGTCTTGTGTATTTTGAATACAAAACATTCAACAACTATACCGAAAAATATGATGGTACAAACCGTCAATATCTTGGTGACATTTTGTATCAATATGCTTACCAAAACAAAGCGTTGACACCTCTCCGTCATTGGAATAATGTGCGTGACCCTAAAATGACTTCAAATGTGACAGTTTCGGGCACTACTTTGACTTGGAATAAGGTTGATGGTATGCGTTACACTGTGTATGCTGTTCCAACAACTTTGAGCGAATCGGAATTTACTTGCCAAAAACAATATCTCGAACAAGTATGCTACACTAATAGTTATACTATCCCCGAAGACAAAGCATCGGGATATAACTGGGCAGTGTGTGTGTATGACCGCTATGGTAACGAATATGCACCATTGTTTGCCGGTAAATCAGTAGGTACAGCTGCCACTCCAACACTTACATTCCCTGTGAACGGTGAAAAAGCTCCCGACTTATTCGCATTCACATGGACAGGCGACGGTACAATGTATCGCGTAGAAGTGGCAAAAGATGCTGCATTTACTCAAATTATTGGTGATGCTGAAACTGACGAAGCAAAAGTATCGGTAACAGCTCTTGAAACAACTATTGAAACCGGTCAAACATATTACTGGCGCGTAATTTCAAAGAAACCTAACGCTCTTGATAAAACATCGGCAGTAGGTTCGTTTGTAGCTTCAAAACTTACTATCACATCACCGGCAACAGAATCAACCGGTGTGTCATTGACTCCAACTATTACTTGGACACCAATCGATGGTTGTGATTTCACTTTGGAAGTTTGCAAAACAGCATCATTTGATGATATAGTTTATTCTGTAACAACTAAAAACTCATCAGTAACTATCCCCGAACGCACTCTTTCATCTTACAATGACTATTATGTACGCGTGATAGCGGCCAAAGATGGTGCGACATCAACAAGTGATGCAGTTATGTTCAAAACGCTTGAAATGACTACCTTTGAAGCTCCTACATTCTTACGACCACTTACTGATGGTGCAACAGTGTATAGCAACCAACCTATCGAAGTGCAACCTTATGAAGGTCTTACATCGGTAACTATCGAAATTGCTGCTGATGCTTCAATTCCAAACCGTAAAAAAGCGTCATATACAGTGTATAATATGGAAACCGGAACAAAACCTGCCGGAGAAATTACAATATCTTCGGCTAATCTTGTTGATGGAACAACTTATTATGCACGTGCTCGTGGTGCTTACAAAACTGCATCAGGCAACAAAAATACAGCTTACTCAAGTGTAGTATCATTTGTTTATAATGCTGGAGTTGGTGTTGAAGGAATCAACAATGATGAAGCCAAAGTGTATGTGACAAACGAGAATGTTGTAGTATTTAATAATGCACAAATTGTTGAAATTTATAATATAGGTGGTCAACTTGTAGAACAAGCCAATGTAGAAGGTCAATCATCATTTGATATAAACTCTCTTGCATCGGGTGCTTACATTATCAAAGTAATTTCATCTAATGATGTTGTAACATTGAAACATGTGAAATAATTTATTTTAGAGAAATATACTATTAAGGAGATGTGCTTAAGGGCGCATCTCCTTTCATTTTGTAGTCAAATATTGCACAAAAGTGAATTTGTGTGCAAAAAATGATATTTTTCTTGCAAATTGCTGTAATAGCAATGAAAAATGTATTACTTTTGTTGTAATAATAAAAGTAATAAAAAATCATAAAGCTATGAATCATATAAAGGATGTTGCAAGTCGATTACAAGGCTTGCGTGATGCACTTGATTTGACGGTAGAACAAATTGCTGCCGATTGTGCGGTAACACCTCAAGAATATGCCGATTATGAGGAGGGTAATAAGGATATTCCGGTGAGTTTTTTGCATCGTATTGCCGCAAAATATGGTGTGGAATTGACGGCATTGTTGTTTGGGGAAGAACCCAAAATGCAGGCCTATTATGTAACTCGTGCCGGTAAAGGGGTGAAAGTGGAACGCACTAAAGCATATAGTTACCAAGACTTGGCTGCCGGGTTTGCTCATCGCGTTGTGTCGCCTTTTATTGTAACAGTAGATCCTTCTGATGCCGACAAGCCTATGACAATGAATTCACACCAAGGACAGGAGTTCAATTATGTGTTGCAAGGAAAAATGGAAATTGTAGTAGGTGGTAAATCTACTATTCTTAATCCCGGTGATAGCATTATGTTTGACGCGATGTTGCCTCATGGTATGCGCACCGTAGGGGGCGAAACAGTTAAATTCCTCGCAGTGATTTCATAACCGATAATCCCTTCAAAAAATAGCAATTATGTTAGAAAAGTTTTTAGAAAAAGCCTCATTTGAATCATATGAGGACTTTATGCAAAACTTCAAGATAAAAGTTCCCGAAAATTTCAATTTTGGATATGATGTGGTAGATGCTTGGGCTGAAAAAGAACCCGATAAAAAGGCTTTGTTGTGGACTAATGACCAAGGTGAAGTAATTCAATTTACATTTGCCGATATCAAGCGCGAAAGTGATAAAACAGCATCGTTTTTCGCTTCTCAAGGTATAGGTCGTGGAGATATGGTGATGTTGATTCTTAAACGTCACTACCAATTTTGGTTTTCAATTGTTGCACTACACAAACTTGGAGCTACAGTAATTCCGGCTACACACCTATTGACCGAAAAAGATATAATTTATCGTTGCGAAAAAGCCGATATCAAAGCTATTGTTGCTACAGGCGATGAGATTGTGATAAATCACATTCAAAATTCATTGCCAAAGTGTCCTACATTGAAAACGCTTATTTCTACCGGTCCTATTGTACCCGAAGGGTGGTTTGACTTCAATAAGGAGATTGATGCGGCTACTCCATTTGTGCGTCCTGAGTTGGCAAACACAAATGACGACGTTTCATTGATGTATTTTACTTCAGGAACAACCGGAAACCCCAAAATGGTGGCTCACGACTTTACCTATCCTCTTGGACATATCATTACAGGCTCGTTCTGGCATAATGTGAAAGAAGATAGCCTTCACTTGACTCTTGCCGATACAGGTTGGGGAAAAGCTGTGTGGGGTAAACTATATGGACAATGGATTGCCGGAGCAAATGTGTTTGTTTATGACTTTGAGAAATTTGAGCCGGTTGATGTGCTTCATATGATTGATAAATATGGTATCACATCATTCTGTGCACCTCCCACAGTGTTCCGTTTCCTCATTCGTGAAGACCTCTCTAAATTCAATATATCAACTTTGAAATATTGTACCATTGCAGGCGAAGCTCTCAACCCCAAAGTATATGATGAGTGGAAGCGTCTCACCGGTATTAAGTTGATGGAAGGTTTTGGACAAACCGAAACAACTCTCACTATCGCCACTTATCCATGGCTTGAACCGAAACCCGGTTCAATGGGTTGTAAAGGTCCTGTTTATGACATTGATTTGCTTACTTCTGATGGCCGTTGGGCAGAAGATGGTGAGCAAGGAGAAATCGTTGTGCGCACCAATGGAGTGAAACCGGTCGGGTTGTTTAAAGAATATCTCAAAGACCCTGAATTGACCTATGAGGCTTATCATGATGATATTTATCACACAGGTGATGTCGCTTGGCGTGATGAAGATGGCTATTTCTGGTTTGTAGGTCGCACCGACGATGTTATCAAATCATCGGGTTATCGCATTGGCCCATTTGAGGTGGAAAGTGCGTTGATGACACACCCTGCTGTGGTGGAATGTGCTATTACCGGTGTGCCCGACGAAATTCGTGGTCAGGTGGTGAAAGCAACAATCGTTTTGGCCAAAGACTATAAAGATAAAGCAGGTGAAGAACTTATTAAGGAAATTCAAAATCATGTAAAACGTGTCACTGCACCTTATAAGTACCCTCGCATTGTAGAATTTGTTGACGAATTGCCTAAAACCATCAGTGGAAAAATTCGTCGTGTAGAAATTCGCAACAAAAAGTAATGAATAAAAATCGCTATACACGCATAGCTGTAAAGATAGGAAGCAATGTGCTCACTCGCAAAGATGGCACGCTCGATATCACACGAATGAGTGCACTCGTTGACCAAATCGCTGAGTTGCATCATCGTGGCATAGCGGTGATAATGATATCATCGGGAGCCGTGGCATCGGGGCGCAGTGAACTGCGTGAAAATAAAAAACTTGATGCAGTATCGGCGCGTCAACTATATAGCGCAGTAGGACAGGCTAAGCTCATTAATCGTTATTATGAATTGTTTCGCGAACATGGCATAGCTTGTGGGCAAGTATTGACTACCAAAGAGAATTTTTCAACGCGTCGCCATTACCTCAATCAGAAACATTGTATGGAGGTGATGCTTGCTAATGGAGTGATTCCTATTGTGAACGAAAACGACACAGTATCGGTAACTGAATTGATGTTTACCGACAACGATGAATTGTCGGGGCTTATTGCTACAATGATGGATATGCAGGCACTTGTGATATTAAGCAATATCGATGGTGTGTATGATGGCAATCCAAGTGATGCAAAATCACAAGTAATTACCGATATTGAGCAACAAAATGATGTGTCGGAGTTTATCCAAGATGGCAAATCCTCGTTTGGTCGTGGTGGTATGGCTACAAAATATCGCATAGCTCGCAAAGTGGCATCAGAGGGTATTGCCGTTATAATTGCCAATGGTAAGCGAGATAATATATTGCTCGACGTGGTAGATGTTGACAGGAAAGTTCCTTATACGATATTCCATCCTGCAACCGAAACGACTTCGGGAGTAAAGAAATGGATTGCCCATAGCGAAGGCTTTGCCAAAGGAGAATTGCATGTCAATCAAGGTGCTGCCGAGGCTTTATTATCTGCTCGTGGAGCAAGCCTTCTTCCAGTGGGAGTAGTATCAATAAAAGGTGATTTTGAAAAAGATGATATTGTAAAGGTTATAGCTCCTAATGGCGATATGATTGCAGTAGGAAAGGTGGGATACGATTCTGAATCGGCTCTCAAAGTGATAGGGGAGAGTGGAGCACGTCCACTCATTCATAGCGATTATCTTTACATTGATTAATCTAAATAGAATAAAATGAGCGATATATATAAATTGGCACGTATAGCCGCACGTAAGTTAAACCGTGTTTCAAACGATAAGATAAACGCGTTGTTATTAAATCTTGCTAATGCAGTAGAAGTTAATATCGGCAAAATACTTGAGGCAAATGCTCTCGACTTGGCTCGCATGAGTGAGAGTGATCCTAAGTATGACCGTTTGAAATTGACCGAAGGTCGTTTGCGTGACATCGCTTCAGATATGCGTTCGGTGGCATCATTGCCTTCGCCTTTGAATGTGACCTTGTCGAGTGTGACTCGTCCTAATGGCATGGTGATAAATAAAGTGTCAGTGCCATTTGGGGTGATAGGGGTGATTTATGAGGCGCGCCCGAATGTGACATTTGATGTATTCTCTCTATGTGTGAAAGCCGGTAGTGCTTGCTTGCTCAAAGGGGGTAGTGATGCTCGTGATACAAATGAATGTTCAGTGGCATTAATACGTCAAGTTCTTGTTGAGCAAGGATTTGATGAAAATACAGTGACATTATTACCGGTTTCGCGCGAAGCAACAGCCGAAATGCTTGCAGCAGTGGGTAAGGTTGATCTTATTATTCCTCGAGGAAGCAAGCAGTTGATAGATTTTGTGCGTGATAATTCGCGAGTGCCGGTGATTGAAACCGGAGCCGGGGTATGTCACACTTATTTGCATGAATCGGGATTGATTGACCATGCACGTGAGATTGTGTTGAATGCCAAGACGCGTCGTGTGAGTGTGTGTAACTCACTCGATACGTTGATAATAGATCGCTCACGATTGAATGATTTGGAGCAGATATGTGCTCCACTTGCCGAAAAAGGCGTTACTATATATGCCGATGAAGAAGCCTTTGCTCAATTAGTGGGTAAATATGAGAAATTGGAACAAGCCACATCCGATGATTTCGGGCGCGAATGGCTCGATTATAAAATGTCGGTGAAAACCGTTGCAGATATTGACGAGGCAATAGAATTTGTTGAAGCGCACACCTCGCGTCATAGTGAATCAATAGTAGCACAAGACGAAGAGACAATCAATCGTTTTTGCCGAGATGTAGATGCAGCGTGTGTATATGCCAATGTTTCAACAGCATTTACCGATGGAGGTCAGTTTGGATTTGGTGCCGAGATAGGTATTTCTACACAAAAACTTCATGCACGAGGACCGATGGCTCTTCCCGAAATAACAACTTACAAATATATTATAACCGGAGACGGTCAGACTCGTTGGTAAAATAAACAATATAAAAATGCTAAAATAGATGTTTTAGCATTTTTTTTTGCTTAATATATTATATCAAAAACCAAAATCGGTTGTATCTTTGTGATAGTAAATAAAAAAGAAAAATAGTATTTCTAAAAGCATTTGGCTTATGAAGAAAAGGATTATAATTTTGGCTACTATAGCCTTCTCAATTTTTAATGTAACAGCACAACTCAATTTGCCAATGATTGAGGGATATTGTACTCGTGCAAAAGCAATGTATCAAGATGAAAATTATCTTGGTTGCATAGATCAGATGACAAGGTTGTTGGAAATGAATCCTACTTTGCAACAACAAGAGATGGCAGAGTATTTTATTGCAATGTCATTAATGCAAAGGGATGATGTAGATGCTATTGCAAAGTTAAATGCTTATTTGGAAAAATATCCGGTGTCAATTTATCGTATGGATGTAAAAATGGCAATTGGCGATTGCTATTTTAATGACGAAGATTATGCTGCGGCATTGGCTCAGTATAAACAGGTGGATTCAAGGGCATTGGAGTATTGCCGTGCTCAAGATTATATTTATCGAAAAGCGTATTCACACTTGCGATTGGCCGATTATCTTGATGCAGCAAATGGATTCAAACTATTATTAGGCTCCCCGCAATATGGCAATTCGGCAAAATTCTATATAGGCTATATTGCATATGTAAATAAAGATTATCCAGCTGCTAAACAGTATTTTGAACAGGTTGATGAAACATCGATACTTGGAGATATGACCAACTATTATATGAGTCAAATCTATTTTTTGAATAAGGATTATAAAAAGGCCTATGCAATCTCTCGCAAAATGCTTAATAGAGATGTTGATTTGATGTATATAGCTGAGGCAAATCGTGTTGCAGGAGAATCTTTGTATAATATGGGAGATGTTGCGACTGCAATACCTCATTTACAATCATATGCCGAAGCTGTTGAAAATCCACTCCCATCAACAATGTATATACTTGGTGTCAGTCAGTATAAAAATCAAGAATATACCGAGGCAATAGAAACTCTTGAAGGAGTAACAAAAGAAGATAATGCAATGGGGCAGAGTGCATTTTTGTTAATTGGACAATCGTTATTGAAAAATAAGAATAATCATGCTGCAATGCTCGCTCTTGACAAGGCGGTTAAAATGGATCATGACCTTGAGATACAAGAATTGGCTTTTTATAACTATGCAGTAGCAAGTGCGCAGGGTGGGACTATTCCGTTTGGTAATTCGGTTGCCAACTTTGAAGAATTTCTACGTCGATACCCAAATAGTCCATATGTGCCTAAGGTGCAAGAATATATTGTTACTGGTTATATGACCGATAATGATTATGATAGAGCATTATCAAGCATTGAGAAAATAAACAAACCAAGCGAGAATATACTGAAAGCAAAACAAAGAGTACTATATGCATTGGGGACTCGTGATTTGTCCCAAGATCGAATTGATCAAGCGATAACTCGATTTAAGCAGTCAAAAGGTTATTCTCAATATGATACATCGTTGGCTAATGAGGCTGATTTGTGGTTAGGTAATTGCTATTATAATCGAGGTGAATATGATACAGCCACCAATTATTATCTCACATATGTTGATGCGGTGGCTGATGGTGAAATAAATTTGCCATTGGCATATTATAATTTAGGATATGCTCGATTTAAGAGTGGAAGATATGATGATGCAATAACCAACTTTGAAAATGCTCTTGACGAGCCTCGTAATTTAGATAAGAAGGTTATAGCTGATGCATATTGTCGAATTGGTGATTGCTTCTATTTCAAAAATGATTATACATCGGCATCGTCAAATTATGATAGAGCATTTAATGAAAATAAAGCAACGGGTGATTATGCGTTATATCAAAAAGCAATGATGAAAGGTCATCGTCGAGATTTAACCTCAAAAATTAAAATCCTTGATGATGTAATCGATCAGTATCCTTCATCAAGTATAATTCCATCGGCAATGCTTGAAAAGGCTCAATGCTATGCCGAAAAAGAGCAGTATAATCAAGCGATTGAAGCCTATAAACAGCTTGTGAAAGAATATCCGACAACGGCACAAGGTCGTAACGGTTATCTGCAATTAGCGATAGCATATCTTAATAGTGGAAATAAAGAAAAAGCAATTAAAGCTTATAAGAGTGTGATTACTAATTACACCACCAGCGATGAGGCTCGAGTGGCAAGCCAAGATTTGATGCGTTTATATGCCGAAGATAATAAGCTTGAAAACTATACAGCTTTTATCTCAACAGTGCCGGGTGCAATGATGGTAGAGCAGTCAGAACTTGAAGAAGCTGCCTATAATGCTGCCGAAGCTGCTTATATGAATGGGAACGGAGTTGAACAATTGCGTTCTTATTTGAAGAAATTCCCGGGTGCAAGTCATGAACCATCGGTGTTGGCAATTTTGGCAAACTATGAGTATCAGAACAATAACGAACAACAAGCACTTAAATATGCTGAAGATGTAATTGCTCGATACCCCGATAATATAGCTATAGAAACGGCTTTAGCAACAAAAGCTGAGATTGAATATAATCAGGGGAAATCAGAAATGGCTCTTGCCGATTATGAGAAATTGGAAGAACGTGCATCAACAACACGCATGCGCAACGATGCTCGCATTGGAATGTTGCGCGCGGCTTATGATTTGAAGAAATATGATGTTGTAATCAATAAGGCAGAAGAGCTTGAGGCATCGCAAATTGATGCTGAATTGTTGCCGGAAATTTTGTTTGCTAAGTCAATTGCTTATAAAAATAATGGCAAATCAACAGAAGCAATAAAAATTTGGACATCTCTTGATGATGATGTTGACAATATGTATGGAGCAATGAGCGCAATCGAAATGTCTCAGTATTACTATGAAGTAAACGACCTCAAGAATGCGCGCCTTGTGGTTGAAGATTTTATAAACTCATCAACGACTCAACAATATTGGCTTGCTCGAGGATATATCATACTATCTGACATAAATCGAAAAGAGGGTAAACTATTTGAGGCAAATGAGTATTTGCGTACATTACGTGAAAATTATCCCGGTGGGGATGCTGATATCTTCAAAATGATTGATGAACGTCTTAAATAATAAATGATTATGAAAAAAATACATTATATTTTCTCTGCCGGCATTATAGCATTGGCAATGAATGTGGAGGCACAAGACTTGAATAAAGAAATCACGATAGATAAAGATATAGTACCTGAGTTAAAAGAGTCAAATAAAATAGCTGTTACTCCTGCGATTCCTTCATTAAAGGTTAAACATTCAAATTTAACTTTTAATGATAGAGCAAAAACCACAGAGGTGAAACGTGCAATCTCGCAACTTGAGCCGGCGGATAATGTCGATACAATGGAGATATCAAAATATCGTGGATATGCGATGCTTGGGTATTTCCCTATATATAATCTTGATTTTTCGGCCGGTTATCAATTTTATAATAATGAAAATACCAAACTAAATGCTTGGGTGCAATATAACGGCAAATCTTATGATGCGACTCCAAGTTCGGGAAAAGAAATGTCAATCTACGACCACTCTGCTACTATTGATTTATCTTTAGTTCAACGAGTAAATGAGTTGTCAATATTAAATATTGAAGCCGACTATGGATATAGCTATTTTAATTATCCATGGTGGGGAGAGGAATGTACACAAAATGCCAATGAGTTTAATATTTCAGCTAAGTGGAAATCATCTATTGATGGTTTGAAATATGATGCAACTGTGGGGTATAACTATTTTGGATTCAGTGATGGAGTGCCATTTGATAAATCCAAATATGTAAACGTGGGCTCGGCTTTTGATGCAGTGAAGGAACACAATATTAATTTGAAAGGGCATGCAATGCTTGAAATTGAAGATTATACTTCTGTTGCACTGGATTTAGGATTGTCAATAGCTCACGATAATCATTTGTTGATTCCTGCATGGGGAAAGAGTAAAGGGGTCCTATGGCATGGATATAAAAATAATCATGATTATACCCATTCAATCCTTACACTAACACCACATTATGATATAGTGAAAGATAATTTCTCATTAAAGTTGGGCGCGAATTTAGAATATCAATTTGATATAAATGGAGAGATGAATATATCTCCCGATGTGTATCTTGATTGGGTTGCTACTGATTTCTTCTCAGCGTATGCTCATTTTACCGGAGGAGTTCATCAAAACACAATGTCATCAATCTTTGATGTATCGCACTATTTTATGCCGGCAATGGCATATGGTAATTCAAAGTTGCCCTATGTTATAGATGCAGGGATAAATGTTGGCCCATTTGAAAATGCATCACTTAAGGTGTATGGAGGATATGCACGAGCCAACGATTGGTATATGCCTATTTTTGTAGAGGATAATAATCACATGATGAACGAAGTGGATTTTAGTGGGTGGCACTTAGGTGTGGCTGCATCTTATAACTATAAAGAATGGGGTAAGATTAAAGCAAGCTATGAAACTGCGCCTCAATCTTACAACGAAGGGTACTATATGTGGCGCGATAGAGCAAAGCATGTTGTAAATGCGTCTCTTATTGTTACACCAATCAATCCACTTGATATAACTCTCGATTATGAGTATAGAGGAGGTCGATGCTCTTATATGCAGTCGGTTGTCTCAACTATTGAAGAAGTAAAACCTGAATACACCCGTTATTCTCTTGGGCAAGTAAATACTCTTTCATTAGGAGGATTATACCGATATAATAAACAATTAAGTTTCTTTGCTCGAGTAGAAAACTTATTTAATTATAAATATGATTTGCTATATGATATTCCTTCGCAAGGAATTACTGGGTTATTGGGCTTGACTTATAAATTTTAAGAATTTCCATAAATTGCAATACCCACAAAAGGATTATTAGAAAACGACTAAAGCAATTACCATGAATATAACGATGTGCATCACTCATGCACATCGTTGATTTTATATAAATATCTATAAATTTAAGACAATACAAGGCTCTAAAATGTAAAAATCAACATTCTACTTGGCAGAATACAAAGAAAATTTGTATATTTGCAAGCTGAAATAAACCGCAAATTATATTAACTTAATTATATTAACATTAAAATGCAAAGTAAAGGAACTTTAGGAACAACCGTTTCCGGCATTATTGCCATATTTTTGGTAGTAGTGTGTCTCTTCTACATGTCATTCTCTTTCGTTTCAAATAGTTATGAGAAGAAAGCCGATGAGTATGCTCTTAAAATGGCAGGTGAAGAAGGAAGCGAATCTGAGACTTACAACAAGGCTTATAACCAATATCTTAAAAGCCATGGTGATTCAACAGTTTATCTCGGTTATACACTTAACGAGGTGCGTAAGTGGGGTGTAAACCTCGGTCTTGACCTCAAAGGTGGTATGAACGTGATTCTTCAATTGGAAATGCCCGACGTTGTTCGTGGTATGGCTAATGTAGCTGCAAATGATAGCGTTTTTGAAAAAGCACTTAAATTTGCCGATGAACAAGTAGCAAGCCACAAGTCGGACGATTTTATTGGTTCATTCATTGAAGAATATAGCAATCTTAACCCAAAAGCAAATTATGCTGAATTGTTCAAAGATAAAGTTGCAAAGGGTGATGATGTAACAACTGTTCGCAATAAAATTAAAGCAGAGGTTAAAAGCCTCGTTGAAACTTCGGCTACAAACGTGCTTCGTAGTCGTATCGACCAATTTGGTGTAGTATCTCCAAATATTCAAGTGCTTAAAGATAAAGATGGTCAAATCCTTCTTGAACTTCCCGGTGTAAAAGACCACGATCGTGTTCGTGAACTATTGCTTCGCTCGGCAGCTCTTGAATTCTATACAGCTTACAAAACCGATGAACGTGGTTCGGCTTTCAATGCGCTTGCTCAACTTAATGATGCTTATGCTGCCGATTCAGTAAACGCTGGTAAGAAAAAAATGTTTGAAATTCTTGCGAACTCTAATGCAGGAGCGTCAATTGCAGGTTATGTAGCCGACGAAATGGCTATTGCATCTGTTGATTCTATTTTGGCATATGGTAAAGCTAAAAAAATTCTTCCTGCCGATATGGAACTTCGTTGGAGCGTGAAACCCGAAAAATATACCGATCGTACAACAAAAGAAGAAATCGTTCTTGGATATGGTCTTTATGTGTTGAAATCAACAAATGGCAAGCCTGCGCTTAATGGTGATTGTGTTGTTGATGCTTCAGCCGGTCTTGATGACTTTAAGGGTAATACCGTTTCTATGACAATGAGCGGTGAAGGTGCTAAAGGTTGGGCACGTGTAACCGGTGCTAACGTTGGTAACCAAATCGCAATTGTTCTTGATGATCGCGTATATTCAGCACCTAACGTAAACGATGCTATCGAAGATGGTCGCTCTGAAATTACAGGTGATTTCTCTATCGAAGAAGCTAAAGACTTGGCAAACGTGTTGAAGAGTGGTAAGATGACTGCTAAGGTTGAAATCATCTCCGACATGGTTATCGGTCCATCTCTTGGTCAACAAGCAATCGAAGCCGGTTTCACTTCATTTATCGTTGCTCTCGTGTTGTTGATGATCTTCATGATGGCTTACTATGGAGTTATCCCCGGAATGGTTGCTAACTTTGCACTTCTATGCAACTTGTTCTTCACATTTGGTATTCTTTCTTCATTCCAAGCAGTATTGACAATGTCGGGTATTGCCGGTATCGTACTTTCTCTTGGTATGGCTGTCGATGCCAACGTGCTTATTTTTGAACGTACAAAAGAAGAACTTCGTGCAGGTAAAAACGTGCGTGCTGCTATTGCCGATGGTTATGGCAACGCATTCTCAGCAATCTTTGACTCTAACTTGACTTCAATTATTACAGGTGTAATTTTGATGTACTATGGTACAGGCCCTATCAAAGGTTTCGCAACTACATTGATTATCGGTATCGTTTGCTCATTCTTCACTGCTGTATATTTGAGCCGTCTTGTATTTGTATGGTGGGGAAAAACTAAAGCATTCCAAAAACTCACATTTACTACTGCATTGTCAAAGAATGTATTTGTGAATGCTAATTATAACTTCCTTGGTGCTCGCAAAATCGGTTTCTCTATTTGTGCTGCATTCATAGTTGTTGTTATTGCTTCATTCTTCATGAAAGGTCTTAACCAAGGTATTGACTTCTCTGGTGGTCGCAACTATGTAGCTAAATTTGAACAATCGGTAGACCCTGTTCAACTTCAAGAAGCTCTCGCTTCTGAATTTGAAGGTGCGTCGGTTTCGGTTATTACAATCGAAAATTCTAACCAAGTTCGTATTTCTACCAACTATAAGATTGAAAACGATGATGCAAGTGTCGATAAAGAAATTACCGACAAGTTGTTTAAGGTATTGAATCCTTATCTTCGCGAAGGTATGACAGCCGAAGAATTCTCTACTACCGATGCAAGTCAAGGTATCATTAGTTCTCAAAAAGTAGGTCCTACTGTAGCTGACGATATGCGTACAGGTGCTATCATTGCAGTGATTCTTTCTCTTATTGCAATGTTCCTATATATTTTGGTTCGTTTCCATAACGTAGCATTCTCAGTAGGTGCACTTGCAGCTGTAGCGTTCACTACATTCTCTATCATTGGTGTTTACTCTATCTCTTGGGGATGGTTGCCATTTGCAATGGAAGTCGATCAAAACTTCATCGCTGCGATTTTGACAATTATCGGTTATCAAATCAATGATACCGTGGTAGTATTTGACCGTGTGCGTGAAAATGTAGGTCTTTATCCTAAGCAAGACTTCTTCACAACCATCAACAACTCAATCAACTCTACATTGGGTCGTACAGTGATGACTTCGGGTACTACATTGCTCGTGTTGCTTTGTATCTTCATCCTTGGTGGTGATGCGATTCGTAGTTTCGTGTTTGCAATGTTGCTTGGTGTGATAACCGGTACTCTTGCTACAATGTTTGTGGCAGCACCTGTTGCTTACCTCACCGACAGCCGTCGCAAAGCAAAGAAAGCTTCAAAGTAATAAACTAAATATTTGACTAGTCCTAAATAAGCGTTACAAAATTAATACTTATTTATTAGGACAAAATTAATAACTTTTTAGTTACACACAATGGAGCATGCTCCATTGTGTGTTGTTTTTTTATACGTTTTAATTTTTCTCTCTGATTGTCT
>JAZSDX010000003.1:0-32390 GCA_045531405.1 Muribaculaceae bacterium | reverse complement strand
AGACAATCAGAGAGAAAAATTAAAACGTATAAAAAAACAACACACAATGGAGCATGCTCCATTGTGTGTAACTAAAAAGTTATTAATTTTGTCCTAATAAATAAGTATTAATTTTGTAACGCTTATTTAGGACTAGTCATATCGCAATCTTTAGATAAAATGAGTCTGTATCTTTGTGTGGAAAAACACCAAAATATAACCCCAAATAAATAAGAGTTTCAATAAATTCCCAATATTGTAATAGAATATCAAAAAGAATTACACTATTTTCTCATAATCTATATTATGTTAAATAGCATGTTTGGGGTTGAAGCTTGGTCCTCTCCCGGCAAAGAGTTAGATATCCTTTTGTGTTATCAAAAATCAATTTGTCTAAAAAATTATATGTTATATTTTTCTGAGTGAATTTTTAGAAACTTGAATCATCAAAAAAATTAGGAGATGAATTTCGTATATATCAAATTTTTAGGCTCTTATAAAAGTTGTGGATATATTTTTAGCAGAGGTAAACTTAATGAGATTTTGATATTTGAAAATTTGTGACCGATTGCCGGTAAAATTAAAAAATTTAGAGCTTTTTCCTGCAATTAGGATTTGTAAATTGATGAAATTTACAAATCGCAAGTTTAAGTTTGCAAATAAAGTATATGGAGCGAATGAATTTTAGGTGGTAAATTGAGAAATTTACACAACCAAGACCAAGTTTGACATTAATAAATTGCCCAATGTAAACGATTGTTTTGTGAATTTACAGTACAACCTGGTTTACTTAATTTAATTTTGTGCATTAAGATTTATTTGCACAAGGGTTTAAGTTGAACAAAATCAGATAGTTGGGTATTGATTGCTATAGTGATTAGTGAAGAATCTTGAGTGAAGGGGTGGATTTGGGATTAATATTGAATGTAGCGAGTTGAGTATTAATAAGATATGATATAAAGAGTAATGTAATACTTGAAGATTTGATGGTGGTCTCCTACCCTGCTCTTCTATTGTATTTACAGATTTTAATTTCGGAAATTGTTGATTTTTACTATTAGAAATTTGGAAAATAGAATATATATGATTACATTTGCATATGCAAATAATTACAAACATAAATAGAGTATGGATATTGTAACTCGCTTAAAAAAGTTTATGACGGCATTAAATATTGCAAATTCGCAATTTGCAGATACCTGTCTCATACCTCGCCCTACTATTTCTCAAATTCTTAATGGTAGAAATAAGAAGATTAGTGATGAGCTTATTAGTAAAATACACGAAGGATATCCACAATTATCTGTTATGTGGTTAATGTTTGGTGAGGGAGATATGCTTATTGATTCAAATATGAGAATCTCAGAGCCTAAAATTGGAGATAATGTAGATTTTAGGCAAGAACAAAACTCAGATAATGAGCCTATTATGGGGCAATTTGACTTTGATGCGCCTTTAGATGGAATTCAGTCTCAAAAATTTTCCATGCCACAGGTCTCGATTAATGAGGTTAAAAAAGTAGAATACAAAGAGTCTGAACCTGTAGTTCTCTCAAAACAAGTTGAACAATCCCCTATTACAATAAATGCGGCTAATGTTTCAAAAAGAGTTATTGAAATAAGAGTGTTTTACAATGATAATAGTTATGAAACCTTTGTCCCTCAAGTCAGAAAAGGATAGCAATCGAGAAAATAAAAAAATTAAGTTGTATTGAATTGTCTCAATGCAACTTATTTTTTTTGAGTGATGTTGTGAAATGAGTAATGAGAGTCAAAAATTATAGCAAATCAAACTATGATTTATGAATTATAAAGGTTATCTTTGTATATTGTTAAGGATGCTACTTCAATAAATACCAAAAGTGATTGAATAATGAATTCTCCGATAAGGCTAATATTGTTATTATTTATGGGATTATGCAATTATAATGCATCGTGTGCTATATTAAATGATAGTATTGTGGCAGTTTTGGCTGATTGGAATAAAGGTGAGAAACATTTATTTAATTATTTGCAATACAGATATAGAATAATAGGAGTTGATACTATAATAGAGTGTGAATATAGTCGAAATTTTACGATAGAAGTAAATGATTCGACTCAACATTTATATTCATTGGTATATAAACGAACCGTTATGCCCGAATATGATGATTCGATTGTGATAGATGAGTTTCCGTTACGTCTAATGACTAATCATAACGGGGCACTTGTAAAGGTACTGAATTGGGATTCTTATTTAGCGTGGCGAAATAACGATATTGAAGCGACTTCAGATGCGTTGTTTCCATATGTTTCGTTGTTATCGTTTAATGGAAAAAGGCTAAAATTAAATAACCTATATTGTGGGAACTCAAAAGAAGATGGCTCGAATTGGGGATATTCATCTGAAATTGTTTCGGAGTCAAAGATGATCGCTACTCGTGATTTTGAGCAGACTGGAGAATATGAGCTTGTGACGATAAATACTACCACTACTTATCAAAATATTGACCAATCCCCTATCCCTGTATTTGATAATTTTATGCAAATTATTGATAGTGAGAATGGTTGGGCAATTGCAACATACTTCGAGCGTAAAAGATATGAAAATGAGTTTGAGGTAGTGAACGGATGGAACATTAAATTACTTGATTAAATACATAATATACATAAGTTATGAAGAAATATATATTAGACTTAACAATTGTGGAGAATAGGAGGATTCATGAGCTATATACATTGCTCATCTTGACAACCTCCGATGGCTCTATTTTGCCTGAAATGAAGCCTGGACAATTTGTTCAGGTGGCAGTAGATGGCTCTAAAACCACATTTTTGCGTCGTCCTATCTCAATTAATAATGTAGATAGGGAAAATAATCATCTATGGTTATTAGTGAGAAATGCCGGAGAAGGAACACGTGCATTAATGGCATTAAAGCCTGGTGATTTGTTAAATGTGGTGTTGCCTTTGGGTAATTCATTCTCTATGCCTAAAAATCAATCTGATTTGGTGCTTTTAGCCGGTGGCGGTGTTGGCGTTGCTCCAATGTTGTATTGGGGAAAAAGATTAAAAGAGGAGGGTTATATGCCAAAATTCTTAATCGGAGCACGTTCGGCAAAAGATGTGCTTCAACTTGCCGAATTTGAAAAGATTGGGGAGGTGTATGTTTCAACCGAAGATGGTTCTATGGGTGAAAAAGGATTGGTAACAACAAATACGGTTCTTGATACTGATATAAACAAGATATATTGTTGTGGTCCGGCTCCAATGATGAAAGCTATTGCAAATGTTGCAAAAGCAAAATCGATTGATTGCGAGGTGTCGTTGGAAAATATGATGGCTTGTGGACTTGGAGCTTGTCTCTGTTGTGTGGAAAATACGGTAAAAGGAAATGTATGTGTATGCACCGAAGGTCCGGTGTTTAATATAAATGAATTGACATGGTAAATTTAGGTGTAAACATAGGTGGTCTGAATCTTAAAAATCCGGTTTTGACTGCATCGGGAACATTTGGATATGGTGAAGAATTTGCCGATTTTGTAGATTTGAATCGTTTAGGTGGTTTTATCATTAAAGGGACAACCATTAATCATAGAGAAGGGAACCCTTACCCTCGTATGGCAGAAACCCCATCGGGTATGCTTAACGCAGTAGGTTTGCAAAATAAAGGGGTTGATTATTTTATTGAGAATATATATCCTCGCATTAAAGATGTGGATTCACATGTGATTGTGAATGTGTCGGGTGCTACGATTGATGATTATGTTGCAGTGTGTGAAAAATTATCTCCACTTGATAAGATTAATGCGATAGAGGTAAATATATCTTGTCCCAATGTAAAACAAGGAGGCATGGCTTTTGGTACAACCTGTGAGGGCGCTGCACAAGTAGCACGAGCTGTTCGTAATGCTTTTGCAAAGACTGTGATAATTAAGTTGTCGCCAAATGTTACTGATATTACAGAGATAGCTCGTGCAATAGAAGCCGAGGGGGCCGATGCAGTTTCGTTGATTAATACATTGCTTGGTATGGCAATTGATGTAGAACGCCAACGTCCCTATCTTTCTACGATTACAGGTGGATTGTCGGGTCCGGCTGTGCGTCCTGTGGCAGTGAGAATGGTATGGCAAGTTGCTAAGGCGGTAAATATTCCTGTTGTTGGTCTTGGTGGCATTATGAATGGTCGTGATGCTATCGAGTTTATGCTTGCAGGAGCAAGAGCTATTCAAGTTGGTACTGCAAATTTTGTAGATCCATCTGTTACGATGAAAATTATTGACTATATGGAAGATTATTGCCAACGTCATGGCATTAGCGATATAAATGATATAGTAGGAATGATAAATAAGTAGTTGATATATACGCTATAAATCCCTACAATACACGATAACCTAAAGGGCTTGCACATATTAGTGTAGGCTCTTCGTTTTTTTGAATGAAGAGATTGTGCAGATTGAGAAATGATATTAGGGGGAGGGTGTTTTCATACCTCTCTCCTATCAATGGCAAGCTGTTTAATAGAGGGATAATGTTTGAATTGGCAATGATGATAAATGAGGAAATAAAATGGGTAGATTCACATTCTTCGGCAAATGGAATTAGAGTGAAGTCGTTCCCATTAATGCGTAATATGTGGTTGCGATAAGTCTTATTATTGTGAATAACAGCAAGAGGCAGTAATGAGAGTGTTGTTTCCATTGGTGGGATTTTAGGTGTTACTCTAATTTTTTCTGAGCCTGATGCCGTTGTTGCGAGAGGTGGTATTTTGGATTTTGTCGTCCTTTTTTGGTGGTTGTGGAGTATCGACAATGAGTTTATTTTCTTGGATTTCTGAACTTGAATCCTCATTATTCGCATTCTTTTTGCCATAGTCAAATTGCTTTTGACCAAAACGTTGATGATATATATCTTTATTTGAACGCATTCTTACCAATGTTATGCTGTCGAGATATATAACTTCATTCTCATTGGGAACTACAAATATATATCCATATACACGATTGAGAGATTTGGTAGAATCAGTGATTAGTTTTATTTCGTTCCAACCCTCATTAGAAATTGTCATGTTGATGAATTCAGAAGTTCCATCTTCATAGTCGGCGGCAATGCCCCATTTTAGTGGGGTAATGTTGTTGATTAATTTCATGCGCCAAGTATAGAAATCGCCTTTTTCCCAGTATCGATCTTTTGATAGATTGAATGTGATGAATTGGGATGGCGAATAACGGCTAAAATTGTAGTGATTAATTTCTTGCCAAGTGTCAACAGAGTCTCCATCTAACGAGATTTTTACGTGTTCTTCTTTACCAGCACCTAATTCTTTGATATCATTGTCTAAAATCTCAATAACGCGATCATATACAGCGATATATTCTTCGATATTATAGCCATACCATGCAAAAGAGGTGTCGAGTTGAGCTTGTGTAACACCATGTTTTACAAGTATTGATTGTTTTACAACTTTCTTGAGTGAGTCGTTGTAATATTTAGTGTGTTCAGCATCGACAATGCTTTCTCCTATATGAATATCAGCAAGAAGTTGTGCCATTTCTTCTTTTGGCAATACTTCGTCGGGAGTGGAATTACACCCGGAAATGAATATTGCTCCAAATAGAAGTGATATTATACACTTGCCAATCTTACTCATTTGTTGCTTTAGCTTCGTCTTGTGTTACTTCCTCGTCATTTGAAGGAGTGGCAAGATATTTTGAATAAAAAAGAATAAGAATGAATATCCCTACTGATATAGCAGCATCGGCAAGATTGAATATTGGTTGGAAAAATATAAAATGTTCTCCACCTACAAAGGGTATCCAATCGGGCCAATTGAAACTAAATAATGGGAAATAGAACATATCAACAACTTTTCCATAAAACAAAGACGCGTATCCGCCGGCATCGGGCATGAATGTTGCTACTTCGGGTGGAATGGGGTTGTTGAATATAAGACCATAAAATAAGCAATCAAAGATATTGCCGGCTGCTCCTGCTGCAATTAGCGAGCAACAAACAATATAGCCTTTGGGAATATAATCTTTAGATACAATGCGACTAATATACCATATTCCGACTGAAACGGCAATTATTCTAAATAGTGTTAGAAATAGTTTATTCCCAAACTCCATTCCAAATGCCATGCCGTTGTTTTCGATAAAAACAAGTTGAAACCAATCGGTAATATGAAAACTTTCACCAAGGTAGAAGTTCGTCTTGACCCAAATTTTGAGAACCTGGTCAAGAATAACTACCCCAACGATGATTAATATAGCAAGAAATCCTTTTGATATTTTCATCTATTTTTTTAACTTTTGGTCAATTCCTAATGTTGCATGAGGAACTGCACGAAGGCGTTCTTTAGGAATTAACTTGCCAGTTTCTCTACAAATACCGTATGTCTTATTTTCAATGCGAATAAGGGCATTTTTAAGGTGTTGGATAAACTTCATTTGACGTTGAGCAAGTTGTCCTGCTTCTTCTTTGCTGAGGGTGCTGGCACCTTCTTCAAGCACCTTGAATGTGGGCGATGTATCAGAGATGTCATTGCCATCGGTATTCATGATGTTTGATTTCAATAACTCATAGTCGGCTTGAGCCTTTTCGAGTTTTTGAAGTATTATTTCTTTGAACTCTTGAAGTTCTTCATCAGAGTATCTTGTTTTTTCGCTCATAATTTTACTGTTTTTTGGTTATTAAATTTAATGTAATTATTTTGAGATGCTTACATCTACTGTTATTTCGTCAATTTCAAGTGTTTCAACTCCTTCAAGATTAGCAACATCGCCAATTGTGATACTTGTTGCAAGAACTTGACGAGCAATATAGTCGCTATATGCGTTGATTGCAGCATCGGTATCGGTGTTTGGTGCAAACACGAGGTTAATTTTGTCGGTAATGTCGTAATCGCGACTCTTGCGAATGTTTTGAACACGGTTAACAATATCACGAGCAATACCCTCTTGCTTCAATTCATCGGTAATTGTTACATCGAGGGCGATAGTGATATTACCTTCGTTAGCAACCAACCAGCCTGGAATATCTTCTGAGATGATTTCAACGTCAATAGCTTCAATTACAGCGTCGTTGCCATCAACATTGAGCGTGATATTGCCATTCTTTTCAAGTGATGCAATATCTTGTTGACTCATTGATGTAATAGCTGCAGCAACAGCCTTCATTGTTTTACCAAATTTTGGACCAAGTTTCTTGAAGTCGGGTTTAACACGTTTTACCAATACACCAGCCTCGTTATCAACAAACTTGAAGTTCTTAACGTTTACTTCGTTAAGAATCAATTCGCTCATTGATTCGATAGCTTCACGTTGAGCATCGTCCATCACAGGAATCATCAATGTTGAAAGCGGTTGACGCACCTTGATGTTAACTTTGCGACGAAGTGAAAGAACCATTGATGTAATCACTTGTGCAATATTCATGCGATTTTCAAGAGCTTTGTCGATAGCTGATTCATCGACTTCGGGGAACAATGCCAAGTGGACAGAACCGGCACCGGCGAGGTCTTGATATAGCTTATCGGCATAGAATGGAGAGATTGGTGCGATAAGTTTAGCGATAGTTTCAAGACAGGTATATAATGTTTGGTATGCCGAGAGTTTGTCTTCATTCATTTCGCCACCCCAGAAACGTTTGCGGTTCAAGCGAACATACCAGTTACTTAAGTTGTCGTTTACAAAATCATTGATTGCACGAGCTGCCTTTGTTGGTTCGTAATCGTTGAGGGCTTCATCTACATCTTTTACGAGTGTATTGAGAAGTGAGATAATCCAACGGTCAATCTCCGGACGATTTTCCAATGCCACTTGAGGTTGGCTGTTGTCAAAACCGTCAACATTTGCATAAAGTGCAAAGAATGAATATGTGTTATACAATGTAGCAAACAATTTGCGGCTCACTTCTTGCACCCCTGCCGGGTCAAATTTCAAGTTATCCCATGGTGATGAGTTTGAAATCATATACCAGCGCACAGGGTCAGAACCATATTTTTCAATAGTTTCAAATGGGTTGACTGCATTGCCAAGACGTTTTGACATCTTGTTACCATCTTTATCGAGTACAAGGCCATTTGAGATGACGGCTTTATATGCTACCGAGTCAAATACCATTGTGGCAATTGCATGAAGTGTGAAGAACCAACCACGAGTTTGGTCAACACCTTCTGCGATGAAATCTGATGGATAAAGTTCACCCGAATCAAGACCTTCTTTGTTTTCAAATGGATAGTGGATTTGAGCATAAGGCATTGAGCCTGAGTCAAACCACACATCAATCAAGTCGAGTTCGCGATACATCGCTTTACCCGATGCCGATACCAATACGATATCATCTACGTATGGGCGATGAAGGTCAATCTTTTCGTAATTTTCTTTGCTATAGTCACCGGGAACAAATCCTTTTTCTTTATATGGATTTGCTGTCATAATGCCGGCAGCTACCGCTTTTTCTATTTCGTTGTAAAGAGTTTCTACACTGTCGATACACAATTCCTCTGTGCCATCTTCGGTGCGCCAAATTGGGAGTGGAGTACCCCAATAACGGCTACGTGACAAGTTCCAATCTTGAAGATTTTCAAGCCATTTGCCGAAACGACCGGTACCGGTTGATTGTGGTTTCCATTTGATGGTTTCGTTGAGTTCCATCATTCTCTCGCGAGCGGCTGTTGTTTTGATAAACCAGCTATCGAGAGGATAATAAAGCACAGGTTTGTCAGTTCGCCAGCAGTGAGGATAGTTGTGTACATGCTTTTCAATCTTGAAAGCAACACCCTCTTGCTTCATTTCCATACAGATAACCACGTTGAGGTCTTCGGCTTTTTGAGCGGCTTTCTCATCGAATTTACCTCCGGGGTTATATTGAGGATCATAAGCATTCTTCACATAATCGCCTGCGTGATTTGAATATGCATCAACGCTTACACAAGTGTTGATAAATTCTTGAGCACATTCATCGAGAGTGTAATATTTACCGGTGAGGTCAACCATTGGACGGGTCTCCCCTTTCTTGTTAATCATAAACAATGAAGGGATTTCGGCAGCTTTAGCCACCTTGGCGTCGTCGGCACCAAATGTAGGTGCGATGTGAACGATACCGGTACCATCTTCGGTAGTTACATAATCACCGGGAATTACGCGGAATGCTTTTTCTTCAAGTTCAACAAATTTATCGTTACCTACGGCAAAACATTTGTCGGGATTTGCTTCGGCATATTCCTTAACGAAAGGAGCTGCGTTAGCATCAACCTTTTCAAGAGGTTTTACCCATGGCATGAGTTGTTTATATTGCATACCCACAAGGTCGCTACCCATATAGTTGGCAACGATGCGATAAGGCACCACTTTGTCACCTTGTTTGTATTCTTCCATTGTGAGTTCTGCACCTTCGGCTTTGAGATAAGACTTAACCAAGTCTTTAGCCATCACGATGCTGATTTTCTCGCCATTATAGGGATTGTAGGTTTGCACACACACATATTCAATCTTTGGACCAACACACAAAGCAGTGTTTGAAGGTAAAGTCCAAGGAGTAGTAGTCCAAGCCACAAAGTAAGGTTTACCCCACTCTGCCATTTCGGGACGTGGATTAACCATAGCAAACAATGCTGTCACTGTAGTGTCCTTAACATCGCGATAGCAACCGGGTTGGTTCAATTCGTGAGTACTCAATCCGGTACCTGCAGCAGGTGAATATGGTTGGATAGTGTAACCTTTATATAGATAACCTTTGTTGTAAAGTTGGTTCAATAACCACCATACTGATTCGATATAGCGATTGTCGTAGGTGATATATGGGTCGTTCATGTCAACCCAATATCCCATTGAGTTAGTCAATGTTTCCCACTCTTTGGTGTATTTCATCACCTCTTGACGGCAAGCGGCATTGTAATCATCAACCGAGATTTTCTTGCCGATGTCCTCTTTTGTGATGCCAAGAGCTTTTTCCACGCCAAGTTCCACAGGAAGCCCGTGAGTGTCCCACCCCGCTTTACGTTTCACATGGAAGCCTTTCATCGTTTTATAACGGCAGAAAATATCTTTGATAGTACGAGCCATCACGTGGTGAATACCGGGCATACCATTTGCTGAGGGGGGGCCTTCGTAAAACACAAATGAAGGATTTCCTTCACGCACTTTCATACTTTCTTCAAACAATCCGTTCTTGTTCCATTGCTCAAGAACCTCTTTATTCACGTTTGATAGGTTAAAACCGTTATATTCGTTGAATTTCTTATCCATTGTTACTATATAGTTACTTTTATTTTAAGGTGCAAATTTACAAAATTCTATGCAGATATAAAAGAAACACAGCAACAATTATTGCCAGTGCAGAATGTGAAGTGCGGAATGAGGAGTTGTTTGCCATTATTTCGACAAATGAGCATAAATAATCACAATGACAGAAAGTGTTTTTTTGCAAAATAATTAGACTAAATGCTATAAAAAATCACTCAATCCAACATGAGTTCCCTATGTAAAAATGCTTAAATAATACATAAAAATTTGCTAATATAATAAAAATAATTAAGATTTAGAGTGTTATGCTGAAAAAATATTCGCTAGTTTTTATTAAGAGCTCTTTTTAATTTTGCGACACCTACTTCAAATGGTAAAACTTAAAGAAATGTTATGATCAACAATATATATTTTTGGATTGTTAAATTTTTAGATTATTAAAAAAAATAGTTATGAATAACTGGAATTACAAATCGATTGACGCAGTAATAGACTCAATGGTCTATTTGCGTAAAGGGCAAATTAGTAATTTGGCTCAAAGCCCAATTTTACAAGGTTTTGCAATGAATGAAATTAGATTGCTTGAAAATCGTGCAAATCTTGTCAAAGGGTTTCATTCTCTTTTTAATGAGAATAATATCTCCAAAGCAATTTTTCATTGGATGGGTATAAGGAAATAATTACCACAGGGAAAAGACATTCCATTCAGTGATTAGATGGCAATTTGAAAGGTATGCAACGCCAAAGTGCACCGTAGCGGAATCGGAAAGCCACCGCATAGTAACTTACTCAAAATTTAGTTTATGGCAAAAACAGTAAATAAAGCCAGAAGTGCTAAAACTGGTAAATTTGTTTCTATTTCCTATGCTAAATCACACCCTGGCACAACTGTTATAGAACGAATAAAAGTTGGTCCAACAAAACGTAGGAGATAATAGGCTTTTAAAGATGTGAGATTGCACATCATATGCCGGTTGACATAGAATGCACAGTCTCATTTCCTTATTTTTAGGTTCTTCTAAATTAATTTATGGGTAAGATATATCGATAATTTAAGTATGGGTAATTAATTGTTGGATTTATACCTATTTTCTTAAATTCATCAATTAATATTTCAATATTTTCGTTATACGTAATATCGATTTCAATATCAAAGAGTAAAGATTTATTTGTTACTCTTAGGAAGTCTTTTATATATGATGTTTTTATTTGGTAACAGTCGTTGTGGATTATAATAACATCTTCTCTTTCTCCATTTTCATTAATCTTATAGTATGCAACAATCTTATTGTCTTTTATATCATCAATTAATTTATAATAGAGTATAAAATCTTGAGATACAAGATACCTTTGTATACCATCATTTGAATAATACATATATATTAATGGCTGAAATTCTTGATTTGTTGTTGAAATATATGTAGCACCATCGTATTCGGGTAATCCTGCAGTAGATCCTATATCAAAAATTTTATCATTAAATTTTTCTTGTGCAAGCACATGGTTGCATAAATAACTATCAATACAATTACTTTTAACTGGTAAGAACTCATCTGTTCTTTTAAAATTTGAAATTTTAAAATCTAATTTTTTTTTCATCGTTTTTATTGTTGATTATTATCTCCTTTTTTTGTTATTTTATTTATCTTAATTCTTGCAATTTTTATGATTTGTATTCTTTCTTCTATTGTAGCCATTCTTTTTTCTTTTGTGAAAATTTCGGTTTCCATTTCAGAGCAAAAATCTGCCATCATTTCTTCTTCAATATATTTATATTCATTTTCAGGTATATTAGTGAACCCATTTTTATATTCTTTAATGTATTCACTAAATTTGTATAACTCTTTTTCGTCAGATAATATGTACTCTGTTTCCTTATCAATATCCTCAGAATTATTACAATTTTTGTAAATGTTATATATTGATTTTGCAATTGCTTTAATACTATCCCAAGTTATTCCCGATAAAATTTGTGCACCTAGCCATATTAATATATCAGATGCTTCTGGTAGGCAATAATTCAATTTAGAGGTTTTATCATATTGGGTTTGGGCTATTTTTCTATATGAATAGCCATAGCGTATTGCTAATTTAACATCATCAATTATCTCATTATCAATTTTTGATAAGGTTACATTATACTCTTCGTTCATAATTTTTTTTTAATAGTTCCCCTGCACTATTGCAGATTACTTGTTAATCATCAAATAATATGCCAAATTTAAGAAGAATTAAGTTAAAAGTATTAAAAGTAATATCCTGCGTCAAATTGTCATTGATTTAACACCAAATTAACAAATCTATTAATATTTATCTGACAAACAAATAATTACTGCCATATTGTCATATACTTTCTTCGATGATTTTTATTTCAGCATCGGTTAATTCATAAATGTCATATACAATTTTATCAATCTCTTTCATTTTGATACGGAGTGTTTCGTAGTTATTCTGCTGTGCTGCTAAAATTGCCTCATCCACCAATGCAGTAAATGTACTGTAATCATTTGTGGTTTTTATTGGAATTGAGTGTAATTCATAGCCACCAATAGTTGGCATCAAATATTTCTTACAATACCAAAAGTTGATTAACTTTGAATTTAGCAAACCACACAAATATTTTAGAGGAGTTTTTCCATCCCAAGTAGAATAATTAGAGACATTAGTTGTGTCCAAGAAATAATTCTGATGGTCGTCATAAGCCACAAGTAATTGACGAGAACTATTAACCCTTTGCGTTACTAGCTTTTCTGGGACATCAAAGAATTCTTTTGTGTGTGGCACACAGCCCACTTTTTGCCTCATCAAATCGGGCCTATACCAAATAAATTCCCCGTTCCAATTTAGTTGATACGCTTTTATATTTCTTCCTCTATATACTTTTTTACAATCAGAGTTTCTTTGTTCGTTTATTATAAATCTTTTATCATCACTTGTTTTAATACCACGAGAAAATCGTATAAAATCAGATAGAGGCAAAGAGCCATCTTCTATCTTCTTGAAAATATTTTTTTCTAAAGAGGATGATGTTGTATCAATAATATATGATGGCGAAGCCAATACTTCTTCTGTAATTATGCTTGAATTTAAGGCAAAATCACTATTGAAAATATTTATAAATGAATTTTCTTCATAACGATTAGCTGCTAACATTATGAGAGGTTGTACTATTGCGTCAAACACGCCCATATCAAGATTAACAATCTGTTTAACGCTATGGCGTTTAAATAATATTTCTCTTAATTTTGAAAAACTATCTGTTGCTTTCCAAGTATGAGGAACAATATATGTGGTAATTCCATTTCTATTTAAGACATCAAATCCAAGCTCGATAAAGAATGCATATAAATCGCATTTATTTTTTGTAGAGTAAAATTTATCTTTAAGAATTGTTCGATACTCAACAGATTTGATATTCGCAAAATTTACATACGGCGGATTGCCAATCACGATATCGAAGCCTTTTTTGCCGTCTTCTCGGTTGAATACATCGCTAAACCAAGTATGCCAAAGGAAGAATTTGTTATTTTCAGCAAGATTTATTTTGCGTAATTGTTGAAGTATTTCGGGATTGTAATTTTGGGCTTCGAGTTGGGCGTTGATAGTGTTGGTTATTCGTTGTTGTAGCCTTATTTTGCTATCATGGTCGCTACATGAATAATACTCACGCAATAGGTCCGAGACCACTTTTTGTAATCTATTTTTCTCATCGTCAAACAATGATCCAGCCCCACTATCACGTTTCGATTGTCGCTCGTAGGTTAGCTCGCTCAAATCCATTCCCATAAAACTCTCAATAAGCGAGTTCCCTTGCATAATTTTATAATCGAGGTTAGGCAATGGCAATGGCTTTTCTTCGTCAACCACTATTGAGAGCCAAAAACGCAATCGGGCTATATCCACAGCCCCCTTTTCGATATCCACACCATAAATGCTATTTTGGATAATACTCTTCTTTATCTCTGCTCGGTCGTAATGCTCGCCACTCAATGCCTCTCGGCAACGCAACAATTCATTGAGCAATCCCATGGGAAAAGCTCCCGACCCAATGGCCGGGTCGCAAATCTTCACTTCTTCAAGAGCTTTAACAAGTTTGGGGCGTTTCATTTCAGGGATATTCTCTGCCCCTTCTTCGGGCGACAACACAAATTGGCGAATTTTGTCGGTAGTAATAGAGGTGTTTGTCTCAAGATAGGCGATTAATGATTCTTGACACATATATCTAACAATCTCTTTCGGGGTATAAAACGCACCTTTATCCTTGTTATCTTCAAGCAAGTTTTCAAAGATTTTACCCAACATTTCGGGGTCAACACCCACTTCGGCATCGTTGGGGTCGTTTTCGTCGATAGTGAAGTTGTATTCGCTGAAAAATTGGAATAATCGTGCAAAAAATTCTGCCGGGAACACGCTATCAGGCTCATCTTCGGCATCACGCTCAAATAATCCGCCATTGAGATATGGAATATCCGCCCATTCGTTGAGTAATGATTTATCCCAACCAAGTTGCTCAAACACGCTCTCTCGTTGCGATGGTTTGGTATTTAATATGCCGAAGAAAAGAGGCTCCAATACTGCATCGAGATAGTTATCTTTGTGGCGTGATTGTTCAAACATATTTTGCATATAATTCAAGTCGCCATTCAGCCACCCTTTGCGTTGCAAAAAGTGTAGAAACGTGATGCGTCCCATCATTTTTTTGATATAATCGCGTATGCGTTTCTCGTTGTTGCCAAACGCTTGCATAAATTTCACATTAGGGACCGATACTTCTTTCTCAACCCACTTGCTACCCGATTTAACCACACGTTTACCGGTGACATATTGTATGAAATCGGCATATTTCTCGCGATATCGGTCAAAGAATTCATTTGATAGAGCCTCTACCGAGAATGCGGTTTTGATGTTTTCAAACGAGATACCTTTCTTTTGCAATAGGTTAAATCGATCTATTGGGGTGCGATAACGCAATTCTTTATCTCCAAATACGTAGGTATATCGTTTGGGAGATGTGGCTTCCTCTTTTATGTCGCAAATAAACGACAACCGCCAATGGTTGCCACTGTCAAACACTACCAATGCCGCATCAAATTCATATCTCAAAAACGGCTTGATAAGATTTCTCAGCCCTACCCTTTTATTGGCAACCGACCCGGCATTGATTTCATAATGAAACAACCCTATTCTGAAATAATCAGTTGTTTCGATATTCCCTAAATAATACCCTTTATCTACAGAGTCGAAATCGGTAATCAGTTCGGGTGTCACACGCAATTCTGTAGCATTAAACAGCTCACGCAATAGCTTAATCCATTGTGATTTGTCAAATTTATTACGAAATATTGCTCTTAGTTCTTCGGGTTTGTAAGTTGCCATAATGATTTTAAGTTAATAGGGTGATTGATTGGTTGGTTGATTGTTTATGTGTTATGCGAATGTTTCGGAAATGATTACCAAAGGATTGGAAACATCTTGGGCATCACGACGTTGGTCACTATTCATTGTCTTATATTCTCCCACCAGTTTTTCGATATCTTGGAGTATATCATATTGAGCTAATTTTACTTTTGCCCGGTCATTCCGATATTTTCGTGATAACTCCTTTATTCGTCGGGGAAGTTTTTGATATATCCCTTCGTTGATATATTTTGTGAGAGTGTCGCAATGAGATATTAGCCTATCATCATCGCTCACTTGCTTTATTGTTCTTAAGAAACTATTTGCTTCGAGCGATGTGTGGTCAAGGTCTCTGCGGGTAACATTGATTGATGATGTGTCGGCCGCTTCGACATATTCAGAGGTAAATTTTTGCAACGCCTCATTCACATGGTTGAAATGAACCATCTCGTTGGTGAATGGAGCGGGCTGTTCTTCGGGATTGGCTTTCAGATATTTTACAGCCTCTAAAAAGTCAATCGCTTCAACTTTCGACGATGAGGCAAGATAGAATTCAGTTTTTACATTTGATGACACAAATACAATTGATTTGCCGCTATGTTTGCCGGTATTACGCATTGCTCGGCTTTTCATTGGCAACGATTTGATTTTGTTATAAAGATTTCTATCGCGATTGTATAGCTCCCTAACCTCTCGTAGCAAAGCAATCTTTTTGTCGATAACATCTTTTACATTGCTGTCAAACATCTTGAATTCTTTTACAATCTCCTCGTGAGAGTATATTTGTGCATCTTCACCAAAGGCCGAGTGAAAACCTTGAAGTTTCACAAGAGCGTTCTTATATAGCTGAATCTCTCCATCACCTTGTCGCGAAGGATAGAACATATAATTGTAGATGCGTGGAGCAACCGAACCGATACGATTTACACGACCTATACGTTGCATCAATCGAGTTGCATTCCATGGTGAGTCGTAATTAATTATCACATTCGACCGGTGAAGATTCACACCCTCGGCCAACACATCTGATGTGATAATGATATTATATTGTGAGGCTTTGGTGTCGTTATTGGCATCAAAGTTGTCGGCTATAATTTGACGGAATCTGTCGCGATTGGCCGCAGTGATTTTTAATACATCGGTGCGACCTATCTCTGTGGTCAATCGGTCGTATAGATAATTGAGTGTATCTACACTCTCTGAGAATAGCACAAGTTTGCCACTTGCATTTATATCCTCGTTCATAAACTCCGTTTCAAGACGGTTGCGGAATAGGTCAAACTTGGGGTCTTCGTTTTCATTGTTCCAATCATTGTTCAACTGCTCTAAAACCACCCTGTCATAATGTAGCATTTCAAGAAATTCGGGGGCAAAGGCTTCGGCTTCATATAATATATCTTCTTCGAGATAACCTTTTTCAAGAGCCAGTTGGATTATTTCATCGAGTTCCATGTCTTTGGCTTGCAAGTCCTTGACCTTTAAGTCGGGGGCTATGATAACTTTGTTTTCTTCAAACATTTTTATCATATCGGTAGTGATACGCAATAGTGTGGCAAGAGATTTCTTAAAAGCATAAAAACTACTTTCCAAGCGTTTCACCATGTGAACACGATATATCCCTGCCAATGATTGTCCTATATGTACTGCGTTTTTATATTTTGCTCGATATTCCTCTTTGAGATATTCTACTGCTCGATAGCGAGCATAGTTAAGCCCTATGCCGAGTGGATTTTGCTCTGATTTGCTGTCGGTGAGCATTTTAAGTGTTTTATAAAAACGCACACTTGTGTCGCTATCCATCTGATATGTCAACTCATTAGGTGGCAATATCTGTGGAAACACAATGCCTTGCAATGCTATGTCGGCTTTGTAATCGGGGTCATTTTGTATATTGTTGCGAGTGCGTCGCACGGTGACTTTGTCGATAACTTTATCCCTTATCGCTTCGTATATTTTATCAACTTCGGCTGTTACATCGCGTTCTTCGCGTTCTCGCATCAATCGGTCATAGTTTTGAATTAATGGAGAGAAGAATGCTTTGAGATTGGGAATACCATCAATTGTGCAACTTTGACTATTTTGAAATAGAAGTAATTGATTTAATAAATCAGACGGACGATTATTAAGAGGAGTGGCCGAGAGCAACATTACTTTCTTTTGATAGCTATGTAACAGGCCGCCGTTCACACATGGAGCCTTGCAAATTTTTTGCAATTCGTCATATCGTCCCGATGTATCGTTTCTGAAACCATGGGCTTCATCAATGATAATCAAGTCAAATTCGCTTTTATCTTTATATTGGTCTTTATCTTTAAGAATTTTTGACAGACTGCCATTGGTAATAAATTGTGCTTTGTTTTTGATACCAAATAGTTTGAACGCATCGGCCCAGTTTTTGGCTAATGCCGGCGGATAAATAACCAATATATTTGTGTTGCCACCATTGGCCTCCACAAATCGTTTGGCTATCATCGTGGCAATCATTGTTTTTCCAAGCCCCACAACGTCGGCAAGGAACAATCCGTTATGCTCCATCAGCATTTGGTATCCTTGAATCACGGCATCTTTTTGATATTTCAAGTCTTTGACCCCTTGGGGCAATTCCATTGTGAAATTATCTTCCACTTGGTTGCCAAATGTGTCGATAAGTACCTTGATATACAATTCATAGGGTGTGGGCTGATAGCCTAAGTGTGTCTTGTTTTTATACGATACGATATCATCGGCTTTCAGTGGTATCGCCTTTTCCCATAGTTCCACAAATTCATCGTGACAATATTTTACATCGTCATAGTCTTTCATCGCCACGTTTAGCTCATATTGTGGCGGTTGCTTCAATCCTAATCCCGATTCCGATATATTTGAAGAACCCATCACTACCCAACCGTCGCTATGTTCACTATGTTCGATGGGTAAACACAAGTAGAATTTGGCATGTAGATTTTTGTCGGCACATATCCGCATTTGTAATCGGCCGTCGATTAAATCTTCACACATCTGAATGATGCCGGCTTCAACTTCGGGACTATATTTTGAATTGATTATATCTTCCTTAAATCCGTTTTCATATATCTCTTTTGCCTTTACACTATCGCCAAACATTAACACCGCTTTGTTGTGTTTGCGAAAGATGTCATCGATATTTATTCCTACCAATATTTTTATTTCAGAAATATCGCCTAATTCTTTTCTTAATTTGAAATATCCCGAGGAACGAAAGAAGCCTACAACGGCGAGAAATCTCTCGAAAGAAGCCATATTTGTTGCAATCCCTTTCAGCTTGTCAAAAAGGGTGTTGCCGGGTGTGTTGTTGAAAAATTTGGTGCTCATAGCCCTTTGTTTTTACGGCAAGGGCTACTGTGCCGTTGTGTTTTACAATGGATTAATAAGAGCATAAAAAAAGCGTGAAGCCCTCGCATTGTCGCTCGCTCCACATTCTGAGGCTCGTAGGAATGGCCTTTGCAAGTTGAAGCGAGCAACGCTAAAGCCCCACGCCGATATGTATAACCACTAATCTATGCCTATGGTTGTCATTGGCGTAGGGATACACCAATGACAACAAGACATAGGAGGGGTTGTATATAACATACCCACGGGGCATTCATCGTTGCTTGGTTCTGAACTTGCAATTTGAAATTTTCCTACGATTTCAGAATGTCAAAACCGAAGCGTCAATAAACGCCTTATTTATGTCTGCCCTACCCGCCACTTTGAAAAGCTTCGGCGTAGGGCACTACAAAACTACAAAATCTATTTGAAAAATCCTAAAAAGAATAGGAGAAATAGACGTGATAAGATAAATAAGAGTTATGGGATAAATAAGAGCTATGGGAGGAATAAGGAGGGATATAACTTATCGCATGTCTCGTATTTCTCGTATATCTCATATTTATTGAAACCGGTTAATCATTTTTGTTTCTATAATTAATGCGAGCTTTTGTCATTTGCTCTCGTATGCCTCCTGTTTCAAGAAATTGTGATTTTGCTTTCTCTATAAGGCGAAGTAATAGATAATCTTCTTGATGTAATAGTGTTATAGCAATATTGGCAATGGTTTCAGGGGTGCGAGATTTTATCGCATTACGATAGTATTCTGATTCATTGTGTGATGCGCATACTTTTCTTGTTTGAATAAATTTTGCATCATTTTCTTTCCATTGAACTAATTCTCTTACTCTAAGATAGTCTTCATAGTCCATTAATAGTTCGTGAAAACTTGCTTTTGCAACATTGAGGAGTTTAATGTGTGTTTCGGCCGAAGTTGTAGCAGCAGTGCTACCTTCTACGATGTTTTGTTTTCCACTGCGAGCCGCTTGGATCATTTGATCAATTGTGCGGTCTCCTTGTTTAAGAAAGTTTTGAGTAAAATAGTAAGTAATATCATAAATACATTCAGCTTTTTGAAAGGCAACTAACTTTCGATAGTCACCTTTCAAAGGAATGAATGTATTATCAATATCCATTTATTGGATAAGTATTTATTTTAATTTGCCGCCTTTAACGCCGCCTCCGCCGAGAGAGAAGATATTTTGGTCGTAAGATACTGTTTTCATGTTCATTTCGCGTTTGCGTTTGAGTGCGAGTTGAACGAGTTTGTCCATCAATTTGTCAAATGAGATGCCTGTTGCTTCCCAAAGGTAGAATGACAATGAACCTGGAATGGTGTTGATTTCATTAACGTAGATATTGCGAGTTTTGCGGTCGATAATTACGTCAACACGGCTCACACCATGGCATGAAAGCACACGGAATGTTTCGCTTGCAAGGAATTGAATACGAGCAGTTTCATCGTCGGGCAATTCGGCAGGAATGCGTTTTTGTGATGCTTGCATACCTTTTGCCCCCTTTGTGCCACCCATATATTTGTCTTCGTATGAGAGAATTTCGCCACTCTTGATAGGCTCTTCGCACACTGATGCTTGATATTCGTCGCAGTCGCCGAGTACCGAGCAGTTAATCTCTTGAAGTTCTTCGACCATATCTTCAACGATGATGCGTGTAGAATAACGTTCAGCATCGTTGATTTTTTCGATAAGTTGTTCGCGATCAATTGCACGACCAATACCTACACTTGAGCCGAGATTGGCTGGTTTAACGATTACCGGATATCCGATTTTATCTTCGATTTTAGCGATAAGTTCTTCGCGTTGAGCAAACCATTGTTTGTCGGTAAACCACACATAATCAACAACAGGAATATCGCACGCTTGAAGTATCATCTTCATAGTGATTTTATCCATACCATTGGCCGATGATAAAGTGTTACAGCCGGCAAAAGGAATACCTGTTGATTCCAATACTCCTTCAAAGATGCCATCTTCGCCATTAGAACCATGAAGAACAGGGATAACTACATCGAGATGAGTTAACACGTCGGAACCAAACATCGATTTTTTAACCTTGTAGAGGTTATAGTCATCATATATCGGTTTCATATACACCTCGGTACATTTAGCAAGCAATGCAGGAATGTCGCGATAGTTAGCTACTTCAAAAAGTGCTTCACCAGTGTACCATTTACCTTGTTTTGTGATATAGATAGGTGTTACATCATATTTGTCGCGGTTGATAGCGTGCATAGCTTGTGATGCCGAAATCACTGATATTTCATGTTCGGTAGAGCGTCCACCAAAAAATACTCCAATGTTAGTTTTCATTATATATTGATTTTACTATTAATTTTATTATGAATTATGCATTATGAATTACTTAAACGTGTCGGGAAGGTCGTTTTCGTAAAGAACGGTGTCGCCGGCTTTAGCGATTGAGGCAAGAACTCGTTGCGCTTCGTTAAATGACGCTACTGCATGAACGTTGTCGTTGTTCATGTTGCCTTGCTTGATACCATTGAGAAGCGCGTCTTTATTGTACTCCCCTACAATGATTGCCACATCGGCACATTCGGCGATTTTTACACCAAGAGCCTCGTTAAGTTCATATTGTTTGTCTCCAAGTTCAATCATTCCCGGAGTGATAACAATGCGTTTGCCTTTATTGAAACGGCTCAATACGTCCATTGCCATTTTAGAGCCGGTAGGATTACTATTGAATGCATCGTCGATGATAGTTATACCTCCCGGTGTGCGTTTGAGGTTGAGGCGATGTTCAACTTGCTCAATCTTTTCAACTGCATAACGAATCTTTTCATCGGGAACATCAAGACGGAGTGCGATAATTACGGCTGCAATGAGGTTAGAAATATTGCACTCCCCTACTAAGCGAGTGTGAAGTGTCAATTCTTTGCCATTACCAACGATAGTGAATCGAGTGCCTGTTTCGTCATAGATGATATCTTTTGCAGTGTATGATGCGTTGCCGGTTTCGTTTACGGCATAGCGAACACATTCGACATTGTCAACTTTGCGATTTGCAACAAATGGGAAATCATCGTTAACCACACCAAGACCATCACTTGGAAGAGCGTCGATAAGTTCAAATTTAGTGGTTTGTACGTTCTCAATCGACTTAAACGATTCTAAATGTTGTTCGCCAACAGCGGTTACAATACCCATTTGTGGATTTACAAGGTCGCATATTTCTTTGATGTCGCCTTGTTGTTTAGCCCCCATTTCAACGATAAACACTTCATTATAAGGCTTGAGGTATTCGCGTATAGTACGGATTACACCAAGTGTTGTATTGAAGCTGCCAGGGGTCATTAACACATCATATTTTTCACTGAGAATGCGATGTAGATAATGCTTGGTGCTTGTTTTGCCATAGCTACCTGTAATGCCTATTATCTTCAAATCGGGCATTGATGCAAGAATGCGAGCAGCATCGTTGTAATATTTCTTATTGATATGCTTTTCAACAGGAGCAAGTAATATGTTTGAAATATACATTACCATGTGAGAGGTAATATATGTACCTAACGCAACTACTGCACTTGTTGATAAAATCGATGTAATATCGTCAGCATTTCCAAAAGCAAAAACACCTCCACATATTACAATAACAGAGAGAAGAGATGCAACAGCATATATGCGACGTGCTCTGTTTGTAAATACAAGAGGCTTTTTGTATTTGGCTTTAATTAAGTAAAATGAGTTGAATATAGAGAATAATAAAATTAAATACGCCCCGATGTAATTTGGACAAAATGAAGTTAGTGATAAAAATAAAATAGCAAAAGCAATTAAGCGTGGTGTAGATGTAGTATCTTGGCTGCTGCGTAGCCAACGCATATATCGTTCATTGCGATATGAGTTTTGTTGCAACATCATCAAATCACGTTTCAATTCAAGAAACAGATTGATGACTGCAAATAAAGGAACTATATAAAACACTATTTCCATTATAATATCTTTTCGTTAGATTATTCTTTTATAAAACTACGTAACACTGCAGCAAATTGAAACGGATTATCGAGAAAACTATAATGACCACACCCCGGAAATGATACTAATCCGGCATCTGGAATTAGTTTTCCCATAATCTGAGCGTCACGTAATGGTGTTGCTGTGTCATTTTCTCCCCAAATTAGTAATGTGGGTGCAGTGATTTTAGGCATACAATATTTTAAGTCTTCGTTTACAACTTTACTTAATATTGCACGCATCATAGGACTAGCATTATTATAATCGCTTGATCCTCTTTTTGCTCGCATATCCTCAATACGCTTTTGAGCACCTTTTTTGCCATAAATTAATGGCATTAAGCATTTACCAATTTTATATGTATATACTTTGAAGTAATACTTTAATGAACGGCGAGGCTTTACTCCGGCAGCATCAACAAGTATAAGTTTTTTCACTTTATTGCGTGATGAGTATAAAATGCCAACTCTGCCCCCAAACGAATGACCGAGCAATATGGGATTCTCGATATTTTCGAGTTTGATAAATGCCTCAATGAGTTGGGTGTATTTTTCAACTCCCCACACTTCACTTGGTTCTTCCGACTTCCCAAATCCGGGGAAATCTACATTATATACGGTATGGTTTTCTGCGGCTACAGTTTCTATACTTGCCAATGTCGTTAAATTGCAACCCCATCCATGCATTAATACAATGGGAGAGCCACTCCCTTGTACTGTATAGTGAAAATCTAAACCGTTGATTTTGATATTCTTTTCCATATATAAAATTATGACTACAAAGGTAATATTTTATAGTCGGAAATGAAAGTTAATCATGTGTTTTTTCTAATAAGAATTAGAAAAAAGGTTATGCCTCGGCATAACCTTTTTTAGGTTCATTGTATTTATATAAATTACATTTTATAAATTGATTTAGGTAACATTCGGCAATTATATTGCGAAGCCATAATTTCGCCATATGCTCCTGCTGAACGAATTGCAATTATATCACCTCTTTTTACTTTTGGCAACATTTCATCTTCTCCAAAGCAATCCGACGACTCACATATTGGACCCACTACATCATACTTTTCTATCTCATCATTGCTAGTGAGATTTTCAATATTATGGTGTGCTTGATATAGTGCAGGACGAATCAATTCGGTAAAGCCTGCATCAACAATCGCAAATTTCTTTTCTGTTCCTTCCTTTACGTAAAGGACTCGAGTGATAAGTGATCCACATTGACCAACAATAGAACGGCCTAATTCAAAGTGGAGTTCTTGTCCTTCATTAAGGTTAAGATATTTTTTGAAGGTATTAAAGTATCCCTCAAAATCAGAAATGTCATTTTCGTTAGGATTGTCATAATCAATGCCTAGGCCACCTCCAACGTTGATTGATTTAAACGAAATTCCCTTTTGGGCATATTTTACTTGTAATTCGTTTATTTTTTCACTTAATAACTTGAAGGGGTCATTAATTGTAATTTGGCTACCAATATGGAAGTGTAATCCATGTAATTCCACATTTGGCATTTTAATTGCAATTTCAATGATTTCATCAAGTTTTTCAAGATTGATTCCAAACTTATTTTCGGCCAAACCAGTTGTTATGTAATGGTGAGTATGAGCATCAATATTAGGATTTACACGCAAAGCCACGCGTGCTACTTTCCCCATTCTCGTGGCAATTTCTTGAATTACCTCAAGCTCGGGCAACGATTCAACATTGAAACATGCAATGTCGTGATTAAGCCCCAATTCTATTTCCCAATCGCTTTTGCCTACACCGGCGAAAACAATCTTATCGGCAGGGAATCCGGCACTCAATGCCGTTTCAACTTCGCCTCCACTCACACAATCCACTCCCAATCCGGCTTTGCGAATTTCCTCTAATATCACCGGGTTTACATTGGCCTTGATGGCATAATGCACATGATATCTTGGGTAATTACTATGGCGTTTTATTTCATCAAGAGTTTTGCGAAGCAACTCGATGTCGTAAAAATAAAATGGAGTGCGTTGATTCTCAAATTCTTCTATTGGAAAATTTGTCATTTTAATATTTAGTATATAGACAAACTTACTTGGTTTTAAAAAGATGGTCGCTTAATGCATTTAATGCCTTTACTTTATCTTCTTTGCGAACAAGTACAGAAATGTTATAGTTGCTACCTCCATACGAAATCATACGCACAGGAATATCCTTTAATGCTTCGATAACTTTGGCTTCAAAACCACGATTTTGCCATTCGAGGTCTCCCACTACGCAAATGATAACCATATCCTTGTCAACAGTTACTGTGCCGAATTTCTTCAAATCATCTACAATGTTTTGAAGATTTCGTTCATTGTCAATAGTTACCGATACGCCAACTTCCGATGTGGCAATCATATCAATTGGGGTTTGATATGTCTCGAAAATTTCAAAAACCTTACGCAAGAAACCATAAGCCAACAACATACGACCACTCTTAATCTTAATTGCGGTAATATTGTCTTTAGCGGCAACGGCTTTTATTGTGCGACTTGATGAAGTATTGTATATCAATGTGCCTTTTGCATCGGGTTGCATGGTGTTAAGCAAACGAACAGGGATATTGTTCAACTTTGCAGGTAAAACACATGTTGGGTGCAAAATTTTTGCACCAAAGTAAGCCAACTCGGCAGCTTCTTCAAAGTGTAGTTCGCCAACAGGTTCTGTCCCTTCCACAAAACGAGGGTCGTTGTTGTGCATTCCATCAATGTCGGTCCAAATCTCAATTTCTTCAGCATTGATAGCCGAGCCGATCAACGATGCAGAGTAATCGCTACCACCACGTTGCAAATTATCAACCTCACCGTAAGCATTGCGACAAATATAGCCTTGTGTGATATAAATATCGGCATCTTTATGCTTCTCAAGTAATGCAGTCAACTTTTGTTTAATATATTGAGTATCTGGCTCTGCGTTTTTGTCTGTACGCATATAATCGAGAGCTGGCAACATCTCTGAATTTACACCTTGCTCTTGAAGATATAGATTCATCAATGTAGTTGACATTAACTCTCCTTGAACCAAAATCTCTTTCTCTTCAAATAAAGTGAAAATATCTTTTGTAAACGAACGTATATAGTTAAAGCATGCCTTAACCTCCTTCATCGCCTTTTCTTTATATTCTTGGGTTGAATATAATTCATCGATTGTGCGATTATATTTTTGTTCAAGACCATTTACCGTTTCTTTCGCTCCATCGGTATTCTTTTTATAGAGATAATCCGAAATCTCAACAAGCGTATTTGTTGTGCCTGACATTGCCGACAACACAATAATATTCTTTCCTCGTTCGGTCACCAATTTAGCGACATCCTTAATTCGTTGGGCAGATCCTACCGATGTGCCCCCAAATTTCATTACTTTCATCTTGTAAAAATTAATAGGATAATAGCGTTAAACTCTTTACTATATCTGTTCTAAAAACACATTGCAAAAACTTCAATTTTGCAAATTGACTACAAAGATACATCATTACATTGAAAATTGAAAATCAACACACAAAAAATCTAAATTAGAAGACTCAGTAGCCCCAGTTGACAACCTTTAAGATGTTATTGACCCTATTGCCCTTAACGACTCTATCTACCCTATAACACGTTAGTAGAAATTCAAGTTTTAATTAGATCACAATCATCAAGTATGACTATTCGCGTTGTGATTTGCTTTCAAATTAGTATCTTTGTGAAATAATATACACCCGAGTACTTGTAACAAACTGCTATTCAATTATTTACAAAGAAGATAGAAATAAAAAAACGGGTGTATTATGAATAAATCCACTCCTGTTTGGAGTGGATTTATTGTTTCTGGCAAAAAAGTGATTTGCGGCTTATTTGGCTTAAAATAGCTCTAATTGTTGTCCCGGAGTTGGCAAATTTGCCGTTTTCTTGCCATAAAAAAGTTCCATCGCACTAAATTGCTTATCGGTTATACATAAAACCCCAACTTTCCCATATTCAGGAAGAATTGCTTTGACACGTTTTATATGTACATCTGCATTTTGTTGACTGGGACAATTTCTCACATATATAGAAAATTGGAACATTGTAAAACCATCGTTTTGCAGATTTTTGCGAAATCGAGCGTATGCCTTTCTATCTTTTTTTGTCTCAGTAGGCAGGTCAAAGAAAACAAGTACCCACATAATACGATATTCACTAAAACGATTGTGCATAGATTTCTGCGTTTACAATTCGGGATAACTGATGTGTCGCAATTCTCCGGTAAAACATTTATATAACGATGCTGTCGTTTGAGTTACTGCCACCATCAACGGTCGACGTAATCCGCTAATCTTAACATCAAGTGTTGGTATCACAAGCATCGTCGCTTTCCATTCGCGATTAAGTTCAAAAGGAGGAACTCCTTTAGTCTCAATAGTGCGATACACCAATTCGTCAACATACGGTCGATAAGGTTCCATTATATCATCGGCAAGGCAATATGCGTTATATCGATTGTGATGATGTATTCCCAAGGTAGGCAACATACCACTTGCCACTATTGCACGAGCCACCACTGCTCGCAAAATTGCATAGCCATAATTAAGCAAATTATTAGGAGGCATTCCATATCTATCGCGTGAAAAATATTCTATTTCAACAAATAGTCGCTTCCAATAATATGATGCAGCTCGAGCTTCTACGTTTTCCACATCACCACTTCTCACCTTAGTTTGCCATATTCTCATGCAACGAGTTTCACATCTTACACATCTATCTAATACCGATGCTTGATTCGCAATTTTTGCTTGAATTGTTTGTTGCCAAAGTTGTTTCTTAAGAGGAATTGATGCTTTAATTTGAGTTGCATATCGTTCACTTTGTGTCTCATTTCCACTCAATGGCAGCATAAGTCCCGTAGGCATACCATGACTATCGCAGGTGATTAAAGCAACATTATTTTCAAGCAATGCTCCCATTAGCCCATGAGTAATGGTTATTTGTTGATTGTCAAGCACCACCACCCCAATATCTTCAATCGGTTTGGTGATTAGATTTTCTTCAATAGGTGATGACACCCCCTCCTTCTCTTTCGGGAGGTGTATCACTATTTGCTGATTCTTTAATGACAAATAAGTGGGATTGCCAAAATATAATGTTTTCTTAATCATTCAAAGATAACTTCCCCAAGGGCACTGATTTTTAATCGACGTGGATATTTTGACATTAAACTGTCTAAACTTCGAATGTTAATTAATTTCCCCATTTGTTTAGATAACATCTCATTTTTGTTCTCGTAATATTTATCTTCAACAGATGTTTCAATATGTAGTCTAAAATAATAATTTTTTGAAGACAACTTTTGCACTCTATAAAGATGATTACATAATGTTGCTTTATCATTATTATTAACTGCATCGTTAAATTCATCGTCAGATAAGCCAAGAATAAACATTTCATTAACTTGCATGCTTTCAACAAATGCCCAATTTGCATCGGGTAATGAATTTAGAAACGATTCGGGCAAATCTTTATCCATTAACGAATCCCACACATCATTAGGCGATTTAATTACCACTGGAATACCATATTTTTTCCGTTCAACGGCGGTCCAAAATGTAACGACATGCTCTTGAAGTTTACCTTCATTATCTCGATAAATCGCAATATGATGATTATTCCCAGGTTTCACAAAGCTAATCGCTTCTCCATCTTTATTATATCGCAATGGAGTTACAGCACTTAATCCGGTGAAGCATCGCACACTTTTCACCGGAATAGTGTTATTATCATCGGCATAAATAGGATTATTTTCTAAATCCTTAAACGCTTCTTTAATTTTACCATTAAATTGCGCCACTCGTGCTTTTACTCGTGCTTTGATATTCTCATCTACAATAGAGTCGATGTCCGACATTTTCTCAAGTGCCGAAATGGAATATTTAATCACATATTCATCTTTATAGCAAGTGGCATAAGTTAATTCCACATCTTTATTTCGACCAATCATTATGGGGGATTTCTTTAACGATGCTATTGCTTTTTTTGTTTCCCCATCAAATTGTGCCAACCGTTCTTCTACAAGACGTTTTATATATCCTTTGAAAATTAAATGTGGATTTTCAAAAGCATATTTTATTGGTTTGTTCTTTTCAAGAATACGAATTTTTCCATATACCGACTCTTGGCTTAATGCACCCCGAGGTGCAATAATGTTTTCTTGAAGTATAACTTTTTTCCCTTTAATATATTTAATGCGTTTGTTTTTAGTCGCAACCTTTTTGCCGGCTTTGAATGATACCATAATTTCTGAAGCTGCTTTTTCTACTTCGGGAACAGAGAAGTGAGGTTGCTCTCTTAGCCATTGTTCAAGCAAAGAAAAATCATTACGCCATTCTTCGCGTTGTTTTTCTATTTCTGCAAACATTTGGTCGCGTTCGGTGTTGAGGTGATTTAGTCGTTGAATGAAACTTTGTTGTGTCATTGCTATGACAAGTGCATCTATAGCATGGTGCCGATGATCTATTCGTTTACTCCACCCTATAATTCGTTCCTCTTTGTGAATTTGTCCTTTGTGGTCATATTCAACAATCTCGGTTAAATCGCCTTTGCGATATCGGTCAAGATTAAGATTGTGAAGCACCATGTCATACCCCCACACTCGACGCACAAAATCGGTAACACTTCCTGTTGTGGAGTAAACATCTCGGCATACATGTTTTAGTATTTCTATCGATTTACGTGAGATATATTGACTTAATCTCAAATCGCGATCAATAAAGTCGCTTGGAATATTTGACGCAGTCGTAAGGAGTCTTTCTCGTTTTGTTTTAGTTATTCGATGTTCTTTGAACGCTTCGTCAATTCGAGTAAGATATTTTTGAAATTCTTCGTTACTTTTTGATTTCATAAAATCATACCCTGTCATATTTCCTTTAGAAGCATTGCATTTGCGACAAGCACACACTTTATTAGAATAACTATCATCAAAAAACAATGAACGAGGGATAATGTGTTCTACTTCAACATCAAAACCACTTAAAAATTCTGCAGTTGAAACCGGTGTATCGCAATAAAAACAACGACCTTGAGCTTCTTGCCACATACGATATTTCTGTATGCGATTGCGTGAAACTCTGATGCCTTCAAATTCCAGAATTTTTTCTTTGATTGCTTCATTCTCTTTTTCTCGAGTCCGAATGTTTTTGTCCATTGTCTCGCGTTCATCTTTGCTCATTTTCAGTTCACGAGCAAGTTCGACTCTTATTGTATCGGGTTTCCCATATTTATCCATAATGGCATTTACGATATTAACCATTTGATTGAGAATTTTCTCTACAATAGGTTGTCGTAGCTCATTTTTTTGAATTTGAGGAAGTTTATCTAATAAATTTCGAGTTTGATTTTCTTCTTTTGTTAAACTTTCAGAATGCCTAAATCCGGCATGTGCACATGCTTCACTATACATTTCTCCCATCTGTAAATATGGCAGAATTCGACGTATTGCTTTTGCCGACTTGTTTCCATAACCGGGTTTTATGAAATCTATTTTATATAATTTATCTACAATTTCTTCATCTGTTATACCAAAAGCTTTTTGCAATGTCGATTTTAACTCATTTTTATCTTGAATTGAATATACTATATGCCAAAGTCGATATAATGGTTCGTCAATATAGTTTGGTTTAATAATTTGAATTATTTCTCCGGTTTCTTCATCAACCAACACCGAATCACATTGCGAAAGATTAAATCTCAACAATTTGTCAATTTCTTCCTCATTTAACGATGATAACGCCTTTTTGAGTTGCATTTTAGTTGTATTGCCTTGCAATCCTTTGCCTATAGCTTTTCCTCCCCACCAACCGGCTTTCGATGAAACACCTAATATCTTATACAAATCTTTAATTCCCATCTTTTCATTATTATCAAGGAATTCAAACATTTGTTGGCGATGCTCTTGTGTGATAGGATACGTCTCATTATTCCTATTCGTAAGAGTGATATTGTTTATTGATTCCCAAATCTTACATACTTGAAACAACGGTGATGTGCGTGGTGCGACTTTGGGACCATCAAAAACAGCTTCTCCTTTTGAATTGCGATATTCTTTTTTCTCAAATTCACATAACGACACCAAATGTTTACATGACTTTAATCCTCTTTGATAAAAAATTATTTCATTACGAAGTCGATTGATAACTTGTTCGGTTAAAATGTTGGGATAGAATTCTCGTTGAATCGACATTATTTGGTCAAATTCGTCTTCGTATGCCTTGCGTGGGAAGACTTGTTCCTTAATACGATATGAGTAGTAAGGTCCTTTGTCTGTTATTATTTCACTTTGCTTTAATTGTTCTGCAAAATATTGTCCAATAGTTTGTCCTCGCTCAATAATCATTGCATATCGTTTATTTACGTTAGCAACATACTCGCGCTGTTTAGAGTCACCTCCTTCATCGGCTTTTGCATGCTTGTAACCTCTGCGTTGATTTATATGATATAGCACACGACCTATTTCAGGCAATGTGAGCTTTGTTCCTGGTATTGCAGCATTAGCTCTTAATTGCCACAAATCCATTACTGGCAATTTTATTAACTGCTCATCGGGTAACATGCCTAATTTGCGAAATTCTATTGTGAGATTTTCGCGACGTTGTTGGTAGCGATCATATCCTTTGCGTGCAGTGCGTTTGACTGTACGGTCTTGATTTTTTGTTATGGCTTGCCCTTTTGAGAATTGAGTGGAGTCATCAATGGTTAATGGCACGATGCGACTACCCATCGCAATAATTTCTTGTGGCACATTGTTTTCATTTATACTTATAAGACTCCAACCTATAGAGCCAACCCCGAGGTCTAATCCAAGTATCGTTTTCATGGAAAAATAATTAAGATGTTAATTGTTATATTACAAAAATAGTAAAAATTATTTGATAATATTTGTTTCGTAAGAAAAAGTGTGTAATTTTGTAGTACTAATTTGTTGCAAATCACAATAAGGATTATTCCGTTGTGAAAACATTTAGGGTTGCCCTCGTCCTTTATCGGGGGCTTTTTTTGTTTTAGGCAAGTTAGAACCACACAAAATCTATTTGAGATAACCTAAATTTTTTATTTTTTCCTTATCCTCATAGTTGACATAGAGGACATAAAAGACATAGAACTCTCTGTTTAATCGCACTAATTAATCTATTCTGGAGTCATAACCTCACTTATATCATTCAGAAAATTCTGATCATTCTGTCAAGAAATCTCACAAGCAAAGAAATTTTCAATTTTCAACACCCAATTAAATGCACTGACAAATATGTTCTTTTGTACTTTTGTCGTAAATTCATTTATGCCATTCTGGAAAATTCTGTCGTTCTGTCTAAAAAATATTTTTGTGCATTATCGCAGTTTTTGGCTTAAATGCTGTATTATCTTTGCACTGTGAAATTATTATCTAAAATCCATTAAACGCAAATATTATGACACAACTACACCTCAACCTTGTTTGGTC
>JAZSDX010000019.1:0-18437 GCA_045531405.1 Muribaculaceae bacterium | reverse complement strand
AGACAATCAGAGAGAAAAATTAAAACGTATAAAAAAACAACACACAATGGAGCATGCTCCATTGTGTGTAACTAAAAAGTTATTAATTTTGTCCTAATAAATAAGTATTAATTTTGTAACGCTTATTTAGGACTAGTCATTATATATCTAACATGACACTTTTTGTGTATAAATTTTCCCTAAAATAATGCATTAAGGTCGATGCATTATAAATAATTTTATACCTTTGTATTTATAAATATCAAAAGTCAAGGGTATGACTTACGAATATGATTATCTTGTTATAGGATCCGGAATTGCCGGGATGAGTTTCGCGCTCAAAGTTGCCCACTCCGGGCGTGTGGCATTGGTGTGTAAAACAAAGTTGCCCGAAGCCAATACTTATTTGGCTCAAGGTGGGGTGGCTTCAGTTACTAATCTCAAAGTTGACAACTTTGAAAAGCATATTGAAGACACAATGATTGCCGGTGACTGGTTAAGTGACCCCGAAGCCGTAAAAAAAGTTGTAACCGAAGCTCCAACCGAAATTAATGCGCTAATTAATTGGGGAGTGAACTTTGATAAAAATGAAGATGGCGAATTTGACCTTCACAAAGAAGGCGGACATAGCGAGTTTCGCATTCTACACCACCAAGACAACACCGGAGCCGAAATCCAAGAAAGCCTCATTGAAGCTGTCAAGAAAAATCCTAATATTGACATTTATGAAGATCATTTCGCAATCGAAATAATCACACAGCACCACCTTGGACGCATAGTGACTCGTCGCACCTCTGATGTCACTTGCTATGGTGCATATATCCTCAACCCCGAAAACAACAAGGTTGATACATTCCTTTCTCGCATAACAGTAATGGCTACAGGGGGAATTGGTGCAGTTTATAAAACCACTACCAACCCTCTTATCGCCACCGGCGACGGCATTGCGATGGTTTATCGTGCCAAAGGAACAGTGCAAGATATGGAATTTGTGCAATTCCACCCCACTGCACTTTACCATCCCGGCGACCGCCCATCGTTCCTCATCACTGAAGCAATGCGTGGTTATGGAGCAGTGTTGCGCAATGTGCGTGGTCATGAGTTTATGCATCGTTACGACCCACGACTCTCACTCGCTCCTCGCGACATTGTGGCACGCGCTATTGATAGCGAGATGAAACGTCATGGCGATGAGCATGTGTATCTTGATGTTACCCATAAAGACCCCGAAGAAACTAAAAAGCATTTCCCCAATATATACCGCAAATGCTTGTCGTTGGGTATTGATATAACCAAAGATTATATACCGGTAGCTCCAGCAGCTCACTACTTGTGTGGTGGTATCAAAGTTGACTCTAACGCCGAGTCATCAATCAAGCGATTGTATGCTGTAGGCGAATGTGCTTGTACGGGGCTTCACGGAGGAAATCGTTTGGCATCAAACTCTCTCATAGAAGCCGTTGTATATGCACAAGCGGCAGCGGTGCATGCCATGGAAATGGCAAACCACTACTCTTTCCGAAACGACATCCCTGAATGGAACGACGAAGGTACTCAATTGCCCGAAGAAATGGTATTGATTACACAAAGCATCAAAGAAGTAAACCAGATTATGAGTACATACGTGGGGATTGTTCGCTCCGACATTCGTTTGAATCGAGCATGGAATCGCCTCGACCTCCTATACGAAGAAACCGAACGATTATTCAAGCGTTCAACAGCTTCGCGAGAGATATGCGAGTTGCGCAATATCATCAATGTTGGATATCTGATAATGCGACAAGCTAAAGAACGCAAAGAATCTCGAGGTCTCCATTATACAATAGATTATCCACCCCATAATACCTAAATGCCCCAAATACATAGGCTCTTTATATTAATTGTGAGCATCTTATTGGGCATCACCATGGCATTTGCTCAAGAAGATTTTAACCCTAATTCTTCGCAAGAATTAGGAACCGGAGTGAAACGAGTATTCGTAGGTGAATATCATTTTGTTGATGAGACAGGTGATTCGGTTTTAATGGTAATAATTCGTGATTTGAATTGTTTTCCAAGGTTAAAATTCAAAGACAAAAAGGATGAAGAATTTTATTGGCGCACGGTGAGAGATGTGCGCAAAGCCCTTCCTTATGCTCACTTAATATGCGAAACTTTACTTGAAACATATGAGTATATAGAAACTTTTCCTACCCAAAAAGAAAGAGAAGCCCATTTGAAAGCAATGGAAGGCGCACTTTTTAAGCAATATAAACCTGCGCTTAAAAAATTTACTCGCAATCAAGCCAAGATATTAGTTAAACTCATTAGAAGAGAGACCAATCAGTCATCTTATGATATTGTGAAAGCTTTTCTTGGAAGTTTTCGTGCCGGATTTTGGCAAATGTTTGGCAAATTGTTTGGAGTGAATCTCAAAGGTAAATTTGAGCCTAATAAAAATCGAGAAGATGCAATTATTGAGCGAGTCGCATGTCTCATAGAGGAAGGTAGGTTATAGGCTATACTGTAGTTTCTTGCTCTTTTGTTAAATATAATTAACAATATCCTGTTTGTCGCCAAAAATCAATACCTTTACAAGATATTTACTTGACTACTATATAAATTATTAACATAAAACATTATTAACTCATGAAGAAATTTTTCATTTCGGCTATGTTGTTGTGTTCAAGCGTTCTCGGATTCGCTCAATTAGTGGAAATCCAATCGGTTGACAAAATCGATCTTCCCGAAGGCGTTTCGGTTGACAAAGCAACAATCAGCCCCGACGGTTCTTTTGTAGTTTTCTCGCAAAACACTAAGGGTGGACTTCACAAAATGGACCTCGCTTCTAAAGAAATCAACATGATTTCGGCAAATGGTAACAGTTTTGACCTTAAAATCGCTACCGATGGTACTGTCGTGTTCCGCGAAAGCAAAACTGATGAAAACAAACTCCGTTACACTTCATTGAAAGCCGTTTCTCCTCGTGGTGTAGAAACTACTCTTCTTGAGCCTACTCGCAACCTTAACGGTTTTGCAGTAAATGGTACTAACGTGATGACAGTTGACAACAACGTGTGTGCTGCAAAGAGCCTTAATGGTGGTGCTGCTGTGCAAATGCCTGTTGCATCTATCCGTAATGGTCAACTTTGCATCGACGGCAAAGTGATTTCTCCTAACGGTACTGAAGGAGCAAGCTACCTTTGGGCCTCTATCTCACCTAACGGTACTAAAGTATGCTACTACTTTGTTACAGGAGGTTGCTATGTTGCCGACATCGACGGTTCTAACCCGGTATTCGTTGGCAATATCCATGCAGCAAAATGGCTCAACGACCTCACTGTAGTAGGTATGAACGACATCGACAATGGTTATGTGGTAACTTCATCAAAACTTATCGCAGCTTCAATCGATGGCAAAGTAAGCCAAGAACTCACACTCGACGAATCAATGGCAATGTATCCATCAACAAATGGAAAGAGCATTGCTTATTCAACTCCAGCCGGTGAGTTGTTTATTATCAACCTTAAATAATAACCTCATATGAAAAAAATATTATTCATAATGGTTGTGCTCATGGTTGCGTTTGGTGCTTCGGCTGCCAAAACTACAAGCCAAGTGCGCATCTATATCAACCCCGGTCACGGCTCGTGGGGTGGTGAAGACCGCCACATGGGAACTGTTACCCATGGTGCGGCAAACTATACCGACACTGCCGGTTTTTATGAGTCAAACACCAACCTCGAAAAGGGTTTTGGTATGTTGGAAAAACTCATTGATTATGGCGTGCCTTTCGACCGCACTAAAAACCAATCAAACTCTAACCCTGCTCGCTTAGGTGCTGCTCTCGACTTGAGCCAAACTAACATCGTAATGAGCCGTGTGAAAAACGGTCCATACCCTCATGATGGTACCACTTATGGTGCATATAGTCGTGACCTTTCGGTCATTGGAGCTGAAGCGGAAACTTGGAATGCCGACATTTTGATTTCAATTCACTCAAATGCCGCAACCGAAGGTACAACAACCAACTATCCACTATTCCTTTATCGTGGATACACCGGTTCAGAACAAAATGCAGGTAGCTCGGCTGCTGCTAATGCATGTTGGCCACACTGGTGGAAAAACCAACACATGATGTGGACCTACTATTCAGCAACCAACATGAATATCCAAGGTGACTGGACATTTGCTTCATCATGGGGTACACAAGGTTATGGTATCCTTCGCCATAGTGTTCCCGGATTTTTGGTTGAAGGTTATTTCCACACCTACCAAGCTGCTCGCCACAAAGCGATGAACTGGGATGCTTGCCGTTGGGAAGGTGCTGCCTATGCCAAAGGGTTTAACGACTACTTTGGTTGGGGCAAGAAAGAATCTCACGGCACAATCTTCGGAGTGCTTCGTGATGGCGAAACAACTTTCACTCATGAATACTACACCCCCAATACCTCTACTCTCGACCGTTTCCTACCCATCAACGATGCTACTGTTACTCTCAAAAATAGTTCAGGTGCAGTTGTCAGCACTTATAAAACCGATGATGAGTATAACGGAGTATTCGTGTTTAACAAAGTTCCTGCAGGAACTTACAGCTTGACATACTCACATCCAAGCTATAAAGATTTCACTCAATCGGTTACTGTTACTGCCAACGAAACTACATTCCCCACTCCTCTTTATGAAACTGAAAAAGTGCCCGTTCAAGGTCACTATGCCTATGGTTTGTCATCATCAAAGAGTGGCGATGTTTACACCTTGAATTTTAAATCAACAGGAGCAGTTGACAACGGTTCAATCATCTTTACAAACACCTCAACCGGAGCCACTCAATCGGTTAATGTAGGAGCTATCAAAAAAGGGGACAACAGTGTAACTGTTAATGCAACTTCGCTTGGTGAAAATGCAACATTCTCTTGGTCTGTTGCCATCGATAATCCGGTGAGCACAGGAGTAGAACTTATATCTTCTGACAACTCTATCTTCTATAATAATGGTTCGGCCGACGCTCGTATTGGTGTTGCTATCGACAAAGATCAAACAAGTGCTAACTTTGGTACTATCTACACCTTAACTGCTATGGGACAAGGGCTTCAAAAATACAACCCCGACTACTCTAAGAATGGTGGTAAATTAATTACCGGAATGTTTGGTCAAGATCGCTCTTCATCTACAAGTTCAAACAAATACTATCGCTCCAACCGCTTGGAAGTAAATGGAGGTAAAGTGTATATCGCCAATTACGCAGGAAGTGATTACACCGGTATATGGGTTTATGACCCAAGCACCGGAGCTGCTCCTACAAATGTTTCGGGTACTACCTATTATGAACGTGGGGTAGCATTATATGGCGAAGGCTCAAATCGCAAAGCATTCTCTACTCACGAAAATAATGTTCAACGATTTGACATTGGCACAGGCTCTACTTGGACTTCAGGTAGCCCAGCAAAAAGCTATACTACAGCCGGTGTGCTCGACAATGGTGATGGTGATATTATCGTTACCGACAATGCCGTTATTGCAGCACAATGTCGCTATAGTGGCAACAATCTTGCAACCAACCCCGCATTTGCGGTGTTTGACCACGATTTAAATCTTATCACCAAATCAGATGGTCTTGGTACCCTCAATGGTTCTGAAAATGGAGGTATGGCAATCTCATCTGACTACAAAACATTTGCTATTGCCAACTCTTATACCAGTTCGGGCAATGCGGGTATCCGTATTCAAGTTTATGATGTTTCATGGAGTGGTAGCACCCCAACGTTTGTTCACAAATATGAAATTCCTTTAGATGGCACTTATCGTGTTGACCAAATGGAATTTGACCACGCTAATAACCTTGTGATTGCTTCGCAACAAAAAGGTCTTCTTGTTTATACTATCAAGAATCCGGCTCGTCAAACAGTTACCAAAGCTACATCTACCGTTCAAGGTCAAGCATTGCCGGCTGTTCCCGGTCGCTATGCTTACAACCTTAGCATGACTAAACAAGATGAATGTGAATATACTTTGACATTTACATCTACCGGTGATGTTGAATCGGCAGCAGTTGTGCTCACTCCTACTAATGGCGGTGCAACAAAAACTGTTCAAATCAACGGCGTGAAGAAAGGTGAAAATACTGTTACAATCGATGCTACAACTCTTGAAGGTGACGTTGACTACAAATGGGCTATCGCTATCAACAACCCTGCAAGTCCATCGGTTGAACTCATGCACTCTGACAACTCAATTATTTACAACAACGGCTCTAACGATGCTCGTATTGGTGTAGCTATCGACAACGATGAAACAAGTGCCAACTTCGGTACTATTTACACAATGACAGCAATAGGACAAGGGCTTCAAAAATTCAACCCCGACTTCTCTAAGAATGGCGGAAAATTGATTACCGGATTGTTTGGTCAAGACCTCTCAACTTCTACAAGTTCATATAAATATTATCGTTCTAACCGCTTGGAAGTAGAAGATGGCAAAGTTTATATTGCTAACTATGGTAGCATGAATCCTGGTGTGTGGGTATATGACCCTGCAACCGGTGCTAATCCCACTTGTCTTTCTGGAGGAACATATTATGAACGTGCCGTTGACTTCTATGGTGAAGGCTCAAACCGCAAAGCATTCACAACTCATGAAAACAATGTTCAGCGATTTGACATTGGAACAGGTACAACTTGGACATCAGGAAGCCCAACGAAGAATTATTCCACAGCCGGTGTGCTCGACAATGGCGACGGTGATATTATCGTTACCGACAATGCTGTTATCGCGGCTCAAAATCGTTATGCCGGTAACAACCTCAGCGAAAACCCTGCATTTGCAGTGTTTGACCATGATTTGAATCTCAAATACAAATCTGACGCCATTAATGCAACCCTCAATGGTTCTGAAAATGGTGGTATGGCGATCAGTGCCGACTATAAGACTTTTGCTATTGCCGACTCTTATACCAATTCAGGAAAATCGGGTGTGAATGTTCAAGTTTATGGAGTAACATGGAGTGGAGCAACACCTACTTTCACTCATAAATTTGCTATTCCTTTGGACGGCACTTATCGTGTTGACCAAATGGAATTTGACTATGCCGGAAACCTTGTGATTGCTTCACAACAAAAAGGTCTCCTTGTATATGCAGTGAAAACAGATGCTCGCACTACAACTACTAATGCTGCTGCAACTTCACTTATAAAGGGTGTTACTGCAACTCCTGTAACCAACCTCAAAGCTACTCGTCAATGCTATGGCGAAGGCTCAAATACTGAGGTGGGTACTGTTGATGTAGAAATTACCTGGACCGGTCAAGAAAGCAACCGCAAAAACCTCAACAACTACAAGGTTTACTACCAAACTATGCGTCGCGATGCCGAAAACAATCGCGTATATGACAATGGAGGTGCTTGGGAACTTGCCGGCACTGCGTCTATCGACTTTGAGGCTGGCGAAACTGGCTCGTTTACCCATAAGAACCTTTCTTATGGTACTGACGAAAACGGCAACTACGACCGCATCTACAACTATAAAGTTGTGCCTTACAACACTACTACCAATAGCGAAGGTGCTGAAGCCGTTATTGAAGGTAAAGCAAATTCAGTAACTGCATTCTTCCCATCAACTCCTATTGATGTTACTTTGAGTCAACCTTACGAAGAAACTGAAGGTCAAAAACTTTATACATTCGACCTCAACCTTGACATTGCTCACAACGACAACATCGCTCGCGTTGACGACAACGATGCTGCTCCTGTGGTTAATTCATATGTTATAGTAACTGACGGAGCAACTGCTAAAGCTCTCAATGCGGCTTCAAACGTTGCCGAAGTAGGTGCATTTGTCGAAGGTCCTGTAACTATCACCGCCAACAATTGCAATCACCATGAAGTTAATGGTTGGTATCTTAATGTTAATAGTGATGTTCAATCTATGACATGGAAAGACATAAACCCAAGCTTGACCTACAAGCCTCAAGTTTATCCTGTGTCAACTCGTGCATTCAACTTCATCGCTTGTGAAGCTGAAGCTATTGAGTTTACTCTTCCTGCTGTTGAATGGACTCAAGGTGAAAACGAAAACAACATCATTCCTATTGAAGGCGAAAACATCGCTTCTCTCGTTGGATCTGAAGATATGCCTATTGGCTCATTCCGCAAAGTAGGTGATATTGAAAATGCTACCAACCCGGTTGAAATCACAAAAGCCAACGTGATTGGTACTAATGGTGCAACTCTCAATCCGCTTGCAGTGAGCAACGATGTGCTTAATGCTTGGAATATCTCTTACACATTTGAACTTAAAGATAGTGTAGGAAATGTTATTTGTACTCAAACTACTAATGCCGACGACCAAATTTACTCTAACGCAAATAGCATCTCTGTTGATGTATTAGGTTTTGCAATGGGTTACGACGAGTCAACTGCTCCCGACGGACGCGCTCGTTACACTTACAATGCCGAAAAGAATCAAGCGTATAAATTGGTTGTTCGCACAACTTATAATCGCACATTCGATGGCGAAGAAGTGGTATTAAGCAACGAAACCGAAAGCGACATCGTGATTAATCCTTCATTCCCTGTTCCTGTTATCGATCCTTACAAGTCTCCGGGTTATATATTCTACGAAAAGGCTGATCACGCCGATGCCGACAACACTACATATAGCTACTATGCCGATGCTGTTGTAAATATCGCTTGGGAAGATTTCAACGATAACCTCGTACGTTACATGGGTTACCACGCTACTCCTGAGTTTACTTGTTTAGGTCATGAAGAAGATGAAGCTCGTGCGTTGATTCAATATTATGCTGCTTCGATACTTACTGATGCTCAGATTGAGGCTTATAACGAGCAAATCAATACATACAATATTGAAGCAACAAAACTCGTAGGTGTTGGGTACACAGGTACTGAAAACTGGTCATCTTTGATCACTAACGCTAACATTATTCCTATGAAAGTTCACTATGTATGGGCCGGTAACGATAAACTTGCCGACACTCACGATGCTGAATTTGCTTGGGAATTAAGCGCCAACTATCCTGTGATTTTGTGCAATGCTCCAATGTTTGTGATTAATGCTAAACCTGAAAATGGCGTATATAACATATCAGCTATCGAAGGTGTTGATATGAAAGTTATCACTACTCTCAACGAAAGTTATAAGACATTAGTAATGGACGGCATTATTGATGCACAAGCAACAGGTATTGAAAATATTACTATTGGCAACTCTGATGTGAAATTCTACAACCTCCAAGGCGTAGAAATAGAAAAACCTTCAAATGGTGTATTCATCAAAGTAGAAGGCTCTAAAGCATCAAGAGTATACATCAAGTAAATTGATGATTGAGAACCCTAAACTCTCCCCTTGAATCTACTTTAGGGGGAGTACCCCGAAGGGGGGAGGGGGTGAAAACTATCAACACTCAGTTAACCTCCATAGAGCGAGCAATCCTCACGGGTTGCTCGCTCTTGTATTTTCATTGCGTCAGCTTTATGTTTTTTCTGTCATTTTGTCTAAAAAAATTTCAAATTTCAATTAACTCGGTCAAGCCTCGTTGCACCCTTCGGGTTTTTCAATTTTTAAAGATTTATTGTATCTTTGTATTTATGAAACACATCCTACCAATCATATTATCCATTATCCTGCTCTCGGCTTGTAGCAATCGTGAACGTGTGCAATTTGAAAAGTTACAACAGATTGACTCTCTCGCCGAATCCCAACCCGATAGCGCAGTAGCAATAATTAAAGCTATCAATCGCGACACACTATTGGGTAACGACAACAAATATTATTTCGACCTATTAGAAATTCGCACTAACGACAAAGCATATATCACACATACATCTGACTCGGCGATACTATCGGTTATTAACTATTTTGAAAATCACGATTTCAACAATCTACTTTCGGTAGCCTATTATTATGGAGGTCGTGTTTATTCCGACCTTGGCGATGCACCACAAGCACTCGAATATTTCCAAAAAGCCATCGACTGTCCCAATATCAACTCTCGTACAATGGCTGTTGCATATAGTCAAATGGCTGGAATTTATAACGAACAAAAAGTTTATGATTTAGCGATTCCCACTTATAAAAAAGCGATTGAACTAAACTATAAAAACAAAAACCAAATCAATGCATTATATAATATGCATAACTTAAGTGGCATTTATTCTAAACAAGGACTAAAAGACAGTGCATTAATTTTATATAATCATGTAATTAAACAAGCCGAGGATTTAGGCAATACAAAACTCATACATTCTACAAAACTCAACATTGCTGAATTATATCTTTTCAAGCACGATTATAAACAAGCCCTTAAAATATCTAATTCTCTAAAAGGCGTCCTTCCCAAAGAAGACTCTACCAAAATCGCTAATACTTTTGCTCATCTTTATTATCGGCTAAACAACACCGATTCCATTATTTTCTATTGTAACAAACTCATTAAATCTAAAAGCCTCAATGCTCAATTAAATGGATATAATATTTTAGCGAATTTATATATTGACCAAAATAACATAACTAAAGCGACGCCATTTATTATAGAATCTCAAATCCTCTCTGATTCTATACAAAAACTTCAAACTCCCCAAGAAATACGTCAACTATCCTCAATATATAATTATCAAATTCGTGAACGAGAAAATAACAAACTGAAACAAGAAGCACAAAAAAATGAAATTAAAATAATTTCTTTGATTAGCTCTATTGTTATAGTTATCATCACTGCTCTATTTACAATTCACATTATCCGTAAAAGGAAACGAATTATTAGTCTTAAATTGCAAAATGTAGAATTATTACTTAAACAAAGTAATTACTTAAGCGAAACTACTATTGCTCAAAATAAAGAAAAAATAGCTCAATTAGAATCGCAAATTAATTCAATAAATTGCGAAAACCTATCGCTTATCCAAGAATTAGAAAATCAAAAAAAATTATTGGTACTCAACAATGAAAAAGCAATTATTTATAAAAAACAAAAAGAGATTGCTATTTTCACTTTTAATAATGATACTTTTGTAAAAGAAATTCATAACCGCCTAAAAAATTATCCCGAAGGGAAAAATATCCTTACTGAAAAAGAATGGGACAATCTCGTTGATAAAATTATTCACTTATTCCCTGAATTTATTGACACTCTACACGAGCTACCTTTCAAACTCAGCTCCTACGAATTCCGTGTTTCCATTCTAATAAAAACACAATTTACACCTAAAAAAATATCTCGGTTGACCAATCACACCGATGCATCTGTATCAATGACACGTGCTCGTCTTTACAAAAAGTTAATAAACAATAATGGCAGAGCCTCTGATTGGGACAAATTTATTCACAGGATCTAACCACACAACACACTGAGCATTACATGCTTACTTCCTGTTCGTCTTTATATCAGCAAAATGTTAAGTTTTTGTTAAGTCACTTTTGATGATTTTACCTTGTTTTCTTCATTTATTTGCAAAAATCATTATCAAAAATTTTTTTAATTATGAAGAAGCTAATTTTATTATTATTTCTAATGTGTGGAGTTCTTTTCTCTTTTGCCGAGGAGAAAAGAAAGTTTCCTATTAAAGAGGAACCCGTACCAACCACAGAACCTCGCACTCCCGATTATGGAAGTGACATCACTGCTTTTTATCAAAGTGGCATGGTTTATTTACAATTCATGTATGACATGGGTGAGGTCGAAATCACAGTGACTAACGAAACTACCGGTGATGTGTGGCAACAAACCGAAGATTCAGCCTTTGGCTCTGCGACAATCGCCACATCAACCTCTGCCGGCGACTATTACATCACAATAGTTACCCTCGATGGCTCTTGCTACTCCGGTAGCTTCTCTATATAATTGCTCAACCCAATTTCCTATGTTATCATAAGTTTGTGGCTACTCGGCTATTTTTTGCCGAGTAGCTTTTAACCAATCTAATTAACTCAAAAATAAATTAACATGAAAACATTCTCTTTTAACAAACTCTTTATTTGTTTCATTACAACATTATTTATTACAAATCCTATTAATGCTCAAATTTCATATAATGGTTCTATCTTGAATTTTGGAGGAGCAACAGAAAATGGCCGTTTTAATTTCTTAATAGATAAATTCAGTGGTCTATATTGGACATTTGATAATGGTAACAAATTTTTCCAAATTGATGTAACTCCTGCAAATCCTCGTATTGCAGGAACAGGGAATCAAGTTGCTTTTTACAACTCTTTTACAAACACTTATAATAGCATTCAAGTTGCAAATGTATATAACAACTCCGATGAACGAACTAAAACAAATATCAATTCAATTTATAATGGTCTTAATACAATACTAAACTTGAGACCGGTTAGTTATAATTGGATAAACAAATCAAATAACCCGATGGCTCGCTCTAATGGCGAAAACTCAAATCTTCCAACCGGACCTGAAGATGGAAAAACTCAATATTTCTCAAAAAGGAATCAGGAAACGCGTTAGACAATCTCAGCAACAAAAACTATCCAAACATCTGCTATTCAATATCTTGCTCCACTATGCCATATGATATATATACCGAAGATTCAACTACATATAATGTATCCATGAATTTTGGAGAATCATTCACATTAGGTAAAAATTATGGTGGAGTAGCTTTTTTAGGAAATACTCGCTCTGGATTTTTTGATTTTAATTTAAAAAATGGATATCAAAACTCTGCTTATCTAGAAAAATGCTTCATTGACCAACTAAAATGTGGTGTGTTTAACATAGGAAAAGCTGAAGCTAATTCAAAAATAAAAGTATTTTCTTCAAATCTATCGAATACCCATAGTCACGATATTCGTCTAACACACAATCTTCTTGGAGATCCAGAGGTTGAAATATGGACTAGCACTCCCGTGAAATATACAGATGCTGATATTGACATATTTCGAGACGAATCAAAGATTATGATTTTGGGTAATTGTCTTGATGGTGCTAAAATTGTAGTTCGTGATACCAACGATAATCCACAGATATCAATAGGACAAAAAACAGGCAGCACAACTTTCTATACATCGCCCAATAGTTCTATAATGATTTACCGACACAACATGATACCTTATATTCCCACATTGTGCTTACAAAACGAAAATATTTATGTTTCACAACGTGTATTCGCCTCCGATGTAAAAATGGGTGCAACCGTTGATAGCAATCGCACTTATGGTAACATCAGTTTTTGCAACAATGCCAAATACATCATTGATGCAACAGGCAATGTGGAAATAAACCAAGGCTTTATCGTTCAAAATACAGCTACTGTAATCATCAATACTCCTGGAATTGTAACAATCACAGGTGGTTTGGTCAAATCGGGAGGATCATTGATAATTAATGCTACCGAGGTAATTATAGACAGTAATTTCATTGCCGAAAATGGCGCAGTAGTGAATATTGAAAAAATTAGTTATTCAAACTAAAATTTTAATTTATAAAATTTTGTATCATGAAAAATAAGAATTTAATTTGTGATTATAAACTTCTAAAAATTATAATTATGAAAAAATCTCTACTCTTTGTTTTAGCAATGTTATTTGGAGTCTCGACTCCAATATTGGCTCAAGAAGAATATCTCCCTCTTGTAAATGAAGGTGTGACATGGAAAGGCGATATGAAAATTCGTCACAATAATCCTTTAGAAAATCAAGAATCATATGCCTACACTATTGAGTTAAAAGGTGATACCATTATTAACGATTTGACCTATAAGAAATGTTATTATCATTTCTTTAATTTGAAAATTTATGACAACTCAACTTTGCGAGGTTTTTTGCGTGAAGACTTGACGACTCAACAAGTTCATTATCTTGCCAACAAGAATTACTCTCCCAAAATCAAATTTGATGAATATGAAAATCCCTCTTATAGATTAGACTCCGAAATATTATTGTATGACTTTTCTGACATAAAAAATACACAACAATATTGGCTCGAAAAGGCTGGAGACCTATGCGGAAACATAATTACTGCCGGAAGTCCAATCGTGCTCAATGATGGTGTGAGCCGTCGTTATCACACCTTGGTTGGGTGTAATATTATTGAAGGCATAGGGGTTATGGGGCATGATCTTGAGGGGCATGATCTTATAAATGTATTTGGCATTAATACCGACGAAACTCAACAGTATTCAAGTCCAATAATTTACTCTCAACAAGATGCCGATGGGCAAGTAATATTTAACAATCGCGATGAATCGTATTACACTCCTATAGCCATAGAGGGTAATAAATAGCTTTGTGGCAAAGTTGATGTAAGCCTCTCAAATGGGACAACTCACACTCCTTATTGCTATGTTATTAAAGGCGACAAAGAACTTAATGGTAAAACATATAAATGTTGTTATAAACTTGTGGATGATGATGAAGTTATCGATGAGTCGAAGTTGTATGCATTGCTTCGCGACGACATCCAAGAACATAAAACCTTTGTAGTTTATCCCAACTCTTTGACTGAAGAATTTGTTTTATATGATTTTTACAATCCTCACAACCCCGAAATGCTAAAACATTTTGGTTATAACGAAACTCCTACTGGAGACATTAAGATTGAAGAGTATTATCACTCCGGAGGTGCTGACGATGGGTACTATCGCCTTAAATTATCAGCAACCGACTATAATTTATATTATATTGAAGGAATTGGTCTTGACGGCACTCAAAAATGCGATTTATTTAACGCTCCTACAACAGTGCTTCCAGGGACAGATTATTCATATATTCAATTTTATAAACTAATTAATGCCTCGGGCGATGTGATATATACTTCTCCTGCTACCGCCCCCACAATCGACAATTCTAATTATGTGCCATTAGTGAAAGAGGGTGTGAGATGGGAGTGTGAAATCGTCAATCGCACAAATCCTGAATATGTAGAAGAAGCGCATCATTACCCATACGATATTGTAATATCAGGCGATTCAATAATAAACGATGTTGAATATAAAAAATGCCACTACTTGTTTAAAGGGTATAATGACACACCTTGCGACACCACCGTTATTGCACTTCTTCGCGAAGATGTTGATTCTAAACGTGTTTTCGTTATATTCTCAGGCAATTATAAATTCCCAATTCCTCATGTAATCCCCGAATACAAATATGAAGCGGCAAACTTCACTTTTGATAAAGAAACTCTACTATATGACTTTGCCGACCTTCGCAACTCTAATTTATATTGGGAGCATATGACCAATTTCACTTCAACCGATACTATTATTGACAATATCAGCCGAAAGATGTATATTAATAACATCGAATATAATAAACCTCACGGATTGATTGAAGGCATTGGCAACATGGGACACCCCGATGTTACCGGAGATCTTTTATTCCCTCAACCCGTATCAAATGTTATTCCTTCACTCCCCACTCGATACACCGACCCTGTGTTCCTTAATTATTACAATGAAAAAGGTGAATTGGTATATTCTTCAGGACGCATTGCAGGAGTGGAAAGTATTGAGATTGAAACAATAAATGCACCTATCGAATATTACAACCTCCAAGGTGTGAAAGTTACCAATCCTTCAAATGGGATATTCATCAAAGTGCAAGGCAACAAAGCTTCAAGAGTTTACATCAAATAAATTGAAAATCCACGAAACTCTCAATTAACAAAGATCATAGAGCGAGCAATCCTCACGGGTTGCTCGTTTTTTTGTTAATTTTGATATAAAAATGATGATACTTTCAATTTTTATTCATAATTTAGAGAAATTTTATTCAACTTAAATTCTAATTGCTAATATAATAATCGCGTAGAAATCCCCCAATATTCTAATTATTAGATATATACATTGAATTATTATTACTAACATTAAAATATTATTTATGAAAAAAATCTTTACTTCAGCTCTTTTGTTATGTTCGGGAGTGATTGGATTTGCACAGTTGCTCAATGTGCAATCAATCGAAAAGGTTGTACTTCCCGAAGGCATAACAGTAAACGCTGCAACAATCAGCCCAAAAGGCGATTTTGTGGTAATTTCTCAAAATGAAACATCGGGGATTCATCGCTTTGACCTCACCTCTAAAGCTGTTACAACAATCTCTGAAACAGGTATTCCCCACGAATTGAAAATCTCTAATGATGGTTCGGTAGTGGTATTTAAAGAACCTCGAATAAATGCCAATCGATTGCGTCAAGTTGCACTCAAAGCATTTGATCTCAATCGTAGCATTGAATCTACTATCGTGCCTTTCTGTCGCGACCTTCAAGGGGTAGCTATTATCGACAATAATGTCGTTGCTGTTAATTCTGAAAAACTCACCACTAAAAATCTTAAAGGTGGTGAAGCAAATGTTACAATGCCTGTAGCATCGATTAAATATGGTCAACTTTGCATCGACGGAAAAGTGATTTCTCCTCAAGGTACAACCGGCAATAGCTACTTGTGGCCTTCAGTATCACCCGACGGCACTCGCGTACTTTATTTCCTCGCTACTTATGGTTGTTATGTTGCAAATATCGATGGTTCTAACCCCGTGCGTTTAGGTTCATTGCATGCTCCTCGTTGGTTTAATAATAACACTATTGTGGGAATGTATGACCGTGACAACGGACACGAAATTTATGCATCACGCCTCGTTGCAGTATCGGTCGACGGAAAAGTGAAACAAAACCTCACCGAAGATGCATCTTTGGCATTATTCCCTTCTATTTCTGCCGATGGTAGTAAAATTTCTTATATCACACCTGCCGGAGAATTATTCATTATTAACATCACTCGATAAATATTAAGCGTTATGAAACTCAATAAAATATTACTTGCAGCATCAATGGCGCTATTGTCAGTAGGTGCAAACGCACAAGATTTCTTCCCCGAAGATGTGCGCATTTATATTAATCCCGGTCACGGCTCTTGGGGTGGCGCAAGCAATCGCCACATGCCTACGATCGGACACTCTCCTATCAGTGACGAAGATCCCGATACTACCGACTTCTTCGAATCAAACACCAATCTTCAAAAGGGTCTTTCAATGTTATATAAACTCATTGATTATGGCTGTCCTTTCGACCCAACTCTCAACCAAGAAAATGACAATCCAAACCGTATAGGTGCCGCTCTCGATTTAAGCCAAGGTGTGGTGATGAGCCGCGTTAAAAACGGTCCTTATCCTTTTGCTTGGGTTGATGGTGTTGACCCCGACTCTGACAATGATTTCAGTCGCAACTTGACAGAAATTGCAGAAGAGGTGGAAACAAACTCTTTTGACGTATTCATCTCGATTCACTCTAATGCAGGAAATGCCGATGCTCAAATAATTAACTACCTCGCATTCTTATATCGCACTAATCGTGGTGCTAATGGTAATGACTGCGTGGCACTATGCAACACTGGCTGGAATCAACGCATTCAAGATCGCCATACCCAATGGACTATGTATGACAATCCAGTAGATAGTGGAACAGTGAAAATAAATACCGGTAACTATATCGTACTTGCACATTCTGTCCCCGGTTATTTAGTAGAAGGTTACTTCCATACTTATCAGCCTGCTCGTCATCGCGCAATGAACTTTGATGTTGACCGCGTTGAAGGTCATGACTATGCACGTGGTGTTGCCGACTATTTCATGTGGGAAAAAGAAGAAACCGGCAACATTTATGGTGTTGTACGCGACGACACTAACCCTCTTGAACACGAATTATATACCTACAACCCTAAAACGCCCGACAAATACGCTCCGCTTAACGATGTAGATGTTACACTCAAAGATAGCGAAGGGAATGTTGTAGATACATATAAGACCGATGTTAACTACAATGGTGCATTTGTGTTTATGAACGTTGAAGCAGGAGATTATACCGTAGAATTTTCTCACCCCGATTATGAAGCCGGCGAACCGGTTGCGGTAACAGTAGAACCCGCGACAACATCTTACCCTACAGCATTCCTTAAAAACACTTCGGGTGTTGACGGAATTGCAGCCGATGAAGAAGCTGTACCGGCTATTTACTACAATCTTCAAGGGATGAAAGTCGCAAATCCTCAAGGCGGCATATTCATTAAAGTACAAGGCGAAAAAGCGTCAAAAAAATATATTAAGTAATATATATTATACTATTGCGAAAGAGTGTCTCATAACGAGATGCTCTTTCGCATTCAATGATAAGATAAACAAATTGTTAATAAACTGAAATTTCGTTGGGCAATTTTGTAATTTGTCGATATTTTTTGAAATATATTTAATAACTTCGCAATAATTAACAAACTCAAATAATAATTTTTACTAACCTATTTTACTAACCAACAAATCATTACCAATTATGAAAAAGATTTTCATTTCGGCTATGTTGTTGTGTTCAAGCGTTCTCGGATTCGCTCAATTAGTGGAAATTCAATCGGTTGACAAAATTGATCTTCCCGAAGGCGTTTCAGTAGACAAAGCAACAATCAGCCCCGATGGTTCATTTGTAGTTTTTTCTCAAAACACAAAGGGTGGACTTCACAAAA
>JAZSDX010000049.1:0-48087 GCA_045531405.1 Muribaculaceae bacterium | reverse complement strand
CACAATGGAGCATGCTCCATTGTGTGTAATTAAAAAGTTATTAATTTTGTCCTAATAAATAAGTATTAATTTTGTAACGCTTATTTAGGACTAGTCAAATATCTATCATATTATGAGAAAAATTCTTTTATTTCTTCCTTTTTCTTTTTTTGCTACAGCAGCAATAGCACAAGAAGTTAAGACCGACAAAGACTTTGAATTAAAAATATATGGTCAAGTGCGTGCCGATTTGTTCTATAACACTCGCAACAACAATGAAAGCGTTGACGGCTTGTTCTACAGCTATCCTATGGATACTAAATTAGACGCTAACGGCAACGACCTCAACGACCAAGACAATAGCAATATGTATTTGTTATATACTCGTCTTGGGTTGGATTTGAAAGGGCCAAAGTTGGGCAATGCAAAAACATCGGCAAAGATTGAATTTGACTTCCGTGGTTCGGGCACAACACTTTCACTCATTCGCCTTCGCCACGCTTATTTCAACTTCAACTGGGGCAAATCATCGGTTCTTGCAGGTCAAACATGGCACCCATTCTTTGGTGAAGTTTCTCCTCAAGTTCTAAACCTCAACACCGGTGCACCATTCCAACCATTTAGCCGTGCACCACAAGTGCGTTATCGCTTCAACTACAAAAGCCTACAACTCACAGCATCGGCTGTGTGGCAATCGCAATTTCTATCTAATGGTCCTGATGGGAAATCAAACAAATATATCAAAAACAGTTGTGTTCCCGAGTTCCATTTTGGAGTCGACTACAAAAACAAAAATTTAATTGTTGGTGCTGGTGCTGACATGACATCGCTCGTGCCACGCACTCAATCAACCGTCGATGGCAAAACCTACAAAGTAGATGAACGCATCACTTCCGTTTCGGGCGAAATTCATGCTAAATACACCACCCCTATGTGGTATTTTGCAGCAAAAAGCACCCTCGCTTCTAACCTCACCCAAACATCTATGCTTGGTGGCTATGGTGTGTGCAACGTTGACCCCAAAACAGGCAAACAAAACTATACCCCTATTCGTACAAGTTCTTCATGGATAAACGTTGTGTGGGGAAAGAAATGGAAAGTAGGTGTATTTGGTGGATATATGAAGAATTTAGGCACTGCATATGCAGTAAGCAATATGTATGGAACTGGCACTGACGTTGACCAACTTCTCAGCGGAACTGCCGAAGTAACCTACAACCTTCCTCATTGGCGTTTTGGTGTTGAATACAACTATACTACAGCATGGTATGGCGACCTCAATCCTAAAAATGGCAAAATCATCAACACACATTCAGTAGGCAACAACCGCATCGTAGCAAGCGCATCGTTTATGTTCTAATTTAGAGAAATCTATCAAATATATAAGACCAATAGGCAAATGCTTATTGGTCTTTACGTTTTTTACATGTGTTATCATTTTATGTGGTGTTACTAAATGGTAAAATTAAGATTTGAGTAATTCATAAAAAAGTAGCTTTGTGAACAAAATCACTAAGCTACTTCTATTTTATTGCCGTCCAAAAGACAAAAATTAGATTGATGGTATTTTATACAATCCTCTTTTATCTGCATCTTGTGACCATTGTACATGATACACATCACCTAAAAGTGTATCAAGCAGTAGGAATGTCCAATTATTGGTTGTCGGATATAAAGCAAAGCGACCAGCATCTCCAATCGCGAGATATTTCTCGCTCAAAACTACTTCAAATTCGTTCTCATCAAGTGAATATTGGACTTGCCAAATTCTTCCATTTCGGGTATCTAATTTAAGAAATGTATAAATATTTACAGTTGGGTATAAAACATAGTTATTTGTTGCCGTTGATGTCGGTGCAATAATTGTTGCTGGCTCAGCTCCAAAGGAATTTATAGAGCAACAAATTATAACTAAAAACAATAATATTTTTTTCATGATATAATGATTTTGTGAATTAATATTTTAAAACAAAGTTAACAAAAACATTCATATCTTAAACACGCAAAGCGAAGATAACAATTATAAAGTTGTTTCAGAAAAATCTAAGCTAAATGAGAGATTACCATTTTCATCTTTAATAAAACGAGAGAAACCTATAAATTCAGGGAATCCTCCACCCCCAGTCCAAAAAGCAACATCAATTGTGCCGTCTTCGTTGACTTCAATAGTTTTAAGTAGTTCAACAGATTTGTCATTACAGAGTTGTTTTAAATAGTCAAAACTATCATTTACACTCCCTAATGAAATAGATAGAGACCTAGGTTCTTCTTTCTTGTTGTGATGTACATATTTTCGTGCCATATAAATTAATTAAATTCATAGCAAAGTTATAGTAATTGACAACTATATACAAATAAGAGTTTACAAAAATTAAGAATTTACACCTATATACAAAAGTTACAGCAGCTAACTTCTATTAACAATTATTTGAATAATTTATAAACAATCTTCCATTTCGTTGATACAAAGAATGCCGAAATCACACACTTTGCATATTCGATGACTTGTAAAGAATATTATTCTGCGAGTCCCTTACAGAAAATAAAATCGGGCAATCCTCACTTGGACTGCCCGATTGATTTTATTTTAGTGTTTTCAAAATCAGTCTATAATATTTATTAAATCATAATACATTGAACGTGTTCGTTCTCCTTTATCTTTTTCAGAAACAAAGTTAAATCCACATTTCTGATAAAATTCGGTTGCTTCAGCATAAGCGTCAACAGTAATAAATCTGCATCCGGTACGATTACCATAAGCAAACATATATTTGATAAATCTGACAATTTCTGTACCGATACCTTTTCCTGCATGACTTTGAGCAACAGCCAATCGACCAATTTTTACAGCAGGATAGTCTTTTCTTCGTTTCTCGTTTGCAATCTTTCTATTTAATTTATTCCAAAAAGAACGCTGTTCTGGATCAAATGTAATTTTGTCATTTAACAGGCTATAATATGCTACCGTAATATTTTTCGCCTTGTCTTCAAAAAGATAAGTAACAGCCATTTTAGATGCCAAGTAATTCTTTGCATCTTCAATTAAAAAGCCGTTTAAGTCTGAATCATTACACTTAAACGGCTTTATATTCGTATCAGCTGCTAATTGCAGATGTGTTAAGTTTTCAAAAACCATAAGGATTACAACATAAACGTACTTATGGCTTTCACTGCCTCAAATGCTCTCTTTGCAGCTGCCTTTTCCTCCTTAGACTCTGGAGTCGGATTTGCTAATCGCTCAGCAAATTTTTCGGCATCTTTACCAGTAACAACCGGAGTGTCTTTAATAGGTCTTGCCATAATTATCAATTGTTTAATTGTTATTTCGATACAAAGATAAAACAAATTATTGATATAAAGTATTCATTTGCTATTAAAATTTATTCATAAAGATAGCCTTGTGACTTTCTAACTAAGCTACTTCTATTTTGTTGCCGTCCAAAAGACAGAAATTTATTCCTTGTAACTATTCTTTACCGCTTCTTCTAATTCTTCATCGGAAACTTCTTTACTAAATATATAATACACTTTAGTATCAGTAGAACCACCTCCTCCATATGTGCCGACATATGCAGAACCTTTTGTTACAGATTTAGTATCAATAAGTTCCCAACCTTGAAGAGACATATAATTTAATGCACCAATTAAAGATATAAATTTAAGGTCATTACCTTCATTATCTTTTAGAGGTTGTCTTTTCTTGTTTGTGCCATCGTCAAGCTTTATGCGATTTTTATGAAATTCCATTTCAACAAAGATTCTCTTCGCTTCAATCACTTGAAATGAGAAAAGGGCAATAACAAATAAGAGCAATATTTTTTTCATGATATCAAGATTTTGAGAATTAGTATTTCAAAACAAAGTTAAGCAAAAACTTTCATATCATAAGCAAGGAAAGCGAAGAAAGGAATTATAAAGTTGTTTCAGACAAATCTAAGCGAAATGAGATATTACCATTTTCATCTTTAATTAATGATTATTTAAATAATTTACAAAAAACCTTCCATTCCATTGATACAGAAAATGCTACCATAACGCACGTAGCAATTTTAAATAAATTTCACTCTGCGAACACTATTATATATAACAATCGGGCAATCCTCATTTGGACTGCCCGACTATCATTTTTGTCGAGAGAAGAAATTTTCAACTCTCAATTTTCAATTACTTCACATATACTTTTGAAACTTTGTTGCCTTGAACTTTGATAAAGATGCCATTAGAAGGACGGGCAACTTTCAAGCCTTGGAGGTTGTAATATTCAACAGGCGCGTTAACATCGTCAACTACCACCCCTTCAACTCCAGCTGAAGGCAAGAAGAGCATTTTAGTTGTAGGAAGGTGTTTTTCGCAATCCCAACCAAATAGTGCATTGTGGTCAATTGATTCTGTTTCGTCCCAAGGAGAATCAAAGCGAGTACGCGCAGGAGCATCTACCATATCATAACAATAGTCGCCCATGAATGTCACGCCTTCAAATTGTGTACCCGGTGCATCTTTATATACCATGATTGCAAGAGTTCCACCATTATACTCAAATCCTTCAGGAAGTTGGAATATCCATTCGCTATCAACTGTTCTAATAGGAGCATTGCCGTCGAATACCAATGTCATTTCATCTGATTTGAGGTTAGATGACTTGAGATCAGTTCTTTCTGTTTCAGCAACCCACACTTTCACAGGCACTTCGGGATAATTGCTTGTTACTTCATAATAAGGGAATGAAATCATTTTGAGGATACCACTTTCTACACCTATTTCGTTTGCATAATAAAGTGTTTGTGACACAGATTGGTGAGACATGAAAGATGCAGGACAAACAAGGAGTTCACTTGTACCTTCTCCTACTTGAACAAATCTACTACCTTTTGCAACTACATTTACATCAAGGTTTGCAGTATTATTTGTATTGTCGGTGTCTTTAGCAAACTCAATTGAAGCAGTAAGCGCAACCGTTCCTTCTGTAGCGAATGTTGCTTCAAGTTCAATATCAGCAACAGCCATAGAAGCGATTTCCACGCCATCGGCTTGAGCTACTACATTTCCATTAGCATCTTTTACAACCACTTTATAATCAGCTGCAGCTACTGTCGCAGCTCCTTTGTTTTGTATTTTAGCGGTATATTTCACTGCTGCATCTTTTTCTGCATAAACGGCACCGGTGAATGCCGACATCACCAAGTCGTATTCATTCTTTTCTGATACTGTTACATTTGCAACCCAACCGGTATAGTTATCCATAATATCCGATTCAAATACAAATGTCAATGCACCATCGCTACTTGTTGATTCCAATGACTTCAACTCTGTAGGCACTATTGTCGCAGAGAATTCTCCTATTTTATTATCCTCATTTGCTGTTGCTCCATTAAATATTGTAAGATTATCCCATGATTCAATATCAAATGATGTAAATTCGACTTTCACAACACCATTTGCACTTGCAGGACGAATTACAAGTGTATCATTTTCAGAGTTTGGATATTTTGCATTAGGACCACCTGCGTCATAGAATTTATAAGTTTTACCGGTTTCAGCAGCTGCTTCGCCGGTCATCATCACAATCCAATCAGCTGGTTTAACCATGATTGGTGCAGATGTTGTTACTTCTCCATCACCCACTTCGTTTACAGCATAAATTGAATAGGTATATGTGCCAAATGAAGGAGCGTCGGCAAATGATGTACCTTCGGTTATTTCAAATTTAGTTTTGAGAGTTCCAACCATACGTGTAACCACATATTTTGTAATAGTTGTTGGATCAAATTCACCACCAAACTTACCTTCAGTAGGAGCATTCCACGACAAAAGTGCTTTAGAGTCGCCTTGTTCTACCTTGAAGTTCAAAACAGCACCTGGTGCATTTGCACCTACATATGCGCTTAGCACATCAGTATCAACACCACCATCACCCTTGCTGTTGAATGGGACAATTTTATAATTGTGATTACCGTTAGTCAAGCCTTTATCTTCATAAGTCGCAGTTTTTCCTGCGTCAGCTATTGTCATATTGACAGTTGCGACAAGTTCGTCATCACGGTAAATTTTCACACCTGAAAGTTCGGTCAATTCATTACCTTGTGCATTGATTGTAGGGTTAACCCAAGAAATAGTCATATTATTACCCGATGCAAGAGCTTTACGATTGGTCACTCGGTCGGGAGTCCCTTCTGCTACATTAATCCAAGGAATAAACATACTATTAGTACTATCAGCACCATCGACACCGATAAAGTTGATAGGAGTAGCTTCTCCTGTTGTAATATTAATTTCATAGAGAACGTAATCACCATTGTTTGCCCAATACAACGTGTTTGTTGCACGGTCAAACTCCATACTTTGAGTAAACGCAGGAGAAACGCCTAACACACCTATTGCAGAAACCACGGCAGTAGTCTTGTCAACCTTGTAAAAATTCCCATCGGGGCTCACACCATACATTTGACCTTCGGCATTACAAGCAATTGCCAATAGTTCAACCGCTGTTCCTCCCGATGTTTTAAAGGCTCCTACGGTAGCCACAGCACTTGTTTCAAGATTAATTTTTACCAAGCTTTTAATATTTGATGACACACCAAACATAGTGCTTGACTCATGGTCATAAGTCATATCTCCCACTTTTGTACCTCCGGCAACGATTAAAGTGCGTTCACCGGTATTGATGTCAATAGTGTAAAGACCTTCAATCGTTGATTGAGTACCCGGTTTTGTTACCTGAGCATACCATTTGTAATTGTAATATGCTCCGGCATAAACATGTCCCAACTTGCTTTGGTTAGCAATAAGAGTCACATTTCGAGGATTATTACTTGGATACTTAATAGGTCCTGAAACCGGATCCCCATCTACATTTTGCCAACTACGATAAGAGTAGATTGTTGTTTGAGCATTGGTTGCCAAGACTACTGCAAATAACGCAACCAACAAACTTAGTAATTGTTTTCTCATATATGTTTTATGTTAAAATTAAACTTTTCACAAAGATACAACATTCTCCTATATTTTTAGCATATATATGCAAAATCAGTCATTTCATCAGCAAAACATATACATTTCGGCTGGACCTTCTCTCAAAAAATCAAAAAATTAAATACAATTTCGAATTGTCTCCTGTTGATTTTGCAATAATTTATTTTTTTATTAGTTTTGCTTCTTATAATAACAATCCTAAAATCGCTCAATGAAACTTCCCAAAGTAAATCTTCTCACTCGCATATTAATTGCAATAATTCTCGGCATTGGTGCCGGTATGGTATTTCCCAATGCCATATCTCGTATTTTCATTACATTTAACAGCATATTTAGCGAATTCCTCGGTTTCTGCATACCTTTAATTATTATAGGATTTGTAACCCCAGCCATTGCCGACATCGGCTCGCGCGCCGGCAAAATGCTACTCATCACCGTGCTGATAGCCTATGGCATGACACTTTTTGCCGGATTTAGCTCATACTTCGTAAGTGACACTCTGTTCCCCTCGCTAATATCTTCTCAAAGTGAAGCTAATGCTATAGCTAAAGACGCCTCTCTCGCACCATATTTCACCGTTACAATACCTTCATTAATGAATGTAATGACGGCTCTTGTTTTGGCATTTACATTGGGGCTTGGATGCGCCAAACTTACATCTAATTACCTTCACAATGTGATAAATGATTTTCGCGACATAATAAATCTTGTGATAACAAAAGTGATAATCCCCCTACTCCCCATCTATATCTTCGGCATTTTCCTAAATATGACCATATCAGGACAAGTAGGTAGTATAATTATAACTTTTGCCAAAATCATAGCTATAATTTTTGCCCTTCATATTGGAATTCTCCTGTTACAATATTGTATAGCCTCGCTTTTCAGTGGTAAAAATCCGCTTAAATCTCTTGCCACAATGATGCCTGCCTACTTCACAGCATTAGGGACACAATCATCGGCTGCCACAATTCCAGTAACATTACGACAAACTATCAAAGCCGGAGTAAATGAAGATGTGGCAGGGTTTGTAATACCTTTATGCGCAACAATTCACATGAGTGGCAGCACCCTTAAAATCGTAGCTTGTGCATTGGCAATTATGATCACAAATGGCATGACTTACGATTTACCCATGTTTGCAGGCTTTATATGTATGCTTGGCATCACTATCGTGGCTGCTCCCGGTGTGCCCGGTGGTGCAATCATGGCTTCATTAGGGCTACTTAGTTCTATTCTCGGATTTAGCGATGCCGATAATGCATTAATGATTGCCCTCTATATTGCAATGGATAGTTTCGGCACAGCCTGCAATGTAACCGGCGACGGCGCAATCGCCCAAATTATTGACAAATTATTTATCAATAGTAGAATTTAATTTAATCTAATAGGTACTCTTTTTCAATGTATGACTTAGCCTGCTTAAAGAGACCCTACCTTTCGCAAATGCAGACAAGGTGAACAAAAACAGATTAACTTAATATATAACTCTATTTAAGTAGGGACAAAAAAAAGCTGACCCTGGGCCAGCTAATTTTTTCCTTTGCTGTATTAAGCTCTGATTATTTTGCAGAATCAGCAGCAGCAGTATCAACAGCAGCAGTATCAGCAGCAACTGAATCAACAACTTCTACAGTGTCAGCAGCAACAGAATCTACTGAATCAGTAGCAGCAGCTTCAGTAGCAGCACCACCACAAGAGAACAAAGATACGCTGAATACAACAGCAAGTAATAAAACTAACTTTTTCATTTTCTTTTCTTGATTAAATAATAAAACAATATTTTTTGCTTCAAAAACGGTACAAAGGTAATACTAATTTCTGAACTACCAAACAAAAATTATATTTTTTTTCAAAGAAAATTTTCGCAATCAAAAAAAATACAAATTTTCGTATAATTCTGCACATTTATTTAACATTTGCGCATTATTTTTGGCGTTCTGCTACAATAGCATTAGCCATCACTACGGCCTTTGTAATATGATCACATATATGATCTTCTCCAATGAGTTTATCTATATTTGCATGATGCAACACTTGACGCACATTTTCTTTCACTCCCGATAATACAACATGCATCCCTTCGTTTTGTGATGAACGAATAAGTTGCTCTAAGTTATGAATACCGGTAGAATCAATAAATGGCACTTTTCGCATGCGAATTATACGCACTCGTGGTTTATTTGCCATTGACGTTCTCATCATCTCGTCAAATTTAGTTGCAACACCAAAGAAAAATGGTCCATCAATTTCATACACCTCAACACCCTTTGCCACATCAAGCACTTCGTGAGTATTTGATTCCGTACCCTCTGCAATATCGAGTTGATCGCTATATACTTTGATTTCGGTATTTTCCATAACACGACGCATAAATAAAACAACAGCAAGCAGCAACCCTATTTCGATTGCAATTGTAAGATCAAATATTACCGTTAAGAAAAACGTTACAAGCAACACAGAGATATCGCTCTTTGGCGATTTGAAAATACCTACCACCGTGCGCCAACCACTCATATTATATGATACAACCAACAACACTGCTGCAAGACATGCCATTGGCACATAATTAATCAATGGCATTAAAAATAGGAATATCAACAACAGCACCACAGTGTGCACTATTCCGGCAACAGGTGTGCGGCCTCCGTTTGTAATATTTGTCATCGTGCGAGCGATTGCTCCAGTTACAGGGATACCTCCAAAGAATGGCACAGCTACATTGGCTATTCCTTGCCCAATCAACTCGGTATTGCTATTTGTTCGCGAGCCGGTAACACCATCAGCAACCGTTGCCGACAACAACGACTCTATTGCACACAACACAGCAATTGTAAATGCCGATGGCATTAATTGATTAATCGTTGACATAGACAAATCGAAACCGTGTGGTTCGGGAATCTCATTTGACATCGCGCCAAAACGATCACCAATCGTTTCAACACTTATTCCCAACAAATCCTTCAAAAAATAAACAGCAATTGTAACTACTATAATTGCAGTTAATGCACCCGGTAATTTCTTTGAAATCTTGGGCGTCAATATAATTATAAGCAACGACACAAGCCCAACTGCCACAGTTGCCCAGTCAATATTGCTTAAATTCTGGAAATAAACACCCCACTTAGGGATAAATTCGCTTGGCACATCTTTCAATCCCAATCCCAAAAAATCATTTATTTGAGTAGAGAAAATTGTCAACGCAATACCTGCAGTAAAGCCTACTACAATGGGATATGGGATAAACTTAATTACCGTTCCCAAATGGAACAATCCCATCACCACTAGTATCAACCCTGCCATAAATGTAGCTATTGCAAGCCCTTGCAACCCATATGTGGCAATTATATTATATACAATAACAATAAATGCACCTGTCGGTCCCCCTATCTGCACTGAGTTTCCGCCAAAAGCCGAAACTATAAACCCACCGATAATTGCTGTAATTAAACCGACAGTAGGACTTACACCCGATGCAATACCAAACGCAATCGCCAATGGTAAGGCAACAATCCCCACAACTACCCCTGCAATGAGATCATCTTTGAATCTTGAAAACGAATAATTCTTCAACGAAGACAATAACTTCGGCTGAAAATCGATAGAACCTGATAATTTCATAATCTGTTCCCTTAATTAATACCTAAAACTTCTTCTATCATTTGAGGTCGCAAAGTTAACAAATTTTATAGAAACAGAGCTTCAAATACAATCATTTTTTTACAAAAAAAATGACGCACATTGTACGTCATCTTCATATTGACTATTTTCTATTATTGCTTGCCTGAAACTGCTACTTCGCGAGAAATCTTTGCAACAAGACCTTGAAGCACTTTACCCGGACCAAGTTCCACAAATTCAGTTGCACCATCGGCAACCATATTTTGAACCGATTGAGTCCAACGCACAGGAGCTGTCAATTGAGCTACGAGGTTTGCTTTAATTTCTTCGGGATTGGTGTGTGGTTTTGCATCTACATTTTGATAAATAGGGCAAACCGGCACTGAAAAGTTAGTTTTTTCAATTGCTTCAGCCAATTCGGCACGAGCAGGTTCCATGCATGGAGAGTGGAATGCACCACCCACTTTAAGTTTCAATGCACGTTTTGCACCGGCAGCAAGTAATTGTTCACATGCTGCATCAATAGCAGGTTCTTCTCCCGAGATAACAAGTTGTCCGGGGCAGTTATAATTAGCACACACAACAACACCATCAATACCTGCACAAATCTCCTCAACTTTTTCATCAGGAAGTGCAAGCACTGCTGCCATAGTAGATGGCTTAAGCTCACATGCTTTTTGCATAGCTTGAGCACGAGCTGACACCAATCGGAGACCATCTTCAAAATTTAGAGCACCGGCAGCAACAAGAGCAGAGAACTCACCAAGGGAGTGACCGGCTGTCATTTCGGGCTTAAACTCTTCACCGAGTGTTTTTGCTAAAATTACAGAATGAAGGAAAATTGCAGGTTGAGTAACCTTTGTTTGACGAAGATCCTCGTCAGTGCCTTCAAACATTAAATCAGTAATACGGAAACCTAAAACTTCGTTTGCTTTTTCAAACATTTCACGAGCCACAGGGTTATTATCATATAGGTCTTTTCCCATACCTACAAATTGCGCCCCTTGACCTGGAAAAACAAATGCTTTCATTCTAAAAAATAATATATATGTTATAAAAGGAGTGCAAAGTTACGCTTTTTTCTCCAAAAATATGGTATATTCGACATATTTCTGTAACTTTACATGCTGAAAAGTATATTTTTAACCCTAATTTTGGAACTATTATATGACTATTTTTAACCTCATACCTGCAATAAGCATGCCCAGTGGATGGGAATGGATAATTATCTTTATTGTTGTATTACTCCTATTTGGAGGCAAAAAAATTCCCGAATTAATGCGTGGGCTTGGCAAAGGTGTAAAAAGCTTCAAACAAGGATTAAACGAAGCAAAAGAAGAAATAAACAAGATTGACGAAGACGACCAATCCTACAAAGGCAAAAAGGATTAATCCATTTCGTTCCCAAAATTACAAATCGTGACCGATTCCTCATCTCAAGAAATGAGTTTTTGGGGACACCTTGAAGTACTTCGAGGTGTACTTTGGCGCATTGTTGCTACAGTAGCCATCATTGCCATATTACTATTCTTAGGAATGCATTGGATTTTTGACAACATAATCCTCGCTCCATGCAATAGCAACTTCCCTCTTTATCAATTTTTCGATTTTATTTTAAGCAACACAATAGGCGAAACATCAGAACCATTTCAGGTAACACTGATAAACATAAAACTCGCCTCTCAATTTTATATTCATATATCCACTTCGTGTTGGTTAGCACTTTCTTTAGCTTTTCCATTTATCGTATATCAACTTTGGGGGTTCATCAGCCCCGGACTATATGAAAGCGAAAAACGAGGCATCAAATCGGCTTTTTTCTTTGGAAATATAATGTTTTATCTCGGCATAGCCATCGGGTATTTTTTGGTATTCCCCCTAACTCTCCGTTTTTTAGCCGACTATCAACTAAGCTCAACAATCCCCAATACAATCTCCATCGACTCCTACATGGATAATTTCTTTATCATTACATTAATGATGGGAGTCGTATTTGAGTTGCCACTACTCTCTTGGCTACTCGGGAAAATGGGATTTCTCACTCGCGAATTTTTCTCGACCTATCGTCGCCATGCAATTGTCGTATTGCTCATTTTGGCGGCTATGATTACACCAACAGGCGACCCATTCACACTTTCGGCAGTATTCTTCCCAATATACCTTCTTTGGGAATTAAGTTCTCGCCTCGTGCCCAAAGTCAATATTGCTGAATAATCCTATTTTTTTACAAATTATGAATCTACAAAATCTTGATATTTGGATTTAAAATCCATCTTCGAATACCCCCTAACGGAGGTATTACTCGTGAAAAAGTACAATAAGAATTATTGGCATAAGCCTAAAGACCAACCACTCTATTGCATTAAATACGAAAATGAACTTGATATAAACAATATCATTGAGCACACTAAAATCCTTTTATCTCAAATTGCAAGCGCATAACATTTGTTAAATATCTTAAATTCCAGCCAAAAAGAAGCAACTACTGCCACAATTTGGCAGTGACATTGAATACCTTTGCGCTGTAAATAATTTTAAATAAAACATGAAGAATTCATTAGACCAATTTCAAGAAAATTGTCAAAACAAAATTTTAGAAAACGCAAAAGTTTATGGATTAACTTCCGATGGGTCTGAACCAATCTACGATGGCATTTGCGACATCAACAATTATATCAATTCCCCATTGAAAATTATGTGGATTTTGAAAGAAGCTTATTCTGTAGATAAAGATGGCAACAACACCGGTGGAGGTTGGGATATATACCAAGATTGGGATAATATTGATGTTATAAAACGTAATCAAACCTGGAGGGTTATGGCTAAAATTTTATATGGCATCAATACCGGGAGCCAATACGATGAGATGCCACCTATTAATGAAGATATGCTCAATTCCCTTAAAGCATCAGTATATATCAATGTAAACAAAATGCCAGGTGGAACAACAACAAAGAAATCATTAAAGAAAGAATACCAAATTTGGGAAGATATTCTCTTTGAACAAATAGATGGCTACAAACCCGATGTCATTATATTTGGCAACACATATAACATATTTAGATCATCTCGATTAGACAATTCCGAAAGAGTTGACAATAGCGGCGAAAACATCGCACCTATTTACAAAACCTCTGATGGAATTTTACTCGTTGACACATTCCATCCAAAACAAACCCAATACAAACAAGAGCAATATATCAATTCAATAATTAACAATATTAGAAATGTAACCAAACAAACATGAAAAATAACTCACTTATTTTGTGCATTGGCGGTGCCGCCTCAAATATAATTACTACACTGCAAAAGGGATTAAGTAATCAAAGCATCTTCCAATCTTCAGATATAATTGTTGCCGATGTTAACCAATACTCATTAACAACTATTTCAACAAATTTCGAACATATAAAAACGATTACTCTAAATTGGGATATTAAAGATTTTTCGTCAGAGATTTTCAATAATATATCGAAATTACTTATTGTAGTTGGATTAGGAGGTAAGACCGGCTCGGAATATAGTTTATATGCAATAAAAAAAGCAAAAGAACTTGGCATTAAATCTATCTTTATCATTGCAACCATTCCTTTTAAGTTTGAAGGTGGAAAACGAAAATATGCACAATCAATAGCGCAACAGCTATCGGATTTAACCGAGAAAAATATTCACATCATAGACAATGAAGATTTAATAACAAAACACCCCGACATAAATTGGTCTAATGTATTTAACTATGCCGATATTGAGGTTATCAATAATATTAAATCCCTAAACATTACAAATCTTTCACTCTAATAAAAAAAACAACAAGGAGCTTCACAATGAAGTTCCTTGTTCACCTTAAAATCTTTTATTTCATTTTTTCTAATCCTTTGCCATTTCACCTATTTTCTTGGCAGCCCAAGATGTTGCAATATTACCCTTGTCATTCACCTTGAGATATTTTTTTGATTTCTCACGTTCCTCAGGTGTGAGCTTTGGCAAATCAGCAATAATAATCTTCACATATCCATTGACATGTTTTATATCCAAATTTGAGAATAATGGAATCAAGCAGTCGATATTTCCATTATTAAGTTGAACAAACATATCCTTAAAACGCTGAGACTTAACCTTATTAGGCGACCATTTATTCTCCTTCTTCAAATAAGCCAAATCGGCTTTTTCGTCAGCCGACAACGCATCATATGCTGATATTGCAGCAGCATCATTAGCTTGTTGTGTAGGAACAACAGCAGGAGCAGACTGCTGAGATTCAGAAGAAGGTTGTGGAGCCACAACAAGCTCTTCCTCTATTGAAGCATTTTTATCGTCAAGTAGCCCTGTTTCAGATTCTTCCACAACGTCTTCAACATCAGACACATCTCCCGACGACAAATATCTCTCCAATATTACACCTCCGGCAATACCAATAAACAACACCACCACCAGCACAACAATGCGAACAAGCATGGAGTTATTAGCCTCTCCATCACTTCCACCTTGACCTCCAACCACAGCCGAACGTCCCGACGCAATATCAATATCATACTCATCGGCATTTTGACGACGAGTTACTTTGTAGCCGTTAAACGTTCCTCGCTGGAGGCTTTGGCTCAATGGGTCTGTTGGGCCAAGAGTCTCCACACATGAAAACTCTTTTCCTGCAATCGAAACATTAAGTTTCACACCACCGATTTTAGGTTTTAGTGTCACTTTCATTTGAGGTGCTCGCACCAATTTATCGGCTTCAATTTCAGCTTCGGCATCTTCATATAAGCCTGCCGAAATCTTTATCTTCAACTTTGTACCTAAATCAGAATCTTTCACCTTCAATATTGAGCCCGATGTTGTCTCATCGTTAACCATAACTCGGGGCAATGCTCTCACAATCTTTCCGTCGGTATCATAAAGCATTATTTTTATTGCTTTTTCAAACACCACTCCGGCTTCAGCAGCCGACTTTATTATAATACGATTTTCTGAATATGATAAGTAATTTTCCGAATCGGGGCGACCAACTTTAACCGAAACAGAATAATCCTCAAAATTTTGCTTGCTATATACTATGTTCAAAATATCACCATCTACAGCAATCTTCTTGTTTACTTTTACTTCTTCATTGGGCAATTCTACATCATATTTTATACGAATGCGAGTCGTGAGTTTTGACAATTGAGAATCGGGTGTTAATCCGGTTCTCGCCAAATAAATCCAACGACATGCCGTATATTCAGGTTGCATAGAATGTTGTAGTATCTTATCCAATTCTGACTCCGAACCATATTCACGATATGCATCCTTATAAGCTGGCACCGATTTTACCGGCATAATCATTGGTTCTTGTTCGGTTGCTTCCCACCCATTTTGTTCAAAACATTGCTCCACAAGCGGCAACACCGACAAATCAAAATTATTGGAATCATATAGCAACACATTTAGTGCATTAAGAGTTGCGCGCACCTGTGCTCCGGTATATTTTGTCCCTTTTGCGATAAATAGCGTTATACTATAGAATCCATTACGACCCGAGGTGTCATATTTACATGGTGCCACCAATGCATAATATGTTCCATAGGTCGAAACCCTCATCTTATATATAAGTTCGTCTATATTTGGGAAATAGTTTCGCACATCAAGTGGGTCTTTCTCAACCATATCCATTTTAATCCAATTATTACGTTGATCTTCTCCTACCGGAATAATAGGATATCCAAATTTATATTCAGCTCCGTGCCCAAATTGCCCCGAAACAACGACTCTCAGATTTTTAAATTTATACATAACTTATATAGTCAATTTATAGACTTTTGTCTATTATTATAGATTGTAATATCTCTTTTCTGCCGCAACTAATTAGACATTTATGATTACTTCCTCACAAATTGAAATTTACGACATTATTACGCACAAAGTTAATTATTATTTTTCAACTTCAACGCAATTAAATACAATTATTTCTAATTAATTATCAACATTATGCGACTTTTCTTTTTATACTAAATCGCATTCTCTTTTACCCTATTTTTGAATTTGCACTTGCTCCAGTGCCGAAGCTAATTGATCGGGGCACGAAGTTGGCTTCATTCCACACCTAATCCCCTTTAGCCGAGAGACAACCTCTTCCCATTTCATCCCCTCAACCAATTGAGATATCCCCTGGAGATTCCCACTACAACCCCCATAAAACACTACATTCGATACGATTCCGTCATTTACCTCAAACTCAATCATTGAGCTACAAGTTCCTTGCGTTCTATATCTATACTGCATAACCATTGATTTTTTTATCATATACATACAAAAAATCCTCCAGTAATGGAGGATTCTTCGTACTCGAAGCGGGACTTGAACCCGCACAGCTGCAATAGCCAAAGGATTTTAAGTCCTTCGTGTCTACCATTCCACCATTCGAGCAACTTTTTCGATAAAAATCACATTTCTACCAAAAAGTGACGCAAAGATAATACGAAGTTTTGAGTTGTGCAAATAATAAATGTCTATTTTTCATTTTCACAAGTAGATGTTAATAAATGCAAAGAGGGCAATATCTCACGATAGCGCCCTCCTTAAATCTACAATCTATAAAAACATATATATTTTGAAAAAACGGTTCGTTTTTTGAAGTAAAAAATTGCTTTGTTTTATTATCTACTCCAAAAATATATAAAATTATTTAATCAACCAAACATTTTTCCACAAATATTTCATAAAATCACCATTTTTCACTCACAAGCCACCCCTAATTATTCAAAAACAATGTTTTATAGCAACTTTTTGCTATTTGCGGCTTATTTGGCGGACATATTGCGATGGTTCAAGCACCCAAGGGAATGGAGCTTTATATACCACTCGAGTATCCGCCATGATTTTTTTATATTGTTGCAAAGATTCCTCAATCACATCGGTAGCTTCTACTACTACATAATAAGCCGGTGTGCGATCCACAAGCATAAATGATTTATAACCCAACTCTTTCATTCGCGACGTCATCGAACGAGCATTAAACAATTGGCGAAAACGACCCACTACCACATTATATTGCTTGAGCATATCGCGCGTCACTCCTTCTTCTGTCACTATCGAAACAAATTCTTTGCGCATCTTCATCGGTTCTCCATCCACATATATCACCGTCGGAGCCTGTTCGTTAGCTATAAGATTAGTTATTAATGAATCCTCCATTACACCCTCTCCCTTTGCCAAATCGTATGCAACTTTATAATTCTCCTCTGTCGTTCTACACGAAACCGACATTAAAACAATTACTATTATTGATAAAACTTCCTTTGCTCTCATATAATTAACATTTCACCTTACCAAGTTCTATTACTTCCAAATCTCGCATATTTCCATTATCTATAACAAGACGCACGAGCGTTCGTTCTTTTTGCCAACCATGATAACCGGCTGCTCCGGGGTTGATATGCAACACCGAGATTTCTTTATCCCACATAACTTTAAGGATATGCGAATGCCCCGTTACCATTAGATTTATTTGATTTTCAAACAATATTCGTTTTACTCCGGGCGTATATCGTCCGGGGTAGCCCCCGATATGGGTCATCCACACTTTTACACCCTCTACGTCAAATATTTCCACCTCTTTGCATCTGCGACACACATCTCCATGGTCGATATTACCCGACACCGCCCTGACAACAGGAGCGACCTCCTCCAAACGGCGTATCACATCTATATCTCCCACATCACCAGCGTGCCATATCTCATCACAACCGGCAAAATGTTTAGCGTAACGATCGTCCCAGCAGGAGTGTGTATCCGACAATATTCCTATTTTTTTCACTATAACAATAAATTTTAGAAGTTTTGCAAAATATAAATAGCTCGGGGAGCGAAAGTCATTTCTTCTTCTATTTTAATCTTTTTTCCGGTTAGAACATCTTTATATTCCGATCCGATTGGCATTTCTTCAAGCGTGCGCTCCATTGTGGTAGTCAACTCTTCATCATTTCCATTCATCAACACATTAATTTCCTTATCGCCAAGCTTACGCGTATAGGCATAGATACCATTTTGAGGCATAAAATGCTTCAACGAGCCACGAGCAATCACCTCATTAGCCTCTCCCTTTCGCCAATTCAACAATTTAGAAAGAAAATCATAAGCTTCATTTTGCATTGCATTGCGTCCTTCGGCAGTAAACGCATTCACCTCATCTTCGGGGAATCCACCGGGAAAATCTCTACGCACATACCCATCACTACCCTCTTTAGAGCCACTCATCAACAATTCCGTGCCATAATATATTTGAGGAATACCACGAGAAGTAAGCAAGAATGTTTGTGCTTGCTTCCACCAACCCAAATTTTCGGGTTGTTCAAGCAAAAAACGATCGGTATCGTGATTATCCAAGAATGTGAGTATCTTTTGTGGTTCAGGAAACAGATAGTCGAGTGACAGATGATCATAAACAGCATTCAATCCGGTCCATGGATTAGTTTGTTCACTAAATGCCTTTCGTGCTGTTTGCGACAGCACAAAGTCCATCACCGTTGGCAAATTTGAATTCCCTTCAGTACAGACCTTGCTTCCTCGCTGCCAAAAGGCTTCTCCTCCTTCATTGCCATACCAGCACTCCCCTACTATATTATAATTAGGATATTCTTTTTCCACTGCGTCAATCCACCGAGCCATAGGCTTGAAAAATGCGTATGGGTGTGTATCCATTCTAATACCATCAATCTTTGACGATTCAATCCACCAAATAGAGTTTTGCACCAAATATTTCATCAAATGTGGATTGTTTTGATTCAAATCGGGCATTGACTCCACAAACCACCCATCGGTTGTGCGTTTCTTGTCATAATCACTCACATATGGGTCGTGAATTGTGGTCAATCGATAGTTTGTTTGCACATATCCATCAGGGAAGTTAAACCAATCTTTCGAAGGGCGATCAGTAAACCAATAATGCTCACTACCACAATGATTAAATATCATATCCATCACCACCTTTATATCGCGTTTATGAGCCTCCTCAACGAGTGTATTCCACTCCTCATTCGTTCCAAAGCGAGGGTCGATATTATAATAATCGGTTGTGGCATATCCATGATAAGCACCTCCGGGCATATCATTTGTCAACACAGGATTAACCCATATCGCAGTAACACCAAGCGAATCGATATAATTGAGATGTCGCCTTATCCCTTCAATATCACCTCCATGACGACCATTATGATCGTTACGATTGGCAATAGTTTTATTTTTTAGTGTTGACACATTGTCATTTTCGGGATTTCCATTCGCAAAGCGGTCGGGCATAATGAGGTATAACACATCACTTGCATCAAAACCCACATATTCCTCCGGTTTTCTATCACGCGCCTTTAGCTCATATTTCACTTTTGTTTTCTTTTTACCATTGGCAAATGTAAGCGTCATCTCTCCCGACAGAGCATCATCTCCAACTACAAAATAAAGAAATTGATAATTAGGGCTATCTAAGCGAGCAACATCAACCAACTTTACCCCGGGGAAATCTGACATTTCAACCTCTGCATCACGAATTCCCTCACCATGAACCATCACTTGCAATGTATCTTGCGCCATACCGGTCCACCAATATGGAGGATTCACTACATCTATCTGCGGTTTTGCAGCCATTGCACTCAATGACATTACCACCGAAAGCAAAAATATATTTCTTCGTTTCATAACTTTAATTTTTTATTTTCACAATCACAAATGTAGCAATTTTTCGCTAATAATTCTTAGCAAAACGCAAAAAGAGCAAGACTTACGCCATGCTCTTTTGATTATATAAGATTTATATATATTTATTTTCCAATCTTCTTTGCGATATACTTAGGAAGTGCTTCTTTATTAACAAGAATGCTCACTGTCTTTGCAAGGAAATATGGTTCAGAAACATAGAAGAAACCTCCATATACCTGGTTGGTATCCCATGAGTTCTTTACCTTATAATAGCGGTTACCCTTTTGGTCTTTTGCAACACCTACGATTACCATTCCATGGTCATCAGTTGTTTCTTGGCGGTCAAACATTTCTTGGCGAATTTCTTGTGTCACCTCTATCTCCTCACAAGGACCATCAATTTTATAGCGTTCTTTTTCACGATCTTGGTCGCTCAATGTCACCCAACGTGAAAGCTCTGTACCCTCTAATGCAGATACATCTTTACCCTTCGGCATCACTGCATAACCTTCACGATACTTAAATCCTTTCTCGCTCACATCGGCAGCCCATACTACCGAGTACCCTTTTTCGATAGCATTATCTACGATTGATTTCAATTCGTCAAGTTTTACATTCTCATACAACCCCCAGAACCAATTATCAGCCACCTCAAGCACGAATGGTTTATAGAATGGGTGATGCGTAAACGATGTTACAGCCACATAGTCATTCATATCCAACCCAAATGATTGAGCATAAGATTGTGGAGTATATGTTTTCCCTTTATAGGTAAACGATTCGGGGACTGCTCCAAGATAAGCATCAAGAATTCCATTAAAACCCTTACGCCATGCAGTTGAAATGCGACGATTACGATTGGCCTCTACGCCTCGCATATAAGCTTGAAGCACTTCATGCAGTTCGCCATGATTGTGTTTATCTTCACCATATCCCAATCCTGAATAAACCTCATCGGGCACTGCTCCAAATTTTTCCCACACAAATGGCACATCTAAAATACTCCCTCCAGGAGAAAAGTTTGTAGAGCCATACATACGCAAATATTTGTCGGCTTTATCTTCATAACAATAGCGCACTGTAAACATCTCCGACAAATCAACTTCTTCACCTGTTTTGCGAAGGATTTCATCTTCAAAAAACGAAGTTCCGGCAAAACACCAACATGTTCCCGACTTGTTTTGGTCTTTCACCGATGTTGTTTTCACAACTTTCACATCTTCAAACTTAAAACCCTCTACCGAGTCTTTTTTCTCCTCTTTGTCTTCGGCAATAGCACTCGCAACAACGCCAAGACAAAGCATTGACAATAATACTTTTTTCATTCTTATAGTATGTTTTATATTAATTCACTATCGCAAAGGTAATGAATTAATAGCAATAAAAAAAGCCCCGGGCTAATGCCCGAGACTTTTAAGTATTTTGGAATAAGTATGTATTAGCGAACTACTTTTACTACTTGTTCTGCACCGTCAGCGAAGGCTGCTTTAACAACATAAACGCCATTAGCTTGATCTGCCAATGAAATAGATTCTACGCCATTAACAGTTTCTTGAGCTACGAGAACACCGGCAGCATTGTAGATGTAAACTACTGCATCTTCCATAACTGTTACTGCATCACCGATAACTTGGATACGATCAACTGCGATTGCAACTGATTCAACAGCGTCTTTACCTGGAGTATATTTCACAGGAACGATACCATAACCAAGAACGTCAGCAACGTGAAGTTCTACAGTTGGAGTTTCTTCACCAAGTTTAATACGTTTGATACCTGATTTGTGCAATGGATTAGTTTCGTCAAATTCAACGGCAGGAGTACCTACAACTGATTTAGAAGCATCTTCCGGAGCGATGTAACACCAGTAGAGGTAACCATCTTCACTTGGAGAAAGTTGAGTGATAGCAGTTTCTTGTGAACCTGGTGCGCCTTCAAGTTTGATTGGAGAACCGTCAACCAATACTGGGTTGAGAGTTGAGAAGTCGCTTGGATCTGGATTAGCAAGAAGAGCATCTAAGTTGATACGATAGAGACCTGCACTGATACCATTACCTGCACAAAGGTAAATATAGAAGTGGTTGTTAGCTTCGTCAATGTAGAATGCACTTGGTTGTGAGCTTACGTTAGCCAAGATAGGAGCATATTTAGTTTGATCGGGCACTGCACCGGGAGCTGATGAGCTACCAATGTTTTCTTCTTTGAAACGATAGATACCATTACCATTGTAACGCATACCTACCCAGTAAAGTGGAGCACCTTCTTCTTGAGTGATTGCGAAGCCGGCTTTGATACAACCATATACCCAATTCATATTATAATAACCCATCCAGTTGTTTTCCATCCAAGATTCATAATCTTGTGGAAGAGCGATAGCGTCGGCAGAAATCTTGCGAACGCAAACGTTACGGTCGTTTACATAAAGAGTGTCACCGTAGATATAAAGTCCCATTGGGTCTTTGTAAGCATTATTACCTGCGTTATCAAGTACTACAGCTTGGAAAGTGTTACCATCGATTTGAGAGATGTAGAACAATTTACCATCACCTTCGTTTCCGGCAGTAGCAGTATAAGTAAATGATACACCACCACTTGCACCATAGATGCGATTTTTAAATTCAGCAAGTTGGAAAGTATGAGGCACACCACCTACATCATATGTAGCAGTTTCACCCATGTTACCTATACCGTGGAGCATACCATCTTTACCTGCATAGTAGAGACCATAAGGCATTGTGATGTTTTCACCACCAATAGCTACATTAGCATCACCTACGATATTAAGATATTGCCAACCGGCAGCAGCTTTATAAGCATCAACTACATCAACTGGAACTTTACAAGTGATACCAGCATTAGCTTCAGTGAACACACCTTGAGCCATAGCAGCAGGAGTAGCAGCACCTACGATAAGAGTTTCAACACCGCAATTTGCAAATGCACCGGCTTCGAGGATACAAAGGAGATTCCCAAGATTGATTTCTTTCAATGCAGTAGTACCTGCGAAAGCATCTTGTTTTACAGTAAGAATAGCTTGTGTAGCAACGAATGTTTCAAGAGCAGCACAGTTTTGAGCGATACCTACTGGAACTTCAGAACCTGTAACTGTAAGAGATTTCAATTTTGCATTGTTAGCTGCAACATAACGACCTACAGCACCTTTAACTGAAAGAGTTTCTACTGAAGTGTTAGCAAGCGAATAGTCACCGAAATCAGCACAATTATCAAGAGTGATTGCAGTAAGGTTTGTTGCATTTTCAAATGTATAAGCACCAACCTTTGTGATTTCAGCATCTACAACTGATGCATTAGCAGAAGCAACTGGATAAGCAAGAGCTGTTGCGCCATCAATAGTAGTCACAACACCAGTTTCTTTTACTTTATAAGCAGCGTTTGCTGCATCAACAGTGATAGCAGTAAGACCTGTACAACCTTTGAACACACCTTCACCAAGGTTTGCAAGTGATGCAGGAAGTGCAATAGAAGTCATTGCAGAGTTACCGGCAAATGCTTGATCATTGATACGAGCTACAGCAGTAGGAAGAACAATGTCGCCTGTAAGAGCTGTATTTTGGAATGCTTGTTTGCCAATAGTAGTCAATGAAGCTGGCAATGAAAGAGAAGATACTGGAGAACCATTGAATGCAAGAGCATCGATGAAAGTAGTTCCTTCATTCAATTTCACTGTAGTAAGATTTTTACAACCTTGGAAAGCTGAACTTGAGATTGTAGCAATACCACCGTGAAGATCAAGAGAAGCTATACCTGTGTTAGCAAATGCATTAGCTGCGATAGCTGTTACAGTTTCAGGGATTGTAATATCTGTAAGAGATGTACAGTTTTCAAACATATTTGAATAAACTGAAGTACATTTACCACCAAAAGTTACCTTCTTGATTGATGTGTTGCCACGCCATGGGTTTTTAGCTGGTTGCAAAGATGCCATAGGACGATTTACAACAACTTCTTCAAGTGTGCTATAATATTTAACTTCAGCGTCACCACTACCTGAAGTAACTAAATATTGAAGACCACTGGCATTGTCAACTGTAATTTCAGTTTCTGCTTCAGCAAATTCAATATATTTCAAACCGGTACAACCATTAAATTGAGATCCGTTAATAGTTGTAATATTTGCAGGAATAACAATTGTATCAAGTGAAGAACAGTATTCAAACACGTTACCAGGGAAAGTAGTAACACCTGTTGGGATGTTTACCTTCTTCAAACCGGTACATTTTGAGAACTGACCTTTAATGAATTTTGTAATTGAGTTAGGCAATTGAATGCTTGTGATAGCCGCATTTTCTTTGAATGCTTTTGCAGCAGCACTTGCAACAGTATAAGTTTTACCGTTGTAATCCACTGATTCAGGAATCACAAGATCACCAGCATAGCTTCCAATTGTAGTAGAAGCAGCTTGAACGATAACAGTAGTACCCGACACTTTGTAGGTAATACCTTCGTGGTCAAATGTTTGAGCATTTACCGCGAATCCACACAACACTGCTACGCTGAGCAATGATGCACGTTTTAGAGTAGTAAAAATGTTCATGTTAATTAAATTATTTAGTTAATAAATTGGTTGTTTCTCGTCAAAAAATCATCTATTCACTATTTGGTACAATTTAGGAATATACGGCAAAGGTAATAATATTTTCAAATACAACACAAAATATCTTATCATTTTTTCGCAAAAATATAGTTAATCCTCTTTAACACAAGTATGCCACACATAAAAATTCCGAAAAATAAAGACATCAAGCAATCCTACTTCAAAAAAATTACAATTTTGCTTGCAAAATAAAATAAATACCCTTACCTTTGCACTCGCTTTTGGTTAGAAATAACCATCAAGCTTAAATATTAGAATTATGCGATGACGCCCACTCCATCATAGAGGATAAAGGATACATCTCGCAAATTCAGGTCCCATAGCTCAGTTGGTTAGAGCACCTGACTCATAATCAGGGAGTCCTTGGTTCAAGCCCAAGTGGGACCACACCACCCAACAAGTTGATTTATCAATGAGTTGGGTTTTGTTTTTAAACAAGTCGGGACAAATTCGGGACATGATTTTTGCGAGTTTGACCAATGTTTGACAGGTCGCCAAGGCTTGCCAAACAAAAAAAATGTCAAAAATCAGTCTCCCACGCGGATTGAATTTTAACAATTTCAATTCTGCTCCAATTTCATCAATTATCCAATACTCAATTCCTGTACTACGAGAAAACAAAAATGCGTGGTACATTGAGTTCTATGCTTACGATCCTCTTTTTTCAAAAATGAGAAGAAAGAGAATTAAGGTGAATCGCATTAAAAATGTTCGAGCAAGGCGACAATATGCACGTGATATGATTAATCGGATTTTGCAACAATTAGTACAAGGGTGGAATCCATGGATTGAGCAAGATTGTGAAAATTTATCATTATTCTCTGAAGTTTTAGAACGATATACTAATAGTATAAAACACATAGAGAACAACTCTCTTTTGTTTTTTGATTTTTAGGCAACCATTTTTGTTCCAACTTATTGATATGCTTTGCGGTTGAGCTTACCATTATATGTTCTCTTTATCGCATGTACTTGCTCATAGGCTTGTGGGATTTTGTATTTTTCCACTTTTGAGCCTATGTATTTAGCAATATCACTATGTGAAACCTCGCAACCTCGAGCTAAAACATATAATAATTTTACGATTGTGCCTAAAACCGGGTGTTGATGCGAAATACAAATACAATCGTCAATTTCACTCATTGACAATACTATACCCTCAATTTCTACCGGCGAGACTTTATATCCACCAACATTAATCACATCGCCGTCTCTTCCTTGCAAGTGCAACATTCCTTGTTCATCAAGATATCCTTTATCAGAGGTATATAATATTCCATCTTTCATAACCGATTTTGTCAACAGCTCATCGCCTACATATCCCGACATTAAAGTATTTCCAGAGCATGCGACATTCCCGTCATCTGTAATTATAATTTGAGATTGGCTCATTGGTCGCCCCAAACAACCCGCCACACATGCATTGGCACTATAATCATAAGTTGATATTACCCCCGACTCAGTAGATGCATATGTATTATACAATCGTGTCTTAGGCAACAACTTACACAATTCTTCCATGTCGGTTTGAGCCATTGGAGCTGCTCCGGTCTCAATAAATTCAATTTTATTTACATGCTGAGATATTTGCTTTGAGCCAAATCGAATTAACATTCTCAATCCAGATGGGACCATGAATGTTGCCATTTTTTTGCATGGATATTCCAATGCATTAAAAAATGCATCAAAGCCTTTTAACCCAGACAGTATATATAATGCTCCACCTTGAATAATAGTCGGAAATACTTTTGACAGACTGCCGATGTGGTTAAGCGGTCCGCTAATGATAAAGCACAATTCACTGCTGAATGCCTGCCCTTCGATAAGGTTTTGAGCTGTCGCAACTATTGCAGTATGACTAATCATCACACCCTTAGACTTCCCCGTCGTTCCAGTTGTAAACAATATATCGGCAACATCATCGGGTATAACAGCATGTTTAAGAGAGTCGTTAATCTCATCAAAACGACTATCTGGAGCATCGTTTTCTAACGGTACTGCTATAGCATTAGCTATGTGTATCGCAAAGTATGTAATTAAAAAATCAATAGTTTGTGATGCCCGAAAAACAACGATTTCACGAGAAACATAGTCTGCAGCTCTCAACAATGCTTTCTCATATAATTGAGAATATGTTATCTCTTCATTATCACAAACAGCGACTATTTTATCGGGATAATGTTTTGCATTATCTTTAAGATATTCAAATAGTTTCATTACTACTTTTTTCTTGCAACTTTGAATTAACTAAATTAACAAGGCTGTCCAAAGATTTTAGGTTCTTAGGAGTCGCATCTGATGCTTCTAATTCTATATCATATTCAGCCGAAAGTATCATCAAAATTGTTGTGACTCCTAACGAATCCAATTCACTAAAAAGGAACTCTGACTCTAAATCAACTAATGGCAATTCTGTCTCCAATAATTGTTTAATTCTTTCTCTCATAATTATATCTTATTTTGTTTTTAATTATTTAAATATTAATGGCAAAAAATCCACTAAATATTTTCGCCAATTATCCCAAGTGTGCCCTCCTTCTGTTTCTTTATATACATACCGATAACCTTTATTATCTAACTTGGCTCTAAAATCGTCATTAATTTTTTTTACAAAATCTTCCTTCCCTAATGTTATATAATACAACTTAGGAGGAGTCGCAAATTGTGCATCTAATTTCTCATCAAAGTTTTCATACACTTCTAAGGAGCCTCTCTTTACAGGCTTTGTTATTTCAGAAATTTTACGCCCGAACTTACCTTTTTTAAGGAACGGCAATGCCGATGTCAGATTTTCCCAATCATCAGAAAATTCTCGCATATCTACAATATTTTCTTCATTCATCGCATTTGTCGTTTGCGCTGAAAATAGCCCTATATAATCAAATATTGTAGGATTATTTAATGATATATATATAGTTTGCAATCCACCTAAAGATAATCCGGCGATAGCTCTATAATTTTTATTATTTAATGTACGATATTTTGAATCAATATAAGTAACAATATCTTTCACAAATGCTGATTCAACACTTCCAACCATAGACTCAACATTTACCGAAGACGACTTTTGTGTCATATTACTGGGATCTGCCCCAGGAGAGGCTGCCATATCTGCAATACCATTGGGCATTACAACTATCATCGGCACACAACGCTTCTGGGCTATTAAATTATCCATTATTTGGGATAATCTTCCACAATCACACCAAGCATTCTCATCGCCACCCGATCCATGAAGAAGATATAATACGGGATATCTTTTTGTTTTATTCTTATTATACTCATTAGGGAAATACACCATCATTCGACGTTGTTGAAAATCGCCTAATGTAGATGGATACCATACCGACTTTACTTCTCCATGAGGGACTTTTTTTTCCATATAATCATCCCCAATTCCTCCCCCAATAATAAAGAAACTCATTAAATCATTTCCCTCCCTCATAACATTGGGATTTAACGAATCTATGATTGTTATTTCTTCATCAACAATAAAATTATAAGTATATAATCCCGATGCAAGTGAGTCTATCTCATATACCCACCATCCATCATCATGGCAATTCATCTTTTTTTTACCTTGCCTCCCAAATGTTCCTACCCGAGTTGTTATTTTTTTCGACATTGGCAACATTGAGCCTTTTAACTCGACATCCTCGGCTAACGGATTATAGTATCTAAACATAATTGGCAATGTGTCGGCTAAAACATTGGAACAAACAAAAATCAAGGAAATTAGAATATATTTCAATTTATTTTTCATGAAACAATTTCTCCGTTTTTATTTAACTGAATTACGCAAGCATTTTTCAAAACTTCATCAGTTAAAACATTAGTAATCCTTAAATTGTTCACAATCCCATCTGCGCTATTTCTCGCGATTTCAAGTTTCTCGCGATCTCGTTCATATGCCCAAACTTCTATTTTGGGATGGACCAATGAATACAATAGTGCAAATTCTCCATATCCACATCCTTTTATTACGACTTTATCACATTCTTGCTCTGCATCAATAAATTGCGTGTAATTATTATTTTTAATATGCGTTCTTATAATATTATAAATTTCGGTTCCTTTATAAAGATACCTATCCTTTACCAATGGAATAAAATAATCCGTTTTCTCTAATGATTTAGAAAGATTATTATATTCTATTTCATAATATTTATGTACATTCTTTGTTATTTGGGCATAATCATCTGCCCAAACATCGCTATTGGAGGTTATACGTTTTTCTATTACCATTGTCACCGAACCTGATTGCATTTCAAAACTTCCAATAGGCATTACATTATTCAATCCATGAATAAATATTGGCAATATATCAATTCCCAACTCTTTTGCTAAATAAAATGGGCCTTTATGATACCTTACTATGCTAGACTTTGGATTTCTCACGGCTTCCGGAAATATCGCAATACTGTATCCCTCTTTGATATATTCCTTAAACACATCCAAATCTCGCTCAAAACAATGATCAATCCAGTCTCTATGATTATTAACTTTTACAGTATAAAAATTCAGCCATTTATATATTCCATTCATCACCGGATGTAAACTTGATCGTTCATTTCCAACAATGAGAATTTTGTGATTCAAAGCCAATAAATATGCGGGATCTAACATTGATTGATGATTACATACTATAATACTTGGCTTTCTGAAATCTTCTCCACTTTTATTATATACAGACAATTTCACTCCTGGTATTATATTTAGATCAAATCGCTGTAAACAAGATACAATTTTATGAAACCATGTACGGGACTTCAAACTTCTACTGCCAAATATATACATTATAGCAGCAATCACATACCCTATTGCCAACTGTGACAACCATACGATTGCACAATAAATCGTTCTCAATATTGTCGCGAATTTCACTGGTCGCTTGCGATACGATCCTTTATGAATGATTATCCATTGAAACAATAATGGAGGGATAACAAATGAAGTAAAAACAACCGAGAACATTCCCACAATTGTAACTTGAGCCAAAGAGTTCAATGCAGGATGTTTTGCAAATATAAGAGCCCCAATACCAATAAACATTATCAATGCCGATATAATAATCGAGCGACGATATGAGTTTAGCATTTTCTTTCGATAGGCATATTCATACATGCAACCTTCAGTGATAAAGATAGTATAATCATCTCCTTGACCGAATATAAATGTAGCAAGAATAATATTTACGATATTAAACTGAATTCCAAGTAACCCCATTAATCCGAGAATCCAAATCCAACTTATAGCCATTGGGCAAAAGGCTATTAAGGCTATCTCCAATCGACCAAATGAAATCCATAAAAATATAAACACAATCAAGCCACAAGCCCAACCAATATATCCAAAGTTATCAGATAGGCTATTAGACATCGTACTGTTTAGCGCCTGAATATTAAAGCAATATTGGTCGCGACATATTTCTTTTACAATATTCTCTACACTATCGGTTTTGCATCGAGGAACTGAGATTATATCAACGACACTATAACGTTTATTTATACTATCACAACTAAAATTTGATGAGAATATTGGCATTAACATAGATAAATCCAACGATGTTGAATATTCTTTATTTAGAATTGACGCAAAATCATCGAACGAACCATCTGTAAAGCCTTCTTGCGACATTTGGGTTGCCAATTCAGCCAATAATGCCTCTCTATTCTTTTTTACAAACGCATTCCAACTCGCCAAACGTCTCTGCAATTCTTCTTTTGACGGAACAAACCTGTAACTACTCTTATGATGCAATGTAATATCTGTTGCCAAAACATTTTCAATAGCCGTCTGAACCTTATCTTTTTTCGACAAAGCACCATCAAGAGTTGTATCACTTGACACTACATAAATATTTTGTTCATCAATATCAATTCCTTGAGTTAAGGTTTGAAAATATGCCATATTTTCACGTTGTTCCTCATTCATATAATTAATATTACTCATATTTGAATCAAATGAGGTATTACGGCTAAAATAGCCCCAAATTATAGTAATGATAATGATACCGATAAACACATACTTGTTATTATCTATTGATATATTACTTAATTTAGCAAATATATCGTTTTGCACAATATCTTTGTCGTGGTCGCATTTTCTTTTCTTTACTATATGAGGAAGATAAATTATCACAAACAAAATCGTTCCAATAAGCAAAAACGCGCTAAACAAGCCCAAATCACTCAATGCGTTTGAGTCAAGCGGAATCAGAGTACAAAAAGCACATACTGTTGTAACATTCCCAATCAACAAAGGTGTTATTATTTCTTTTAATGCAGATCGAATAGTTGTCGTATGCGACAGATGAGAAATCAAATGAAGTGGATAATTTACTGCAATACCTAATATTACACTTGATATACCAACAACTATAATTGAAATTTTATCATGGAACAATGCCAATCCGGCTATGGCAAACAGCCATCCCCACGCAATTGAAACGACAATTAATAAAATATTTCGAGCATTTCTAAAGCAATAAAACAACAATATTAAGATTAATACAATTGCCAATATAACCGAAACAATACTATCTATTTTTATTTGCGTAGCATTCCCAACCGCAATAACCGGACCTCCTGTTACTCTTATATAGATAGATGGATAACTGTCAATTGTTATTTTTTTTGCCTCATTCAACAGCGACACCAATTTTGAATTCATATCAGTTTCACTGTTCCCAAATGGAGAAGTCATCATTATCACCATTTTCTTAGAATCAGGTGTTAAAATATAACCTTCATACGTATCTATTGCAATTTCAGGACTATTTTTAGCCAACAAAGAAACGACCGGAGAGAATAGATTTAATGGATCGCGTTGAATATTATTTGTTAATAGTCCTCCTGTTGGTAGCATTAATAGTTGCTTTGTTTGCTGCAATCGAGATGACACAAATTCGGGTTGAGATATTGCACTATCAATTCTCGCATAATCTTCCTGTGTCAAAAAATATGGGATATTGTCATATATAAAATCGGTTATTTCTGTTATTTTCGATTCGTCAACATTGCAAACCAAATCACATACATAACCTAAGGAATCCTTTTGCTGTATATATTCAACAAACATATCCACCGCTTCCACCATCTTGTCATAATCAACATCTGAAGTATCCCGACATTCAAATAACGCAAATATCTTATTTGCTCCCGAAATATCTTGATATATGGTTAATGCTTCTTGACGCTCTTTATCTAATGGTAAAAAATCTGAAATATCCTCTTTATACCCAAGATTCAAAAAAGAAAACACAAGAAGAACTGTAATAATTACAAACGACAATGCTCCTACGATTCTATGAGCAGACAAATAATCGTATATCTTTAATATTATTTTATTCATCTCTGCAAATTGATTTTACCCACTTCAAAAAGTTATTTTTCCAAACACGACATTCGGCTGTTCCTTTTTCTTCCGACATGCCAAAACCATGACCACCAGTCTCATATTGAAGATATACGTGAGGGACTCCACACTCGGTCAATGCCGAGTCAAGTAATACCGAATTTTTATATTTGACAATTGGATCATCTTTACAATTAACCAAAAATACAGGAGGCATCGACGAGTGAACCTTTTTTTCTATCGATAACGAATCACACATCTCTTGTTTTATTTTAGCATCCCCCATTAACCCTCTACGAGAACGCTTGTGCATACAATCATCTTTGAATGTTACCACAGGATAAATGGGCACAACAAAATCTGGGCGTAATGATACCGATGGATAAATATCGTGCACGCTTAAAAAATTTGTCATATAAAACACACCACTACTCAGCACCAAGTGCCCTCCTGCCGAAAATCCCATTACGCCAAGCTTATTGGGATTAATATTATATTTTTTTGAATTTTCACGCACCAACTGAATTGAACGTTGCAAATCCTGAATCATATGAGGGTGTTTATTCCCTTTAGAACCGGTTCGATAATGAGTGATAAATGCTGGGACTCCGGCTGTGCGATATTCTAATACAAAAGCAGAGATCCTATGCCGATTCAACCACCTTGCAACCTCATGTCCTTCAGTTTCTTTATCCAACCAAAAATAGCTACCCCCAGGACAAACAATAACTGCGATATTATCCTCTCCATTTGCAATATATGGAGTTAATGTCACAACTTCATCACAAGAAGTATTATCCCATATATTAATATAATTTTCCGCCCTCACAATTGATGAGAACAAAATTAAGCTTAAACATAATATTATGCCTTGAATTTTCTTCATTTCTTAACTTCAAAGATTTTCATTTTTTGCATAAGTATAGAACTATCATTATTTTTGTCATCAAATATTGGACGTAGCTCCTTCTCATACAACTGTTTTGACACATGCCTATTTCTGTCTATATCCTCATTTGTTGGAAGCGATCCTTCTTTTGATTTTCTTAAACAAACAGGTTTTAACGTATTATATAGGACACAACCACTTCTATTTTTAATAATCAGATAACTTCTATCCAAACCTGTCAACGACACTTTATACTCCAACACAAAATGAGCAGCCCTCAATTGATTTACAATATTCCAAAAGCCATTTTGTTTTATTAATCGTTTTAGTACATCTGCTCCACTTCGCTCATATTCATTAGGTGAATTTACTGGAATATATACATTATTTCCCTTGTCCAATAAAAAACCTGTATAATTCTCAACATTTACAGTATCTTCATTTTCACAATCAATATTTATTTTTATTTCTCCTAATTCTGCGTGCAACACGTATTCTACTTCTGATTTATTTATATCAAATACAGTCCCTCCTGTCTTATAGACAATCAAATCACCTCGCATACTTATTATTTGTTGTGCGTTTATCTCTTCCCCATTTAATAATTGAATTAAATTTTGGCTTTGACAATTCAATGCTACTAAACACAACAATATGACAGCTATCAAACGCATGTTATTCATTGCTACATGTTTTTTCTTTAATTTTTTCAAGTAAACAATTTGATTCCAAAACCATATTACATGTTTCGATAGCAGTGAGTGACACACCACACAAACCATGCAGATTATGATTCTGTCCTGTAAAAAATAAGTTAGAGAGTTTTGTCTTAACCGGAATTCTTGAATAAATTAAATTCGAACAATCTTTTTTATATCCATACAAAGCCCCATGCTTTACGCCATAATAATCTCGTATTGTTAATGGCGATGAAATATCTATATTCTCAATACAATTTCTCAAATTTGGATAGACTCGCTCCATTTGAGCAATTACTTTTGCTGCATAGCATTCTTTCCACTTTATATAATCATCCCCTCTATGACCAACTGTGGTATTTTCCCACCGAGAAACTTCTCGCCATTCCATTGGGGCAATTATATTCATAGTAGTTGCAAATCTTGATTGATTTTCAACCGGCAGTGTCATATATAATAATTTGTTGGGCCACCGATCTTCATCTCGTTTAATATCCCACATATCATCATAGGAATTATAATAGTGTCCAATATGATTAAAAAAAACAAAACTATTTGGTTTTAACTTTATATTAAGAATTAATGCTGAATATGTATTTGGGATTGATTCAACTCGATTCTTAAATGCTTTTGTAAAAACACGACCATCATCAATTAATTTAAGAAAACTGCTTGGATGAATTGTCGAAATATAAATATCGCCTTTTAATACTTGTCCGGCAGAAGTAACACACTGTACGATTGTTTTACTTTCCACATTCACCTTCACGACTTCGGAATTTGTCATTATTTCACCTCCCGCCTCTCTTATAATATCGCCCAATGCTTCAGCAAAATGGGCACTACCTCCAACAAATCGAGAAGGTCCCTCTATATACAATATTGATATTACTGCATGAATATATGCTGGAGTTACACCTTTCTCTCCTGCATATAATATACTTTGAAACGAAAGAATTTCTCTTAATCTAATATCAGATATATATTTTGCAATAAATTCATCTGCCGACATTACGAAATCATCATTTTGGATATACATACGATGCTTAGGAACTCGCAAATAGAATAAGTCCATTTCTTGAGTCAAAGCAATCATTGCATTGACATAATTTCTTAATTCGTTTCGTTGATGAGGGAAATAAGCAGATAATGAATTTATAAATCCTTCTATACCTTTCGCAATGTCATAGTGTTTATCTTCAGATGCGACATATACTCTATCGGTACAATCATTATCAACGTCCATGATTTTTATTTTTCCTAATATCCCCAAATATCGGCATATTGAATATAAATTGCCATTGGAATGCATCCCTCCAACAACATGCATCCCAGTATCAAACGTCACCCCAAAACGTTGATAGCTCTGCAATCCACCACCTATTGTGGCATTTTTTTCTACGACTGTTACCCTTTGCCCCTCCTTTGACAATAAGGCTCCTGCCAATAATCCACCAATACCACCTCCTATTATTATGATATTCTTATACATTCTGCTCTACTCTATTTTTAATTTCAGAATATCTTTCTTTATAATACTTTCTCATATGTGAAGCGACTTCTCTCATCGTCGTTGATTTCATTTTTAATTCTTTATTCAATATTCGTGATCCCACATATAATTCAATCTTCCACTTTCGCAACAATTTCCCTTTTTTAGGCAGCACTTTCCCTGCTCCATATATAACCAATGGTATAATATCTACTCCAATTGATGACGCCAAATAAAATGCACCTGAATGAAATCGTTTTATTGAACAATCTTTAGAGCGTGTTCCTTCCGGGAATATCGCAACATTTACACCTTGTTCTATCTGATACTTTACTTGTTCTTCAACATTTTCCACTCCACTACTTGACAATATATAACCTGCCTTGCGTATCACATATCCAAATAAAGGGCTATTCCAGACCCAGTTATTTGTCATAAAAACAATATTATCCATCTGGGACAACAAAATCATTAAATCTAAATGGCTTTGATGATTACATATAATAATTGCCGGATTTCTGAATGTTTCATTTGTTGGATTGTTACATCTAAAACCAACCCTTGGGATTCCATGCCAAACCATTATAAAACGAGCGAACCAATGTAGCAATAACCTAATATGTTTTCTTTTTCGTTCTGTAAGACCTCCTATCATAGTATATATCATAGTATATATCATAGTCATAGGAGTCAATACAAAGAACGACATTATCATAAAGAACGACACTCCATATATTGTCACGGCGACCTGTCTTACTTTTCGAAAAATAGCCAAAGGAATTGCATATATAATAACCAAGCAACACAATATCGTATTCAATATTGAAATACGCGTAAAGTCCATTGCCGGACGAAAATAAGAGACTCGCTCCTCTTTAGTTGGATAATATACATTTACTGGAATTGAAACAATATCCACACCATGCCATACAGCAAATACTAGCAGTTCTAACTCCGCTTCATATCGGGATGTTAGAAATCTCAATCCCACCATCTTTTTCAATGGATATAATCGATAGCCAGTTTGTGTATCTTTTAATCTACAACCCGTCTGAACAAAGAACCAAAAATTACTAAATTTATTTGCAAATTTACTCCCGGCCGAACGCTCTACTTTGTCTAGATTTTTCCTTTCGCCAACAATTATAGCTCCTGGATTCAAAACATTTGCATCAACCAAAAAAGGGATATCTTCTGGAAAATGTTGACCATCAGCATCAAGTGTAATCGCATATGAAAAGCCTAATTCAAGAGCCTTTCTAAAGCCACTTTTTAATGCACTACCTTTCCCTTTATTTTTTCTATGACAAACCAATACTATATCATCTATTTCTTGTACAATTTTCAATGTCCCATCTGTACAGCCATCACATACGACTATAACATCTTGACATTGTTGTTTTGCACGCATTACAACATCGGCAATAGTTCCCATATTATTATATGTAGGAATAATTACACAAATGCCTCGGTCTTTCATTAATTTGTGCTGTATATCCAAGTCTTCTGATTTCATTTCTTACATTTTAACGAAACCTTTGTAAATACTACTTCTTCATTAGAAACTAATGCTTGAAATGTTATATGACTATCATCAATATTGACAATCTTTTTCAATTCGACATTTATCGTTTGTGTTTTCAATGGGTCTATTACTTGAAGGAACTTAATGTTCTTAGCTCCACATAACCGATGTTCTTGCTGAAGATAATTGCTTAATAATTCAATTATAATCTGAACTATACACACCCCCGGGGTTATTGGTTTATTTGGGAAATGAGCTTTATATATCTCTGCATTGGGGAGCAACAAAACCTTATAAATTGTTGCATCATTATGACATGTTTTATCTAATATTTTGAATAAATTATCTTGTAATTTCATATTATATTTTTGTCATTTTGTTGCGACATGTTTACTATTGAACTAATAAGTTGAAATAATACTTTAATTTTCTTTTTGAATTATCATACTCTGTTCCACCTGTTTGCATAATGTGCATTATCTCTTTCAGATCTTTCTTTAAGAGACGTTTAATATACCATTTATTAAGAGCTTTTGTCACATACTTCAGTTCGACCTTGTCTTTTTGTAAATTATATATAAAATCCATCATTGATAATCCAAATTCATTTATCATACTTGATTTTATTATATTCCCATCTTTTACAAGAATCAAAACACCACTCACATATGCTTTATTAATATCTATTTGCATCGTATAGCACACTCTATTAATTGAATCATTTGGGAATGTCAATTCTTGAGCATTTATCATCCAACTATTCATAAACATGGACGATAATATAGCTATTTTTACAAAATTTTTAATTAACAAATGCATTGTCATTAATCGATTTATTTAGTTCTACATTTTGAAGTTCTATTATTGTAAAATCACCATTCTTTTCATGCATCTCTACCGAATTAATCAATGCATTTTGTTTTTTGAAATTTATTATTATTTTTGTAAACATTTGTTTCATTGTTTTCTTTTGAGGATATAGTGTTGCAATCCAATGCGTACTTGTTTCTTTGATTTGAACATTGAATACACCTGTATCAGTCAGACATCGACCAGTCACACTATTCATCATTATCTGAGCAATCTCCTTAAATATTTTATTTTGTTTTATATCTATGACATCTTTTCGATCCCCTTTGGTCAAATAAACCTTAGAGCCATTAAGTACAAATGTGTATGAATAAGGCGATTTATACTCCCATCGTAATTTATCGCTTTGTTTATATAACATAACCCCATTTGAGGTCATTTTATTATTTAGCATTTTAAGATGCTTAGTTTGCACAAAATCACACTTCATTGTTGATATTTTTGACACTGTAGCATTGATTTTTGCGATAATTTCACTCTGTGCATTTTGTGCATTAATAGCAAATGGGATTAATAATATTAGTGATATCAATATTTTTTTCATAAACATATTTTTTATTTTGCAATTATACAACATCCGGTGATGATTAAAAATACGCCAATCCATTTTATTAAATCTACGCTTTCGTTAAAAAAAATAATAGCCGAAAACATTCCAAACACATAGCTCAACGAAACCATTGGATATGAAGTGCTTAATGGATAGTTTTTTATGATATACATCCATAGAATACTTCCACACCCAAAACAGATTCCACTCATTGCAAATTGCCAATTTATTAATGCGGATTGCCAAAATTGCCAATTCCACCCAAAGGGTTCCATTTTATTTAGACCGAACTTCAATAACACTTGACCTCCGGCTAATAATGCACTTTGAACTATTGCTAACAAAATTAATTTAGGCATATCATCAAGCAACTGTTAATACTATGCATTTTGAATACACAATTTCACTTTCCCGACCATCTAAACGATGTAGAAAGTCAGCATATATTGGTGATGTTTCATCATAACACCCCACCAAAACCGAATCAGCATGTCCATCTTCTATCAACCTTATAGCATCTCGCATTGCCCAATCCATTGATTGTGCGCCTTGGGTATATGTTATATTATAACCATTCGATTTGTTTCGTATTGCTATTGAACTTCCAATTGTATTGTGCGTACTCTGCATAAATAAGGTTGGGCTTAACCCCTCTTCCCCTATTGTTATCATCGCATTCAGGAATTTTTCACTTGTTTCAAGCATTCCCAAGGAAGTTGCCGACACTATCGCATCAGGGCTCTTAATTCCCGCTAATTTTAGAGCTTTTTGTGAAGCCAATGTTGCAGTTTTCAACAACTTTCCCATTCGCCTTGCCTCCATCGGAGACACGAATTCTTTAATTTCGGATAAATCTGATTCTGAATTTATTTCAACCTCTGCAACTACCTGCCATTTTCGTTTTTCACACTTGACATTCGCGTTTGTTTCTTTTTCACTGATTATCAATGAAGAACAATTCCCTCCAAAACCAAAAGAATTACACAATATATGCTTTAATTCAACATCATTTTCTCCCATTGATGGACAAACGCCATTATCCATTGCATTCTTCCAACCATAATTAGCCGGAATGAATTTATTTTTCATTGCAAGCATGCAAATTATTGTCTCTATTGATCCAGATGCCGAAGTCGTATGTCCGGTAAATCCCTTAGTGCTTGATAGCCTTGGCATAGAATCGCCAAAAACACGTTGTAATGCAACACTTTCACTTCTATCATTATTTCCCGTACCGGTCCCATGAGCGTTTATATATGAGATATCTGTTGGTTGTAATTCTGCATTTTTTAATGCCTCAACCATGGCCAAATATGCGCCTTCACCAGTCTCTGACGTTGCTGTTTGATGAAAAGCGTCACATCGATTTGCATATCCCGACACAAAGACTTGTATAGAAGCCATACGTTCTATTGCATCTTCCACTCGCTCCAAAACAACATATGCAGCACCTTCGCCCAAGTTAATTCCGGCTCTTTGATTATCAAACGGACGGCAATTATTGGAATCTAAAATCATCAATGTATTAAACCCATTAAAATGAAATTTTGACAATGACTCACAACCACCAGCGATTACCACATCGGCCTCGCCTCGCTTTAATATTTCAGAGCCTACCATTATTGCATTTAGCGCAGACGAACAAGCCGTAGATATTGTACATACTTCGGCTGCTAAACCACACATTTTTACAATTTCGTGAGAAGAGCTTCCACAATCATGAGTCAATAAATAAGGCAGATATTTATCGTCGCATAACATATCCTCAAAAAGAGCTTCCGTCACATCCATTCCTCCTACAGTTGTCCCGGAGATGAAAACAACTTTCTTAGAATTCAAATCTTTATGATTTGCTTCTAATAAGGCCTCTTTTGTCGCTAATGCGCCTAATAATACATTTCTACTTATTATCTTCGATTCATCTATTCCCAACAATTGCTTTAACTCACTGTTTGAAAATTTCACTTCTCCTACCGGCAGATGATTATGAATCGACTCTAAATATTTCATTGAGCCAATTCCTGTTTGTTTATTCTGCAACGAATCTAAAACCGATTCTTTATTATATCCTATTGCCGAGATGATTCCACTTCCGGTGATTGCAATCGAAGATGCCATATTTTGTTTTATTTCTTTCTATTTACTGAAACATATTCAGCTATTGTAGCGATACTTTTGAATACTTGCTTTGCTTCTGATGGATCAGCAAATCTAATACCATATTTTTTTTCCAATAATACAATTAGTTCTAATGCATCTATTGAGTCCAAGCCCAAACCATTATCCCCAAAGATTGGGTCATTCTCATTGATATCTTCAACTTGCAATTCTTCTAAATTCAAAGCCTCAATAATTTGCTCTTTTAAATCGTTTATTAAATTTTTCATTACTATTTATTATTAAAGTTTATTAGTTTCTTTGTAAAATTGATATTTCTGCGCTAAAATCGGTTTCACTAAAACAATCAATCCATCCCGAAATAATTATTTCGATATCAGAATCTACAAATGTAGATTTTATTATTTCATTTATAACCTTATCATCTTTTCGTGAAATGATATATAATGCGGTTTCTCCTTTTATTGTATTTTTTGTAGCAATTTCGCTTAACACAATATTTGGCAACGTGTACACAAATAATGCCGGACTTGGGAAATAATCATCTTTGTCGGATATGGTTTTTAAATATTCTTTATCGGTTAAAATTGAGGAAGAACTATTAAACAATACAATTGCACAATTTTCTCCACTTATAGATTTTAAAAGCGTTTCTTCTGAATTTATCAATAATTCGGTTGCAATAAAACCCAATTGGCTCAATAAATCCATTTTATAAAACTTGGGATAATTCCCAATATGATTTTTATATAACTCTTTTAATATGCCCTTCCCCGATTCAGTCGTCGCAATCTTATTATTTCCTATAAACGCATTTTGCGGTGTAATTTTTATAGTTGGACCTTTTGTATATAACATATCACCTATCGGCAATTCTGCCACATCTTCATCTCGTGTCAGCCGAATTGCGCCATTACAGCCTCCAAATCCTGATATTATTTTTACAAAAGATTTCTTTGAAGTAGGTATATTTTCCGACACGACGTTTATTTTTCCCGACACTCCAATTTCAGAAAACCCGTTTGTTCCAATTACAACACCCGATTCTATCGCACACATAGACATTATTGTTTCTAAAATTCCGGCAGCGCCCATTGTGTGACCAAAATATCCCTTTAGTGCATTTAACGGAATTTGCGATAATCCAGCCCGAGATATCGCTTTTGACTCCATTTGGTCATTAAACATCGTCGCCGTTCCATGTGCATTTACAAATGCAATATTTTCAAGATTTTCACTTACTTTTCTCAATGCCAAATAACAACCTTCCCCTATAGGAGACGGAGTCGTATTATGATATGCATCATTTCTAATATATCCTTTTGATATTTGCCATTTGCCTTTAATTGTTTCTTTCACTATAACCATAGAGGCTACAGCTTCTCCCACACTTAATCCTATTCGCTCTATATCAAACGGGCGACAAGAATCACTCGATACTGCATTTAATGATTGAAAACCGGATATTATAAAATTAGTTTGCACATCACACCCACATACAATTACAGCTTTATATGAATCCCCATCTAATAGTCTTTGCGCAAGTACCATTGCAGAAACCCCTGAAATACAAGCATTACAAACCGTAATTGGCATTGTCTTTATCCCGAAAAAGGACGCTATACGTTGTGCTGAAACCGCCGGAGTTGCATATTCATCTACTCCACATTCCAACTGTTCAATATTACCCTTTGTCGTACTCAATATCAGTGCTACATCTTGAGATGTTAAATCTATTTTTATCTCAGATAATGATTGTTTTATTGAATTTATTATCAATGATTCATACGTAGAATATCCCTCAACTTTCAGCATTCGCTTTGTTTCTTCAGAAAAAAGCGACGCAGAATATTGACGTGAATCTATCTTCCCTTCGTATGTGTCTATCGAAGACTTACCTTCTAGTATTGCATTAAAATTTTCGCAACTAGAAAGTCCTAATGGAGATATTACATTATGTGAAATTATTGTAGCCATTTATTTTTCCACGCGATAAACCAATCGGGATTTTGCCAAACCAACTGATAATCTAAGTCCATAAATACCTGTATCGTTTTCCCTACACAAAACAACGCGTCACTATTTCTATCTCTAATTTCATACTCAAAAATAATCTTGGCGGCATCTACCGGAATGTATCTGGCAACGATTTTTGCCTTTGAATCGTGTCGTAACGGTTGTTTATATTGAATTTTCATATCAATGATTGGAGCGTAACATCCGTTTTTAACATAATTGGCATATGTTAATCCATATTTATGACCAAATGCTTCTCGAGCATCTTCAAGATATAAAGGATATGATCCATGCCACACAACACCCATTGAATCTACCTCACTAAATCTTATTTCTATATCTTTTTCTATTTTGAGTTCCATTAGTTGACCTCCTCTTCAGTAACAGCGATTTTCATTTCGACCTCAGCAATTTTTATTCCTTCACATTCAACTACGGCCTCGGCCAATATCATACCAAAGACTTCTTCTTTCACTTTTATTGTTGTTACAATCGTAGAGCCCACTTTGAGCTCATAAACTACTTCATAGTTACGAATTGCGCCTATCAATCCTATTTGAATCCCCTTTTTATTGATATATTTATTAATATATCCTATGCGAGCTGCACAAGTTTGAGCGATATTCTCCATCAAGCCGGTTGACATAAATCGATCATTCTCTACAAAAATATTATCTAATTCGATTTTTGTACTTGACACCGTGGTTTCCATGTCAAAATATAACAGCTTGCCAATCATTACAAATGGCTCTTGTTGAGGCAATAACGAATGCACATCAATATTCTGAACAAACTCATCAGGAGGACATTTATAATCTATCGTTAAATCTTCCATATATCAAAATAATTATACCATTGAGATGGATAAATAGACAATATTCGCTCCAACTCTTTAACATAAGCCACCGACAATGATTCAATTTGAACACTTCGTTTTGCCTCAATGTCATAATCTAATGGGGTAACATATATCTTATATTTTTTACACCCTACTTTCATTACATTTACAGCGATTACCTTCAAACCTCTTAATGTTGCAACACTAAATGGTCCCGCAGGAAAAACAGCAACACCATTCATAAATGGTATTGATAACTGTTTTTGCGACCCAAATATACGATCAGCCGGCATGCTCACAATTTCTCCATCGTTTAAAACCTTATCTATTTCAAATAAATGTCCTAAATCTGGGCGCACAGCAATCATGTTTATATTGGTTGATTCAAACATTTTTTTTCGATTTTCCATCACCGACAGTTTCTCGCCAAAATACACCAAAGCATTAAAGCGCTTTGTTTCTGCCACTAAAGAATAACCTGCTATTTCATAATTGCCAATATGAGAACTTAATTGTATAAATCCGTCCGTTTTATTTGCCAATTCCAAAAAATGCTCATAGCCTTCTATCTCTACGTCAAATTTTCGACCAGAATACATTGCAAATTTATCAATCACAACTTGAGAAAACAAGACATGATTTACATATGTGCTCCATGCCGATTTTATACAATTATATCCTACTCTTTTCCGAAAATATCGATATGTAGTTATTCCACTACGATTAAATAACACACAAATGGGGATAATAAACAGCGCCACGAAGACATACAACACTCGCAAATCAATAATTTTCAGCATACGAATCAACCATTTATGCATCCAATCATTTCCAAACGTTGTTCCTGCCCATTTGCGTTCTGCCATATAGAGAATTAATTTAATTTTCTATTAATGTATTCACAAAAATGAGCAAATGTTTTTACATCTGTCATTTCCTCTGGTTTAATTTTGAACCCAAATATGCGTTCAACAATAACCACGATATCAACATAGTCCAGACTATCTATTCCCATATCATCTTTCAATAGTGCATCTGGAACAATGCAATCTTCATCAATCTCAAGATCTTCAATCATGAACTCTTTTACTTTTTCTTCAATCTCTTGTAATGTCATAATGTAATTTATTTTATTAAAACCTATTTTAATTTACACACTATAATACTGTGCCCCTGCCCTAATCCATCATATATTTGTTCAATTTCAAGGCCTGCGCTTTCTATACAATATTGCATATCTTCAGTATTATACATTTTACTATTACCATTTGCGATAGCCGTAAAATATAAGCTTGTCATCGTTAAACAAAATGCGGCAGGTTCAAATCTTTGTCTGTCCCATAATGTTTCCATTATAAACAATCGCGTATCTGTTGTCATTGCCGACTTTGCTCGAGTAAGGATTCCCACAATTTCTTCCATTGAGAAGCAATCAAGAAACTGACTCATCCATATTGCATCAAGTCCATTATCTCTGACTGGGAATAATGCCTTTTTATCTAACAAATTTATTCCATGACCTTTAATGCGTTCAAATCCAGGTTTATCTTTGACGTTTTCTTTCATTAGCCCTATTTGTTGAGGTAAATCCAGAATCGTAACTTCAACGTCATTACTATATTCTACACATTTCAACGCCCATTTTCCAGTATTCCCCCCGACATCATACAAACTTTTTGTGTGATGTTTCTTAAATACGATATCCAATGCTTCGGAAAATGACGAATCGCTATAAAAATGATCAAAGCCAAACCAACTCTTTTGTACCTGAGATGGCAAGCTCGACAAACCTTCATAAACTGTAGACCAACTTCCAAAATGTTTTAACCCCTCAGGCTTTCCATTTTTTAATGATTCTTCCAATTTAAACCATCCTATATAATTTACATCATGGTTAAAATCAATATTTACTCTTGTGGCTGGATCGTTCAGCAAAAACCATCCGGTTTTTGATATAGTATATCTCTCTGTTTCGGGATTTACAATAACCGTACCGATACATAACGATGCCTCCAACAAACATTTTACTGCATAATCCGATAACTTTGTACTTTGTACTATTTCTTTACGAGTCATGCCCTCCTTAGAATCTCGAATCATATCCAAAATCCCAAATTTAACCATCAACCGAGAAGCTTGAAACACCACAGGTCCCCATGCTATAAATTCGGCCAATCGTTGAGCCTCGCGAGCTGAAAGATTATCTTTTGTATATTTCTTTTGAAGGTCTGGTGATAAATTCATTATTACCTATTTTTTTCTTTATTCTTTAATGCTTTTTTAAGTTCTCGTTTCAAGAAACTACCAGCTCGTTTTCCTGAATCTTCGGCGCCATCTTTTATTAAATTTAGTTTACTCCCTATTGATCCGCCTTCTCCGTTTAATTCTACTATTTTTGCCAATATTTTACCATCTTCGGCAACAAGATGTAACTCTCCTTTTATATCTCCCTTTGTACTTATCCACAATACAACCCAACGCAATGTCAATGGAGTTTCTTTTCCTTTGGCCACCATCAAATAATCGCCTGTTCTGTCATTTAGATTACCTAAAAATTTTGCGATAATTTGATATTGATCATTATCCCAATCTAATTCATATTGAGCAAACTCGTCTTCACTCATCCTATGAATTACTGCTTCTGAATAATCAACTTCAAATTTTGCGACTCGCGCTTCTGCTAATTCAATAAGAGACCCCGATTCAAGACGTATTGCATAAACATTACCAAATGTCATGCCCAATATAACCAATAAAAATATCAATCGTTTCATACTCCCTTAATTGTTTATTCTATGTAAAAACAATACGAAGGTGTGTCAAAAAAATATTGACACACCTTCGTATAAATTTATTTAGCTTTTCCTATTCTTTTTGCTAAATCTTTTGCCAAATCTTGATATGCAAATGTTCTACGTGCTTCATTTCCCAATGCTGCCGAACCTGAACAATCAAATGTTATTGTTGCTATTGTTGATTTATCAGATAATTTCACAATATCAACATGTCCTTTAATATGTGCCCCACGAGAAAAACCGCCAAACATTACAGCAGCTGCAGTTGATCCATAATGGAACTCATCAACATGAATTATCATTTCATAATGAGCGGCCTCTTCATCATCGGTAATTAGTGCATATTTTTTATTCTTTTTATTAAAGAATACATCAAATGTTGCTTCAGATGCTGCAACTTCACGAGGATAGTCCTTTTGCCAATCGGCACCCTTCTCTTTCAAAAATTCATCAACACTCTTGTCTTCGATAAGCATTTTTGAATAATCCCAAGTTACCAAAATTCTAATTTCTGAATCTTTTAGTTCTTTGAGACTTCCACTTTTCACTTCTGCATCAGCAAAAGCTACTAATGAAACAAATGCCATTACTAATAGTAAGAAATATTTTTTCATAATTTTCTAAAATTTTGGATTCCTATTCTATATTACTAAAAATGAATACCTACTTTTAATGTAACACAATTTACTGCAAAAGATTCAGCCTCATCATCCTCTGTATAACGTGTTGAGTTATACAGAGTATAACCAAGACCTACATCAAGACCAAATTTCTTTGTAAAATTAAATGTACATCCAACTGAAGGGTTAAAATAAAATGCAGGTTCTTCGGCATATCCATTATAGCCACCACCTATTCTTGTTCCAACAAATGGAGATATCCGTTTTTTACGTAAAAAATTATATCGGCATTCTGCAAATCCAGCGCCTAAAAACTTAGCATCTACCTCTGTTGTATTGGTTGCATATCTACCACTTCCAACTTCTACGTCTTTTGAGAAAGTTGCTACAGATAAATCAACACCCATCCCAGCAAACAATCCGTCGATAATTTGAATCCCATGAGAAGTACTCAAACCATAATTCACTCCACCATCCCCTTCTGAAGGTGCAGCATAACCAACATAGGTATCAACATATCCTTTGTAAGACACAGCAGAAGCTGTTGAAATGCAACATACTGCCACCAAAATAGCAAAAATTTTTTTCATAAATCTTTAGTTTTAATTGTTAATAAATCTGTTATTATTTAGAATGATAAATTAAATCACATAAATACTCGGCTAAATCGTTAAATACTTGTTTTGCTCCAACGTAACCCGAAACAGCTCCCCCAAATTGAGTACCATGCATTTTCAATATTTCAACCACGGCAAATGGGTCTGTCTCATTTTGATTATAAAACTCGGCATAACCACTTATCGAAGCGCCACCCCACCCATGTTTTGTGCCTAATTGCATTGTTCTAACTACTACATTCAATCTAAATTTAGCATTCCCTTCACTTATTGCATGAGGTCCATCTTCGATTTCTTCATCCCATTTTTCACAAAACCATTGAAGCATTTCAGGTTTATAACGACGAAATGTTTCCATGTCGCTATTCATATCTTCAACAATATATTGTTCAAGGGGTTTTCTATTTGCCCTCGTTTTACTAAAATCAAATATACAACATATTTCTCCTCCTTTTGACTTTAACGGCAAGAGAGTCCCTGATTTAAGTCTAAGAGGATTTTCGGCAAACGCATTTATTGTTCCCAATAAAATAAATATCAAAAATAGTATTTTCTTCATATTATAATTTTTATACCTATCTAATAATATATCAATTTTGCATTTTGATCAAGATACTCTATAGTATATTTTGATGGTTCTATTTCTACTTTTTGACCTCTAATCACTTTTCTGATAAGATAGCCCACATCTTCACCACCTTCGGCAAATTGATCTCTAAAGGTTCTATTATCGTCCAAGCATAAGGTCCTAAGGATTCCTTTCCATTTTTTATTTTTCCCGATATAGTATCTACCTGATTTACAGGAGACACCGACTCATCTTCTTGCGCATTTACAACTATAAATGAGCAACATG
>JAZSDX010000056.1:0-17748 GCA_045531405.1 Muribaculaceae bacterium | reverse complement strand
GTATATGGATTTCGTGGTAGAGAAAGCACCGACCTATAAGCAATTTGTGCAAAATATGGAGCTGAAACTTCAAGATCCCGAATTTCTTGATGACACAGATATACTCCTTCGTGCCGGTGCTGATAAGTTTGACCCTCAGCGAGCTTATGCTATGGTAAAGGAGGCCTTCATTGATAAATTGCCAGGAAAAAGAGACTAAATAACATACCCCGTCAGCATCCAGTAATAACTGCTGGCGGCTCGCTTTAATTACCAGCTCAGAAGAATGTAATATTCGGTATTTCTCTCACTGGTGAATCGGTTAAAAAACTTCGAGCTACCCTCTTGTTATTTCTCCTGTTTAACTTTTATCACATCGTATTCTGACCCAGAATAGACCTCTATATACAAAGTCCGATCCTTGCCTGTTGTATTTGGTGCTGCATATACTTTCAAAACATCATTTTTCAATTCAACATATTCCACCCTCAGCCAATCATACACATTATAAAGTTTACCATCTTCACCCCCTTCAACTGAACCATGATAACCTTTGTAGTCCTGAATTTCTGCAAAACCAAAAGATTCATCACCAGTTATAATTTTTTCACCGCCATTACTCGTGAATGTTATACTTTTGGGAAAACCAAGATCAACTTCTTCAAACTCACAAGAGGCCATAATGAGCATAGACGTAATAACAAACAACCATGCAAGAATCCTTTTCATGGCTCTATTATTCCTGATTAAATGTAGTTAATACAAAATCTACCATATTGAAACGAATTTTTCTAAGAAGCATTAATGATTTTAACCCTAAATTACATTCGTATCCAAACGTACCACCCATATTGTCTTGCAAAACAACAACTATTTCAGATGCTATTATTTGATTATTTCCTAATTCAATAGGTATGTTAGGAACGCGATAGCATTCCGATATATTTACTCCACCAATTCCTGCTTCTCGAATAGTATCTAATTTACAATGAGTGGTGATATATTCTTTGTTATTCTCAAAAAATTGATTACCTAATGATCCATAAGAAGCATCTCCAGTATCGATGTTCATTAACATTTGACTTCCATGTACCGTGCCTTTCCCTAACAAATTCATACTCGATGAAAAACACATATTGGGTGATGTTAGGCTTCTTGTTGGTGCAATTGAAGGTACGGTGATTTTATTATTAACAAAATCAATGGTTAGGTCTTTGAGTTGCAACATCAGTTCGCTACCGACAACAATACTGAAGCAATCAATGTATTTATCCGCCTCTTCATTATTGGTTGTTATATTTATGACATAAAATGGTACATCTCTAACAATAATATCTCCAATTTTTAATTCCTTTGCTATGGCATAGCTTCCATTTTGAATATCAACTCCACCAACAGTAGTTGATGCATCAAGTGGAATTAATTTATATTTAAGAGCTAAAGAATCCGAAATAATATTTACCCCAGCTCCTGTATCAAAAGTAACATCAGCTTCAACACCATTAATAGATGTGTTTCTGAGATGCATTAATACAGAATTATTCTTTTGAGGACCAACAGGTACAACTTCAAAAGGAACAGTTCCTGACGGATTTTCAAATGTGATTTTATAAGGATTGTAGTTGGATAGTGCTTCGTATTGATTAATATATTGTTGAACACCTGCAATGGTAGTACTATCAAGATGAGTGCGTATTAAACTAAGTGTTGAAGATATCATTTTTGCAGCAGTTTTATTATCTCCAATCCTACTTAAGTCCATTGCAAACATCATAGATGAATTAAGCAGATTACCTAGGTCAAGGCTTTCTGATTGAGTGTTGAATAATTCCGTAAATGCAGGGATAGAGACATCGGGGCGGTTTAGTCTGTTACCAATAAGACAACGAGAAAAAATTTCAAGAAATTGGCTTATTGAATCTCTGGGCTCAGTTCTGTACAAAGAATCCAATGCAAACCAATCAGAATTATTCATAGCCTCTGCAATTTTTTCATCAGCACTTTGACCATAACTAAATGAAATGCTACCTAGACATATCCACAATGTAAGAATGAGTTTCTTCATATTTGTTAAATTATTGATACTAAATTTTCGGCAAAGATACTGATTTTCTCTCGAAAATAGACTTCCTACATATTAAAACCACTCTTCTCACATGAATATATGCTTCATTGTATAATAAGACATCATCCGTTTACCCCCTTTTTGTCGGATGCAAATGTAGCCAAACCTCTTTTAGAATACGAAAAGATCAAGCGGTAAACCGTTTGGAGCAGTTTCTTCCTCCGTTGGAGAGTAAACAGCTCCAAAACCTTTTCCTATTCATCGGCTTGGCTTGAATCCGCATCCGGCAACGGAGATAAACGACTGACGAAATAGTAGTACCAAAGAACAGCATAAACAATAGGTCTTTTACTTGATAACCTATCATTCAAACAGTTCTCAAATCTTTCAGAGGCTTATTATTTTCGACAGAGAGAAATTTGGCAAGCGGCAGATTTCACTCCCTCCAAAATAATAGATTGATAAGAGTATGCTTTTGCCGTTCTTGGAATTTGTCGTACCTTTGTGCCGAATACGTGGAATGATGGAAACATCAAACTGCAAAAAGCACTACAAAGAGAAGAGACACCCTTTATTGACACGCTTCGAGCGTTAAGAAACAATAAAAATGATAAATCTTCACCTTTTAGAATGCACCCTTAAAGGTTTTGACCATATTTCTGACTTATTACTCGCAAAATATTGAGTAATAACTGGTTGCAAATACAATTGTAGTATCTCTAAACAAAACCGCACCTAAATGTGGTAGTACTACCGTATTTGGCTATGGTTATTATCCTGCATTTAGCGACATCAAAGTATATGTACCAGCCGGAACTGCCGAAGCATATAAGAATGCGACAACATGGAACAATCTATCTATAATTGAAAATGCCACAGCTACACTAAATGTAACAAAAAACATAACTAAAGCCGGTGAGCTATCTATTCCGTCAGCTGTAACTGTTGGAGAAAGTATTACATTAGAGGCGACTCCTACCAAGGGATATAAATTCAACGCTTGGGTTCAAAATGAATTAACTCTTTGCAAAGAGCCGTCGTTCTCTTTCATCGCACCATTGTCTTGTAATATAGTTGCGGAATTTATTCCCATTACAGACGACAATAATGTCGAAGTTTCAACATCTCAACCAAACGAAGTTACAATAAATTTTGCTTCTGAAAGTGGAGCAACAGGATACATTGTTAATTTATTCTCCGATGCTGAAATGACTCAATTAGTGGCAACTCAAGAATACGATAACAATGGCAACATTGTTCCTATGTCAAACAATATTTCTATTTCCTTTAGCGACCTTGATGGTGGCACATATTTCTATGAGTTAATTGTAAAATCGCAAGTTGACGCAGATAATTGCGAATTGCTCTCTAAGTATATCGGCTCATTTAATGTAGAAGTTGCGAGCGTTAATAATATCAAATATTCAGAAATCAGATGCAATTTGAATTCTCTTGGAATTGAAATCGCAAATGCTACTGGATTAGAAATTCTGGTTTGTGATATTTTTGGAAGAATATTATCTCACGAAGTAGCTTCAGCTGATTTGGTAAATATTCCATTAAATAAAGGTATATATGTTGTAAAAATTGGCGAATATACTTATAAAGTAATATTACACTAAAATAGCACTGTATCTTACAAATAGGGATAGTTTTTAATAATCTGTCCCTATTGTTTTTATAAACGGCTCTATATCGGCTCTTAAATCCTAATTTCATTTCTCCACAGCCACTTCGATGGCGAGGGTTGAACCGAGGGGGATTTTTTGCCATTGTGGCTGAGATGTGGAGCGGAAATATGTATGTCCGGTCATGATGTTTGTAGGCATCATAAAATTTTGACCGGGGAAATTTTCAAGAAATTCTATTGCCACCACATATTCACCTTTGTCAATAACCCATGGTGTAAGAAGTGTAAACGTAAATCGCCCATCAACGATCGCCCCCTTTGTATATAAAAACTCTGTTGACGACACAAAATTATTGGTGTATTTATTGCTTTCTTTCTCATAGAGATTCAACTTGAATGGCATACCGGCGAGCATGCTATCATTCTCCTCAATCGCAAAACTCACACGTTTTATCCACGCTCGTTTTTTTATCTTAAACGATAGAGCCACCTCTTTACCCACGGCACTATCACCCTCAACCTTTATAACCATTGGTCCACGATTTGAGCGTCGTCCAAAATGCGTTGTTTCTGTTTCAATAGGCAACACAACTACTTCGGGCAATACCTCCATACGAGGGACTGTATCCACATTTTGAGGCATGGCAGGTGTAGTAGCCGCCAATGCGACGGCTACCACAAGCGAAAACTGTTTCATATTTATTCTATGCTTTTATTCCTCGTCGGCACGATATTCGATAATATCGGCAGGCTGGCAATCGAGTGCCTTACATATCGCATCGAGTGTTGAGAATCGTATCGCTTTTGCCTTCCCGGTTTTGAGGATTGAGAGGTTGGCAATGGTTATCCCCACACGTTCCGACAGCTCATTGAGCGACATTTTGCGACGAGCCATCATCACATCAAGATTTATTATTATAGCCATGATTTGCGTCCTCCACTGTTAGATTGTGAGATTATTTTCCTCTGCCACATCAGTGGCAACACGATAGAGAAACGAAAACACAAAAGCAATAACCGCAACTCCCACCATTGTTTCATCAATCACAATTTTAGTCAATCGTTGCGAATAAAGCATTTCGGGAAGATTCGCGGCACAAAAATCATAGAACACCCACACAATGCCCCACCACAATATCAACTTCCAACAACCACGCTTAAACATTACACCTTGCCTTAAGCTTCGCAATTGTTTCACAAAAAATATCGTTTGAATAGTTATCAAAACAAGAGCCAACGCCGAATATCCTATTACAACAGCCCACCTCAACGGTTCAAACTCATTCCATTTTATAACATCATCTCCCATAAAAGTGAACACTGAGCGACCAACGGTCCAATAAATCCAAAACAACGATACAACCATTGCAAAGATAGCCAACGGCAAAATTTGACGATAATACTTTTTTGAGTCCATAATAAAATTTTGTAATTAGGTTATACATTTGGGGAATTCCGCACACTCCTCTTTATCAGATTTACAGTCTGCCCCATTTACCGTCTCATTCAACAAACGCCATTGCCAAGCCCACGCGTGATATTCAGCCATTGCAACACCATTTATCGAAATTCGATATGCAAACTTATAAATAATTTATCGAAAAACGATAAATATTCGCAGATTTTTAAGATTTTTTATCGTTTTTCATAAAAAAATCATCTAACCATTCTATTTTTATTGATTGTATTTACGATAATTCGGTTATTTATAGAAGCTCTGTTCGGTTGTTTGTAATGTTTTTATTCGGTGATTTGTAATAATTTCTCACTTTTTGTTGTACCAGCTTAGAAAAGTAGACTGTTATAATTTCTCACTTTTGCAAAACATAGGCAAAACTACACAACTTTTGTTCTAAAATATTAGCAAAATCCTTTTTATCTGGCTACAACCTCTTTATTTCACCCTTTTGCCACCGAGGGTGATAACATTTTCATCATATGTCGCAACGATAAACACCGGCATGGGATAAAGCCATGTTTTTACTCCAAAGTTCTTTCTCATGGCAATGTTTTGATTAATTATTCCTCAATCGCTTCGATATAGAAAGTAACAGGTCGAAAACCATCGGGACACGATATCATTGCCGAGTTGGGATTTTCCATCCACCCTTCAAAAAGGTCGCTACCGCCACGTGCAAGGGTTTTCACACACAGCGACATCGTTTCCCATGCCCAATCGCATAATCCATTTGGTTTTTCTCCATTTACAGATATCCACTCTTGACCTTCACTCACCTTACATGTAAAGTCTTTTGATTTTTCATATTTTACTATTAAATCATCATACGAAATCTTGCGTACGGCTATTATTTTTACCCTTTTCATTCGTGTATTATTTATATTATTCAAATTCTATTTTTGCAGCACATTCATACCCCTCATTATAGAGTTCGAGCAGTTTATTGATATCCTTTTCCATACGGTCAACCACTATAGGGCGCTCGGGGCGAATTACCGTCAACTCCCCGGCATCTTCGAGACGTTCCACCATGTCAAGTTGTTCGTTATACACTCTATTGCGATTGCGTATCGCCTCACGCAACGCCGGATATTTGCGATACATCAACGGTGGCACAAAAGCCGCTTTGTGGGGCTTGCGATAACCGCGGTTGCGAGTCACCACCACCACATTGTTGTCATACCCCAATTCCCGGGCACGGAGCAACGGTATGGAATCGGCAATGCCGCCATCGAGCATCGGCAGGCCATCAACATAGGCTATGGGACACACAAACGGCAAACTGCTCGATGCTCTCACTATGTCGATGATGCGCTCGGGCGACTGCTTCTCCTCAAAGTAGCACGCACAGCCGGTTTCGCAGCTCGTCGTCACCATCTCATACCGCTCGGGGCATTGAGCATACCCCTCATAGTCATACGGAATAATCTCGTTGGGGAACGTGTCGAACAACAAATCAAAATCCATGATATTTCGCTTTGTCAACAGATAGCGGGACCCAATGTAATGATATTTCTCGAGCAAATCGATATTGCTATACTTCGCACGGCCACGCTGACGCGACATATACGAGAGTCCGTTGCAAGCCCCGGCACTCACCCCTATCGAATAAGGGAACCTGATGCCACGATCCATGAAGTTGTCGAGCACACCGCAGGTAAACACCCCGCGCATGCCTCCACCCTCAAGCACAAGCCCCGACCGCTCATTCAATATCACCCGTTTTCCGTCCATATATTCCATATCTATAGCAAAGGTAATGAAAAGATACGAAAACAATATAGATAACACCTACAAAAGTTGAAAGTTGTTTTTTTGTAGGGACACGGCACGCCGTGTCCGGAAAGAAAACAACCCTCAATTCGCACTCCGCACTCCGCATTAAATAGGTTCCTCACTCCGCATTAATTATCTCTTTCTGTCAAAAAATAAATAGGGGAATATTCCTTTATTAGTATAAAAAATGCTAATTTTGCAGAATAATTTACCAATCTATGGCTATACGTAACAATGTGATGATTGTGCGTCAACGATTACTGACCCGCCTCATCAAATTATGGAATGAAAATGAGTTGGTTGAGAAAATTGACCGTTTACCCCTTGAATTAAGTCCTCGCAAGTCGCACACCCTTGGCCGTTGCTGTATTCACAAGGAACGTGCCGTGTGGAAATATAAGTCACTCCCGTTGATGGGATTTGACATGAGCGACGAAGACGACGAGTTGACCCCATTGTCGGAATATGCTCGCCGAGCACTCAATCGCGAAAAGACCCGCGAAAACATAATGTGTGTGGTCGATGAGGCTTGTTCATCGTGTGTGCGCACCAACTATCAAATCACCAACCTTTGTCGCGGTTGCGTGGCGCGTGCCTGCTCACTCAACTGCCCCAAAGATGCCATAGAGTTTGACTCGGAAACGAGCCAAGGCCGCATCAACAAGTCGAAATGTATCAGTTGCGGCAAATGTTTCAACAGCTGTCCCTACCACGCTATCGTGCACATTCCCATTCCCTGCGAGGAGGCTTGCCCTGTGGGCGCTATCAGCAAAGATGAATTCGGGGTGGAACATATCGACGAGTCGAAGTGTATCTATTGTGGCAAGTGCTTGAACAGCTGCCCATTTGGTGCCATCTTCGAAATTTCGCAAGTGTTCGACATTCTCCAAAGCATCAAGCGTGGCGAGAAAGTGATTGCGATGGTGGCTCCCGCTATCCTTTCGCAATATAAAGCCCCTGCCGAATTTATCTACAACTCGATAAAAGAGATAGGCTTTGCCGATGTGATAGAGGTGGCTCGCGGTGCGATGGTAACTACCGAGAAAGAGAGCGAAGAACTCAAAGAGAAGCTCGACGAAGGTCAACCATTCATGACCACTTCGTGCTGTCCGTCATATATCGAAATGGCCGAAAAGCATGCGCCCGAACTCAAGCAATACATCTCGAGCACACATTCGCCAATGTATTATACAGCCCAAATAGTGCGTGAGCAATACCCCGACGCCAAGGTGGTGTTTATAGGTCCATGTATCGCCAAACGCAAAGAGGCGCGCAAGGACGATGCTGTTGACTATGTGATGACGTTTGAAGAATTGCAATCGGTGTTTGAGGGCATGGATATATTGCTCGATGAGGACAAGGTGTTCCGTCTGCCCATCAAGGTGGCACGCGAAGCACACGGATTTGCACAAAATGGTGGTGTAACGGCTGCCGTTGCCGCTCATGTGAACGGCGCGTTCTCGTTCACTCACCAACAAATCTCTAACCTCGACAAAAAGACTGTGGCATTGCTCAAGGCTTATGGTAAGACCGGCAAATCGCCTGCACAATTCCTTGAGGTGATGGCGTGCGAAGGTGGCTGCATCTCAGGTCCGAGCCTTCACACTGCCTACGATTCAGGCCGCAAGATTTTCAATGACGCACTCAAAAGCCGCGAACCACTGCACAAAGATTAATTCATAATGCATAGTTCATAATTCATAATTTTCACGCGTAAGCCTTTATGTTCCTTCTGTCATTCTGTCTAATTCATTTCTGGCACGGTGTGCCGTGTCATAAAAGAATGCATCACAACTCTTAATTCTCAAGATTTGATTAAATTGATTAAACAGTTGGCGGGTGAGCATGCGATTGAGGCCGAGGGGCTTCGACGATTGCTTGCGGCTTGTGGCGATGACAACACGTTTGATCAATTAAGAGATAAAGCCGCCCAAATTGCACGCGAGCAGTTTGGGTTTGGCATTTTCACTCGCGGGCTCATCGAGATAAGCAGCTATTGCCGTAATAACTGCTACTATTGTGGATTGCGACGCGACAACAAAAACGCTTCGCGCTATCGTCTATCCGACGAGGAGATTCTCGCTTGTTGCAAAGATGGCTATAGCGTAGGATTGCGCACCTTCGTGCTGCAAGGTGGCGAAGATGCAGCATTTACCGACGAGAGATTGGTCAATCTCATTTCACAACTACGCCACCAATGTCCCGAAGCGGCGATAACACTCTCGCTTGGCGAACGAAAGGCCGAATCGTATCAACGACTTTACGATGCCGGGGCTTCGCGCTATCTGCTTCGCCACGAGGCGGCAAACCGTAACCTCTACGAGCAGATACACCCCGAGGAGATGTCGCACGACAATCGCATCGACTGCATCAAAACACTCGCCCGGATAGGCTATCAAGCCGGCATGGGCATGATGGTGGGTGTGCCCGGTCAAACGATTGATCACCTCGTGGAAGATTTACTATTGATGCAAAAAATCCGTCCGGCAATGATAGGGATAGGCACATTTATACCCCACCCCGACACTCCATTAGGCTCTGCTCCCACTGGCGACCTCCGCCTCACTCTCGCTGTGATTGCGATAACCCGACTGATGCACCCAAAAGCCAATATCCCTGCCACCACTGCGTTGGCATCGCTATCGCCAACAGGCTATCTCGACGGCATTCTGTCGGGGGCAAATGTGGTGATGCCCAACATTTCACCCCTCGCCGCCCGCCCTAAATATGAGATTTACCCCGGAAAAGAATACTCACAAAACGACATCACAACAACCCTCAACAACCTCTCACAACAACTCGCCACAATCGGCTACCACCTGTAACATTAATGCGAAACCTATTTAATGCGGAGTGAGAAGTGCGGAGTGAGGAATGCGGAATTGAGGTTGTTTTGTAGGGACACGGCGCACCGTGTCCGGAAAGAATTAAACAGAAGAACATAATTAACATAAAGGCTTACGAGTGGAAATTAAGAATTATGAATTCTTATGCTTATTCTGTCTGCGATTTCAACAAAATGCACTAATTTTGTAAATGGGAATCTAAATACGTCACCTTTGTATAATGAAACAAAATATTGAGATACTAAAAGCTTGCAATACCGGTGATATTTTCATTGATGCGCAAAATATCATTGAGCAAACGCGCAATTACGCTTATCAAGCTGTAAATGTAGCTATGGTTCAACGAAATTGGCTACTTGGCAAGCGTATTGCTGATGAAGAATTGCAAGGAGAAAATAGAGCCGAATATGGTAAGGAAATCATAAAAAAACTTGCCGATCACCTCTCTAATTTATATGGCAAAGGCTTCACAAAGAGCAACTTGTATCAGTTTGTTCAATTTTTTAAATGCTACCCCGACATTTTCCACTCAATGCGTGGAAAATCCAAAATTCTCTCTTGGACTCATTATCGCAACTTACTAAGAGTTACAGACAAAGATGCTCGAGATTGGTATCTGAAGGAAGCAATTAATGAGATGTGGAGTGCAAGGACTCTTGATAGAAATATTGCGTCACAATATTACTATCGTCTATTACAGTCTCAGAACAAACAACTTGTAAAAGACGAGATGCACCAAATAACGTCCCACTATCAGCAAGATAAATTTGAGTTTATCAAAAATCCTATTGTTGCTGAGTTTTTGGGATTATCTCCTAATTCTGATTTCTCGGAAACTAAACTTGAGTCGTATATAATCTCACATATTCAAAAATTTGTAATGGAGATGGGCAAAGGATATGCCTTTGTTGCTCGTCAGCAACATATACGCACCGATATTGGCGATTATTTCATTGATTTAGTATTCTACAATTACATTCTCAAATGCTTCTTATTAATAGACCTTAAAACATCAAGAATCACTCACCAAGATGTTGGACAGATGGATATGTATGTAAGAATGTATGATAACATAAAACGTACAGAGGGAGATAACCCCACTATTGGTCTTATTCTTTGTTCTGAGACAAGTGAGGATATGGCTCGTTATTCTATCTTACACGACAACGAACGCTTATTCCAAGCAAAATATCTCACATTCTTGCCTACAAAAGAAGAACTAACCAAAGAAATTGAACATCAAAAAATGATTTTTCGTTTGCAACAAGAAAACGAATCTTTCAATCAATAGAACCTCACAAGATTTCCTATATCATAAGACTATGTTAATATTATAATTTAGATATAATTTATATTTATGACGTCTAAAATAATTAAAGCATCTGCCATTATCCATTTTATTGGGCTTGCGATTTGTGCTATTATATTATTATGTCTTCCTTTTTACGACCATATTAGATGGAATTTGGGGTACTTCTTTTTATGGCTAACTATTCTATCGGCATTGCCTTTAATCTTTTGGAAAGTAAAAAAATATTGGAAATCCGTTTTAATAAAATTATATTCGTTTATATGGTGGCTTTTCTCTTTTTGTGTCATACCTTGCTTATATATACTACCAGGATCTAATGTGATGTTTTTTCCATTGAAAAAACACTGTGAAACCACCGATTATATTATTAGAACTGGATATTATGGCTTATTAGATTACCCTAATTGTGCATTATATCTAAAAGATGGATTTATTGAAAAATACATACGAAGATACGATATCTTAAGTGTTGATTCTGCTTTAATTTATAACAATTTAGGTGCAATTGTTTTATATGGTGACGATTTTTCCGAGAATATACAAACAACAAACAAAGTTATTTACATTAAACCTCTAAATGACTCTATCTTCAATAAATCTCTCCCTCAACTAAAACAAATAGAATCCGATTTAAGAAAAAATCGCATTAATACACAAGTATATCTATATGAGCAATTATAGTGCAACATCACATTTGGCGGGTGAATTTATTCACGATGGCGAGATTAGGGCTACTCTTGAGTATGCCTCGGAGCATCGTGAGGATATGGTTCTTATTGAGGAGATTCTCGATAAGGCGGCTCAAGGGAAAGGGCTGTCGCATCGTGAGGCGATGGTGCTGCTCGAATGTACCGACACCGAAATCAACAATCGCATCTATTCGCTTGCTCGCGACATCAAGCAACGCATTTATGGCAATCGCATTGTGATGTTTGCCCCATTGTATTTGTCAAACTACTGCGTGAATGGGTGTGTTTATTGCCCCTACCATGCTAAAAATAAAACGATACCTCGTCGCAAGTTGACGCAAGAGGAGATTCGTCGTGAAGTGATTGCTTTGCAAGATATGGGACACAAACGACTTGCCCTCGAAGCCGGCGAACACCCCACAATCAACCCTATTGAATATATTCTCAAATCAATCGACACTATCTATTCTATTCATCATCGCAATGGAGCCATTCGCCGTGTGAACGTGAATATCGCAGCCACCACGGTTGAGAATTACCGATTACTCCGCGATGCCGGGATAGGCACATATATCCTGTTTCAAGAGACCTATAATCGCAAGGAATATCAACGCCTCCACCCCACCGGTCCCAAAAGCGACTGGTGTTATCACACCGAGGCGATGGACCGAGCCATGCAAGGGGGAATTGACGATGTGGGCATAGGTGTATTGTTTGGGTTATACAACTATCGCTATGACTTTGTGGGGTTGTTGATGCACGCCGAACACCTTGAAGCCACCTACGGAGTGGGACCACACACCATCAGCGTGCCTCGCATTCGTCCTGCCGACGATATTAATCCCGAAGACTTCCCCGATGCCGTTACCGACGAGGTATTCCGTCGCATCGTGGCTATTCTTCGCATTGCCGTGCCATATACCGGCATGATTGTCTCTACTCGCGAGTCGCAACAATGCCGTGAATTAGTGCTCGATGTGGGAGTGTCGCAACTCAGCGGTGGCTCTCGCACAAGCGTGGGAGGATATGCCGACACAACTATTGACACCGACAAATCGGCACAATTCGACATCGACGACAATCGCGTCCTCGATGAGATTGTAACCTGGTTATTGCAATTGGGATATATCCCCAGTTTCTGCACTGCCTGCTATCGCGAAGGCCGCACAGGCGATCGTTTTATGTCATTGGCAAAAAGGGGCATGATAGGCAACTGTTGCGCTCCCAACGCACTGATGACACTTCGCGAATATCTCGAAGACTACGCCTCACCCCTCTGCCGGCAGTTGGGCAACGAAGCGATAGCCCGCGAAGTGCTAAATATTGAGTCGAACAAAATCAGACAAATTACATCTACTCGCCTCACCGACATCCTCAACGGCAAACGCGATTTCAGATTTTAATAAATAAAATATCATGAAACAAACAGCTTCAACTCCAGCATCTGACCGCATACACATCGCTTTTTATGGGCGGTGCAATAGTGGTAAGTCGTCGCTTATAAATGCATTGACTGGGCAAGAGGTGGCAGTTGTGTCGGATATTGCCGGAACGACGACCGATTTGGTCCAAAAAACAATTGAATTGCCGGGTATTGGGGCTTCTATATTGATTGACACTCCGGGGCTTGATGATAATTCGGCGTTAGGCACTCAACGCACCTCACAATCTCTTAAAGCGATTGATAAAACCGACATTGCAGTTGTCCTTTTCAATAATGCTGACACCTCGATTGAAGAAGCATTGATCTCCCAACTTAAAGCATGCGAAATCCCCGTCGTTGGAGTTGTGTCAAAATGCGACGCTATGCAAAATAAGACATCATTCATTGCAAAAGTCAATAATATCATCGGTTCAGAACCTATCGCGTTAAGTGCCACTACCAAGGAGGGTATCGACTCTCTATTATCTCGATTGGCAACATTGACTCATCAAGACCCTCGACTCATTACAGAGGGGCTTTGCGTAAGTGGCGACACAGTAGTGCTTGTGATGCCTCAAGATGCTCAAGCACCCAAAGGACGATTAATAAAACCTCAAGTGGAGGTGTTGCGCGAATTGCTTGATCGTGGTTGTAACGCATTTTGTTGCACCCCCGAAAACCTGAAATCGGCACTCAACGCACTTTCAACTCCACCTCAACTCATTATCACCGACTCGCAAGTATTTGCATCGGTCAACGCCGTTGTAGAGGAGTATCGTAATAGATTAACCACTTCAATCACCCCTCAGTCACAAGCGATAGCTCCCCTAAGACAGGAGAACACAATAATTGATAATTCCAATCCAGAAGAGCCATTAATCCAACCCTCCCCTGTTTTAGGTAAATTTCCACTCCTCACCTCTTTCTCTATTCTTTTTGCTCGTTATAAAGGGGATATTGACGCATTTATCGAAGGAGGCAAGAAACTGCTATCACTCTCCCCTACTTCACGCGTATTGATAGCCGAAGCGTGTAGCCACATTCCACAAAATGAAGATATTGGTCGCGTAAAACTCCCTCGCTTGCTCCGCAATCGCATTAGCGAGAACCTAACAATCGACATTGTTGGTGGCAACGACTTCCCCACCGACTTATCGCAATACGACCTTGTGATACATTGTGGTGCATGCATGTTTAACCGTCGCCATGTAATGAGTCGCGTGGCACAAGCAAAAGCCCAAAACGTTGCCATCACCAACTATGGCATCGCCCTCGCCACCCTCACCGGCATCATCAACAAAGTGGTGTATTAGTCATTCATGAGGTTCTAACTCTTTTTATTCACCTCTTGAACTTTTTTAATTGTGATTTTGTTTTCTTTGCAAAGATTGAGTTAAAATATTTCTCACAATTAATTTATATTCGCTATGGCAAAGGAAGCAAGAATGGGTAGTATTTTCCTTGAATTTCTCACTCAAAGTAATAATATGAGCAATCGTTTTATGGCTCCCGACATCGACGAAATCATCAAAGACGAACATTGTTCCGAGATGTTTGACATATTGATAATAAACGCATTGGGGCACAAATGTCCCATTTGCGAGTCAACAATCGACTCTGCCATGTCTTTTATCATCGGGAAATGTCACAGAGAAATCAACTCAAGCGATTATGACGACAATGAGAAATCGCACGAATGTCAAAACTGCTCCGACTTCTACACTCAAGCAGCACAATCAATAAAACATCATTTCGACTTAGCGGGGCTACTTCATCACTGCTGATATGGATTTACCTTATTTAAGGAACACTCAAAAACATTAGAGTTAAACTATATTTATCATAAGGGAATAATATGCACATTGTTCCCTTTAATTTTATCATTTTAGGTCAACGGCAATATTATTGCCAAAATTATTGCTAAATTTTAGCAAATAGTTATCGTGATAACAAATAAATTAATTAAATTTGCATTGTTATATTGTCCAACTATGGATTGTTGAAAAATTAATTATATAAATCGATTTATAAATAATAGTATTATGTCAAAAGTTACAGTTGTAGGCGCCGGTAATGTAGGCGCAACTTGTGCAAATGTATTGGTAACAACAGGTGTTGCTGATGAAGTAGTTTTGATCGACATCAAAGAAGGTCTTTCAGAAGGTAAATCAATGGATATCATGCAAACAGCAAATATCCTTAACATCAACACTCGTCTCACCGGTGTTACTAACGATTATGAAAAAACTGCAGGTAGCGATGTAGTTGTTATCACTTCAGGTATTCCTCGCAAACCAGGTATGACTCGCGAAGAACTTATCGGAGTTAATGCCGGCATCGTAAAATCTGTTACTGACAACGTATTAAAATACTCTCCCGATGCAGTTATCGTGTGTGTATCTAACCCAATGGATACAATGACTTATCTTATCCACAAAACAAGCGGTCTTCCTAAAAACCGTATCATCGGTATGGGTGGAGCTCTCGACAGCGCTCGTTTCAAATTCTATTTGAGCCAAGCTCTCAATGCTAACCCTAACGAAATTGAAGGTATGGTAATCGGTGGTCACGGTGATACTACTATGATTCCTTTGACTCGTTTTGCTGCATATCGTGGTGTTCCTGCTTCTACACTTCTCGAAGCAGACACTCTTGCAAAAGTAGCTGCTGACACAATGGTAGGTGGTGCTACATTGACAGGTCTTCTTGGAACTTCAGCTTGGTATGCTCCAGGTGCTGCTGCTGCTCAAGTTGCTGCTGCTGTTATCCACGACCAAAAGAAGCTTATCCCTTGTAGCGCAATGCTCGAAGGCGAATATGGCGAAAGCGACATCTGCATTGGTGTTCCTTGTATCCTTGGTAAAGGTGGTATCGAAAAAATCGTTGAATTTGACCTCAACGACGAAGAAAAAGCACTCTTCAAGAAAAGTGCCGACGCTGTTCGCAACACAAACGCAGCTCTCGCATAATGCGATAGCTTGTAAATTATAATTTAAGCAATAAATGGAGCATACATGGTTGCGATTGCATGATGTGTGCTCCATTATTTTAGAATAAGCAACATTCGTTATGAAAGAAATTAACCCAATTGAAATTTCCGATAATTTCATCAAACTCATATCTAACGACTGGATGTTAATCACGTCGGGGGACAAAGAAAGATATAACATGATGACAGCAAGTTGGGGCGAAGTTGGTGAATTATGGGGCAAGCATATTGTTACAGCATACGTGCGACCCGAACGTTACACCGACCTATTTATCTCCGACACACATCGTTTTACTCTTTCGTTCTTCCCTTCGGGGATGAAAAAAATGCTCGGCATTATGGGCAAAGAGAGTGGGCGAAATTTTGACAAAATGAATTTTGATGGATTAACCACAAAAACGTTACCTACAGGCCAGGTAACTTTTGAAGAAGCTCGATTGGTGCTTGATTGCAAAGTCCTTTATATTGATGCACTACAAGCCGATAAATTTCTCGACAAAGACTCGTTAGCAAAATGGTATAACGAAGATCCCGGTGGCTCTCTTCACAACTTTTATATCGCCGAAATTGTAGGTGCATGGATTAACGAATAAATTATATTAATGTAGAAGATATGAACAAAATTAAAATTTTATTATTAGCAACTGTTGTAGCGATGACTTCGGCATGCGCTTCAAGTGACACCGAGAAATCAACCAACGATTCTACTGTTACAGTTTCTACAGAGCAAGTATCAGAAGTTGCGGCAACCGACACCATAGGAGATGCAATCCCAACCAAAGAGGCTGTAATATCATATAATGGAAAATTGTTAGATGTTCCCGAAGGTAGCATCTTGACACCTGCAACAATTCAAGCAACAGCACATGCTACGTTGATTGAATTTGGCGCAACATGGTGCGGTCCCTGCAAACAAGCAAAACCAATCGTAGAGGGTCTTGCAGGAAAGTACAATGGTAAAGCCGAATTTTTATATGTTGATATTGACAAATGCCCTGAAATCGCAAAAGAATTTGGTGTAGGACAATCAATTCCTGTTGTGGTTGTTGCAAAAGCCGACGGCTCATTTGAAAAAATTGAAGGTCTTGACGCTATCAAAACCCAACTCGAAGCAAAACTTAAAAATGCAATAGCAAAATAATATTGACACATAAAGACTGTGGAGGTGATGCAAATAAGATACGCATCACCTCTATTTTTATTGATATGGGGTATTTAATGGGGTGAAATTGCAAAAATTAACTAAAATGACGTATAACTTAAAAAAAAGATGTATATTTGCACACCATTTGCGGTAATAGCTCAGTTGGTAGAGCATCAGCTTCCCAAGCTGAGGGTCGCGAGTTCGAGCCTCGTTTACCGCTCTTCCGTAAGACAAAGTACTAATATAAAACAAGAAGAAAGCCTCCCACTGATGAAGTGCGAGGCTTTTTATTTATTGTAGAATTGTCTAGTCCTGACATAGCGTTACAGTAAAAAGTAACAAAAAATGGAAGAGACTAAACACAAGTATGTTAAGCGAACACAACGAGATTATTCAATGCCTTTTAAGTTGGCAGTAGTACAAGAAGTAGAGCGCA
>JAZSDX010000042.1:0-119329 GCA_045531405.1 Muribaculaceae bacterium | reverse complement strand
CAGTTGTTAAAGACGTAGTTGAGATTTACAACAAACAACGCCCTCATTACTCATGTGGTTATCTAACACCCGAACAAATGCATAGACAATCAGAGAGAAAAATTAAAACGTATAAAAAAACAACACACAATGGAGCATGCTTCATTGTGTGTAATTAAAAAGTTATTAATTTTGTCCTAATAAATAAGTATTAATTTTGTAACGCTTATTTAGGACTAGTCATACTTGAAATATTGGGTAATTTGAGTAACTTTACAACATAAATAAAAAAAGAAATTCAACTATATTTATGAGAACGATTAAACGATTAGTTTTAGCGATTATGATTGTGATGAGTGTGAATAATATTAGTGCAAAGGTTATTGACAATGCTACTGTGGCGACTTTAGTAGGTGAAATGACTTTCAATGATGCGTCGATTGATGGCAAGTTGTTGCAACGTGGAGCTTCGCAAGTGGCTACTCTTTGGCAAGAGTCAGATGGCTCGGCTGAGGAGTTTGTGGCATTTGTAAAGGCGAATTATGCCGCTTCGCCTAAGGCTCGTCGCGAGTTGTTCGACAAGTTGTGCAAGGCATACGAGGTGTTACTTGGTACACAAAACCAAGTGGCAATCGAGTTGAGCCTTCCCACAATCCTTGCCGGACCTGAGCCTACGAATATCGACTATATCATGAGTGCGTTTAATCCTTATTCGCATTTGTGGAACGACCTTTATGAAAACAAGGTAGCGTTTATCACTATTTTGAATTTCCCCAATTACTCCCTCGCCGAAAAGAATGAGTTTGGAGGTGCGTGGAGCAGAGAGCAGTGGGCTTATGCTCGCATGGGGGATATGTTTACATCACGCATTCCTGCATCTCTCAACAAAGAAGCAGCTCAAGCCAATGCCGATGCCGAAAACTATATCGCATCATATAATATCATGATGGGACATCTTCGCAACAAGAATGGGGATAAGCTATTTCCCGAAAACATGGTGTTGCTCTCGCATTGGAATCTTCGCGATGAGATAAAGTCGAATTATGCCAACCTTCCAAATGCTCGTGAAAAGCAAGAAATGATTTATCAAGTGATGCTACGCATTATCGACGGAACAATCCCGTTGGAGGTGATAAACAATGCATCATATGATTGGGCTCCATATAGCAACCGCACATGGAAAGATGGGGCAGAGGTGACATTGGCTGCCGAAGATACTCGCCGATATGAACGCATTTTGGCTCACTATAAAACTATGCTTAAAGTGGATAAGTATGAGCCACAACGTCCAACAGGTATTGCTCGTAACTTTGAGAGTGGAATGGAGATTGCTCCCGAAGAAATTGAAGCATTGTTTGTCAACCTTGTTTCATCGCCACAAGCTAAGAAAGTTGGCAAGTTGATAAAGAAACGTCTTGGTCGCGACCTTCGTCCTTATGATATTTGGTATGACGGATTTAAGAGCCGTAGCACTATTTCAGAAGATGACCTTTCGGCTCAAACTCGTGCGAAATATCCTACTCCCGAAGCATTTGAAAAAGATATGGCTCGAATGCTCGTCGATTTGGGTTTTGCTCAAGCCGATGCCGATTTTATAGCAAGTAAAATCAAGGTGCAAGGAGCTCGTGGCTCAGGTCATGCATGGGGAGCTGCCGGACGTTGGGAAAATTCACTCCTACGCACTCGCATTGGTGCTGAGGGTATGGACTATAAAGGGTATAATATTGCTGTTCATGAGTTTGGTCACAATGTGGAACAAACCATCGACCTCTATCTCATCGATAACTATATGATGGCAGGTGTGCCAAACACCGGTTTTACCGAAGCGTTGGCATTCGTGTTTCAAAAACGCGACCTTGGTTTGCTCGGATATGACCAAAAAATCGATGATAACACCACGCTCGACATCTTCTGGGGACTCTACGAAATCATGGGAGTGTCGCTTGTTGATATGAAAGTGTGGCAATGGCTATATGCAAATCCCGATGCTACAGCAGCCGAACTTCATGATGCCACTATTGCAATAGCCAAAGATGTGTGGAACAAATATTATCAACCGGTGTTGGGCGAAAAAGATTCTCCAATTTTGGCAGTGTATTCACACATGGTAAACTCGCCGATGTATCTGCCCAACTACCCATTGGGTCACATTGTGGAATTCCAACTCGAAGAACATTTCGCTAAATGTGCCGATAAAAAAGCCTTTGCCGATGAGTTGATGCGCATCTACAAACTCGGTCGCTTAACCCCCAACCATTGGATGCAACAAGCCGTAGGCACCGGCATCAGCACCACCCCAATCCTCAACGCAATAGATAAGATAGTGAAGTAAAGCAATAATTAAGCATTAAGCAACTGTCATATTCCGAAGATAACAACCAAGGGAGCCTCACACGAAGCTTCCTTGGTTAGTTTTTGTTATATAGAATAATTACCCATTTGGGTATTGTTATATTGTAAAAATCACAATATAATGTTATTTAGTATTGTTTTTATTGAGTAATATTTATATATTTGCATGGAAATCACAATATGTTGTGAAAAAATGAAAGAAATAGGATTGAAAATAAAACAACGGAGACAACAATTAAAAGTTACGCAACAAGAACTTGCTGACTTGTCAATGGTGGGAATTAACACATTGGTTGCGATAGAACGAGGACAAGGAAATCCGAGAATTAGTACTTTGATACCAATTTTAGATGTCTTAGGACTTAAATTAGAGATAAAACTAAAAGATTAGAAACATGCGACAATGCGAAGTATTTGTAAATAACATAAAAGCCGGGATTTTGACTGAACACGATAATCAGGAATATGAGTTTGTTTATGATGTGGCTTATATTTTGGGGAAGGATAATGCTCCAATAAGTGCAACTTTGCCAATACGTGAAGCACCATATCGCTCACCATTCTTATTCCCATTTTTCTTTAATATGTTGTCAGAAGGCGAAAATCGACATATTCAATCTCAATTACATCATATTGATAAATCAGATGATTTTGGAATTTTGCTTGCCACTGCACAAAGTGATACAATAGGAGCTGTAACTATAAAACCGATACGATGATAAGACCATTGACTGTGTGTCCATCTACATTAGAAGAAGGACATGAAACATATTCAAAGAAAGCATTGAAACTTTTATTTGATGGCAAAAAAGTTTCGCATATATTTAATGCACCAGGAATTATTGCAGAAAGCGAAGAAACACAAAAGGCAATAAGTGGAGTGGGGCGAATTTCAATGTCGGGTGTGCAACCTAAATTTGCAGTGATTGTTGACGAAAAAGATGCAGTGTTGCGATATACCAATGTTCAGGAACAAAGTACTTTTATATTAAAACCTCGTCCCAATTCATATCATATTCTAAATAAGGATTATTGTGTAGCTAACGAACATCTCACAATGCAATTGGCTTCTCAAATTTACGGTATCGAAACGGCCGTAAATGCAATCTGTTTTTATGCAGATGGAGAACCTGCCTATATCACGCGTCGGTTTGACGTTTATTCTCTGGGGAAATACCATCAAGAGGATTTTGCTTCATTGATGGGCTATACCAAAGTACATGGAGGAAGTGATTATAAATATTGTAATGCCAGTTATGAAGAATGTGCCGAGGTGATACGCAAATATGTCAAAGTTTCAGCGATTGATATAGCTCGTTTCTTTAGAGTTATATTGTTTAACTTCATAACACTAAATGATGATGCTCACTTAAAGAATTTTTCATTGATAAATAGAGGAGAAGAATATCGTTTGTCGCCGGCGTATGATTTAATAAATACGTCGTTACATTTGGCTCGTCCACGCATTTTTGCTTTAGAAAAGGGGCTATTCAAGGAGGGTATGAATTTATCGGACACACGTCAGATCTCTCGCGTGGATTTTGAAGAATTTGGAAGAAGAATAGGTTTACCATTACGAATGGTAGAAAAAGAACTTGATTTTTTTGCCAAAGAATACCAAGAGGTAAAAAAAATGATAGATAACTCATTTTTATCTTCAGAGTTGAAGGAACAATATTATTTATCAATGAATTATCGTCGAAAGTTGTTGATAAAAGATTAAAATGATACGATACATAAAAATACTTGCTTGTATAGCGATTGCATTTATGTTTTCAAGTTGCGAGAATGTAGATGCAGATTTGAATGAGAAATTGGATAGGGTTGAGGCGTTGATTGATGAAATGCCCGATTCTGCAATGTCGATATTGAAAACCGTTGATGGGAATGTGATTAATGCTAAGTCTCAAAAAGCTCGTTATGCGTTGCTTTACACAACAGCATTGAAATGGAACAATATACAGGAAATCAATGATTCATTAATAAATATAGCAGTTAATTATTATAGAAATAATGGAGATGCAAGGCGATTGTGTCAATCGTTAATTCTTAAAAGTGAGATAAATATCAATAATAGATCTTACGATAAGGCAATGTTGGCATGTTATGAGATAGAAACAACCTTGTCTGAATTAGAGAACAATGATTATGAGAAAGGATTAATGTATATGCAGTTGGCTTATATGCATGCGATTTACTATGATACTCCAAGGTCATTGGAATATTTCAAAAAGGCTTATTCTCATTTAGAACGAACAAATAAAAGTAGAGATAGAATGCTTGCTCTCTATGGGTTGTGTGTTAATTATATAAATCAAGAATCATTAGCAACAGAAACTATTGCAGAAATTGAGAAAGGATTGGAAGAGGCAGAGGCTTTAGGAGATGAAAAATTTATACTTAGTTTCAAGTGCATATTGTTTTGTGCATATTATAATTCCGATAGAATTCAAGATGCAATAAAATTATTTGAGGATATAAAAAATAAGCAATTATCAAGAAATATGTATGCTTCTATATATAGCCGTTTTTCTATAATATGTGCAAGGAATAGTGATATGGAGAGTTGTGACAAATATATGAATTTGTTACCGAAATATATTCGAACAAAGTCTGACTCGATTATAATGTATGACACACAAGCTAAAATTGCTATATTGAAAGGAGAGAATGAAAAAGCAATTGACTTGTTGTTGCAAAAGGGTGAATTGCAGAAAGATAATAATAAATATAGGTTGGAAAAACCTTTGATGGAGTCGCAACGCGACTATTTGAAAAGAAGCTATGAAAATATAAAATATATTCAAGAAACAGAAAAACAACGAGGAGTGATAATTATCTTGGTTGTTGTAGCCTTTGCCTCTATAGTAATACTGATTTTGCGAAGAAAGAACAAAAATAAGCAGCGGAAAATGGATGAGTATATTGGTATTATTGCAGAGCTGCAAAGTGAAATGCAAAAGAGTAATTCTGTAACAACAGAACTAATCAATACTCTATATAAGGATAAATACAAATTTCTTAATGTAATAAGTGATTCAATATTTACTCACACTGATGATGCGAAAGGGCAACGATTGGTTTATAATGAAATGAATCAGTTGGTTTGTCAATTCAGCAAAGATAAAAATACAATTCAGGAATTAGAAAACACAGTTAACAGATGTTGTAATAATGTAATGGCAAAACTAAGAGAGGGATTACCAACGCTTGACGAAATTGATTATTTACAACTATGTTACCATTATGCCGGGTTTTCGGGTAAACTTATTAGCCTTCTATTAAATAAAAGTCAAGCGAATGTTTATATGAGAAAATCTCGTTTGAAAGAGAAAATTTCGCAATCAGATATTAAGAATAAAGAAGATATATTGGCATTTTTGTCATGATGAGGTTGATTTAGTCTAACAATATCAAACGGTAAATATTTGAAAAATAGCCAGGTTAAGAGGTTTGTTAGAAGTATAGAATCTAACAGGCTTCTTATTGTGCTGAAAATCAGTGGCGTAGGTAGGTGCGGTGTTAGGCGTTTATTGGACTGAAAATTTGATATTTGGGTGCGTATGAGGCTAATTTTGCATCAAATTAATAATAAATGGTGCAAAAATTATGAAAAAGTTAATGTTTATTTTGTTGATGCTGGTGCCTCAATTTTTATTCGCTTACACAATTACGGGAAAAGTTGTTGATTCGGAAAAAGAACCAATGTCAGGGGCAAATGTGATTTTGTATAAAGATTCAACAATTGTCATTGGGAATACTTCGGCAGACGTAAATGGTAAATTTGCGTTGATGACCGACCATAAAGGAGCTATGAGAGTGGAGATTTCAATGGTAGGTTGTATGAACTCAAATGTGCAATTTGAAAGTATTGACCAAAATGTAGATTTAGGCGCAATTACATTGGTAGATTCACCTGAGCTCCTTGGCGAAATAACTGTAGAGGCACAAAACGTAGTGGAAAAAGGAGTAAACTATATAGTATTTCCGTCGGCAAGAGAAATAAAACAGTCGGGTACAACAGTAGATTTATTGGAACAAATGCAATACAAACTCCCCGGGTTACAAGTAAATTCGTCATTAAATAGAGTTACAATAGAGAATGGAGCAGCAATATTTCAAATAAACGGTCGTCAGGTGGATTACTCACGCATTCAGTCTCTAAATAATGACAATATTTTGCGTATAGAATATTCAAATGTGTCAGACATCAGATATGGCACGTCTGTAATGGGTGTGGTGAATTTTATTACAAAACCAGTCGCAAAAGGTGGCAGCGTAATGGCAAATGGTATGGCGGCAGCCAGCTGGCTGACGAATTTGAATATAGGAGGAACTTATAATTACAGCAAATCGGAATGGACAATTGATTATGGCAATCGTTGGCGAGATTTTGATGAGGTGTATAGTGAGGGGACCGAGTCGTTTATTGGAAGAGAATCTCCTATTATTAGAGAACAATTACCTGTTCCATCATTGCTGAAAAATAAGACTAATAAGTTGACAATCGGATATACTTATATGCATAATCCGGCAACAATGTTTGCTATGACTTTAGGATGTGAAATTGACGAAGGTGAACGAAACACGAGTAATATTATACGTCAATCTTCGGCTGATAGTATCGTTGAATATGCTTCATCTTTAATAGGACGAGATAAAGGCTTCTCACCTAATATTGACTTGTATTTTCGACATCAACTAAATAAAACATCGAAGATAGAGTTTAATGCTTATGGCAATATGAGGAATATTGATGCAAATAGTACATTAGATTACAATTCAACCTCCAATTTTTACTCTCAATATAGCAATACCGAAAATCACTCGTGGCGAGCCGGTGCTGAAGCATTATACACAAAATCGTATAATAATTTTGAAACAAAATATGGGGTAAACTATTATCATAACTTTGCCGACAATAAATATTTTGAGAATGGTGGAATGGCACAAATCTCAAAACAAGATAATGATAATTTATATATACATAGCTCTATTTCAGGACGAGTGAATAAGGTAACATATAGTGTGGGGATAGGTGGACGTTATTATCACACAGATAATAGTATTGTTGAGCAAGATGCTTTTAGGTTTAATAGTAAAGCTACATTAAACTATAAATTTCATTCAAATTGGAGTTTGAATTACTTATTTATGCTTGACCCATCAATGCCGACATTGTCCTCGCAAAGAGAGGTTGTTCAACGTGTAGATGATATATCTTATCAATTAGGAAATCCCACCTTAAAACCTTCAACTTATCTGAGAAATCGAGTGTATTTACGATATGCAACGTCAAAAGTGAATACAAGTTTGTGGGTGGCATATTCGAGAAATTTTGACCCTATCTATAATAGATATACATATATTTCTGATGAGTCAAGTCCTTATTGTGATATGTTTATGATTCAGCCTCAAAACGCAAAATATGAAGATTTATTTAATGTTGAGTTTCATTTAAGTTATACCGGGGTTAAAAATCTCATGATATATGGTATTGTAGGTTGGGATCGATTTATGTTTTCAGGATTTGGAAATATTGAGCCATTTGAAAATTTTTATGCAAGAGCCCAAGTTGCTTATGCAATTAAGAATTGGAGATTTACTAGTCAATATGATATAAAGCCGAGATACTCATTGTCGGGAAATACAATGAAAACTCCCGAAATCTGCAATGTTGTGATGGTGCAATATAAATTGAAAGATTTTTGGTTTACTGCCGGGGTGTTTAATCCATTTAGTAATAAAGGTGTAATGTATAAAACAAAAGAATTGTCGTCGGTGCATCCAACTAATAATGAATTTAATGTAGCAGATGGAGCAAATATGGTAATGATTGGCGTAACATATCGTGTGAATTTTGGTAAAACATACAAGAAAGCAAAACAAGGATTGAAAAATGAAGGAATCGATTCTGGGATAGATTCACAACAAAAGTTGGAATTCTAGAGGGACAACATACGATTTGATATGAAGACAAATAGCTCCGATTGGTAAATTTGACACATATTTTAGTATGAAATAAACCATTTTTTAATATAATATGTTGTATAATTGTACAACTTTGCTTAACTTTGCCACATGGTTAGAGAAATTATCGCATATAAGGATTATTATTGCGACTTTATGGCTAAGCTAAGCGAAATGGAGCAAATGAAAATTCGACGTGCATTGTTGCTTTTTTCTGATACAGAAAGAATACCGGCACATTTTATTAAATACATAGAAGATGGTGTGTACGAATTTCGAGTAACTTATGGCAACAATGAATTTAGAATATTCTTTATATATGATGGAGAAAAACTTGTGATTCTTTTTAATGCATTTCGAAAGAAAACACAAAAAACTCCACGAAAAGAAATTGAATTAGCAAAACGATTAAAAAAAGAGTATTATGAAGACAAAGAACAAAATTTATAATGTGAGTGAAGAACTCAATCAAGTTTTCGGCGCTCATGGTACTGAAAGCCGAAAAGAAGCAGAACGTCAAGCGTGGGAAGAATATAACGCACAGATTTTACTTGATGCTCGTAAGCAATCTGGTATGACTCAATCTGAATTGGCTGAAAAAATTGGAACAGACAAAAGTTATGTTTCGCGAGTAGAACGAGGACTTACAGTGCCATCAATTTCTACTTTTTATCGTATGGTATCAGCTATGGGTTTGTCTGTTGAATTAAGATGATTTGGACTGAGAATTAAGCAGTATAGTCAAACGATAACAATCAAAAGGGAGCTCCAGGTGGGGCTCCCTTTGATTGTTGTTAGATATGTCTTGTCGATTAACCGCAGTGGAAGTAACGTTTTACGATGTTGAGCATTTCTTCGTTGTTGCCCTCGATATCTTTGCGTAGGGTGAGGTCGTTGTAAGAACGGAGTTTGTTGATAATGCCATTGATCATCGCTGGGCTGAATACGTTGTATTTTTCAAATACTTCGCGTTGACGTTCGAGACAGTCAGCCGATGCAGCACAGCTATCGGGGAGTTGATCCAATGATTTGAGTTTGTCGGCATTTTCTTCTTTGTGAATGTTTACGTTCACGTAAGTTTTTTCGGCGATTTCCAATGCGTTGTCAAGCTCAAATCCATAACGACAAGCTACTGCAAGACCTGCAATGAGTTGGTATACGTCGGCAGAACCGTCTGGAGAACGCATTTCGACAGTTTGTTTTTGAGTAGTGTCGTAGTTGCTTGGAGCTTCAAGAGGATTGGCAAGTTGGCACATATCAGTTTTTGCAGCCCATCCGAGTGGCACGCGTACCAATACCGAACGGTTGCGATCGCCCCAGCATACATTAGTAGGAGCTTCTTGATGAGGCACAAGACGGAAGTATGATGTTGGGTTAGTGTTACCAAACGCAGTGATTGAAGGAGCGAGTTCCATCATTCCGGCGATTGCTTTGCGAGCAGTAGCTGATAGCACGCCGCCGTCGAGCATTTGGTTTTGACCATCTTTCACGATACGCATGTGAACGTGGAGACCTGAACCGGCTTTGCCCACAGTGATTTTTGGAGCGAAAGTGATGTCGTAGCCCAATTGATATGCGAGATTGCGAATAATCCATTTAGCCACCATAAGTTGGTCGGCAGCATCTTTGGCATTTACAGGCAAGAACTCAATTTCGTTTTGCTCATAAATCATACCGTCGATAGTGAAGTTGCCCACTTCAGAGTGCCCGTATTTGATTTGACCACCTGCCTGAGCGATGTAAGCCATACATTGAGTGCGGAACTCGTTGAATTTTGCGTATGGAGCCGATTCGTGATATCCTTTTTGGTCGGTAGCGGGGAACATTTCGTCATCGGGAGCGATAACGTAGTATTCCAATTCGCCCATTGCTTGGAACTCCATGCCTGTAACTTCGTTGAATGCCTTGCAAGCTTTGTGAAGAGTGTTTTCAGGAGAACTTTCAAGAGGTTCGCCATCTTTGTTGAAGTAAGAGCAGAGCATTGAAAGGGTAGGAATTTCGGCAAATGGGTCGAGGAACGCAGTTGAGAAACGAGGCAACACATAAAGGTCGCTACTTCCTGCTTCGATAAATGGGAAAAGGCTTGAACCGTCAACGCGTTCACCACAAGTGAGGATAGCATCGAGATAAGCCAAATTGTTAATCACAAAATTCAAAGTTTTCAAACGTCCATCGCCGGCAGGATACATGAAGTTAACCATGCGAATTTCGTTTTCGCTGATAAAGCGAATAATGTCGGCTTTGGTAAATTCTTTGGCAGGTTTACCGAGATAAGCCACAACCCTATTAGGGTTCAAAGCGAGTTCTTTATCCATAATATATTATGTTTATTGTAAATTGTCATATGAGATTTCAATTTGCAAATATAGAAATTTGCAACAAAACTCACAATTGATAACGTAGAAAAATGAAAAAGGAGAAGGGAAAAAGGAAATTGAAAAATTGAGGATTGAAACCCCGGATGGCTCAACGTAGCGAGACCAGGATAATTGAAACTTGTAATGTAAATGTATTACGATAAAACAAAAACATCCTTGAAGATAAGTATTGTGTATGTGTGGTTGAAGTATTATTTTTGCTAAAAAATATTTGAGATGAGAAATAGGATACTTTATGTTTTGTTGAGTCTTTTTGCTTTGCAGGGTATGACAATTGCATCGGCAAAGGATTTTGAATGGGGTAATGCCACGGTTTATTTTGTGATTACCGATAGATTTTGTAATGGCGATTCCACCAATGATGTCAATTATGGAAGGATAGTTGATTATGGCAGTGAGCAACTAAATGCTGCCACATTTCATGGTGGAGATTTCAAGGGTATGCTTCAAAAGGCTAAGGAGGGCTATTTTACCAATTTAGGAGTAGATGTGGTGTGGATGACCGATGTCTATGAACAAATCCATGGTTGGATGACGGGCAGTGGTGCAATTAATGATTTTCCTCATTATGGTTATCATGGATATTATCCGCTCGACTATACGCAAATAGATAAAAATTACGGAACGGTTGAAGAGTTTCGAGAGTTGGTCAATACGTTGCATTCGCAAGGTATTAGGGTGATGCTTGGAGCAAATCTGAATGACCCCGGTTATCCCACACTGCTTGATGCTGTGCAATATGGCTTTGCTGAAACGGGGTTGACCGAACAGGAGGCTGTTCAGCATATACGCGAATGGAGTTTTGATGATTTCTTTGCAGATCGCCACAAATGGAATGGGTGGTATGATTATGGTTGGGTGCGTATGCCCGACGAGGATTGGGACGAAAACAATCCGCTCGAAGCCACATTATTTGGACTGCCCGATTTTAAAGATGAAAGCAATGAGCCGGTAAAAATCCCCGATTTTCTCAAACTCAAATGGAAACAAGAGGGTAAAGCCAATGATGCTTGGGTAAACCCTTCAGCGCGAAATCTGCGCAAAGATCGCAAGTGGTATCCGATGCAATATGTTATAGCATGGATTACTTCGTGGGTAGAGGAATTTGGAATCGATGGATTTCGTTGTGATATCGTTGAGAATGTAAACTTATATCGTTGGAAAGAACTTAACGACGCTTGCAATACGGCTCTTGAGAAATGGAGGGCTGCTCACCCCGAAGATGTGGCATCGACATGGATCGACAAGTTTTATATGACTGGAGATTTTGATTGTGTTTCGATTGATTATAAACCACAATATGCTGCCGCTGGATTTTCAAGCATGGTGAATTCCTATTTCCCCAAACAGGGTGATTTAGACGGAATTGTTTACACTTGGCAAGCCTATGCAGATAGTGTAGCTGCTCATAATGATTGGCACCCATTTAGTTATCTCAATAATTCATATCATCGCGATGCTGATATGGATAATATGATAGATTGTGCTACAACACTATTGTTAGCTCCCGGTGTGGCTCAAATATTTTATGGTGACGAATCGGGTCGAAAACTTAGCGATGCGCGATTTAATATTGATAGTGATCAAGCTTTTCGTTCCGATATGGATTGGAATGAAGTTGATGACAATCTGCTAAACCATTTCCAGTGTCTTGGGAAAATACGCCGTGAAAATACGGTGATTGGAATAGGTCGCCAACGCACTATTGATACCCACACATGTGTGCGCTATAATGAAAAAGATAAACTTATTATCAGAGTGGAACCAATTGAAGGGCAAAGTATTAGCCTTGGTGGTGAATTTGCCGATGGAGAGAAAGTAATTGAATTATATACTGGACAAGCCTCGATTGTAAACGGCGGAATGGTGTCGTTCCCTCGATATGAAAACAACATTGCCATAATAAAGAGAAATTAATGCAATAGGAAATAATTTTTCTTCTGTTATTGTATAACCACGCCATCTTTTTGACTAAAAAGATGGCGTGGTTGCAAATTGTGAGTGTTTTTGTGTTTTTATTGTCAAATTGTTATGATTTTAGGGTGAGATTTGTTATATTTGCAAAGTAAAAGATATATATGATGAAAATAACGATACTACAACGCAATATTGAGTGGGCTGATGCGAAGCTCAATCTGTCTCGTGCCGATGAGGCTATTGACAGAAATCCGGGGGCAGACCTCTATGTGTTACCCGAAATGTTTTCAACCGGTTTTTGTATTCATCCCGAAGGTATTGCGGAAAGCGCTGATAGCGATACTCTCAAATGGATGAAACAAAAGGCTACTGCAATCAATGCTGCAATCGCAGGGAGTGTTGCTGTAGAGCAAGAGGGTAAATACTACAATCGATTCTATTTTGTTAAACCCGACGGCTCGGTAACTTTTTATGACAAAAAGCACTTATTTACCTATGGTGGAGAAGATAAACGATTCACAGCCGGCGACCGTCGAGTGATTGTCGAGTGGAAAGGAGTGCGCATTTTGCTTGAGGTGTGCTACGATTTGCGTTTCCCCATCTGGTCGCGCAATCATGGCGATTATGATATGATTCTTTATGTGGCAAGTTGGCCCACTCCTCGAGTGGGAGCATGGAGCGCCTTGTTGGTGGCTCGTGCTATCGAAAACCAATGTTATGTGGCAGGGGTGAACCGTGTGGGAACCGACCCTACATGCGATTACTGCGGTGGCAGTGTGATTATCGACCCTTATGGCAAAACAATAGCGTCGTGTGCCATGAATGAAGAATGTGAGGCTTCGGCTGAGGTGGATATGCCTATGTTGGAGGCTTTCCGTGAGAAATTCCCGGCTCTTAACGATGCCGACATTTAATACAGAATAAATATAGAAAGATTATGATAGAACGTAAACTTTTATTGGGCGATGAAGCAATAGCATTGGGAGCTGTGCATGCCGGCATTAGCGGTGTGTATGCCTATCCCGGCACTCCATCGACCGAAATCACCGAATATATCCAGGCTAATGCTCCTGAGGTGCGTAGCCGTTGGTGTACCAACGAAAAGACTGCTATGGAGGCGGCGTTGGGAATGTCGTATGCCGGCAAGCGTGCGCTTGTGTGTATGAAGCATGTGGGAATGAATGTGGCAGCCGATGCGTTTGTCAATTCGGGTATCACCGGAGTGAATGGCGGATTGGTGGTGCTTGCAGCCGATGACCCCTCGATGCACTCATCGCAAAATGAGCAAGACTCACGCTTTTATGGCAAATTCACTATGATACCCATTCTTGAGCCATCTTCGCAACAAGAGGCTTATGAGATGATGCGATATGCCTACGAACTATCGGAGCAGTTGCGATTGCCCGTGTTGATGCGTGTTGTGACCCGATTGGCTCACTCGCGTGCCGGGGTAGAGGTGAAGGCTCCTGTGGCTCAAAATGCGCTTAATCCCGATAATGAACGCACTCATTGGGTGTTGTTGCCCGGCAATGCACGCCGTCAATATGCTTCATTGGTTGAAAAGCAACCACAACTATTGGCAAGTGCCGAAGCTTCGCCTTATAACAAGACAGTGGCGGCCGAAGGCAAGGCTCGTCTGGGTGTAGTGGCGTGTGGTATCGCTTATAACTATGTAATGGAAAACAACCCTCAACAACTTGGTGTGAAAGTGTTGAAGGTTTCGCAATATCCTATCCCCGAAGCTACAATTAAGGCGTTGGCACAAGAGTGTGACTCTTTGCTTGTGGCCGAAGATGGTCAGCCATTGGTTGAAGAGCAAGTGAAAGGTTTGCTCGGAGCGGGCTATGTGTTGAAGGGCCGATTGACCGGCGACCTTCCCCGCATGGGCGAGCTGACTCCCGATTGTGTGGGTGAGGCTCTCGGTGTGGAACTTCCACAAGCGTTTGCCGCGGCACAAAATGTGATGCCACGTCCACCGGCGTTGTGTCAAGGTTGCGGACACCGCGATGTGTATGACGCACTCAACAAAGTGGCTGCCGAATATGCCGATGCTCGCATCTTTGGCGACATTGGTTGCTACACACTTGGCGCATTACCTCCATTCCGCGCTATCGACAGCTGCGTGGATATGGGCGCTTCAATCACAATGGCCAAGGGTGCTGCCGATGCAGGTGTGTTCCCCGCTATTGCCGTTATCGGTGACTCTACATTCACCCACTCGGGCATGACAGGCTTGCTCGATGCCGTAAACGACAAAGCGAATATCACAGTGGTGATTTCAGATAACCTCACAACAGCGATGACCGGAGGTCAAGACTCGGCAGGGACAAACAAGTTTGAGGCAATATGCCTCGGACTTGGTGTAGAGCCTGAGCATGTGCGTGTAGTGGTGCCTCTACCTAAAAATATGGAGGAAATCACTCGCATCATTCGTGAAGAGATTGAATATAAAGGGGTGTCGGTGATAATTCCTCGTCGTGAATGTATCCAGACCCTTAGTCGCAAACTTCGTCAAAAAAAGGCACAGCAATGAAAAAAGATATAATATTAGCCGGCGTGGGAGGTCAAGGAATCCTCACCATTGCCACAATCATAGGTGATGCCGCTGCGGTGGCAGGGTTGAGCCTCAAACAAGCCGAAGTGCATGGCATGAGCCAACGTGGTGGCGATGTGCAGTCAAACCTTCGATTATCGACCGATGAGATTTATTCCGACTTGATAAAGGAAGGTGCTGCCGATTTGATTATCTCGATGGAGCCTATGGAAGCGTTGCGTTATGTGTCGTATCTCAATGGTGATGGGTGGGTGGTAACCTCTTCGCACCCATTCAAAAATATACCCAACTATCCCGAAGATGAGGCATTGATGAACGAACTCAACGGCTTGCCTCATGTGGCAGCGTTACTCATCGACGATGTAGCCAAAGAGAACAATATGCCAAAGAGTGCCAATGTGATATTGCTTGGCATGGCGGCTCGTTATATTGAGATTCTCACTCCTGAGCAGTTGCGTGAAAGCATCGCACGCGTGTTTGCATCGAAGGGTGAAAAGATAGTGGAAATGAACCAACAAGCATTTGACTTGGGGTTGAATGCAGTGAAATAAAGACTCAAAAAACGATGAAAATATTCAGTGAAGAGTTGGTGGAAAAGGCTGTGAAAGAACTTCACATCGCCGACTTGTCGAAAGCTACCATTGGCGAAGTGCTTCTTGTGGCGCAATATCTTGAGAAAGAGACCGGAATACCATTTATACGCATGGACCAAGGTTCGCCCGGCTTGCCTGTAAACCAACTGGGCGTAGAGGCTGAGAAAGCCGCACTCGACCGTGGTGTGGGTTCGCAATATCCTGCGGCAGCCGGTGTGCCTGAGTTGAAGCATGAGGCATCGCGATTTGTCAAAGCGTTTCTCAATGTTGACATCTCGGCTCGTGCGTGTGTTCCCACAGTGGGCAGCGTGGCAGGGTCGTATGGCTCGTTTATCGCTTGCACACAACGCACTCCGGGCAAAAACAAGGTGTTGTTTATCGACCCCGGTTTCCCTATTCAGAAGTCGCAGTTGCGTATTATTGGTGCCGAATGGGTTGAATTTGACATCTATAACTATCGTGGCGAAGCGTTGCGCGACAAGTTGGAGAGCATGTTGGCCGATGGTGATATCGCGGCTATCGTTTACTCCAACCCCAACAATCCGGCATGGATATGCCTTGAAGATGCCGAGCTGAAAATTATAGGCGAACTTGCCACAAAACACGATGTGATTGTGATGGAAGATCTGGCCTATTTCTGCATGGATTTCCGCACCGATATGGGACATCCGTTTGAGCCACCTTATCCCCCCACAGTGGCACATTACACCGACAATTATATATTGATGCTTTCGTCGTCGAAGATATTCAGCTATGCCGGTCAGCGCATGGCATTGACTTGCATCAGCGACAAACTGTTTGACCGCCATTTCCCTGCATTGGCCGAGCGATATAACGATGCCGGCGTGTTTGGACAGACGCTGATAGCCTCAATCCTTTATATGATTACATCGGGCTGTACGGCTTCAACACAATATGCCTATGCCGAAATGTTGCGCCTGTCAACCGAGGGCAAAATCAATTTCGTGGAAGATACTCGCGAATATGCCCGCCGTGCCGAAAAAATGAAGAAAATCTTTACCGACAATGGTTTCCACATCATTTATGACTATGATGTGACCCAGCAAGTGGGCGACGGCTTTTTCTTCACCATAGGGTATGGCGATATGAGTGGCGGCGACTTGTTGAAGGAATTGCTTTACTATGGCGTGAGCAGCATTTCGCTCTCAACCACAGGTAGTGACCAACAAGGTGTGCGTGCTTGCACCTCGCGTATGCGTGATGACTTATATGATGTGATGGCTGAGCGCATGAAGGCGTTTAATGAAGATCATCCATTGAACTGATTAAGAAAAAAATAATGACATAATACATAAAATAATGATTTGGAATCCTAACAAAGAATGTATGAGCCGCGACGAGATGCACGCGTTGCAAAGTCGCCGACTACAGAAATTGGTGACGTATGTGTATCACAACGTGCCTTTCTATCGCAATAAGATGCAAGAGATGGACCTCTCGCCCGAGGACATCAGAAGCATTGACGATATAGTGAAATTGCCTTTTACCACTAAGCAGGATTTGCGCGACAACTATCCCTACGGGTTGCAAGCGGCTCCTCCCTCGGAGATTGTGCGTGTGCATGCCTCTTCGGGCACAACAGGTAACCCCACAATCGTGGGTTACACTCGCAAGGACTTGGCGGTGTGGTCTGAGGTGATGGCTCGCTGTTTGACTGCCTATGGCGTGACTCGCGACGATACTTTCTCGGTAAGTTATGGCTACGGCTTGTTTACCGGCGGTCTTGGCGCTCACTATGGTGTTGAAAACCTCGGTGCCACAGTGGTTCCTACTTCGACAGGTAACACCGAAAAGCATATCCGACTCATTCGCGACTTGAAGATTTCAGGCATCGCTTGTACTCCTTCCTATGCTCTTTATCTTGCCGAAACGCTCGATAAAATGGGATTGAGTAAAGACGATATAAACTTGCGCATAGGTGCTTTTGGTGCCGAGCCTTGGACCGAAAATATGCGTGCCGAAATTCAAGAACGCTTAGGATTGAAAGGATATAATATCTATGGCTTGAGCGAGATTATGGGACCGGGCGTGTCGTATGAATGTCAAGAACAAAACGGCTCTCACATTTGCGAAGACCATTTCTTCCCCGAAATCATCAACCCCGACACATTGGAGCAACTCCCTTATGGCACTCAAGGCGAATTGGTGTTCACCACTCTCACTAAAGAGGGAATGCCAGTGCTTCGCTATCGCACAAAAGACCTTTGTACGCTTATGGAGGGCACTTGCGCTTGTGGTCGCACATCGGTGCGCATGGGACGCATCATGGGACGTAGCGACGATATGCTCATCATTCGTGGTATCAACGTGTTCCCATCACAAGTGGAAAGCGTGATTCTCGAAATGCCCGAATTCGAGCCTCAATATATGCTTGTTGTTGACCGCGTGAACAATCTCGACACTTTGCAGGTTCAAGTAGAGGTGCGTCGCGACTTCTTCAGCGGCGATGTGGGCAGCATGTTGGCTATGAAGAAACGCCTTGCCGACAAGCTCAAAAGCGTGCTTTCAATCAGTGCCGATGTGCGCTTGATGGAGCCAAACAGCATAGAGCGTAGCCAAGGCAAGAGCAAACGTGTGATAGATAATCGCAAACTTTAACCATTTAAAACACGATATATTATGACAATCAAACAACTTTCGATTTTCCTTGAAAATAAGACCGGTCGCATCAACGACCTTACAAAGATATTAGGCAAATATGGCATCAACATGCATGCATTCAGTATGGCCGAAACTACCGACTTCGGAATCTTGCGCCTCATTGTGTCGGACGTGGAACGTGCTGTTGAGGTGTTGCGCAACGAGAACTTCGCCGTGATGTTGACCGATGTTGTATGTATCAGCTGTCCTAACGTGGCAGGTTCGCTCTCTGAAATTCTCGACCACTTAGCAAAAAACGACATCTTCATTGAATACATGTACGCCTTTGCCGAAGGCGACAAAGCCAACGTGGTAATCCACCCCAACGACCTCGACAAATGCGTCGCCGAGCTCTCAAAATGCCAATGTAACATCAATCAGCTGTAAGAGAGGTAGTGTGTTCATAAAAAATGCTTGGGTAAACTAAGCATTTTTTATTTTGGTTTATTGAGACTATTTATTATTTAAGTGGTCGGAAATAACTTTAATGAATATTTTCCCATATTTGCTATATTTATGCTCGCCAATACCTTTGATTGATATGAATTCGGATTTGGTTGTTGGGCGCTCAGTCGCTAAAGATGTTAATGTACTATTATTCAAGATAAGATATTTAGGGAGATTTTCTTCTTTAGCTAATTTGTCTCTTAAATAACGTAATTTTTGTAGTAGTTTTTTGTCTGTAATTGCAGTGTTATTAGAGCTAATTAATGTGTTAAATTTGTCGTCTTGAATTTGAATATTTTTTTCAATAACTTTATGTACCTCTGCTTTTTTTCGAGGCAAGGAGTTTTGGGGTTTTGTTAGAGGAATATCTGATATTTGAGCACATTTGCTGTTTTGATAAGAATTTAGATTTAGTAATGAACTATTTTCTGTGAATCCATATGTTCTCCACTTTTTATATTGATCTAAATTTAATGATCTTCCACAGCCGGATTTATCTGCCTTATAATTGGTGCACCCTAAAAAATAATTTTTATCAGCACTTTTAACAACTAAAAAACCATCTTGACAACTATCGCATTTTTGAATACACAATTCTTTTCCTCGTTTGTCATTAGTAATGAATCCACAAACTTCTTGATCATTTGTACATATCCATAATCTTAAACCAAAATTTTTCTTCCATCGGTATTGCATAGGATATCCACATATAGGACATTTATCTTTAATAACTATATTAGAGGTAGAATCCAATGCAACTTTTCCAACTAATGTTACATTTGGGTAATTTTTAGAATCAGTGAGTAATTCTTTTATGAACTCAGATGGTTTATTTTCTGGAGCAACAATAATTACTCTATTTTTGGTGCGAGTTAATGCGACATAGAACAATCGCCTTTCTTCGGCATAACTATATGATTGGTCATTATTAGTTACTAATTGCAAAACGGGGTCATCTTCAACTTTTGAAGGGAATCCATATGTCGCATCTTTAGCATTAATTATTATAACATTGTCAGCACTTAATCCTTTAGAACTATGAGCAGTTAGAAAATTTAATTTGACTCTTGTGCCAAATTTAGAAGAATATATTTTACCCGATTTTTCATCATAATTAAAGTCTTTACAAAAAGCTAATTTGCGTGCATCAAAACCATATCGACCAATAAGAAGAATTGATGCAATGTTATTATTCCCTTCTTTTTGATTAAATTGTAGAATTTGCTCAATAGCTTTATTTACAGCATATCCAATTACAGCTTTACTATCCGATGTTGTGTCTTTTTCATTGTAACTAGAAATTATAACCGGGTTTGTAATGCTTTTAGGAGATATTAGACTCTTTTTTATTTGGGTGGTATTTTTTTGAACAAAAGTACCTGCGATATTGATTAATTCTTGGGCGTTTCGGTATGTGCGAGTAATTTTTAATTCTTGACCATATCCCGCCTCTTGACAGAATTTTGTAAAGAGGGGTAATATTGAACCACTAAATGCATATATGGATTGCCAGTCGTCACCAACAGCCATAATCTTTGCGTCACAAATTAGTGATAACTCTTTAATTAAATTATATCGTTGGCGTGAGATATCTTGATACTCATCAACAATAATGTATTTATAATTAATTTTTTCTCCTGAAATCTGACGTTTGCGAATTAATTCTGCTGAAACATTTATCATATCTTCAAAATCAATACAATTGTTCTCATCTAATGCTTGTTGATATTCAAGATAGCATATTCGACAAATATCGAGAAATAGTTTTGTTCGAATATTTTTGTTTTTGGTTTTTAATTCATAAAAATAATCAGAATTATATCCTTGAGTTTTAAAGTTTCCAATAAAGTTACATATTAATAATGTTAATTTGGTGATATATTTATTTTCTTCAGAATTAATAAGTCGCTTGTAAACATCTTCAATTGGGCGTTTATTTAAAATAAACCCATTTTTAATTAATTGCTCGCGAAGATGCTCTAAAAAACTAATGCCATCATTGTACTTTGAAAATGTATAGATTAATGTTGTATTGTGCTTACGATGTAATTTAACTTTATCATTTATTTGCTTTTTATATTTACTTAATTCATCCTCCGAAAAACGATTGTTGTGTCCGTCTTCAGTAATCCCAAAATGCTCAATATAAGCAACCCGATTATCTTGTTTTATGCGAAAATCTGGAGTATAAGGTTTGTTTGAATCTAGAATATGATATTGATATATTGGTTCGTATTCGTAATCAATTTGATTAAGATGTAAAAAGTTTGCAATTTGCACCTCTTCAATAGATCGTACTACTTCATTATTTAATGTTTGTACTTGTTGAGTCTTTCTATCTATAATTTGTTGTATATATTCATGTAAATTACTTTTTAAAGTAGAAAAGTCTGCAGTTGCTATAAATTGAAAATATTCAGAAAGTTGATCTCCTTCATAAGGAGCAGAAAAATATGTGCCGAAAAAAAGAATTAGTTTTTCCACCATACTAGGATTCTGTAAAACGGATGATTTTAGATAGTTGTTGATTATGTTATACATAAATCCTTGGTCAACAATTCTTTTTCGTGAAAGGCTCCCCCCCCTTTAAAATGGAATAGCCAACAGAGTGAAAAGTAGATATTAGGCATGGTATATTTAAACATTCATTGATGCGTTCACGTAACTCTTCGACAGCCTTGTTTGTAAATGAAATTACTAATATTTTTTCTGGATTTATGTTTTGTTTCTCAACGAGATATCTAACTTTCGCCGCAACGGTAGTAGTTTTACCAGCCCCAGCTCCTGCAATAACTAGAGTATTGTCTTCATTAGAAAGAACTACTTCTCGTTGTTCTTTGTCGAGAGATATTAGGGGATCGCATTTTTTTAGAATGTTATCTAAATAATCTTTTTCAGTAATGAGTTGATTTGAAATATATTGTTCGTTATGATTCCTAATAGAAGAAGATTCTATGGATAGATCTTTTATTTCATTATATATTTTATAGAAATAATTTATTTGATCAATATTTAGAGTGTGCTTATTGACATAATCATCTAAAACACATGATTTGTATAGCGTTTCAATAAATAAAAAAAGATTTTTATTGGTATCTATTAGATGTTTGTAATCACTTCTTGCAATAAATTTATCAATGGATAATAATTGATTGAATTCTTTATTAAAGAGTAAGATTTGATTATACTCTTTAGGAAATTTATCAGATGGAGTATAATCGATTAATATATTATTTTTGTTTGATGTTGTTTTTTTTCTGAAAAGATTAAATATTCCCATTTTTAAATATTGCTTTTTGAGTATACCCTTGCAAATTTATGAATTTTATAACAAAGAAGTGATAAATATTGGTTAAAATAGATTGTTGTAAGAAAAAATGGCTATCTTTACAATCAAAGTATTTTATTAAAAATAATATTATGAAAAGGTGGTTAGTATTTTTATTGGGGACGGTAGTTGGAATTGTATTGACTGTTGCTGTATTATACTTGATGGCAGCATGTTCGTCTGCAAATAATGGTGTTACATATTTTGAAAAACCGGGTGATTGCATCAGCACTAAATCATTAGAGGTGTTTCAAGTATTAGATCAAGGAGTAGCATTAGCGAATGAGACTGATGATGGTTTTCATACAGGATTAGTTGTTCTATTAATTGATGAAAATGGTAAATATTATTATGATGATCAAGTAATAGAAATACCGGAAGGAAAGTGCGCAAGGCAAGTTGGAGTATATACTTATCCCACAAAAATGGAAATAGAAAGGACTGTGCCTATCGTTGAAATTATGGAGTAATAAGAAGTATAAAATGGGACTATGTTATTGACATGCTCCCATTTATTGTATTTACTATCTTGTACTATTTTATCTTGCATATTGAATATGCCGGTATAATTGCATTTTTTCAATAAAAAATTGGATATTTGTAAATGTAAAATAAACCTATTATTAACAGATTAAAAAGTAGAAATATTATGAAAAAACGATTGTATTTTGACATGGATGGGGTGTTGGTTGATTTTGAGTCGGGTTTGGCTCAACAAAGTGAAGCGACACTTAAGGAGTATGAAGGCCGATTTGATGAAATTCCCGGTTTGTTTGGGCAGATGAAACCTATGCCGGGAGCGATTGATGCAGTGCATCGACTCAATGAACATTATGATAGTTATATCCTTTCGACAGCGCCATGGGGCAACCCATCGGCATGGAGCGACAAGGTGAAATGGGTTACAAAATATCTTGACGATGTGTTTCACAAGCGCATGGTAATCACACATTGTAAAAACCTTTGCAAAGGAGATATCTTAATCGACGATCGAGGCAAAAACGGCACCAGCGAATTTGAAGGTGAATGGATCCAATTTGGCTCTGAAGAATATCCCGATTGGAATGCTGTACTTGATTATCTATTGTCTGGAAAGTAGTTGGTTGAACAAAAAAATGACTCAATGATAGAATAAGAGACCGGGTGGACTCATTATAGTTATAATTTAATATAAAATTTAATAGCAATGAAAATAGGGAAGAAACGGCCGGAGCCTCTCAGTCATGATAGCATGGCGATAATGAGAGAAAAAGCACGGCAACAAGGATATTATTTTATTCCAGAGTTAAGCTATTGGAGTGAAGACGATAGGGATATATATTTGCAATATGTCACACAAATTAATATTCTTTACATACATGGATTGTCATCGTCGGGAACTTCGGAAACGGCAGAGAGGCTTCGTCGCTATTTGCCCGATGATGTGATTTTTTCGCCCGATCTACCTGTTGATCCTGATGAAGCATTGGCTATGTTGCAAGAGCTAGTAAAACGGGAGGAAATAGATATAGTTATAGGTTCATCAATGGGAGGAATGTTTGCCCAAAAACTCCGAGGATATCATAAGATACTGATTAATCCTTCTTTTCATGTGTCACGTTCAATGCGTAAGAGACTTGGAGTGAATCAATTCTTCAGCCCTCGAGCCGATGGTGCAACCGAATATGTGATTACCGAAGACTTGTGCGATAAATATGCAGCATTAGAGTGTCATCAGTTTGATAATCTCACTCAAGAAGAACGAGATATTACGTTTGGCATGTTTGGCACCGCCGACGATGTGGTAAATTGCGAGCAAGAATTTATGAATCATTATGGCATTGGTCATTGCCATCGCTTTGAGGGTGGACATCGACTTAATGAACGAAATATTAAATGGGACGTGTGGAATTTAGTTGACACCATTCGCGAAAAACTCATTGAGGAATATTATAAAAATAACCCAAACGAGGAGCGTGAATAAACGATTTCCTCGTCATTTCTTCCCACGATTAATCACATAGATGCCGGTAGTGGCAAGGAGGGCGGCGAGGAGGTATTTCCAGTAGAACGGTTCGCCCAGGCATAGGCATGAGGAGAGTGCGCCCACCACTGGGATTAGCGAGTTGAATATCGCCACTTTGCCCACAGGGTTGCAACTCAATAGTTTGTTGTATAGTGCAAATCCTATAGTGGATATCGCGATGAGCAGCCCCAAGATTATCAGCCCTTGAGTGGTGATGAGGGGTAGGGTGCCTCCAAATGCGAGTCCGGGAATGATGAGCAATAATCCACCTATGGCAAGGCTATATCCGGTGCCTACAAATATATCCACCCGTCGGCCTAATCCACGAGTCATCAATCCGGCAAGAGCCGAACAGAGTGCGTTGAGAATAATCATGCCGTCGCCCATAAGGGTGAATTGTCCGCTTTCGCCACCACCTATATTCAGCGCAAGAATGCCGGCAAAACCTATTGCACAACCAAATATCTTGCGTGAGGTGAGGCGGTCGCTTTTAAAAGCCATGCAAGCAAGCAGCACGAGCATAAAAGTGCCTAATGAATTGAGAATTGCAGCACGAGCCCCTTCGCTATATGATAGCCCAATGTAGAAAAATGTATAATGGAGAGTGGTGTTGAGTAGGGCAAATAGAATTACATATGCCCATCCCCAACGATTTATTACTTTGAAACTTTTGTGGTTACTACGGGCAATGGCAAGGATTATAAGCCCTGAAATGGCAAATCTAATCCCTGCAAACAGCATTTTGCCACCGGTCATGTCTTGATCGATGCCCCAATGTTGAAACCCTAACTTGATGAGTGGATAAGCCCACCCCCAAGCGATAGCCGCAGTGAGAGCAAACACAACCACCCACCCCGGCCGTTGAAAAATGCTTATGTCTTGATTTTTCGCCATATAAATGTAAACGAGAAAAACGTAATGAAATTACACTCCTCAATAATTTATTTGCAATATCCACTTGTTGCAAATAAGGTAATAGTATGTTTTATTAATATTAAGTAAAAAAAGCATTTTGTCGTTTATATAATCGTATTAACAGAATTAAATTTTCAAATTATGGCTATAGTAAAAGTAAAATTACGATTTTCAAAAGTAGAAGGTAAAACTGGTGTTATTTATTATCAAATCTCACACAATAGAAAAATTCGGCATATTACAACAAATTTGCATGTTTTTCCCGAAGATTGGGATTCTAATGCTGAGATGGTAAAAATAGAAACTCCTAATTTCTTGACTATTCAACAGAGGGTAACTGAGGATATATTGAATATTTGGAGAATAATAGATGATTTTGAAGAAAAGGGGGAAGAATATTCGGTATTAGACATTGTTGAGCGTTTTTCAACCCCCAAACTATTATTGATAGATTATATATCAGCACAAATAGATATTTTAAGAACAATGAATAGGATGGGAACAGCATTAGCGTATGAAAAAGTGAAACATAGTTTTTCTCAATTTTTGGGTGACAAAAAAATGCCACTTTCTGAAATCTCAGAGCAAATAATAATTGAATATAACGCATTTCTGATACAAAGAGGATTGGTGAGAAATTCAATATCGTTTTATATGCGTATATTACGAGCAGTTTATAACAAAGCAGTACAACAGCAATTGGTAATTCAAAAATATCCGTTTAAGGGGGTTTATACCGGTGTTGATAATACACGAAAACGAGCAGTCTCAGAGGCTACAATTGTAAAAATACACAAAATAGATTTACCAATAGGTACTCCAATTGCATTTGCTCGAGATTTATTTATATTTAGTTATTGTACACGAGGAATGGCATTTGTGGATATTGCTTTTTTGAAAAAATCAAATATTCAAAATGGGAATATTTGTTATGCACGTCGTAAAACAGGAAAATTGTTGACAATAAAAATAGAACCGAGTATTCAGCGTATTATAGATCGATATGCAACATCAAATACACTATATGTTTTTCCTATAATAACTTCTGCCGATGTGGTAGTCGCTTATAATCAATACCATATGGCATTGAATACTTATAATAGATGGCTGAGAAACCTGTCTGAGATAGTGGGTAGTGAAAGCAAATTAACATCATATACTTCTCGACATAGTTGGGCAACGGTCGCACGAAATCATAATGTGCCAATATCTGTTATCAGTGCAGGAATGGGGCATGCTTCAGAGCAAACGACTCAGATTTATTTAACAATGTTAGAAAATTCGGTAATAGATCAAGCAAATAAAAGAATTATTAATAGTATATCTTAAGAGTTCTATAAAAGAACTCAATTCAACGGCAAAGATATAAAAAAAGTATAAATTAAATATATGATTTAATGAAATATTTTAATCATTTAATGTGATTTTATTATCTTTTTTTACTTAAAAATTATGATAAATCATTCACAACAAACATCACTTATAATTATTTAGTTTCAAAAAGAAATAGTTAAATTTCGTATATATTGGAATATTAAACAATTAAGTAATATTTAAGAGTTCTTTTATAGAACTTAGCTTAACTCATTATCTATTTGCAATGGATTAATTATGGCGAATAGCAATGAATTTGACGGATGTATTTCGGTTGACGATGGGACAACCGACCGCGAAGCGTACCCAAAACGTTGGATTGCCGTACTTGTTCAAATGTGTACTGAAAAAAAAGTAGGTGAAAAATTAAATAGGCTCAATATTGAAAATTATATTCCTACGCAGAGGGAAATACACCAATGGAGTGATCGAAAGAAAGTGATTGATAGAATTGTTATTCCAATGGTTGTATTTGTAAATATTGATGAAAAGACAGAGAAACAATTAAGAACATATTCCTATATATATAAAGTATTGACTTACCCGGGACAAAGAGCGGCGGCAGTTATTCCACCGGAACAGATTGAACAATTAAAATTTATGCTCAATTATGCAGATTCAAGGGTTGAGCTTAACGACGAATCCTATGAGGTAGGAGAGACCGTAAGAATCAGCAGAGGTCCATTAAAAGGATTAGAGGGGTATTTAAGTTTGGTTAAAGATGACAAACCGATGGTTGCTATACGATTAGAGTGTTTAGGATATGCATGTGTAAGTGTCTTGAAATGTGATATTGAGAAAATACGAAATTAATAATTAAAATATGGATAAATACACCGAAAGATTAGCAAATCTGTCTTTTGATTTGTTACATATAGCACAATCATACGCAAATGATAATAGTTGTCCGCAAATCGAGCCTGCTCATATTTTGCGGGGCTTGCTACACAAAAGTGCCGGATTGTTTTCTTTTATAGAAGATACATTAGATTCAGATTATTATTATTTGGTGGATTGGGCAGATATGCGAATTCAACAATGTGATAAATCGCCATATAAGATGAAAGGGACTGAACTTTCATATGAAACAAAGGCGGTAGTAAAAGAAGCAATTAATATAGCTGAGAAATATGGGTTAGAAGAAATTTCTCCGGCTTGTATATTGGCAGCACTTGTAACACCAGGTATTGCATATTCTTTTGAACAATTAAAGACGATGCCTTTAAAGGCTGATAAAATCTTGAGTACAATAGGCTCGGATATGCCGGTAAAAACAACATCAAATGTGTCGTCAAATATCTCAACACCTATCGGTGAAACAAATGAGTATTGTTATTCATTGCTAAATGAAATAAATGATGCTACGATTATTGGATTTGAGTCAGAGATGCGCTCGGTGATAGAGGTGTTGGCTCGAAAAGATCGTGCAAATATATTAATTGTAGGAGAATCAGGAGTTGGAAAAACAAGTTTGATAGAATGTTTAGTACAACTGATTAAAGATCAAAAAATACCTCAATCATTATCAAATATACAACCCTATGAGCTTGATTTGATTTCACTTAGTCAAGGAGTCAGCTATAAAGGAGAAATTGAGGATAGATTTAAGGATGTTGTAAAAAATCTACTTAGTAATTCGCAACCTGTTTTAGTTATTGAAAACTTTCATCGAATTGAGGATAAACAATCAGTATTAAATGGGATTCTACCAATATTAAAGAAGCTTTTGTCAAAGAATCAGCTACAAGTAATTTGTACAACCACAATTGATGGCTATACAAAAGACGTAGAGAATGATAAAGAATTGATTGCTTATTTTGAGAAAATTACGGTAGATGAGCCTACAGAAGAATTAGCAATTGAAATACTTAAAAGTAAATGCGAGACCTATAAAGGATATCACAATATTCCGGTAGAAGAAGATGTGCCATCTGAGATTGTGCGTTTGGCAAAAAGATATATGTCAGAGCGCAATCTACCATCTTCTGCGATTGATTTGTTAGACCGTTCGATGGCATCGGTTAAAATCGAAAATGAATTGGTCGAGGTTAAAGGTGGAGATTCCGAACATAAGAAAATCGAGAAATTACAAAAGAGTGCAATACGAGATGTCGTTTCCAAAATGACCGGAATCCCAATGGGAAATATTCAGTCAGAGGAACGAGAAAAATTATCGAATGCCGAAGATATCATTCATCGCAGAGTCGTAGGTCAGAATCATGCAGTGAAAAGTATTCTTGATGCTATATATGAATCTCGGTCAGGTCTTAATAAAAAAGGTCAACCAATGGGGTCTTTCTTCTTTTTAGGTCCTACAGGAACAGGTAAGACCGAACTTGCAAAATCATTGGCTGATTTCTTGTTTAATGATGAAACAAGTATTTTGCGATTTGACATGTCGGAATACAAAGAAGAACATTCAGTCGCATTATTATATGGAGCACCTCCGGGATATGTTGGTTATGAAGAAGGTGGTTTGTTGGTAAATCAAATTCGTCAAAAACCATATTCAGTTGTATTGTTTGATGAAATAGAGAAAGCTCATAGATCGGTATTTGATTTGTTCTTGCAAATATTAGATGAAGGTAAGTTGCATGATCGCTTGGGTCGTGTAGGAGATTTTTCTAATGCTCTTATTATATTCACATCAAATATTGGCAGTGATTATATATTTAATTCATTTGCTGAAAACAAGGTGCCAACTCACGACCAAATGTTGGAGGTTATGCAAGGTCAATTCCGCCCTGAATTTTTGGCTCGTTTGACCGAGATTGTTCCATTCTCTCCAATTACTGAAGAAATGATTGATAAGATTTTTGATATACATATTAAAAATCTATTGAAAACGCTTAATGAACAAAATATAGAATTTGAAATTGACGAATCGGCACGTAAGTATGTAACAAAAGTTGGATTTAATGCACATTATGGAGCTCGCCCAATACTTGGCATTATACGTAAAGAAATTCGTCGTCCACTATCAAAACTTATCATTTCGGGCGATATTGAGCCGGGCGATAAAGTAATTATGAAATATGATGAAGAAAATAAATCAATCAATTGGGAAATTTTCAATGATAAAGATGAATAATGGGATTTTTTGATTTAATCAAAAAAATCTTTGGAAAATCAGCCAAAGAAGCACGCAACAAAGAAAAGAATAATTCATTAACTAATAAAAACACAATTATGGCAAGAAAAACAGTGATTACCAAAGTCTTGGACGTAGATGCTCAAGATGGCATTATCGAGTTTCCACAAAATAGAACTCTTTATGCCGACCAATTTACCGATGAAGCACCAAATTCAGATGAAGACCGAGAAGGATTTAAGGCAAAAAGCATGAAAGAGGTTTTTGAACATTATCAACCTTCAAAAGAAGGTATTGCACTTGAAACCGAAGAAGGTGGAGCTGTTTATGAAGATTTTTCATTCAAAAGCATCAAAGACTTTGAAGATGAACAATTAATTGCTCAAAGCAAACTTTTAAGTAGCAATAAATCAAAAATTGATGTGTATAATTCTGTTATACGTCAATTGGAAAAAAATAAAACATTGCGAAGTACTCTCAAAGATAGTGAATCAAAAGAAAATCTTAAAAACGCTTTATTGGCATTGCTTTCAGAGCTTGAAGCTGCTGAATAATTGCTAAATACTATAAAAATAGAATATTATGGCAACAGAAGAACAAAAAATAGCAGCCTCAGAATCATTAGAATTAAAAGAGAGAGGCAAAGTCGAAAATCCTGCTGAATTATTACAAGGCAGTATTAGTGGTTTAAGTAAATTTGGTGGATTCCAAATTCTTAAAGGTCTCATCAAGGGGGTAGAGAATATGGATCCACGCAAAAAAGCAGTAAAAAACATATTCTTATCTGATTCGGCTTACGCAGATTCTCGCAAAAAGTTAAAAGAAGAACTTTCATTGTGGATTGACATCTTGGAAAAGGGCGGCGAGGATCCAATGGAAATTATTGACGCATGCAAAGAAGATTGCGAGAAAGCTAAAGAAAACTTAAAAAATAATTTATTTAACATTCACGAAGAGGTTAAGAACCTTGAAGTTACATATCGTGCACTTGACTCATTCTTTGCAAATGCTGGTCAAGGAAAGATTGACTGCATCACATTGATGAATGTTAATAAAGAAGAATTAGAATCTCATGACTCTGAAGACACATTAGCTGTACGCGATGAGTTGGAAAAATATTATGACCGTCTAAGCCTAAAGAATAACTATAGTATGCTTGTTGTCCCCGGTTATTTAGGTGATGCCAATACCGTGAGAATGTGGGCTAAAACAGCATTTCGTAACAAAGTTATGATGGTTACCGACTTCAAAGACAGCTTGAACTTTGAAATGCTAAAAGAAGAATTGGAAGACGCAAATCTTCAAGGTCAAGAAGCATATCTTGGTAATATCATTATGACTTGTAACTATATTTTAGGTAGAAAGAAATCTGAATTAGCAGAAGAGGATGATGATATTTATATTCCGGCATCGGCTGCATTAGCCGGCAGAATGTCAAATACTGAGGAGCTTGTGATTGCACAAGGAGCTGCAGGTAAAAAACATGGAACATTGGGAAATGCAATGGGTGCTCGTTTGGATTTGCGTAAATCAGAAATTGCATCACTTATTGACCACGGTGTAATTCCAATGGTTGAAGAAGATGGTCGCACAATGGCATTCTCAAATCGCTCATTATATAATGGAGCGACTCAAGGTCTCCAAGAATATCCTATTGTTCGTGTATTTGACTGGATTGGCAAGGTGTTCCAAAACTTCTTCAATGATGAAGCATTTACAAACTGGAACTCTCAGGTAAAACAAGAACTGATTCAAGCAGTTCATGATTTCTTGAGCGATTATAAAGGTCCCGGCAAATTGATTGAAAATTATAATCTCAAAGGAATCGAACAAGATCCAAAAACCAAAGATATTAACATTAAGGTTGAATTAAAACCATTCTTTGCTGCAAAGAATTTCATAATTGAACTTACCGGACACAGTGGAACTGCCGGTGTTGAATGGGATCAAAATATTCAATAACATAAATCACTTAATTTTTTAACTTTTAATTTTTAATTTATAATTTATTATGGCAACAAGAACAGTAACGCTTAACGCTGATGGTATTGCGGAACGCGAAGTAATGTATGTACGTTACGAATTAAATCAACAAACTGATGTTGAAGGTCAACCAACAGGAACAACTCGTGGTGGCAAAATCTATTTCAAAGTTAAATCACATGATGATGGTAAAACCGATCTTCTTGAATGGATGTGCGACACTTATATGAGCAAAAGTGGCACAATTTCATATCCAAACCGTCAAGGTGGTGAAATGAAACACCTATCATTCAAAGAAGGTTACATGGTTGAGTATGCTGAAACATACGATGATAAAAATGAAATGCAACAATTTGAAGAGTTTACCATCACTTGCAAAGAAATTCAAGTAGGTAATGCTCGCCACAATAACCGTTGGACTATTGACAACTAATTGAATAATTTTTAATCTTATGCTTGGAGATTACATTTGGTAGTCTCCAAGCTTTAATCCTAATAAATATGGCACTACAAGGGAATCTAAAAATCGGAGGAAAAACCTATGGCATCGTAGAGTGTGAATATGAATTTGTTCAAACTGTAGATGAAACCGGAAAACCGACATCACGCACAATGGGAGGGCAAATAACTTTTGTTATGCCGGCAACAAGTGATGATGATTTGTTTTTCTATCGTTGGATGATGAGTAAAACCGAGGTTAAATCCGGCATTTTCCGTTTTCGTATATATTCCCACGAAAATAAAATCAGCTATAAAAGTGTTGAATTTATGAATGCTTATTGTGTGAGATTGAGAGATTTCTTTAATGATCATGATAGCAAATTAATGTACACCACTATTACAATCAGTGCCGAAGCAATTCGTGTGGGATCACTTGATAGTGTAATTCACTTTAATGAATGGGGTGGCTCATACGGTGGTTAATTATTTCATATATAGTGAAAATCAAGACAATGAAGTGTTGAAAACTCTAAACTGATAATTCAAAAGTTGGCAAAATGTCTATTTCTGTTAAAAATATAGTAGTTTCAATTGATGGAGTTAAATCTAATGAATTTGATATTGAATTAGATGGAGTAACTTGGCATCTTGATAATTTTTCACTAACCCAAAACTTATTAACATCAAACTATTTGTCATTTGCGATGCACAAAGGTCCCGGTGAAGATGTCAGCGAGACCATGTTTGCAATATGTGGACAAATAATAGGTAAAGAAATAACCCTTTCACTTCAAACCGAGATAATAACGCCAAATAATCCGGGCGAGAAAGTGGAAGAGATAACATTTAAGGGCGTTATTTTATCAGCGTCGGGAAGCCGAAGTCGAAGCGAATACTATATTCATGTGAATTCGGGCTCTTGGGACGCATTATTAAATGATAATCCCACGTGTAAATCGTTTGAGAATATGACATTAAACGATATTGTAAACGACGTGGTAGATGACTATTCAAATCATCTTGAAACAGAGATAGATTCAAGATATACCGAATCAATTCCTTATTGTGTGCAATATAACGAAACAAACTTCCAGTTTCTTTGCAGATTGGCACGTCGATACGGCGAATGGTTATATAACACAGGCGAAAAACTTGTATTTGGAAATATTCCGCAAGGCGATTCGGTGAGATTGGCTTATCCCAGTCAGGATATACCATCATATAGTGTTGACTTAAAAATGCAACATGTGGCATTTAATCATGTTGCTTCATCATATAACTCATTTGATGCTAACTCAAAAGAGGGTGTTGAGGAGATGCAAAAGGAGTACAATACACTAAATGAAAGTGTATTTAAGGCTTCACAAGAAAATTTCACAAAATCGACACTTCAAAACTTGCATTCGGGTGGATATGCCGATGCCGATGGTCGTGAGAAGATATTGAGTATTTCAACTAAAACGCAGGCTCGAGGCGAAAAAGCAACAATGCTCACCTATTCGGGCTATACCTACTGCTCGAAACTTAAGATTGGTGGCACATTGGTTATTGAGGATAATTTTATTGCTAATGAGAATACTAATGTAAAGAGTGCTGTAGATCAAGATGAAATTCTCATTACCGAGCTATGTCATTCATTTACAAAAAATAAAGTATATAGCAATAGATTTATAGGAATTCCGGTGGTATGTGATTATCCACCTTATTCAGATAGCGACATCTATCCGATTGCACCATCATGTCGTGCCAAGGTAAAAGACAATGAAGACCCTAACAATTTGGGTCGTGTGAGAGTGCAGTTTGATTGGCAGGCTCAACTTGACGACTCGATGATGACTCCATGGTTGCGTATCGCTCAACCTTATGCCGGAGGTGGAAAAGGTTTTAGTTTTATCCCCGAAATCGACGAAGAAGTGATGATCGACTTTGAGGGGGGAAATGCCGAGCGTCCTTACGTAAAAGGTACGTTGTATAATGGTGTAGGCGACCCCGATTCAAAATGGTTGCCTAATAACAATAGCAGTAACCAAATTAAGGCTATTCGCACTCGAAACGGGCACACTATCGAAATTCACGATGAGGGAAACGATGGATATATTCGCATATATGATAATGAGAAAGAAAATTATATATTGACATTCTCAACCGATGAAAAACTCATCAAACTTGAATCGACAGGAAATATTGAGCTATATGCTAAAAACGATATAATAATGCATGCAGGGCACGATATAAATGCGAGTGCTGATAATGATATATTTATTGCGGCTTCGCACGACATGCAACGCACTGCCGACAATGATATTCGCGAGCATGCAGGCAATGACCGTTCTACGTCAATAGATCGTAACGACTCGCTCACCGTCGAGGAAAATCAATTTATTCGCATCAATGAAAATAAAGATGAGCAGATAACTCATAAATTGCAAATCACAGCCGAAAACATTCGCGAGGAAGCAAAGGAGAAATTCTTACAATATTCTACTACTCATCAACAAAAAGCTTCAGATGAAATGGCTCTGAATGCAGGTAATCGCATTGATATTAAAGCAGCTTTGGTAAAGGTTAATTAATAATAGAATATGTCATCATATCACATTCTAAAATTAAAAGATTTAGTTAATGCTTTAGACTCTCATAGCATTAAGAATGATTATTACTTAAGTCAAATCAATCAATGTTTGCTCAATTTGTCTCATGGTATTAGCACGACAGAATCACAACGTGGACAAATACGACACATTTTGAATGATTTAAATCATAAAAGGTTTCAAATAGAATCCTCGTATAATGGAATATTATTTAATGCCATAAGGAAAGTTCAGGATAAGATGACTCGAGATCTTCGAAGGAACGTTGCTGAAACATTTTATTCTAAGCATAATTGTAGCTTAGAAACGATTGACTACATCAATTTTAATTATGAAGTTGTATCTCGTCGAATAGCATCGGGAACTACATTATACCAATGGTGTTTCCCTTGTGTAAAAAAAGAAAAAAATTCATTGAAGACAAGAGATGGATATTATATATATATTGGAAGTTTTTATAGCATAAATCAAGTAGATGCAGAAGCATTAGGTGCGAGTCCTTCAGTGGATAAATTGGATGGAAAAACGTTTATAGGGCATCTACCAAGAGTTCGATTTCAATTTACACTTCCATTTGAGGCTGAATGTTTAGATAGTGTTGCAGCTCGTGGAATTGATACTTGGAGTGTTCGTCATGATAATGACGGATCTTTACTTAGTGGTGGAATAGGTGTACAAGTAAAAGGTGGTGCTCGTCAAATATTTATGCCTTTAAGTTGTGTAGAAAAAGAGATGTTGGCAAAAACGGGAGTGTATATAAAATAGGCTTTCGAATAAAAGGTTTAACTATATTTCATAAAAGAGAATGTCAGATTCATACGTTACATCGAAGGCTGTATTGAAATGTACGTTTGGGAGTAAAACTTCCAATCTTACGGTTTTGCCCAGTCGTACAGTTAATTTGACCGGTAAACCCGATGCCAATGTGAGTGATCATATCCCAATGACAAATATAGCTCCATTTGGGAAATGTCGCACAGTATGTTTTCCTCCTACCGGAGCTGCCACTGCCGCTAATCATGGGCGATTAACTCCGATGCCCTGTGTGCCTGGAACGGTGTCAGAATGGATGAATGGAAAAAATGATTACCTAATTAAAGGTAAACCGGCATTATTGAAATCGTCGATATGCCGATGTCAATGGGGGGGAGTGATAAGTATTGTCTCTGATGGACAGGTCGATACCGGACCAGCCGATTTGAGCAAAGAACTTGCAAAAAGTGAAGAACAAATAAAAGCCGAGACCGAGGAAAAACTAAAAGTAGATCCCGAGGCTGTGCTTGATGGCATTCAGTTAGCATTAGACGCAGCCGGATTCGTACCGGGATTAGGGGCTATCCCCGACCTTGCAAATGCAGCAATCTCGGCATGTCGTGGTGATTGGACAGGAGCAGGATTATCGGTTCTTGCTGCAGTTCCAATTGTTGGTGATGCTGCAGCCGGAGCAAAACTCGCTCAAAAAGGCTTAAAAGCAGCTAAGGCTGCAAAAAAAGCAGGAACACCTGTAAAAGCTGCAAATATGGGACAACCATTTGGTTCGTTAACTGCAAAAACGACTCCATCTATGCCCCAAGCACCTGCCTCATCAGCGTTAGGAAAACCGTTCCTATCTATGACTGCTAAAACTCCGACAACACCGGCAAAAACTGTTGATACACCTAAATTTGGTTCTTTGACAACATCGGGTCGAAAGCCTTCAACTCCATCAACATCATCGACTTCAAGAATACAAGAATCGGTAACAAAAATTGATACCAAGCCCTCAAATAACGATTCATTAAAAGAAGTATTTAAGTATAAAGGTAACAATGCCGGTAATAACGTTAAACCTGATAATGCCGGTGATAATTTGGATTTAAGTTTCTAAAAAGCATATTATGGCAACGATAGGAGAAGTTGGTGCAGATTCGAAGGATAAAGAAGACTCAAATGAAAAAACAAAACTACCATTAAAATTATATTTTGGCGTTTTCTTTGATGGGACACGCAATAACATGATCCAATCAGAAATTGCTAAAAATATTAAACAGAAGAATAAAAGTAAAATTAAAAATCAAGACAAAAACAGAGATTATAAATTTTATAACAGTATAAATAAACAATATAAAGAAGACTCAGATGAATGGGAATTGGTAGTTTCAGAAGATATTGCTAATGAGTTTGTTGACGGTGCAAACCAATTGCAAGCAGTCGAAAATGGAAGTATTCAAAAAACGATAGAGAAAGGATATTCTAACATTGCCATTCTGCATTCGATTTATAAAGGTATAGAAAAAGAGCAAGAATCAAACTCTAAAATTAAGATTTACAATATTTATGTGGAGGGTCCCGGGACAGAGCATGATAGCGATTCTATGCTCGCAGGACCTAAGGGTTTTCTTTTTGGAAAAGGAGAAACCGGTGTCACACGTTTAGTACAAAAGGCAATGGACATGATACACCTTCGAATGTATGAGTTATTTGAATATGGTTATGATATTTCAAATAGTGAGATTCATTTTCATGTATTTGGATTTAGTCGAGGGGCAACAGCTGCGAGATTATTCTCATATTGTGTAGCTGAAGAAAATCGTAAAGGATGCTTAGGTGTTCCAGAGAAATATAATAAGGACAACAAGATGGTGTTTCTAAATGATTTTGTAGAGCATGGGTTGAAATGGGAGAATATAAACGTAGATATGTTAGGTATTTTTGATACGGTATCGTCTTGTGGCGGTATTTCGATTGATAGTTATGAAAACAACACAACAGAATATGGATTATATTCACCAACATTTAATCGAGTAAAAAATGTAATGCACTTATGTGCATTAGATGAATTTAGGTCTCATTTTGCGATAACAGATATAGGCAGTGCTGCAGAAACAAAAGGTCCTGAGATTTTTCTGCCTGGATGTCATTCAGATATTGGAGGAGGATATATTAATAGAGAAGAAAATTATTCGGTTTCAGTTGGTAGAACAACTATTTCTCCAAACCCTTTTTCCCCACTTTTATTACAACCGTCATCTTCATATCAACAATATTTAATTCCACTTAAAACAGTGACATCAGAAGCTTCGGAAAACATTTCACTTGAAGATTACCTAGTTAACGGAGGTTGGGGCGGAATCGCGATGAGGTCTAATGAATTAAGAGATACTCCACCAGAAAAGCTACTAATAGTTCGCCATTCTGAATCAGGATATAGTAATACTCCATTAAAATTAATGAAAGACTATTCGATGCAAAAGGCTAGTGGTTGTTTTAAAGAAATTCCACCATTTTTTGGGGAATTAGCAGTCGTAAAACAACTTTTAGGAAATATAGATGTTTCGCCAGGTAGGAGAGCTATATATCCTGGAAATTCATTTAATTCAGAAAGCTATAAACAGTTACGTCGTTATTTGCATTTTTCAGCAAAAGATTTCATTGGATATGATATGAGTTTTGACCAAAATATAGTAAGACGATATCGGTATCGTGGAGAAGAAAATGATGCAACTCGTCAATTTGTTTCATCATGTAATGTATAATTCAAATCATGAAAAACAAACGGTATAAAATATCGGTATTGGCAAATGCACCCTTGTTATATCCAACAGATTCGGTATATATATTGATGCGTTGTGATGCAGATGAAATTATTGAGGTTCCCAAAGCATATCCTTATTCAGGAGAATGGGGACAATGTAATAGCGAATACATCTCTATTTTTGACGATAATTATCCAATGCCAAAAATTTTGGATATGGTATACTTATCAATTGTAGAGCGTGTTTTTTATGAATTGGAGATTGAATTATCAACAATAGAATTGATTAAATTATGGGAGTCTCAAGTAGGAGATGCTTGTTTCAGTCACATTTATATTGGAATGGCTCCGTTTGGTGGTGTTGCATTGTGGGCACACAGTACAAAAAAACAGATTTTGTTAAATTGGGCAAAGGGAAAAGAAATATCCATTGATATGGAAGATTATTTGCCGATGGCTCCCAATTTAACACTTAACGAGGTCTGTAATCACTATATAAATAACGATGCATTAGTAGCACGAAACTTAAAGGAGAATGGGTTGCCCCCACGAGATTTGTATGATAAATATATGCGTCAATATACCTATCGTTATTATCCCATGTTTGAGAAATGGAATGAAGATGATGAGAAGTGGGAAATATATGATGAGGAAAAAGATGTGGTGCCACAATTTGAATATATCGAAGAAATGCTTACCGATGGTACTCATGACAAGCTTCACGATGATGGGTTATTAAAGTATCACGAGGCAGGAAAACCCAAGAAGTTGGCGATGAAATGGTGGGTGAAAAAATCGGAATATGTGGCTTATTTTTGGTTTGATGATGAGGTGTTGTGTCCTATTTTTGAAAAATTTTATGGAGCACATCGCGACACAAAGGTTGATTTCAGGCTTCGCATAGATGCACAAAAGAAAAAATATGAGTTGTCACTGTTTCGTCAAGGATTAAAAGAACCACAAGTGTTGCCCGAAGAAGCCTATCAATTATTAGTATTTAAGAGCCAATTTGAAAATTATCGTTCCGACAATTACAACCAAGAACGTGGAGCGTGGATTTGGTAATCAAGAAAATATAATTAATAACAAAATAAAAAAATAAGAATTATGTCAACAGAAGAATTTTATGATGATGAGTTTGTCATCGTATTAACTATTGATGGAACTGAATACGATGAAGTAGAAGTAAAAGTTAATGACCCACACAAAACTATCCGAGATCAAATCAGTAGTATAGTGTCGGTATTTGAACTTCCAAAGATTGATAATGGAGGTAATCCTATCACTTATCTCCTTGGGCAAATAATGGACGATGGCGATGAGCCTCAAATATTGGAGCTTGTCGATGCTGATGGTCGCGAACAAGCATTGATTGATTATAATATAGAACCCGGTGATCATTTGCATCTCATTTCAGTTCCCATTGCAGGATAATTTGAAATAACTCTTAAAATGATAGAAAGAGATGAACGAGATGATCAATAATTTTAATCAAAAGGATCTTTCGGGTCGTGATGCTCGTTTGTGGAAAGAGTGGAAAGAGTTAGACACTTTGTGTGCTAAACGCAAAGCTTCAAGCCCCAACCCTCGCAAGCCATCATTATCCTATATCATTCGGCGCAAAAGTGTGATGGGGCTTCCCACCGAATATGAAATTTGGTATCGAGTGAAATCAATAGTAGGAGTCGATGGGGATACTGTGCCACGCAAACCAATTTTTGGAGATTTGCATAAAATGAGCATTGTATTGCCTAACAATTATCCATCGGCCGACGGTAATCCTATTTTTACATTTCGCACCGATATTTGGCACCCCAATATCCGATATTCGGGAAGTTTTAAGGGACATGTGTGTCTTACAATAAAAGAGATGGGAGTTATGGCATCGTTGAAAGACTTGGTGCTTCGAGTGGAGCAATATTTGAAATATCAGCTCTACCATGCTCAAAACACTTATCCTTATCCAGAGGATCAGAATGTGGCGGAGTGGGTGCGTGAAGAAGGAGAACCTAATGGTTGGGTGAGATTTGGTCAAGATGGTTCTACTCTAGCAGTTGCTCCTACACCAAAAACTATAGTGGAAGAAACGAAAGTTGAAAAACCGGTTATAAAATCAAGAACGATATGATGAAGAAGATATTGGTGTTATCGGTGCTATTGCATTCGATGGTTTTCTCGGCTTATGCTGATATGGAAGAGAAAGTAACGTTTAGTGAAACTGGGAGTCGAGAAAAAGTAATTGAAACCGCAAATTTTAAGATTTTCCTAAAATTGGAAAGCATTGAAAATGGCGAAGCAGAGATTGGCTTTCGTTTAGAAAATGATGATGATTCAAAAACATTGTGCATTTTTGATAAGCCATATAGTGAAGATGCATTAGATGCTCAAAAGATTAAGTATGATAAATATTTCCCCGGAGAAAAGTATAATCGAAAAATCGAGCCTTGCGAATATTTTAGATATTCATATCTAATTAACCCATCTAAAGATGTTTCAACGACTATTACAATAAATGTTGAGGATACAACTACAGTGCGTATTCCTATTTATCTTTCAGAATTGCAAACGAGACGTGTCATATTTTGTAAAAAGAAAGAACAAGTATTGATGGATAAAGTGGTTGTGGAACTGGTTATGAATATTGAACAAAAAACTGATGAAACATATTTACAATTGTCAAAGGAATGTGATGACTTGATTGCTGAGTATCAGGGTGTGACGTTCTGTACAAATAGTCGTCACAAGCCATCGTTGGAAAAACAGAAAGCTAATTTCCAAAGCAAAATTGATGCGATAATTGGAAAGATCAATGATGCGATTGAGAGTAAAGGTCTCTTTGAAAGGGATAGACTTTATAAGTTATTTGCCGAACTGAAAACAAAATTGACTTCATTGAATTTGACTGATAAAGAGGGAGATTGTGGACGACATAAAGTGTCATCAACAAATTCTCACAGATGTAATTATTGTAATAAGTCGGTGCAACAAATATATCACAGATTAGACGACATTTACCAATCAATTTATAGCAGTCAAAATCGAGCAGAAGCAAAAGCAAAGGTGATGAGCGAGGTGAAATTGATGTATAATTGTGCGAAACGCCGCAGTGAGTGGAATAATAGTGGGTATAGCACAAAAATTTCAAAACTTTATAATGGCATTAATAACTTCTAAGATAAGAATTTGTTGTGGTATATTATTTTTAATCGGTTGTTTTATAGTCGGTAGTGCTAAGGAATATAAGGATACAATAAGGTCTACCGACGATGATCGTATTATAATTACCTATGACCTAAAATATAGCAATGATGAAATAAAGATTGATTTTATCAGTGCTAAAAAGAAATTGAGTCTTCGAAATGAAAGACGTTATGAAGAACTCGAAAACGTTGAGGTCGTATTTTTTGACCGTACAGGAGTTTATAGGGATACAAAATTTACCAACTTAACTCCTGAAGCATTTATGGTGCCATACGGGTTGAAATATAAGGCATCGGATTTAGGATATTTTTGCTTCCATCAAGAACCTTCAATCTCGTTTAAGGTAACAGAACGAGGTGATAAAGTTTTGTCAATCCCTATTTATTTGGCTTATTACGAGGGTAAGGGAAAATATAAATTGTTTAGTTGCTGTAAAAAATTCAATATCTCTATCAAGAATTCAAATATAAAAAAAATAGCCCAACCAAAGGGTAATGACTCAGAGATGGAGATGGTTTCAACCGAAATTGAGCTTGATGCTGACAATGAATTGGCTATTCAAGTTATGTCATCGGTAAATTCGATAAAAGATTATTTGCCAAATCAAACGGAACTTCCATTTGGAACTGTGTTGCAAGGAGAAATTAATACTTTGTTGGATTTGCAAAAAAAAGTTTCAGATGAAGAATTAATAGGAGTTATAAAGAAAACGCTTAAAGAGTGTGAATTAAAAGAACAAGAATTAAAGGCAGCAAGTGCAGCAGCGGCACAACAAGCTCAAGATGACGCCAAAAAAGAAATGGAGCGTCAGCAAAAAGAACAACAAGCTCGGGAGGACTCAATTGCAGCTGTGCAACAACAGCAAGCTGAAGCTGAAAAGAAGCGTAATATTTGGATGATAATCGGAGGTATAATTCTTGCCATATTGGGATTTATAGGGAATCAAGTATTGCAACATTTTCGCAATATCAGAAGTCAACGTAGCATGATGGAAATGCAACAAGATATTGTAACACGTGCCGAAAATGAGGCAAAACGACACGCTCAAAATTATACTCGAAATAAAACGAATCAGATGGTAAATAGCACGCGAAGAAAAGCCAATGACATGGTGCGAAATAAAACCAAGCAAATCGGAAATAAAAAGTCTAATAATTTTTCAATTTGAAAAAATGAGAACGTTGTTAAGCAGATGCTTTTTTAGTATCCTAATGATATGTGTTGTAATCCCATTATGGGGTCAAGGAACTAAACATAATATCAAGATTGATAAAGAGGTAATATCAGAGTCAACAATTAAGTTGAAAAGTATTACAAATAATAATGATTTTGATGTAGAGATAATAATTAGGTTAGCTACGGAAATTAAAAGACATGAGATTCTCCCTCAGCGAGGATCTAATCAATATAATGATTTAGAGTGTAATATAATTTTAGCCTACCCTATTGGTACACCACATCAAGATGGTGGCGCGATTTGGGGAACAAGAGATACAAGAAGGGAGTGGGAAAAACTTCACAAAACTGAGGATAATGAAGCTGAAGAAGAATCAGTCTCTGAAGAAAAAGAAACACAAGAAAACGATGTAGAAGATAAAAGTTCAGTAGAACGCTCTAAATCTCCAATCGAAGATGTTGCAAAAGAGAAAAATAAGAAGTCATTTCGCATTTTAGATGCTGTGCTTCGAAAATTAGAAAAAGACCATTATTTATCAGATAGTGCAATTGATAATGATATTACCGAGATTGAAAATTTTATTGAAGATTTGAATAATTGGTCGGATAAGGAGGCTTATATCGAAAAATATAATCTTGTAGATTATGTAAAAAATGCTGGTCGTATTTTAGAGGAAACGAAAGATGAAAAAGATGAGATAATCGAAAATCTATTCTCAGAATATGATAATTATAATAGTGAATTATGTAATAGGATAGAGGCTATAATTGACTATAAGTTAGAAGTACGTGAAGATGCTTTGGGTAGATTGTGTGATGCAATAGACCCAAAGCAGCAATTAATAAAAAGAGGTGGAGTTGACATGCTTGCAATTCTTAATATTGTGTTGATTGTATTGCTTATTGTCGGTTTGATTATCTTAATTGTGGTATTATCAAAACGAAAGAGTGGTACTCCTAAAAATGCAGCGGTTCAACAAGCTGCTGACACAAACACGTCTCAATCTATTGTTGTGAGACGAAAAACGACATCAATATTAAAAAAGCAGTGTTTGGATGATGTTATTGACAATAATGCATATATGGCAATTGATTGCTCTGAATTTAGTGATGATACAGCAGTCAGACGAATGTATATAAAGAATACATGTATTAAAGATATTTATAATATGTATGCCGATGATTTGAGAAACCCTGATAATCCCAAGGAAGATGGTTGTATGGTTTTAGGTCGTTGGGTACATGATGAACAGCTAAATGAATATTATGTGTCTTTGGAAGAAATTGTGCGTCCCGGTGATGATGCCGTATTTCAAGAGTATGAATTAAATTTTGGAGGTAAAATAAAATTACGTATAGCTGAGAAATTGCGTAAATTACGTCGAGAAACAAACCTACAATATGATTTGACTTGTTGGGTACACTCGCACCCCGGTTTAGGTGTGTTCTTTAGTAATTCGGATAGTGGAGTGCAAATGCAACTTAAGCACCCAACCCATCCTAAATTCCTTACTGCAATAGTTGTGGATATTTTAACTCCGCAACAAGAATTTGGTATATTTACCTTTAAGCATGATTTATCGATAAATTCAAAAGATGATTTGAAAAAAATGTATTCTTTGGAAGAATTGCATAAATGGGCAGTAGAGAGTGAACGAAACACAATAAACATTGATGATTATTATAATGTCTTGTCAAATGCAGAATTGTTGAGCGAGGATTGCAGTGGAGTGTATTTAAGCAATGGTGCAATTATAGATATGTCATCAATCACTACCGAGCAAAATATAGGTTTGGTTGGTTGGGCAAAAGGTTTCCTTGATAAAAATAGAGGAAAAAAAGATTACATTGTTAAAACAATTTCTAAACAAGAATATTCAACCGAAGATGATTTATTGGGTTGTTTTGTAATGGGTACTCATTGTAGCATACCTTCAATAAGACGAGCAGTGGAGGCTTACAAGGATAAGATTAAGTTTGTGATATTTTATTCTGTTACAGATGGAAAAATCACAACAATTCCTGTAGAAGATATGCAGTTAGCTATGAATGAAAAATATTATGCTGAAGAAAATATAGAAGACTTAAAGATATGGACAAGACGAAGAAGATAATTAGTCAATTATTATTGGTAATAGGGATATTGTTATTCCCATCAACTTTTTATGCACAAAATATTACAGAAATCAATTTTTGTGATAGAAAATACGAGTATAAAGTAGGAAAAGATAGCATTACGTTATTTTTTAATGTTTTAGATAAATATGAAAATAGACAGCAAAATGTTTCCATTGATCAATTAGAAGAATATTTGGATATTAAAGAAGATGGAGTGATTATTCCAATTGATAAACGGTCGATAACAGCTGTTGTATCGGGAAAACGAATTCCATCGGAATATACATTTTCAGTTTTGATTGATTTAAGTATCCCACAGGGAGGAAAGGAGCAAATTTATAATATTGTAGGAAAATTAATAGAGAGTGCTCCTGATAGTAGTGTCTATTTATCGTTCTTTGGGAATAATGTTACCAATAGCGAATTGGTAAATGTTGAAAATTATAAATCATTAAAGCCTAAATTTTTAGAATCATCAGAAAATAAATATTTCTATAGTGGGATATTTTCAAAATTATATGAATTTAGTGATGAATATTCTGAGTTAGTGACATTGATAAAAGCACAAGAGGGCTATCAAAAGAATCATGAAATTAAAAATAGAGCAAAAGCTAACAAGGATAAAAATATATTGTTTGTATTTACTGAAGGTAGTAAACGACCTTCAGATGAGGATTTGAGTTTTGTTGAAATAACAGAATATATAGAATCGGAACAAATGCTCCCCAAGGTATTTGCTCTATACTATACAGAAGAAGGTGATGAGCTAAATATTAAAAAAACATTGGAAGGAATTTGTACCCCTCGAGATGCTAATGGGGCGGAAATTACAGAAAAAAAAGGTAAATATTTGGCTTCTAATGACATGCATCAGGTGCTTAAGAACTTTGAAGAGGTCGTAAATGATGCATCATATGATTATGCTTATCGATATAAAGTTGGCAAAGACAAAATCTATTCAAGGAGAGTTAATTATAGTGCCGAATGGAAAGGAACAGATATTGGAAGCACCGAGTTCTCTATTGGAACAGCTGAGAATCCATGGCCATTAAGGGCAGAAGAAACAATAGATATTGTATTAAAATATTTGTATGCAATATTGATAATGTTTGGGACAATTGCATTTTTCTTCATAATTGCAAAGATATTAGTGCCATTAATTCGTTCAAAAATGTTTGCATCGAAATATTATAAGAAGTATGTTGCCGAGCCAAATATATCAAGAAGAATATGTCCATATTGTAAACAGGATATACAGCCCGGGGCAAAGATTGTGGCAAAATGTAAACATATTATGCATTTGTCATGTTGGATTCAAAATGGTTATAAATGTGCCGAATATGGACAAAATTGTAAAGATGGAATTCAAAGACATATAGATTGGAAGGATTTATTTACTAAAAATTCATTGAAAGATTGTTCGCAAACTATATCGGGTATTGTGGCTGGATTCATAAGTTGGATTATATATGAATTTTTTGGTCGTGGATTTTTTGATGGTTTGTCGGAGTTAATAGTAAATATGTGTTATGGTAAAGACACCGGAATCTCAACGTTATATATTGATTGCTTAAATAAAACATCGGCATTCTTAACAATAGGTTTGTTGCTTGGCTTTTTCTTGTCGTTAATATTCCGTTATAATGATGAATATAAAAAGAAAGATTTGAAAGTATGGACTAAAATTATTGGGTTATCATTATTGACCGGTGTTATAGGTTTAGTTGCATTTGCAATAGGTGCATGTATATTGTGTGTGTTATTATCGGTACTTGATATAACATATATTCCTTGGTATTGTTCATTCCCGGCTTATTTGATGTTTTCAATAAGTGTATCGTTAGCACTGATAATTAAATCAACGATTCCGGTAAAGAGTGCTCTTTTAGGAGGTTTGTGCTCAGCAATAATAGGTTTTATAGTATTGTATTGCTCAAGTAGAGCAACCCACACCAATGGGTGGATGAATATGCTGTTAGATTTTATTATCTATGGAGGAGGATTGGGTGCATCGTTAGTTACAGTGCGAATGCTCGCTGAGAAATATTTCCTAATAATTCAAAATGGAGTTAGAGCAGGACAAAAAATTCCGATTCATAAGTGGATGAATGCTGGCAATATGGTTTCAATCGGTATGACCGGAGAGTGCGAAATTCAAATGAACTGGGAGAAGAGTAATAAAGTTGCTAAAATCCATGTTCAATTATTTATTGACCAAGAACGTCAATTACCAATGATAAAACCATTGGCAACCGGTGTGATATATAATAATAGAGCTGAGTTGCCTGTAGGAAAATCATCTGTATTATCCAATGGTGATACTTTAAAAATAGGAGATACAATATTTTTGTATAAAGAGAATGAATAATCGTAAAATATTAATTAAAAAGATGTAAGATGAAAAAGTTAATTGTATTGGCAATCTTATTTGCGTCATTATCATGTTATGCTCAAACACCAGATAATTTTGATGTTGGTCCATACGAAGTTTCATATAAAGGCGAAGGCGATTTTAGATTTAGACTTCGTAAAGATGTTAATCTATATGATTATTTTGGGTTAAAAAAAGATACAATTATACATAAAAATGAAGTTCAAACAAAGCCCTTTAATAAAGGTTTTCAATTAAACCTATTTATGGAGTTGCCTCGACGTAGTGTCTCTCAATTATATGGAATAGGAGGGAATTGGAAACATAAAGTAGGTGGAATAACTTATGTAAATGCTGGATTGTCGTTTGCTTATTTGTTTGGGGAGTATTATACTCATCAAATGGTGAAAAATGAAGCATTTATGGAAATCGGACTTCCTTTGTCGGTAGAGTTCTCTAAAATAGATTATAAAAAATCATCTCTTTATGTGGGAGTGGGTGTTGTCCCGGCGATATATACGACAGTGAAATCGGAGCAAATCGTTAATGGCGAAAAAACTGCAGGTAAAGAGTATTTTGGAGCATTGCTCTCTCCAAGAATTGATTTTGGGGGATACATTCCTGTATATAATAAGATTATAAGAGTTGGAGTTTTTGGCGAATATAAAATAAATTGTTCAGGAGGCGAATTAAATATATATAAAGATCATATTGGCTGTGCATTTTTTGGAGCTAATATAGGAGTTGTATTTTAATTAAATCTACTAAAATGCAAAAGGAAAATAAATATGAATGGGGCGATGGCGTGTATACTCTTCTTTCGTGGTTTAAGAAAGATAAAGTTAAAAATGCAAGAGTATTAGTTGCCGGAGCCGGAGCTTTGGGGAATGAGGTGGTGAAAAATTTAGCCTTATTTGGAGTTGGACATATTTATGTAGTGGATTTTGATAAAATTGAAATTACAAATTTAACAAGGTCTGTCCTTTTTAGAGAAGAAGATGCTAATAACCATTCATACAAAGCTGAGATTGTTGCAAAACGTGCAATGGAGATTAATCCTCAAATAAAAGTAACTCCTATTGTTGGCAATCTATTTTCTCAAGTCGGCTTTGGAATATACAAGTCGGTAGATGTTGTAATTGGTTGCTTGGATAGTCGTATTGCTCGATATTTATTAAATCGCTTGGCGATGCGTGCCGGAAAAACATGGGTTGATGGAAGTATAGAGAATATGACCGGTGTAGTTAGGGTATATACACCCGGAATAAGTTGTTATGAATGTGGTTTGTCGAGAGAGGATTTTAATAATATAATGCTTCGAACTGGTTGTCCCGATGTTGTGAGAATGCAAAGCAGTGCAGGACGAGTAGCGACAACTCCAATCAGTGCGTCGATTATAGGTGCAATGCAGGTTCAAGAAGCAATGAAAATTATACATCTATCTGATGAAGAAAAAGCTCCGTTTAAGACATTGCAAGGAAGATTATTAAGGTATGAGGGATTGACCAACGCGATAAATATATATCGATTCGCTTCATGGAAAAATAGTTGTCCAGCTCATGAAAAGTGGGAAAATATAATAAGAATAGATTCTCTTTCTGCCCAAAAAACAGTGGGATATACTCTTTCAAAATTGAAGGAAGTATTAAACGTAGAATCGATAGAGATAAATATGAGAAATGATAGATTTATTGATAAAATCATTTCAGATAAACCAGAAAAAGAATTTAATGTGATGCGACCAGAGTCAAAGCTTGATGATTATATAACAGGTAGCGAAGAATTAAGACAATTAAGTTATAGAACAATATTTCACAAGTGTTTCATTGAAAATATTGATGAAACTTTCCCATATTTGGACATGGCATTAAAGGATATTGGAATACCATTGTTTGATGTCATTCAGGTTTCAACAGAAAAAGGGATTTATTATGTGGAGCTGACAGGTGATGCTCAAGTATATAATTTAGATTAATGATTGAAATGCTTCAATTCCTTCCAAATGATATTAATATAGAAGATATATTGACATATCTTCCTGCTGATTCTTATCGTCTGGCATTTAGTGGCTTACATAAACGAAATTCATATTGTGATATTATTAGCTACGATGAATCTGAAGATGGAAAGATTGACTTTCAGATAGGAAGACGAAGTTTATATAATTCATTACCTGAATATATGTTTCATCCGGTAAATCGGTTTGATAATATTCCGGAAATAGAAAAAAAAGAGCGATTTGCCGAAGAATATGCAAAGCAGGAGCAAGAAAAAGAGAATGCATATAGATTTTTTGCTCCATTGGATATCTTATTGTTGGAATTGAAGATAAATGTAAAAGATAAATTACGCCAATATTATTCTTCGAATAAAATTATGCAAGATATTATTGGAGATACTTTATCGGAGATAGAGTCTAATAATAGATTTGTCAAACGTGTTATTCCATATTTACCCTATTGTAAGGCTATTCGAGGGAATAAGACATTAATAACATTATTAATAAGACAAGTATTATTTGAAGAGGGGTTAATGATACAATATGGGAATTATACATATAGGTTGAATGATGTATTCCCCCACTATAATTGTGAAGTAGTTGATGAATTGTTAAATGATACATTTGTAGGAAATGAATATGATGAACAAATTACAACATATTCAATTCACTATTGGTCAGATGATGAATGTACTGAGCAATTTGATACTTTTTTAGATGAGTTAGATGTGTTCAGAGGATTCATTCAAGATTATTTTTTCTCAATTGAGGATATATTGAAGTTTCAAATAGTAACAGATGGTTATCCATTAAGACTATCGGAGAATCTATTTTATAACTATCTTAACTATAATACAAATATTTAGAAGTTATGACAAAAAGAATATTTTGGAAAAAGGGAATGAGACTAACTGATGATATTCTTATCGAGTCAGATAAATGTCATTTAGAATCATTATCCCAAGCATACGTGTTGGCTGCAGCTAATCGATATGGGTTGTTAACATCTAATCGAGAGTTTAGAGTATCTTTAAGCATTAATAAAAATCTTATAGATGTTGAAGCTCTAAGTTGTTTGGCTATAACTAAAAGTGGAGATATTATCGATGTAATGTACGATACCTCATACACCAATAGTATTGATACACGAGTAGCTATCCCATTACAAGAAAATGCAACATATATTTTAGCGATACAAGTACTTGACCGTTGGCGAGAAACACAAGAAGGTTATTGTGAACCAGAATATAAATTTATTTTAGTTCCGGAAAATACAACTATAGAGCCAAATTCTTTTCCAATTGCCCGAATCGTTGATGACCATGGATGGCGAGCTGACGAATTGAATTTCGTCCCTCCATGTTTGTATATATCTTCGCATTATCAATATATTGAATTGTCTAATCAATTTAAGGAAATTTTAAATAAATCAAGCCAATTTGTATTTGGAATTACTGAGCATAAACAAACGGTAAGCATATTTTTACCTATAATTGAACAACTCAGAATAACAATTGATAAAGAGATTGATTTGATGACCCCAATGATGTTATATGGCAACATTCAAAAGTATATAAGTGGTTTTTATTGTGGTTGTACGTTAGATGAAACATTAAATCTGTCGGATGCTGATATATATCGACAATATATTAATACATCATATAACCACAAAGAAGTATATGCTCGAATAAAAGAGGGTATTAAATTATGTCATCTTGTTTGTGAAAAATTAGAGAAACTAAATGAGTTAGTTTCAGAAACTCCTAATGTGGATGTTGCAGCTCCTACGATTTCAAGTTCGGAATTATTTAAGAATTGTAAGAGAAATAAAACACTAATAGCTGTTGAAAATAATTGTGTGGGTGCAGTGGTGTATTATTCAAGCGATGGAGGAGAACCAAGTAAAATACTCAACAGTGGAAATATTATTGATATAAATCCGGGTTTTGCTTCAAATGGTTCAAATGAACCAGATAAGATTGTTACAATAAAAGTAAAGGCAATGCTTAATGGTGTAAGTAGTAAAACCAATACATATAAGGTAAGCTTACATAAAGATTCGAGCCACTGGAGTGGTATATCTATATAATTATGAAATTTGTCAACACTCCCATAGAATTTGAAAAGCAAGAATCGGCAGTATTTCTTCAACGAAGTATTGACGATAAAATATTGATGCTTGATAACTTAATAGAGTTGATAGTTTTCACTCCAAAGGGAAGTTTTGCTGCTGATTCTGATTTTGGATTTGAATATTGGAATAATGAATATTCAAATTTGCATTATCGAGATTTTAACAATAATCACAATGTACCTATGTTGGGTGGATTATATAATGATATAACTCGTAAGGAATGTCAAAAGAGCATAAAATGTAGTTTAGAAACCTATGAACCTCAATTGAAACATATAGATGTGTCAATTGAGATAAATTCTATAAAAGAGGAACATCAAAGAAAAAGAAGAAAGGTTTTCTCTAAATATGAAGTCGCAGTTACGGTGGTAGGTGTTATAGAAGATGGTTTAGGCATGGGAAAGCAGTATGAAAAACGTGTGGCATTTTTCATGGAACCAACAGTGAAGCAAATAACTATTTGATGTTTGTATGGATATAGAGGTTGAAAAAAAAATACAAGAAACAATAGAGTATCTTAAGACTGTGTCAAAAAATGAATTGGATTTACAGCACATGGATCCAATCGCAAAAATGATGTTAGTAGCAGTGCTACATGAAGGTCAAAAGATAAAAGATTATGTAGATGGCGTAGGAGATAAAATTATAGAAAAGTTTTGTGAGAATTTTATCCCTCGTCGAGAGATTCAAGCAATGCCTGCATTGTCGATTATCGAAACAAAATTTAAGCAAAAAAAAGACGTAGAAGCAGTTTCTATTGGCTTAGGAACTTCTTTTTCGTATAAACTGGGTAATAAACAGCAATTAAATTATCTGCCAATATTTAATACATTGGCAATACCATATCAAAATTTATACGTTTTATCACATAATAAATTAGTAATTGGAGATAATGTATATGCTGTATCGGTTGATAAACCAAATTGTATGTGGTTGGGGATTGAAACAAAAGTTGAAATTGAAGCTCTTAAGGGTTTGTCAATATTTATAAAAGGGACCAAAGGCGTAGCCCCAGAACACATATATGTTGGTCCTGAAGATTATGAATTAGAGTTTGCCGATATGGCAAAGTTTGAAGACATTGAAATGGTTGAACCATTTGATGCACAACAATCATCAAGCCAATTTTTCTCTATAATAGAAAATTGGAAAGATGTTTTGTTAAATATGGAAGATAAAGCTATGCTTTATATTACAGATCAAATTACAGATCGAGATATCTTTAAGCAACGCTCATATCCCAAAGTGTTTCAGCATTGGTTGGAAAGTGAACAGCTTGATTATTTTAACGAAAATACGATTTGGCTACGATTAGAATTCCCCGAAGATTTTATTATTCCTGACACATGCTCGATCTTAATAAACACATTGCCGGTTGTAAATGTAGAGATTAATAATGTTACATTGACTCAAACTTCACCCATTGCAAAATTACAAAAACAAGATAATTCATATTTCTTGCATGTAATCGAAACATCAACATCGTCATATAAACAAGGTTTTAATATGGCGAATGATGAAATAATAATTAGAGATTTTGATGCAAGTTGTTATCACGCAGGAAGCTTATATCGTGATGTCAGAAATATATATAACCATTTTATTGATGATTATTATGCTTTTATAGAGTATAATGGCATTAAAGATGGTGAAACAATAAAACAACTTAGAGATGTAATAAATAGGATAGGAAAAGCAGTTGGAGTTTCGAATTCTAAATATAATTTTGATAGTGGAACGTATGTGATGAAAAATATGAACCAATATCAGCAATCATCTTCAATAAAGGTGTCATATTCAACTACTCTCGGGAAATTGGGAAATATTCCAAGAGTAGGAGAAACAATGGAAAATAAAAAGTTACCATTGATTGAGAAAGATGTAAATATCATTGTAGCAGGAACCGGAGGAACAAATAAGGCTACCGTTGATGAACGGTATGAATTATTGAGATATTATTCTTTAACAAATGACCGATTATATACCAAAAAGGATATTGAAGCATATTTACGAAAAGAAATAATTGCTGAATTTGGGAAAGAAGAATATAAACGCATTTTCATAAAAATGAAAATTGAAGGAGCTGCAGGTGAAACGAAACTTCAACGTGGACTATATATTACAATAGAGTTTAAGGATAAAAAGAATTATGAGAAAGCGATTGATAATTTACTGACACATAGGTTAGCCCAAAAAATAAGAAATAAATCGTGCATATCTATGCCGATAAATTTGTCGCTTCTTAATTTAGAGAATTAATGGTTTAATATTGAAGTAAAATGAGATATAAAAAATCAGTCTCAGCTGTAAAAAATCCCGAAGTTGCACAAATTCAAGGCCTTCTTAATAAAGCTCTTGCAAATCTTCGCCGATATAATAATTCTATTCCGTTTGGATGGAATCCCATTGATGAAGATGGTATTTTTGGACCCAAAACGGAAGAGGCTGTAAAATGCTTTCAGAAGTATTGTAATATTACAAATAATGGGGAAGTTGATGTTGTTACTTATAACAGATTAAAGAATATCGCATCAGAAATTTATAGCGCTCCTTATAAAGAAGTTTCATCGAATACCAAGTCTACGCATATTGAAAAAAATGATTTTTCAATAAAGGAAATAGCCGATAATATTGTCGATTTTATAAATAATTTTGATGATCTTATAAAAGATGAGATAGAATATGCAAAGAGTGTAGGTAGATTTGACTCTAAGATAGTTAGCTCGCGATTTAATTACCATATTAGTAAATTAGATCCTAAAATGAAAAAGCTTGTACAATTATCTGAGACCAAGATAGCTAATGATCAAAAAATTAAATCTTTAAAACAAGAAATAAAATCGCTTAGAGGTGATTCGATTCAAAAACGGCATTATCAACGTCAAATGAGTAAACCTCAAGAGATGAATAGATATGCATTAAAAACAGTGCCAAAGGGGTCAAATAATTTTATTGTAGATATCAAGAAATGGGATATCGTTCAAAAAATAGTCGATAAACTTAAGCAAATGGGAATTACCGGAGAAATAAAAGTTACAAAATTGAAGAGTATAAAAGTTTCTTCCGGTGGTGTGTTTCTTGCGTATAGCTTAAAAGATATAATTTGGGACTTATTGCAATATGATGAATGGGGAACAAAGCAATGGTTAGATGATTTAAAAAAAGATTGTTATGATTTTTTAGATGGTTTAATTATTGGTATTGTGTCAATGGTTATTGCACAAGTTATATTATTAATTGTAGGAGCATTTGTAAGTATTACTATCTCTGGAGGTTGGATTGCTGCAATAGTTGTGATGTTGGCTATGATTATTGGCATATTAATTAGCCTATTTATTTCCAAAGTATGTGGAGAAGATGCCTCTATTTCAAAATATATAATTGAAGATCTCGTCCCTGGAGTTATTTATAAGTAAAACTTGCTTTAATGAAAAAGAGATTAATATTTAATATTTTAGTGTATTGTTGTATTTTGAATGTATCGGCACATTCAAAGTCAGATATATTGAACTATATATCAAAATACAAGGATATTGCACTTAAGCATGAGAAAGTCTATGGGATTCCGGCGTCAATAACTTTAGCACAAGGAATATTAGAATCGGGAGCTGGCACAAGTGGCTTGACAAGAAATGGGAATAATCATTTTGGAGTAAAGGCTGGGTCTCGATGGAAGGGAAATATTTATAAAGCGTGGGATGACGAACCGGTGCAAAGTAAATTTAGAATATATAGTTCGGCTGAAGAGTCTTACGAAGACCATGCAAAGGTACTTAAAGGGAAAAGATATCAGAGTTTATATTCTCATAGCGTATATGATTATCGTGCATGGGCATTTGGCTTGCAAAAAGCAGGATATGCAACAGCAAAAAAATATGCCAAAGCATTAATTGGATATATTGAAGCATATAAATTATATGCACTAAATGGTGGAGTTAAATTAAAAGCAGGTAAAACGGTTGTCATAACAAAATATAATACTAAGAAACAACCGGTATTTGATGCAGAATGTCAACTTGGAGAAGATGAACAAACCGACGAAGAACAAGCCGTAAAAAATGTTGTGAACCGATATCTTGTGGAGATTAATGATGTGCGATGCACTTTATTATATCCAGGCGAAACATTGTCCTCAATATCAATGAAGTATAATATATCTAAAGATAGATTATTGAAATATAATGAACTTGGAGATGATAATGCATTAGAAGAAGGAGATATTGTCTTTTTGGAAAAAAAGAAATCAAAATATGAAGGAGCTCGTGATTTTTATAAAGTAAAAGAAAACGATGACTTATATAGTATTTCGCAACAATTTGGAATTAAAGTCGCAAATTTAGCCAAGATGAATAATATGAATTTATTTACGCAATTAAAAATTGGTGAACGATTAAAATTGAAATAAATTCAATATTTACAAAATTTATAACCAATATAAAAAATATGAATATAAGATGTGTTACTGTAATTATGAGAGATTTAGTAATGAATAATAAACCATCATTAATAATAATTTTATTGTTAACAATAGCATTAGGATTAAATGCAAAAACTGTAGAGTGGAGTGTTTATCCAAAATATGAGTCGATAAAACCTTATGCTGAGGATTTGTATCTATGTTCATTAAATGGCAAATGGGGCTTAATTGATTCAAAAGGTGAAATAATTCTTCAACCTGATTATGATTTTATTTCCGGCACACAAAATGGGTTTGGCTTATTTGGGGTAAAAGAACGTGGTCTAAACTGTTTGAAAGGAATTGTAACTTCAAAAGGGGAATGCTCATTTCTTTCTGAGAAACTTTATTTGACAGGATATTCAGTATTTTCTGAGGGGAAATTGTGTGTTGCTAATGCAGCAGGGAAACAAGGATTTATTAATGAATCGGGGCATATTGTCGTAAAATGTCAATTTGATGTAGTTCGACCTTTTAATGAAGGATTGGCATCAATAAAAAAAGGGTCCTGGGTTTATTACATAAAAGAAGATTATGATGCCAATCATAATAATGTGGTTTATTGCCAATGGCGAAATGGAGAGATTACATTTGGGTCTTCGTTTAAGAATGGAGAGGCAGTAGTGGGTTATGGGAGTAAATATAAGGTTATAAACGCAGAGGGTAAGGAGTTGAGGAATTATAAAGCTTCAAATGTGGAGATAAATAAGTATAACTATACAATAATTTCTCCAAATGAAAGAGCTCAGCAAAATGTTGAGTATTTTGTACCTCAATATAACAATACAATAAAAGTTTTTACAAGTAGAGGTAAATATGGTTTTAGTTCAAACGATGGAATTATATTAAACCCGGTATTAAATAATGCCTCTCAAGTTAATGAGCATAATATCTCAATAGTAAATCTAAATGGGAAAACCGGATTGTTGAAAATCATAGATGGAAATATTGATGCAACATTAAATTATAATGGAAAAGATGTTTCTTTAGTAAAACTTGGTTCAAATGGTAGAGATAAGAAATTACAATATACTATAACAATTCCACAACAATATATTGGACACACTCGATTATTAATCGATAATGGGAATGGAAATATGCAAGATGTGTCGTCATCGGTCTCTCAAGTGTCAAATGTATTAAGCTATGATTTTGTGTCATGTAATGATGATATAGTTGCTGAAGTAAAGTGTAAATTAATCTATGATGGCATAGAAGTATATGATAGCATTCATGAACTATCGTTTATGAATATAAAAATATCACAACCGAAAGTTGCAACATATCAAGCCGATGAGAAGAATGGAATACAGAATGTTTACTCTGTGATCTCAAACGAATCAAAGAAATCGGTAACAATAACTGCAACATTGACAGTTGATTGTAAATTAAATTCAGCTGTTTCTAAAACATTTGAATTGATAATACCTGCAAAATCATCTAAACGAGTAAGTGTTCCGGTTCAAGTGAAAACAGTTGAAACTGTTTCGGCTACAATAAAATTAAGCACAGGAGACGAAAAATCATCTAAAGTGAAGGTTCGATGCTATGATCCAAATATGAAACCTAAAACAGACTCAACACCTAACCCAAATCAAAAAGTTGAGTCTGAGCCAAAGCCAACACCTCCAAAGAAAGAAGAATCAACGCTAATTCTACCAATATAGTTGTGATGTATTAAAAGTCAATGAAATAAGCTATAATCAAATAAATAACAAGATTAGGTAATATATAATTACCTCAAATTATTAACTTAATAAATATTTAACATGTTAAAACGATTAATTTTTAGTTTTGCGACAATTATTGTTGCGTCTTCAGCTTTTGCTCAAGACATTGTATTTGCAAATGTGCAAGATGATTCAAATGCTACATTTGAAGAAGAAATTGTGCCTAAATCGTTTGCTCTCTCAATCGGGCCTAAAATTGGAGGCAATTATTCTTTTGCAAGTGTTTCCGATGATTTGAATTTAGAGGTTGGCGGTAACTTCGGTTATAGTGCCGGATTAGCTGTAAATGTGAGATTTGGCAAACGTGAACTGACTCGATTTGCTGATACCGGCAAATTTGGTGTTCAATTAGAAGCGTTATATTCAATGCATGCTTTGAATGTCGATGTTGCGAATATAAATATGAATTGTTTTGAAGTACCGGTGTTATTGCAATGGTGGTTTTTGAAAGACCTTTGTATTGAGTTAGGTCCTACATTTACCGGCTCTTTTGCAACTTCTCCCGAAGCTATACAATACAACAATAAAACTTATGGCGTAGGAGAACTTAAAGGGAATGATGTTATGCTTACAGTTGGAGCCGAATATAAAAGTCCTATAGGCTTTAATGCAAGTTTGAGATATAATATGGGAAATAGTAATCTTGCAGGTAATTTCCAAACAAAAGTAAGCACCATTTCATTGGGTATTGGTTGGTTGTTCTCAGTTGTTAAATAATTAAATTATAAATAAAAATGAAAAAAATATTATCTATTTTAGTCGCTGCAACAGCAGTGTTGTTATCTTCATGTACAAATGAAGATATTCCGGTTAGTCAAAGCACAACGTTCAAAATTGATCCATCAAATGTGGTAAAACCATTTACATTTGAAATTGATCCCGGAGAATTAGAGGGCTTGGGCTCAGACAAATCAATTCGTACCCGTTTATTGGTATATAATTCTGAAAATACTTTAGTAAAATCAGAGACACAATATTTGGCAAATTATGCCAGCTTAATGCAAACTTCATTGGATTTGGCTAATGGTAATTATACTGCTGTGGTAGTAACAGATATTGTACAACGAAGTGGTGATGAAATCAATTTTGCATGTTGGGAACTGTCGGGAGAAGAAAATCTTACAACAACAAAAATTACAGATCTTGGATATATTGGTGGTCAAAGTAAAATATTGGGAATTGGAGTTGAATCATTTGAGGTTTCAGGATCATCAAAAGAAATTAATATATCTCCCTCTCCTGCAGGTGCGTTATTAGCTCTTAGATGGAAGAATATTCATGCATATTCTAATATTGAATATATATCGTTAGATGTAAATAGAAGTTCTGATTATTTGGTAATGAATCAATATGGAAAATATGATGTGGCAATTGAAAATAATAATAATAAATATGATTGGAGAATCTCCTTTATAGAACCTCAAGAGTCGGCATATAAAAATTATAATAATATATATGGCTATTGTTTTGTGTTGCCAATGAAAAATGTTTGTTTCAAATGGTATTTGGAAACAGATTTAGAAGGAATGTATACTGAAGAGATGTTAATAAATAATTTAACTGCTGGAAATGAGTATTATTTTGAAATAAATCTTAAAGATGAAACGCAAGAAAATCTGATAACTTATGGATATTATGATGTTACAGGTATAACTTATGATGAATATTTACAATATCTAACGTTATTAGGCACAACTCAACAATGTAATACAGAAGCTACACAAAGTATAATGCTAAATGATTATATACAAGAAAGCATTAAATCAAAGTCAAATAAATAATATTTATGCGTAGCATATTTTATTTGATTCTAACTTTAATTATAATGGCAGGTTGCTCATCGGAGGGTAATGTTATCTCCGATGAGCCAATCTCCGTTGTAGAATATAAATATGTAGAGCATAATCAATGGATATATGCTCAGATGAATCACAATTATTTGTGGAGAGAAGATTTGCCAGATAGTTTAGACTGTGATTACACTTTAACTCCACCTGACTTTTATAACAGCATATTGTCGTCAAAAGATAGATTTTCCTACATAACCACAAATTCATATTACAACCCACCCGAAGAATGCAATTATGGCATTGCGTATCAATTATATTCCGATATAAAGGGAAATCAAGCAATACAAATCTTATATGCAACCGCTGATATTGAACAGCAATATAGGATTAAACGTGGGGATTATTTTAGAATAATCGACCAATCAAATGAATCGTTGACATTACAACGTGTAGAATTAAATGACAATAATATTTTTGAAACAGTGAAAGCAGATGCTGTGATGCTCTCAAATCGCGTGAATTCATATAATTCCACAGTGTTATTGGATTCAATTTATCATATAGGGAATAATAAGATTGGATATATATGTTATTTGGAATATAATCAAAGGTCCGATTTATATCCATCGTTACAAAAATTTTTCAACAATAATATAACTGATTTAATCCTTGATTTAAGATATAATCCGGGAGGATATGTTTCTACTTGTAGGTATTTATGTAATTGTATTGTGTCGGAAAATGGATATAATGATATATTCCAACAATGCAGTTATAATGATATTCTATCTAAATATTATTTAGAAACGATAGGAAGCGAATTGACTTTTGAATATTATGAAGATTTAAATAACCTTCAAGAAAATATATTAGGTACACCTAAAGTTCCATTAAAATTAAACAGATTGTATGTTTTGACTTCATCTCACACGGCATCGGCGAGTGAAGCAACGATAATATGCCTACGTCCATTTATGGAAGTTATAGTAATTGGAGAAACAACAACCGGAAAAGGAGTAGGGTCAACGTCATTTTTCGATTCAAGATATAAATATATGATTCAGCCCATTATCATGAGATATTATAATGCAAATGGAGAAACAACACCCGATGATGGTCTAATCCCTGATTACTATGTCTCCGATGGATATTCGGTAAGTACAAGTCGTTTAGGGCAAGTTGAAGAGCCGCTATTAAGCAAGGCATTACAATTAATTTGTCCGGAAATTCCTTCAGATATAAAAGGTTTATATAAAGGGAAAACTCTTCCGAAAATAGTTCCTATTGGGGAGCCTTCTTACGTAATTGAACATAATAAAAAGATTAAATATAAAAATCTATATAATTAATTGATATATGATAGATATTGAGAAATTTGCAGAAAATGGAGAACTTTTTGATGGTCGCTATAAACTTATAAAGGCATTAAGTACCGATGGCGGTACGGCTGATGTGTGGTTGGCTATTGATGTTAATACAATTGACAACCCTGAGTTGCTTGGCGAAGATATTGAAGATTTTTCGGCTGAAGAGTCGGGTATGTTGGTGGCAATAAAGATATATCGTCCTAAAAATGCATTGGATATAGAAGGTGAACAGCGTTTTAGGGATGAATATAAGATTGTGCATAATTGTAGGCATACTAATTTGTTGCAACCTACTAATTTCTCAATTTGTGAAGATATCCCGTATTTAGAGCTCCCATATTGCAAGAATGGTTCTTCAGAGTTATTGATAGGAAGCGAGTTTAAGGAAAAAGAAATCTGGAAATTTATATATGATGTATCTTCGGGATTGTCATATTTACATGCATGTAATCCTCCAATTATTCATCAAGATGTGAAACCTGCAAATGTGCTGATTGATGATAATCGAAATTATGCTATTACTGACTTTGGCATTAGTTCTCAACGAGATGGGAAGCATGATTTCTATTATGATGAGGATAATAGTGGGACAATGGCATATATGGCACCAGAACGATTTAAGGAGAATTATAAGCCGATAGCAGAAAGTGATATATGGGCATTTGGTGCCACACTTTATGAAATATTTACAGGAGAGGTGCCCTATAAAGAAGAAGGTGGAAAAAATCAGCTTGAGAATAACATGAGAATTAAGCCAATGGGAAAGCAAATTCCTAAGGATGTTCAAAAATTAATTTTATCATGTTTATCAATAAATCCTAAAAACCGACCAACAGCAAATGATATAATTAAAATTTCAGAAAAACACATAACACCATCAAATAAGTTGGCAAAAATTATTTTAATAGCAATGATTATGGGTGGATTTTCAGTTGGTGGATATTTCGCATTTCTATCAAAACAAGTAGATAATGTGCAACCTGTTCAAATTGAGATTCCGATAGAAGAAAGATTTGATAGAGCACTACTATTGCTAAATAGTGATAGCAAAGAAGATGTTGAGTTGGGAACAATAATGATGGATAGTCTGGTTAATATTAATTGTGTACCTGCTATGTATGAGTTGGCTCGAACCTATGGTTGGTTCTCGGATTCGATATCTTTGAAGCGAAAAGATATTTTGGGAATTAAATATAATACTGAAGGTAATATAAAGTATATGCCAATAAGTGATAGATATAGTGACAGAGCACGAAATCTATATGCTAAAATATTAGATATGAATGATTCTACAGTTGCTATAGTAAAAGCAAATGCTGCATATCGTTTGGCTTCATATTCGATAAATGAAAATGCTTCCTATGGCAAAAATGTTAAGAAAGCTCAACGATTATTGATAATCGCAAAAGATTATGCTATGGAGTCAAATGAAAATTTGTCAACAGCGAGATTAAATACAGGAATGCTACATAAGGACTCTTTGATAAAAAATATAGACAATGCATTATTAAGTTTGTCTAAGGAAAAATAATAGAAACGAATATGAAAAAAATAAGTGTAATAATTGTCGTTTTTGTGAGTTCGTTTTGCGCTTATGCCCAAATGACTCGATGGATTATGCAACCATCGTATGATAAAATTTATACGGCAAAAGGTGCTCAATTATTGATTAGTGATTCACTTGATACAAGCATTATTTGGGATTTTAATGGAAATCGATTGAACTCTACGACTGATAATATTGCTCCGTTTTGTGAGGGGTATTCTATAGCATCTCAAAAAGGAAATGATAAAATTACTGGTTTCTTTGATGTTAAAGGAAAGTATATTGAACTAAAAAATGATTATAGAGTAACGTATGATTATCCGTTTTTTCGTGATGGCTATCTTTTGGTTAAAGCTACAAATAAATATTGTTTCATAAATAAAAAAGGGGAGGAAGAATCATTAGGATTGTTTGTGAAGATGTATCCATTTAGTAATGGATTTGCATCTTGTCTTACTTATGAGCAGATTGATAAAAAGAAAAACCCATATTTTGCATATGTAACTGCTGATAAACAACAAATAACGTTTAGTTATGCGAATAAGTCGTTTGAGGCTAAAGATGTTGATTTCTTGTCATCGGTTAATGATGAAGGTGTTGGAGTTGTTATAATAAAACATAAAGTATATCTGTTTGATAAAGCGACTCTTAGTATAACTCCGGTTTTTGCAAAAAAAGGTGAGACTAATATAAAGAAACAGGTGTCGGTTGAGGGGAATTTGCATGAATTTCTGATTAATATGACCGATTCAATGGGCATACGAGGTAAAGGAGAAAAGAAAGAGTATATAAAATTTATTTTTGATAAATTTTTGAAACCAACAAAAATCTATTATATAGATAGAGTTGTGTCTTATAATGAAAATAAAATACAAGAGGCTGAATATTTATCGCCTTTTACTCCATTGAAAACCGAGGAAGGAAAATTAGGTTTAAGGTATAATGATATAAAAGTTTTGCCACCACAATTTGATGAAGTTGGATTATGTGTGAATAATTTTGCCACAGTTAAGGCAAATGATAAATGGGGAATGTTGGAGTATGATACAAATTTGAAATATAAATTAATAATGCATGGTGGCAAAGATATTGCATTTCGTCATAAAGAAGTGGCTACCACAATAAAATTAGAATTGCCATCTATTATTTCTGCCGATAAATGTAGCTTTGAGATTGATAAACAATATGGATGTAATATCGATAAAATATCATTAGAAACAAAGAATACCGAAAATGGAAACTATGTGCAATATGATTGTATATTGACAATTCCTGATTCATTACCCGATAAAATTACAAATATACAATATCCAGTACAGATAAGATATGATGGACTGCAGTATCCGATAGTGCCTCTTAATGTGAAAGCATGGCATTATAAATATATAAATGTTGATTTAGAAGAGTCGGAAACATCTTTGAATGATAGAGATGTGTCTTTTACAATAAATATCTCCGCCGATAAACAGCCTGGAGAGAATGATTATCCATTTGAAATAAAAATAGATGCTGATACCCTTCAATCCGAAATAATAAAAATATCAGAGACTCGATATAAATGTAAGTTATATCAATTGGCTGAGGGATTAAATGAAGTGAATATCAATATCATTGAAAATGGATGTCCTCCATCAATATTTCCATTTGAAATAACTTATACAAAACCCGTAGCTCCAAATAAAAGAAATAAATCAGGCTTAAAGGGTTCTGTTAAAATTGAGAAGAAAGATTTGACGAGAAAAACTTCGCTCCAACCAATTAAAAATGGAGGTCTCATTCTCCCAATTTAGGATAGCACAATGAAAGTTGAAGTTTTTGGAATAACAGATGTGGGATTGGAAAGGACAAATAATGAAGATGCATTTTTGTTTTGTCATAATCTGTCACATCAGAAATGGGATAAAACGTTTAATCGGTTTGTGAAAAATGGTAATTTGGGAACATTATCTGTGGTTGCCGATGGAATGGGAGGTGGTAATGCCGGAGAGATTGCATCATCTATTGCAATCAAGTCAATAAAAAATACATTTACAACTCAAGCCTTATCTCCAATAGTAAAATCGAGGGTTATGATTAAAGAATTCTTATTAAAAGCGATTGCAGATGCAAATAAGAATATATTAAAACATGTAGACTCAAAGCCTGAAACGATGGGGATGGGAACGACAATCGTGATTCTTTGGATAATTGAAGGAAATGCATATATAGCTTGGTGTGGTGATAGTAGGTGTTATGTATTTAATCATAAAATAGGCTTAAAATGTTTAACAAAGGATCATTCTTATGTTCAGGAGTTGTTAGATAATGGCGAAATTACATTGTCTGAATCATATAATCATCCATATAGTAGTGTTATAACCCGATGTTTGGGAGATACTGAAGTTTCTACTGCTGCAGATATAATGGAATATAAAATTAATTTGCATGATCAATTTATTTTATGTAGTGATGGGTTATGTGGATATTGTGATGATAAAAAAATAGAAAAAATATTATATGAATGGAGTTTAGATTCAAGAACTTGTTGTAGATATTTGACTAAATTAGCGTTAACTGCTGGAGGAGAAGATAATATAACAGTAGTAAGTGTTTCCACAATTTCTGATGCAGAAAATAGGTTTATGTTGAATCTTAAGATTAAGGTAAAACGATTGTTGAGAAGAATGTTACTCCGATGATTAAATATTATGTATTAGATTTGCAAAAATAGAATATTGATATTTTGATTCAAATAATATTTTCGAAAATTTTTGATGGTTTTATGTTTGGGTTGTGAATTATTCAAAGATATTTCGCGCAATGATGAACTTTATTAACCTTGTAGGTGTATAAACTTTAAATTTGTTGTGTTATGTCTTATTTGTTGATATTTTTGTTGGTATCGTTTATCGTGTCGTCGGTAGGTTGGTTTTACTTTATCTACTTTTTTAGTATAGGTTATGGGTTGTCAATCTCGGCACTTTCGGTTGCAGCGGTGGCAATGTATTGGAGTGAAATGACTCTTCCTGTTGCGATATTGTGTTGCGTGTTGTTTATTTATGGGATACGTTTGGCGTTATACCTGTTTATTCGTGAACGCAAGTCGGCATCATATAAGAAAATTCTATATCAGCCCGAAAATACGGCACGTAAACCCATGTTTGTGATGTTTATGATATGGATATCGTGCACATTGCTCTATGTGGGGCAGATGAGCCCTGTGGCATTCTATCTGAATAGCATAAAAGAGAATATGGCAGTGAACGAAGTGTGGGCATGGATAGGAGCAACGTTGGCAACATCAGGTGTGGTTATAGAGATGATAGCCGATGCACAAAAAAGTGCAGCAAAGAAAGTGAACGCACATCGTTTTGTTGATACCGGATTGTATCGCATTGTGCGTTGTCCTAATTATTTCGGCGAAGTATTGATGTGGACCGGTAGTTTTGTTATATGTTTCGGTGCTTGTTGTAGCGTGTGGCAGTGGATAGTGGCATCGTTGGGATATATTGGCATAGTGTATGTGATGTTTAGCGGAGCACGCCGTCTTGAACTACGCCAAGCAGAGGTATATGGTGCGATGCCCGAATTTCAAGCCTATATCAAACGCACCCCACTCATATTGCCATTCATTCCCATCTACAGCGTCGCCCACCACACCTGGCTCAAAGGCTAAAAAGGAGGAGAAACTCCCAAAGATTTGCCGACAAAGCCTATATTCTGACAAAAGAACAAAATGGCTCTGAAACCCGATGTTGGAGTCAGAGCCGTATTGCTATTCGTTTTTGAGCGTTTTTTGCCTGACTATCCTAACCACATAGTTTAGTAAAAAGGAAAGTCAAAATATAATACCAAAATCTATTATAATTTGCCAAATCGCATAAAAAAATCGAGATTTGGCAAATTATAAGTGAAAATAGTGGGGTTTTGGTGATAATTTTTAGCCCAAAACAGCGGTTTTGCAACTTACTTTGCAAAATACTCAGTCTTCAACCAATAGGCATAAATCGGATCTTGGAATGAAATCTCACCAGCCTTATTATCCAAAATATCGTTCTTGATTAGAGCCGCCTTTGAGCGTGCTATTGAGGTTGCAGATGATATTTGGTAGCGGTGCATCACATTGGTAGAGCTTATTGCCTTTTCGCCAGCAATAAGAGCTTTGAGGTAGTTCAACTGTTGCGTTGTCAAAGTTTCGGTAATAGTTGCAAACAACAAACTCAATTGTTCTACTAATGCGGCGTGTGCCTCTCGTACAATTTCAATGGTACACACATCCTTTGTTCTTAACCACGACTGCTGTGCGAGTTGCTGTGCATAGTAAGGGTGATTATCGACAAACTCAGCAATCAGGTTGGCTGCATCCTTATTTATGCTTTTGCCTGTATCGGCGAAACGGCAATTAAAGAATTCTACAAGGTAAGGCGTGTCAATCTTGTTAAGGAACATCAAGTTGCCAACCTTGTAGAATGGTTTGGACGAGTTGGTAAATACCTCCATCATCATATGGCGCTTGCTGCCATACAAACAGTAGGCAACGCTTTGGTGTTGTTGCCAATGAGAACGCAACTTCTTTTGGAAATAGTCAGGATTGGTAAACTCTGCTATATTCTGAAATTCATCAACACAGATTACTATTTTAAGTCCCTTTTCTTGTGCGATTTTCTCGGCAAGGTCAAGTACCTCATCAGGGTTACGCTTTACATCCTCCCAATCAAAGTCGATTGATACCTCATTTGTAGGGTCTGTGCCAATAGAAATCTTCGGAACGAGGTTAGAGAAGAAACTCTTTGCACTCTTGATTGCCTCCTCCCACTTTGACGATGTCGCAGCAATGACCTTTTGAGCGAGCAATGAGTAGAAATGCTCCTCATTACGCACATTGAAAAGGTCGATATGACAGATACGTAACTTGTTATCCTGCTCCATAGCTAACTTCGCTGCTTTATTCACGAGCGAACTCTTGCCCCAGCCACGAGGAGCAATAATGATTGTATTGCTCAGCGATGCGAAGTTCCAAACCAAGTTGGTTGTTTCCTCCTCTCGGTCTGTAAAATTCTTCTCTGTTGCAATTTTACCAAAGATAAAAGGAGTTTCCATAATCCACGGTTTAATTATTTTATCGCAAATATAATACAAAATATGTAATTACACAAATTGTAATTACGAAAAGTGTATATATCGTAAAATTAAATGATTGATAAGGTTGGACACACCCTACGTTATCACAAAAAATTGGATAACTGATTACAAATATTGTTCAATTTGTTGTAGATTAAGCCTTTGTTGGTCAAGTATTTTAATAAAACGGTTAAACAGATTGCCTTGTTGCAGACGATAATACCACATATTAAGACTATAATGAATCGAAATATCCTAAATTATTGGACAACTCGATTCTACTACATATATTTATACAAGAAAGTTTGATGTCTTCAAAAGCATATTCGTTATAGTTTCTACATCTATTGTATCTACAGTCGATATTCTATAAGGTTTTAATCCATATTTAGAAAGCAGATTGTCTTTGAGATTATCCCTTGATTTTTGGGTTTCACTTTGATTGTGATATTTCCATCCATCAACTTCAATTGTCATTAACGGCTTTTTTGTTATAGAATTATAGAGTAAGAAATCTACATGAGACAACGAATTTGAGATGAAAGCAATCTCTTGAATGTCTAGTCCGTCAAAATTAGTTATAAGTCGAGAAAGTGGGTAATGACATATAACACACAATTGTGGTATCTGAATTTTATCAATAGCTTTAACTAGTGTATCATATATAATATTTTCTGAGAGATATTCAGAAACTTTACTGCTTTGTGCTTCGTATGCCAATCTTTCAGCCGTATATTGCTTGTAGAGAATGTCAAATACTGAGTGAATCTTACTTCCCTTTACGTCGAAATTATTATACTGAATGTATGATATTAGTTGTGCCAAATTCGAATTAGTAGGCATTTCATTACCATTTACCACAACGCATAGTCTTTTTTTAGCACGTGATATTGCAACGTTCATCAAATTGGGGTCATCAGAAAACTCCGTTGGGGTATTATCCACCATACTCATAATGATAGTATCACATTCTCTACCTTGAAACTTATGCACCGTACTTGCTATATCATTGCCTAAAGCACGGTTTATTGCCATAGCTTGATCACGATAGGGTGTGATTATACCAATAGATTCTGATGTTGAGTACTCACGCAACGCCTCTTGTACTATTACATCTATCTCGCGCTGATTATAATGACCTCGAGCATGATTGCCTGGAACGGTTTTAATTACTTGAAGAACGTTGTCCTCATTGTTATCTGAGGTCATAGCAATAAGTTCTCCATTGTAGAATCGTTGATTGCAAAAATCTATGATTTTCGGATGACAGCGATAATGTTCTCTTAGTAATGTAACAGGTGCATTACTAAATACTTTTATACAAGATTGCAAGAAACTATTATGAGAAGCTTGATACTTCTCATCTACATAATATGTTGATTGTATAGCTTTCAATGCTTGTTCTTCTTCTGTACTTACCACATTAGGTAATTGCTTGTCGTCACCCACTATTACTGCATTCGTTGCACAAGATAGAGCTAATGCGCCAGTTTTGATGTCCACTTGAGATGCTTCATCCATGATAACATAGTCAAAGACCATATCTTTACTGATACAGGCTTTCGCTGAATATGTCGTACTCAATACAATAGGATATTCTTTAAGGAATGCTTCTGTTTGAGGTTTAATGGTTTTTATAGTAAATGTTTTTCGTTCTCCGGCAAATCGTTTCGCAATTTTATTTTTCAGAGCCTTTAAAGACAATTGCCTTAATTCTTTAAGTCGTTGCTGTATATCAATGGTTTTGAGTGAGTTCTCGATAATAGAAAGATTTCTCTCTATTTCACGTTTTCTTGCAATATAATATGCAGCTTCCAATGCATTTATAACGGATTCAGGCTTTGCTTTCAATAACTTATAAACTTTGAATCCTAATGTGAAATTCCATTTAAGTTTTTGTAATAAACTAAACTTTTGACCCTTTTCTGTTAAAATTTCATATTGTAGTCTGAATGACATTAGTTTCTTGGAATGATTATTAAATAACCATTTGTGCTCTTTAGTAACATCGTGATGCATTTGGTCATATTTGGTTTCTTTAAGTAAAGCATCAAGCTCTGTTTTGAGTATAGCTAACTTAGATTGTTCCCCAAAACCTTGTGAGATGTTTTTCAATGCTTGGCCAACTTGCTGTTTAATAGCGTTTGCGTTTTCAATTCGCCAATCATCCATTTGGGGATAGCCTCTCTGGGTAGCGATAAAATGTTCTTTATTATCAACACTACCTAATTTTGCTACTAAGAATCCAAGACCTACTTCTTCTAGTTTTTCAGCGACGTTTTCTACAGCAGAGTTATTATTTGATACAACAAGAATACTTTTCTTAGCCAATAAAAGGTTGGCAATAATATTGAGAATTGTTTGAGTCTTGCCTGTCCCTGGAGGGCCTTGTATGATGCTGACTTGATTGCTTAATGCATTCTCTACAGCTTGTTTTTGGCTGGCATTGCATCCAAAAGGATAATATATAGTATTGGGTAGTTTGTAAGAAGTGAGTTTGGTTTTATCTCCTAAATACTGAGCGAGAGGAACATTGTCTCGTTTAATATCTATGATTCCGTACTGAAGTGATAGAATATTTTCTCCCTCTTCTGTCATTAATCCCGTCTCGGCTGCAAGTTTTTTTAAGTATTCCCATGTTGTTCCACCATTCTTATCAATAGGAGTACGAGTTACATATACATCGTTTCCGACAAAATTTTCAGTAAAGCCATTGTTATATATAACGTGATAAAAGCAATGCCTACCATCATCAAACTTCAAAAGCTCTGAAACATTGGTGATGTGCTTATTCTTTATGTATAGTCCCTTTTCAACTAAATCAATGGAAATCGGATTTGTAATATATAATAGTCTGGCTCGGTTATAATTAAAGATTCGCGGGGAAGTGGAAAATTTAACTGCCCATAGCCCATTTTTAGTCTCACTTATATGAACGACCTGTTCGGTGATAAACTTCAGTTTATCACAATTCTTTTCTAGGTCGATTATCATATATTTCTTCGAATCCATTCTTTAATTGCGTAAAGAGTGCTATGTTAATCATTTATTATCAGTCTAACTGTTTGGTATCAACGGCTTACTTTCCGATGCAGAATCTTGAGAAGATTGAGGAGAGGATGTCTTGGGTGGTGATGGTGCCGGTGATTTCACCGAGGTGGTGGAGGGTTTCGCGTACGTCTTGGGCTATGAAGTCGCCCGAAATGCCCATGTTTATTCCGTCGATGGCGCGTGCTATCGATTCGCCGGCGCGTGTTAGAGCTTGGTAATGGCGTGCGTTGGTTACCATTACTTCGCCTGGTGCGATGTCGGCGCTACCCGATGCGTTGATGAGGTGTTGTTGCAATGCGTCAATCTCGTCGCCTCGTTGTGCCGAAATTGGTGCCACAATGGCGCCTTCGGGGAGTATTCCCATAAGTGCCGACTGCAATGCTTCGACGTTCTCGGCGTTGATGTCGATTTTATTGAGAGCCACGATGATTTTTTGGTCGGGCGAGGTGTGAGGCAATACGCGTTGAGCCACAGATGAGAGTTGGCCGGGTGTGGTTGCACTATCAATCACCCACAACACTATGCGAGCGTCGGTGAGTTTGCTAATGGTGCGTTCGATGCCGAGCGATTCAATCACGTCGGTTGTTTCGCGTAGTCCGGCAGTGTCGATGAAGCGGAAAAGTGTGTCGCCAATTTCGATAGTGTCTTCAATCACGTCGCGAGTGGTGCCGTGAATGTCGCTAACGATTGCACGTTCTTCGTGAAGCAGTCGGTTGAGCAAGGTTGATTTGCCGGCATTTGTTTCGCCCACGATAGCCACAGGCACACCGTCTTTGATGGCTGCTCCGGTGGCAAAGGTTGATGCCAATCGGGTAACGACCGAGTGTATTTCTTGTGCTATCTCAAGGAGTTTCTGACGAGAGGCAAACTCCACATCTTCTTCCGAGAAATCGAGTTCGAGTTCGAGCAAAGATGCGAGGTTGAGCAGTTGGTCGTGAAGGTCGGTCAATCGGCGAGAGAAGTCGCCACGCATCTGACTCATGGCAATGCGATGAGCGGCGCGCGATGATGATGCGATTACGTCGGCCACGGCTTCGGCTTCGGCAAGGTCCATGCGACCATTGGCAAAGGCACGGCGTGTAAACTCGCCGGCATCGGCAATGCGACAGCCGGTGCGCACGAGCAGGTTGATAAGTTCGCGTTGCACCCAACGAGAGCCATGCACGGCAATTTCTACCACATTTTCGCCGGTAAAAGAGCGAGGGTCGCGAAACACTGTTGCCACGGCTTGGTCGATGGCTTCGCCTTGTTCGTCAACGATAGTGCCGAGGTGGGCAGTGTGGGAATCGGCGTTGGATAGCGATTTCCCTTTCCATATTTTATCAACAAGCGTTATGGCGTCTTTTCCACTCACACGAGCCACGGCAATGCCTCCCACACCGGCAGGAGTGGAGATGGCACATATAGTATCATCGGTCATTATCATCGTTGTAGAGCATTAAGTGAAGCGAAATTATCTCTCGCATAATTCATAGTGCAAAGATACACAATTATAATTCATAATGCATAATTCATAATGCATAATTCATTCGGTCAAGCCACGTTTAGCCCTTCGGGGGGCATGATGCTTATTTAGTGCGGAGTGCGGAATGAAGAATGCGGAATTGTTGAACGGGGTTATTTCTCTTCTATTGCCACGATATTCATCTCTTGCCAATATGGCGCATTTTTATATGCTTCGACCGACTCGGCAGGCACATGGAGCGTGATTTGAGAGGGATTACGATGAATTGCCAATATTTCTTGAAGGCAGGGATTCAAGTTATAAATGTGTCGTAAATTTTCACACCCATAGAATTGGTATTCGCCTATTATTTCCAATCCTGCAGGAAGGGAAACTTCTTTGAGTTGAGGATTATTGAAAAATACCCCTCGTTCAAGAACTCTAACCGATGAGGGCAATGTAATAGATTCTATAAAATCATTTTGAGAAAATGCATCGACGTTGATTTTTTCTATGCCATCGGGTATTGATAGATGTTTGCAAGAGTATCCGGCAAAACATGCAGTTGGAATCTCCTTTAGCTTAGATGACAAGTTCAAACTTTTTATTGAATCACAACCCCAAAATGCCCAAGGACCTATTTCTTCAATACTGTTTGGCATATTTATGGCCGTCAATCCCTTACAGTCCCTAAAAGCATATTTGCCTATACGTTTTATGCCAATAGGAAAGTGTATGGTTACAATGTCGTTTCGATTTATAAAAATGCTGTCGGCAATTTGCGTAACAGTATATAAATTCTCGTTATATTTAATCTTCTCCTCAAAATAGAGGTTTGAGGTCGAGTCAGCTCCTACAATTTCACAAGTTGCATTAATATCGTTAAAGTGAGAATACTTTACGTAATTAAGAGTCAACGTATCGTTCCAAATAGAATCATTAGAAGATGAGTTAAAAGGTAGAAAAATAGTCGCGATACTCAACAATATGATTGTACTAACAACCGACAATGCAATGTTTCGTTTCTTATGTGAATTTATTTTCTGTATAATCTCACCAACACGTTGATAACGGTCGTTTTTGTCGGGTTGAAGACATTTTTTCATGATAGTCCTATACTTCTTGGGAAGTCGAGAGGCTGAGTTGTCGTCGATATATTCCAACAATCGACCGATGCAATAGATGTCGGTGGTTACATCTATTTGAGAAATATCGTTATGCTCAGGGGCTGCAAATTTTTGAGTAGTACCCACAGTGCGACTATAAGCATCAACAAAGCAAAATCCAAGGTCGATCAATTTCACATCGTTTCCCACCTGTGTCAACATGATGTTTTCGGGCTTCAAATCGCTATACACCACATGATTGTCGTGCAGACATTTAAGTGCACTCAACAGTTGATTGGAAAATCGGGAGAGATTTTTCCGCGAACTGAAATAATCGGGATGAGAGGCAATAAAGCAATCTAAGGTTTCACCGGCAATATATTCCATTAACAAATAGCAACTATCCTCATCTTCGTGAAAATACTCATAATTCACGATATTGGGATGAGAAATGTTGTGTCCTAACTCATATTCTTTTCTGAAAAGGATGTGATAATCCTCAATATGGAGAAATTCATCGCGAAGTTGTTTCATAAACAACTTTTTGCCATCTTTTGTCACTTCAAAGCACAAAGCGGAGGCACTATCGGTATCGATGGGGATTTTCGATTCATAAATGTTGTTACATGGGGCTGTTATGAAAAACGAATTTTCTGCCATACAATATCCCTAAATCAGTTACAGTATTATACTCCTCTTTTATGTAGAATGAATTTTATGCCGGTATTGCGACCACACACATAGTCGCCTATCACACCATTGTCGCGAATGAGACGTGATAAATAAAGAGGCTCTCCGTCAATGAAATGCCCGCAACAAAATCTGTCACCGACCTTTAATTTGCTGTTTGCTGACTCTACGACTTCAAAAAGGTCAAGACCGAGATATTTTATCTCTACCTTCCTGTCGGGGTCCCACAATAGAGTGATTTTATCGTCATTTAATAGCGATGTGGTGTATAGTCGGTTGTTGTTGAGATAATCACTTTGCGATGAGCCGGTAGCACTCGAACTATTGCAAAAATTCTCCCACGATTTATATCCCACAAATGTTGACAACACATCAAGAGTGTGCTTGAAAGGGCGATATACCTTGTCATTCTCAAGATATCCCCAGAAACGCTTCAAAGTGGTTGCACTGATGAGTTCATTAGTCGAACTTTGTATGCAAGCCACCAAGTGATTAAAATCACGAGGCGTATTCATCTTGCGTCCGGCGGCTTTTTCAACAGCCTCCCTTAAACTTTGATATTGTTTAGATAAATCTTCCATTTACCGACAAAATTACTAATTTGATTGCGAAATTCAAAATACACACAACAAAAGGACCAAAAAGGATTAAATTTGTTTGGTTGAACAATTCAAATGTTTTAACTTTGCCATAGTGCATTTACAACTATGTGTGGATATGTCGCACGTTGTAAATGAGTATTACATATAAAGCGTTTATCTTTTACGCTTTGTTCTTGGCTTTCAGGAATCTGGCAGTTCTTAATCACAGTCAAAGACAAGGCAACCGATAGATGCCCTTTGTGTATATGATATTTCAAACCGATAACGGCTTTAGAGCGTTGTTATTGGTGTGATTTACATATCAGCGTGGGTTTCTCTGACGTTGCTCGTTCATGACTGTGAGGGCAATGCCAGAGCCTCTGAAGCGGGACGAGTGAATAGATGCAGACTCTCACGCTTTTTTTTGTTTTATAATAGCCTCATCTGTGAGTCGCAAGGCATAATAGGAACGAATGTTTTGCGGTGATGTTGTCACAATTTAATTAGAACCAATTTCCCTCTTGCCATTCATTTGGCGAGAAGAGAATCGGTGTGTAATAAAAAAAGTATCGCATCCAAAGAAGGACCAAAAAGGACCAAATCTAACCCAATTTTAATAAATAAATTTGCAAAAAAAGCAAAATGAAGGTTGACTCATTTCGTTTTAAAATAATAATTTCCGCAATTCTTGTCTTGATGATAGTAGGTATAAATCTATTGTTGTCTATAATGTTATATCATATTGAGACAAGTAATACAGGAATGCAATTTAAAAGCTATATAGATGTGTTTATCTGGTCTATGATGCTATATTTAGATGTTCCATGGAAGTATAATGACTTCATTCCTATCACCGATTATGGTAAAATAATATATTTTGTTATTGCTGTTCTAAAAATAATTATATATGCAATTCCAACAGGTATTCTTGCCGGATTATTAATAAAATATCTCGAAAATAAACAGAAATTTGAAAAGTTAAAGTCTAATCAAAAGAAACTGAATAAAGCATTCCGCCGTATGCAATGTAGATACACATATTGGAGAACGGTGCCACGTTATCTTTCTATGACAGATTTGCAAATCAAATTAGGTATTGGAGCCGATAAAATTATTGAAACAGTTGATTTCTCACAAAAATCTAACAAAGAAATAAGATATCGGTTAAGAAATTTAGCCGACACTCTTAATGTTCAACATCGTCCTCAAGATAGATTAGTCGTAGAGCAGTTTCCTATTAATAAAGTTTATGGCTGTTTTATTAATCGAAATTCTAATGTTACAATTGTTTCAACTTCAAGTGTTGAGGAGGCTGCAACCGGAACATTCGCATTTTACTTGGCAATGGTCGGGGGATTTAATTATGTCAGTAAGGAGGTTAAAGCAAATCCTGAAGAGAATTTCTCATATTATAATATTGATACCAACTACATTAAATCCGATAAAAACATATATCATTTTCTTAATGACATAAAAAGCCTGAAATCAAAATGGGTTATTTTTATTTTATCTTCTGACGGAAAAGATGGGAAAATATATCCTACCCAGTTCCATTTTTTACATGGGGCAAAGCGAGGTGATTCATCATACACCGATCCAAACATTACGATTAAGCAGAAATACATTAACGATTACGACAAATTCTACAAAGAAATATCACAAAAATTAGACCAGAAATACAGCCTCAAAAGTGACCAACAAATGTATCACACGGCAAATAGCAGTAAATACATAGGTCGCCATGTGGGTGATAAAGTAAATGCGTTTACAATGCGCATTGCATGGAGTGTCACTTGCTGGGATGATAGATATATGGATATTATTAAAACAATTGCAATTGATATAAATCAATATCTTGCAAAAAATAATAGATATAAGATTCCCGAAGACGAATTGAAAGAAAAAGGATATGGATATAAATATCAATACTTATTAAGTAACTAAATAAATTAAATTATGAAAAAACTTTTATTATCATTTTTGATGCTTATAGCGGCAGTGCCGTTGTGGGCTCAAATATTTACAGTTGAAGGATTAACCTATGAGGTTATCGATGCCGACTTAAAGAAAGTAAGAATCGTGGAGAATGATCGTTCTTTGTCTGGAACTATTGTAGTACCATTATCGGTTGCAGATTCAGAAGGTAATTCATATTCAGTAACTGAGATTGGCAAATACGCATTTGCCTATTGCCCGAATTTAATGATATTAGATATTCATGAAAATATTGAATGTTTCTATGATAATTATTTAGATGGAAATGAACAGAATTTAGAAATCATAATGCGTAGCACAAACCCACCTGCTTTTGCCGATCCATATTATGGACATGATAAAAGTCATTGGGTATTAAGGATTCCAATGGAAGCATATTCTCAATATGAAGCACAAGGCTGGACCGGAGAATTACAAGTAATAGGCCTAAATGACCCGCTACCCGAAGGATGGGAACCAGGGATACCTGAAGGATGGGAACCAGGGACACCTGAATCTGTAGGCGAACAATTTACAATTAAAGGATTAAACTATGAAGTTATCGATGCCGACTTAAAGAAAGTAAAAATCATTGGTAATGATGGCTCTTTATCTGGAACGATAGTCGTATCATCGGTTAGTAGCCCGAAGGGTAATTCATATTCAGTAACTGAGATTGGCAAATACGCATTTGCCTATTGCCCGAATTTAATGATATTAGATATTCATGAAAATATTGAATGTTTCTATGATAACTATTTAGATGGAAATGAACAGAATTTAGAAATCATAATGCGTAGCACAAACCCACCTGCTTTTGCCGATCCATATTATGGACATGATAAAAGTCATTGGGTATTGAGAATCCCAATGGATGCCTATTCTCAATATGAAGCACAAGGTTGGATTGGAGATTTGCAAGTAATTGGCATAGATGGTTCTCTACCTGGTGAACATGTTGATAACGGGATAAAATATGACGTTGATATTGAAAATAAAAAAGCAAAAGTAATAGGTTATGAAAATGGGTTAGCCGGCGAAGTGATAATTCCCAATACAATTCCCGTCGAAGGTGTTGACTTTAAAGTAGTTGAAATTGCAGATAAAGCATTTGCTAATTGCACCGGAATGACTAAAATAGTTATTGGTGAAAATATCACAACTATCGGGCATGTTATTTTTATGGGTTGTACCGGTTTGACCGAAGTAGAGTGGAATGCTATAAATTGTACAAATTATAAATTTGAGGCATTTCTTTCATTATTCCGTGGATCATATCATATATATAGTGAAATGCTTGGTTGCTCATTTGAATTCCCTGAATTTGATATCCGTAATCAAATAACATCATTTAAGTTTGGTGACAAGGTTGAGCATATCCCGGCATTATCATGTTGGGGGCTGTCTAATGTGAAATCAATAGAAGTGCCTGCGTCGGTAAAAAGTATTGGAATGTATTCATTCAATGAAATGAGTGGATTGACAAGTTTCTCTATTAAAGGAAATGAATCATATTGTTTTGATGAGGAAACCGGTATTTTGTATAATGCCGATAAAACAAACGCCATCGTAGGATTTCCGGCAATGATATCTTCTGACGTCGTGTTACCACAATCGGTAACGACTGTGAGCCGTTGTGCTTTTTTAGGGTGTAATAACCTTAAATCAATAACATTTAATGAGAATATACAATCTATAGAGGATCATATTTTCATTGGTTGTGATGGATTGCAAGAGATTGTCTGGAATGTTCCTGATTACAAACGAGATCAGTATCACTATGATAGTCAGTTAGGTTTCTTATATAGCACTGTTAATGCCGCATATCTTGGAGAGGATGTCGCATACGACTTGAGAGATCAAATTACATCATTGAAGTTTGGCGAAAATATTACCACTATCCATGATAATATTTTCAGATATATGACCAATATTAGTAGTTTATCAATTCCGTCTAATGTGACAACCATAATCGGTAGTGCATTTACAGGTTGGAACAATTTAGCAAATATAGAAGTCGGTGCAGTAGTTCCACCCACAATGGAATATTATGCCTTTAGTAATTATGAAAACATTACAGTAGTGGTACCGCCGGGATGTGTTGATATATATAAGGCAAATCAAAATTGGGGACAATTCCGTAATATTGTCGGTCCTCGATACACTGATGAAAATGGTATAGTATATGAATTGATTTCAGAAACTGAAGCGAAAGTAGTTGCGCGTACTGAACCTTATAGCGGACACGTGAAATTATCTTCAACAATAAAGGATGATAAAGGCAATGATATAAAAGTCACTACTATTGGAGAATATGCATTCAGTGACTGTGGAAATCTGATAAGTATTGATATTCCCGAAACGATTACAACCATTAAAAGTTACGCATTTGGGGGCTGTACTCAGTTGAAAATTGATGATATCCCGATGTCAATAACTGCTATCGAAGATTATGCATTTTGGGGATGTAGCCAAATGACATCATTAACAATTCATGAAAACATTACAAGTATAGGGAGTTCTGCGTTTCATGAAACCTCAATTGTGAATGTCGAGTGGAATGCAATTAATTTATATAATAACGGAGGGTCATTCTTGCCTTCAACAGTTAAAAATATAAATTTTGGTAATGATGTAGAGTATATCCCTATGTATGCGTGTCAAGGATTAACAAATCTCACCTCAATTGTAATACCGGATGCAGTAGAAAAGATTGATGTATATGCATTTGATAATTGTACATCATTAAGTGAAGTGAAAATAGGGAAATCTGTAACCGATATAATGTATTTAGCATTTGGTAATTGTACTGCATTGGAAAATATCATCCTTCCTGATGCTACTACAAATATTGATTATGCGGCATTCCAAGGTTGTAGTTATCTTAAAAATGTAACGATTGGAAGCGGAATTAAAAATATAGGTGAATATGCGTTTGATGGTTGTTTGCGTCTCGAAAAAGTGACAGCGAAAGCTACAACCCCTCCAACTATTGCCGGAGCCAATGCTTTTACTTCTGATACATATAAATTTGCTGAACTTTATGTGAAATATGGATATAAAACGGTTTATGAGAAAGAACTGTTTTGGAGAAATTTTGAAACAATCACCGAAGAAAGCTCTCCTAATCATTTTGAAATAGAATCATCGGGAATGAATGCGAGCCGAGGTGGTAAATTCTCAATTCCATTGAATTTGGTAAATGACAACGAAATCGCAGGTTTCCAAGCCGACATATATATGCCATCGGGATTCAGTGTTGCGACAAATGGTGGTGAGTATGAAATAGAGTTGTCGGGTAGAGCTTCTCCATCTCATAGCGTTTCATACAATGTGATGAGTGACGGGGCATTGCGTATTGTTGCCTATTCGACTGATGCAAAAGCATTCGATGGCAACGAAGGTGTTGTTGTAAACATAAATGTTAAAGTAGCAGAAAACTTTAACGGTTCAAGTTCAGTAGAAGTTAAAAATGTGGTAATGACATCACCAACCAATGTCGAATTTAAATGCTCTGATGTCGCTTTTGATGTTACCATAAAAGACCCGGCAATTGGTAATGCCAATGGAGAAGGTGACGTGAATGTAACTGACGTTATTGCTACAGCCAATTTTATCGTTGGAGATAATACTACTCCTATCGATTTAACAAATGCAGATGTTAATGCCGATGGAGAAGTGAATGTTGTGGATGTCGTTGGTATTTCAAGTATTATATTAGGAACTAATTCGGCAACAATGCAAGTCGCTTCAAGAGATGAACATTTGAACGTTAAATCAATACAACCCTACTCATTAACAGCTAATAATCTGTTTATTGAAGATTTTACAATTGAACCTGGTCAAGAAAAAGAAATGTCAGTAATGCTTACCAATGAAGTGGCATTTACAGCATTTCAAGCCGACTTATATTTGCCAGCCGGATTGAGCATAAAAGGCGATGCTGAATTGACAAGTCGCAAGGCAAACCATACAATGTTGTCATCAAAACGTGCTGATGGAGCAATGAGAATTTTGTCATATTCAGCAACTAATCGAGACTACAATGGGGAAGATGGTGCACTTTTGACGTTTATAGTTGTTGCTGATAATACATTCCAAGGAGGCAAGTTAGCTATAAAGAATGTAATATTCTCTCAAAGAGATATGAAAGTTTACAAATTCAATAATACAGAAACTAAAATTGAGACAAGTGGAATTGAAAGTGTAATTGAAGATAGTCGTATTTCAATTTCTATTGAGAATGGCGAAATCGTAGTTAAGGGTGCTGAAGATGCACAAATCGCAGTTTACAACGTTAACGGTGGTCTTGTATATCAAGGCGATAACCGTCCGGTGGCAGTGGCAAACAAGAGTGTTTATATCGTAGTTGTCAATGGTGTAGCCACTAAGGTAGTGTTGTAATGCACATTAAGTAAAAACTATTTATAAATTCATTAATGATGGCGTGCTTCGAAAGGCACGCCATCATTTTATTTTAAGTGTGTGTTTATTTTAGACAGAGTAAATTTTAGACAGAATGCCAGAATGATATAAAAAGTCCACAATGATAAATATGAAATAATTGGGGATTGAAGATACGGGAGATAAATGCAATTTATTGGTTTTGCTTATCTTCTAAATGTGATGTGACTATATGAATAATAGGTGCATGCTTATCGCGATAGAACGCTCGACCAAATGTTTGGTATTCATCTGTTCCTATAATTACATCTTGACAGCTCAATCTATCACTGCAGTTAATTCGTTCAAGCAATCGATCAAACAATAGCCAACGGTATTTTTGAGGTTTTACACCTAAATGATTTGTCGCTAATTCATCGGTTGAACAGATATAAGTAAAAATTGCATTATTATAAGTTTCAAACTGAAGCAATAGCCACGAACTCATCTTAAAAAACACGAAAGGATTTATCGGTTTGGAAATATCGACTTTTTCAATGCTTATATCCACAATTTCAATGTCTGAAAATTCTTCCGGAATCTGCAGGGTGATTTGTTTATAGATGTCATCACAAAAATCGAGGGCCACCATTAAATGATTGCCCTCATTATCTGAGAATATTTCTTCAATTATAGCCATTAACTATACGCCTTGTTTCTTTAAAAACTTGTCGCGCATAATTTTCATTCGTTCATTCTTACGCTTTTGTGCTTTCTCTATGAAAGCGACTAAAGCTCTTGACGGATTTGCAATTTGAATAGTTTTTGTCGTTTCCATAATATAGGGTTTTTGTTTTTACTTACACAAAGGTATAACTTTTTTTTTTATTCTCACAATTTTTCTTCAAATTTATTACTATCATAATGGGTTTGTTCTGTCGTGAGAACAAATATAGGTGTTTTTTGTTCTGACTACAAAACAAAAAATTTTCCATTACTTCGCTTGAGAATGTCGCAATAACAAATCCTACCTACAATATTGCACGCCATGTCCCTACAAGCGATATAATAACTAAACTTTTCCGAATTGCCAATAGCATAAGAAACTCTCCTCCTGAAATTTGATTTTAGGAGGAGTACCCCGAAGGGGGGAGGTGGTTAGAAATAAATAATCAAAAATTTTGTTTTTTCCGTGTCTACTTTTCTAAGCTGGTACAAATTTTGATAGAATGACAAAAGAACGCAAGGTGCTATACCTGCGCATAATATATGTTTTTGTGTTTTCTATACCTGCGTATAATATATGCTTTAGCCGAATTTATACTTGCGCATAATTAAAAAAGAGATTATATATTGCAAAATATACGATAAATTCATTAATTAGATTTAATGAAAAGTATAAAGAGCGTATAGGAGGATGTTATGTTATTCACCCCAAAAATCTAACAGTAAATGATAATATAACTTATATCCCGGCGTATATGACTTTTTGCTTGTAAAGGCTAATGCGATGGTAAACAGTAAATTGTGGGAGTTGCTCCCGCCTTATTTCTTCTTTTTGAGGGTGCTCCAGTAGTGGAAGCGGCATTGTGATTCTACGTCGTTTTCGATTTCATCGGGTAGGGAAGAGAAGAAGTCGATGCCTGTAATTCGCTCCACTTCATCGATACTCACTGCAGATGCTTGTAATCCCCCAGGCACTTTGCCATTGGGCATGATGAAGCCGATGCCACGTGGCGAGTCGATATATGGCGAGAGAATTACTTTGAAAAATCGTTGAGGCACGGCAACACGCGAGTCGCCTATAAATTCGTCGATGGGGTCGGTGAGAACGGGGCCACACACGATGGTAATCGCACTGTCGATTTCAGCCCATTGTCGGCATTTTTCTTCAAGACGCTTCCACGCTCCGGTGTTGAGTGTTTTGGCTTGTGGACACATATTAGTCATATAGAAAGATTCGTCCATGGCTTTTTCGCTCCATTTCATATCGCCGGCAGGAGCCATGTGTCCACGGTCATAGCCCGAATAAGAGTAATCCCATTTTTCGGCCGAGCCAACAACATTGTCATCTCCACGAAAGTTTTCGTCGCGAGGGTAGGTGCCGGCTACTTCTGAGGCTGTTAGTTCCCATGCCACCCAGTTGGGTATGTGCATATCTCGATTAAACGACAAGGTCATGCCTTCGTAATTTACCACTTGGCTTGGCAGCGTTTCGGGCATTGTGACCTCTTCAAGATTCCCAAAAGAACCATTTTGTTTTGGTTTAGGATTGGAATCTTCGCCCGATGATGTCAAACTCCAACCACCAATACATAATATTGCGATAGCTAAAAGCCAACTAATGTTTTTAGCCGATTTATTTTTTCTTTTTTTCTTTTTTGCCATGATAAAGTTGTCAATTAACTAATTCGGTTGAAAGGTATCGTTCGCCGGTGTCGGGAAGGAGTGCTACGATTGTTTTGCCTGCATTTTCGGGGCGTTGAGCCAGGAGAATAGCAGCATGGAGTGCAGCCCCCGATGATATCCCTGCAAAAATGCCTTCGGTTTTGGCAAGCATCTGAGCAGTTGCGATTGCATCATCGCCTTTTATGGTTATTACTTCGTCAACCACCGACGCATCATAGTTTCGTGGGATAAAATTAGCTCCGATGCCTTGAATTTTGTGAGGACCGGCATTGCCTCTTGTGATAATAGGCGATTCGGCAGGTTCAACGCCAATGGCTTTAATTTGAGGATTATGAGCTTTTAGTCCACGAGCAGTGCCACATAGAGTGCCACCTGTGCCTACGCCTGCTACAAAGAAATCTATATTTCCGTCGGTATCGTGCCATATCTCTTGAGCCGTGGTTGAAACGTGAGCCATAGGGTTTGCTTCATTGTCAAACTGACCGATGATTATAGAGCCGGGATTGTTGTCGCGAAGCTCCTCGGCTTGGCGTATTGCCCCTGCCATACCTTCGGTGCCGGGAGTAAGCACTATTTCAGCTCCAAGGGCTTTGAGGAGTTTTTGACGCTCAATGCTCATTGTTTCGGGCATGGTAAGAACTACTTTGTAGCCTTTGAGTGAAGCAATCCAAGTAAGTCCCACACCTGTGTTGCCACTTGTAGGCTCGATAATGAGAGCTCCTGGAGCAAGCATTCCTTTCTTCTCGGCATCTTCAATCATTGCGAGAGCAGCACGGTCTTTTACGCTCCCACCGGGATTGAATGATTCGATTTTTACTAAAAGTCGGGCATTGAGGTTGAATTCGCGCATTATATTGTTGAGTTGCACCAATGGGGTATTTCCGATGAGTTGGGTGAGGTCTTGATAGATATGTTCCATTATCGTAGCATCAAATTTTTATTAGTTTTACAAAAATAGTTACAAATAGTGACTTCCCCAAATTTATTTATGCAACAAAAAAGTGCAAAATCGGTGAAAAAATGGGACTGAGTTTTGTTATCCCGTTGTTTTGTAGTACCTTTGCATGAAATTTGAAAATCGTTAACCTTGAATTTCTTACGACAATGACAGTAGTAGATAGATTTCTTGAATATGTTAAGTTTGACACTCAAAGTGATGAATTGACCAATCTCACTCCTTCAACTCCGGGTCAGATGGTATTTGCACAATATCTTGAAGAAAAGCTTAAAGAGCTTGGCTTAAAAGATGTGTCGCTTGACGAAAATGGTTATCTTATGGCAACATTACCCGGAAATACAACCGAAGAAGTGCCAACGATTGGATTTATCTCTCACTTGGATACATCGCCCGATATGTCGGGACGTCATGTGAATCCACGCATTGTCAAGAATTATGATGGAAGCGATATTGTGCTCAATGCCGACCAGGAGATAGTGTTATCTCCATCGCAATTCCCCGAATTGCTCCATTATACAGGTCAAGACTTGATTGTTACCGATGGAACAACACTCCTTGGCGCAGATGATAAGGCCGGAATTGCTGAAATTATCACTGCGATGGAATATCTTATGGCTCATCCTGAAATCAAGCATGGGGATATTCGTATCGCATTTAATCCCGATGAAGAAATAGGTCTTGGTGCTCACAAATTTGATGTTGAAAAATTTGGAGCCGATTGGGCATATACAATGGATGGTGGCGAGATTGGCGAACTTGAATATGAAAACTTTAATGCCGCGATGGCAAAGGTTACTTTCAAAGGTCGTAATGTGCATCCCGGATATGCTAAACATAAGATGGTTAACTCTTTGCGTGTTGCTACACAATTTGCTATAATGTTGCCTCGATGGGAAACACCTGAGCATACTGAAGGCTACGAAGGATTCTATCACTTGGTAGGTATCGAAGGCGATGTGGAAAAGACGGTGTTGACTTATATCATTCGTGATCATGACCATGACCGTTTTGAACGTCGCAAGAAAGAGTTTGAGCACTTGACTCGTAAGATAAATAAAGAGTTCCCCGATTGCGCATCACTTGAGTTGAAAGACCAATATTATAACATGCGCGAAAAGATTGAACCGGTGATGCATGTCATCGAGATTGCCGAACAAGCAATGCGCAATGCCGATGTTACTCCAAAGGTAGTTCCTATTCGTGGAGGTACTGATGGTGCTCAACTTTCGTTCAAAGGGCTTCCTTGCCCCAATATTTTTGCAGGAGGGTTGAACTTCCACGGTCGTTATGAATTTGTGCCCATTCCATCAATGGAAAAGGCAACACAAGTAATTGTAGAAATAGTAAAACTTGTTGGCGAACGTAAATAATAAAACTTTAATCGTAGTTACCGGTCCAACAGGGTCGGGTAAAACCGATTTAGCTATAAAATTGGCACTCCATTACGGGTGCCATATTTTATCGGCCGACTCTCGTCAGCTTTATCGTGAAATACCTATAGGAACGGCAGCACCTACGCCCGAACAGCTTGCATTGGTGCCTCATCATTTTGTGGGGACACTGTCGCTTGAAGATTATTACAGCGCAGCGCAATATGAGGAAGATGTGTTGCATTTACTTCCTCAATTGTGGGAGGATAATGATTATGTGGTGATGTGTGGAGGCTCGATGATGTATGTCGATGCTGTAACAAAGGGAATTGATGAATTGCCCACGATTACTCCCGAAATACGCGAAAAGGCAATGGCGATTTATTGTGAAGGAGGAATAGAACAACTACGTGCCACATTGCAAGATATAGATCCGGTGTATTATAAACAGGTCGATTTGAACAATCATAAACGATTGGTGCATGCCATTGAGATAGCGATGCAAGCCGGTGTGCCTTATTCTTCGTTGCGCACAGGTAGGGTGAAAACTCGTCCTTTTCGCATTGTGAAAATGGCGTTGGATTATGAACGAGAGGTGTTATTTAATAGAATAAACCGTAGGGTAGATGCAATGGTTGAAGCCGGGCTTGAGCAAGAGGCACGCAGTGTGTATCATTTGCGCCATCTAAATTCGTTGAATACGGTGGGGTATAAAGAAATGTTTGCCTACTTTGATGGTACAATGGATTATGACACGGCAGTGGCTCGCATAGGAAAAAACACACGAGTATATGCAAAGAAACAACTCACATGGTATAAACGTGACGCAGAATTGAAGCTTCTATCCCCTGAGAATGCTTTTGTGCAAGCTGTAGAGCTGATAGAGGGATTTTAATACTATCCTTATAATTGCATTGTTGGAAATGTGTTAGCCAATTCAAATTAGAGGAATTGGGGATAAAAGAAATTTATTATTCTGTTAAATATGCTTTTTGAATAAAAATGCAGAGGGGAGTTCTCCAGGAATAATATCAACAATTGAGTCATTTCGTATAAAATATGCTATTGGAAATGTTTTTGTTAGTTTGTGTAATTCCTGTTTTTCAATATGCTCTATTTTAAAAGTAGGATTAAAGAATTTATTGAATCCGGTCTGAATTTGTTTGTTTTCAACAGCAAGGGCTATTACTTTATCTACAAGACCACTCTTTTCGTAGCTGTTTAGATTACTGATTGAATTGATGCAATGAGGACATTTATAGGAGAATGCGAATATTAAGTATGTAGAATCGGGTGAAGTTGAAATTAAATTAGGAAGCTGACTATTGCTAATATGAATCGGCTCAAATTGTTTTTGTGATTTAATATTTATTGCTTTAGATGTATATCCACTCATAAACGCACAAATAGTTAAAACACCAACGTAAACGAGATTATTGTTGTTGGATATCGTGCGATCAAGACGTTTGTGCTTTCTAAGGTTGAAACATATGTCCAAGCACATCGCTATAAAAACAAAATTTCTGAATAATGTAAACCATGGAGATGTATTTAGGATTGATAATTTTCCAAAGCATCCACAATCTGAAATTCCATTGAATACCCAACCATAAGTGAATATTAAAGTTAATAATGAGATAAATATCACACTGAATAAGGCGATATAGAATTTGTGTTTTGCAAGAATTAATGATATACCTAAATAGACTTCGATTATAACAACCAAAGGGGCAAAGATTATAAGACTTCCGATGCCATAACCTTCAACTGTTTGCAAAAAGAATGACATATTGGTTGACTTAATCAGTCCGGAAAGCAAGAACATACATCCCAAGATATATGACTCGATTTTGTTGCGTTTATTCATTGAGGGTTAATTTTAGATTAAAAGGAGAGCAAAAGAAAACTGCGTTGTATCTGAAGTGTCCCAAAAAAGTTTTATGTCTAACTTTTTTGGGCAAATCGCATCTCCTGCTCCCCTTTATTTAAGAGAATCTATAATGTGTAAATTAGTAACAATCGTACCAAAAATCGCTATCTTCACCTGCTGCCATGCGAAGTTTCACGGCAAGGTCGCTACAATTTGTTGCACCATAACTTGCTGGATCCAATTGTCGTGTTGCTGAATGATCACTATAGTCGTCTGTTTCTATGCAAGTACACATTTTAGTTGTTTTATCATCATCGTCGTCGTCGCTACAAGAAATTAAAAATGATGAAAAAGAAAATAAAGAAAGTCCTAAGATAAAAATATATTTTTTCATAAAGTTACGTATTAAAAGTATTGATATTTAAGTGTTTAGTTTGCCCTGTTTTTTGAAATGAAAATAAATGTATATATATAAAAAAAACGTGGACAAACTCGAATCTTTGTTCTTGAGGTCTTAGGATACCGTGCTACCAAATTAACGAGTAAAGCCCACGCCTATGGCGTGAGCGTCGTTGCTTTACTCTTGGTAGCTCTGAAAGTTCCTAAGTTTCAAGAACAAGAATATAGCGAAAACGCTTTTCCAATTATAAATATATATACAGGATTCGTTATTTAATCATAGGCAATGAGTTTTGTTGTTTTTGCAAAGGTAAGAAATATTTCTTGAAATGATATTTATTTTAAATTGAAAATATGGAAAATAATGAGATTGATATAACAATTATCAATCCGGTTGTGCTCATTATATCGGATAAATGATATGATAGAGAGGTGTTGCCAAATGATAGTTGGTTATAGAAATGCGAATGTTCAAGATCGTGAGGTGTTGAGATGTATTGGGTGATTGATTTGGCTATATAGTAACCAACAAAGCCAATTAAACAACCAATGGCACCTCCTATTAAAAGGTCTCCGGGGTAGTGTACGCCAAGGTATAAACGAGAATAAGAGTTTATCAATGCCCAAATGAAAATGAAGATGGTGAAACGACGTTTTGCAAATAGTAACGAGAGAAACGAAGCTAATGCAAACGAATTGGCGGCATGGCATGAAGGGAAACCATATTTGCCCCCTCGATAGCCATCAACAATGTGAACAAAAGCGCTTAAGGGATTTTCGATGTGGGTGGGTCTAAGACGTTCAACCCAGGGTCGAATAATTGTTGCGCATAGTTGGTCGGCACACGTAATAACCAATGGGATTGCGATAGTATAACATAATGCAACTTTCCAATCAAATCGTCGAAAAAGAATATATAGAATTGTTGCATACATGGGTGACCAAATGAATCGACCGGTAAATAACTTCATGAAGTGGTCAAAAAATGACAGGTGAAGGCTATTGAAAAATAGAAATATTTGGGTGTCGATGTCAATTAAAAAGTCAAGCATGGTAAATTGCTTTAATTAGAGTGTTAGCGTTTGTCTAAATCATCATAAAGTTTTTGAATAAAAGCTTTGCCTTTATCTAATATCAAGTCGTTATTTGTTCCTTGTGCCTCGACAATCTGGTTGGCTTCGTAGTTGAAAATGATATAGTTGTCCTTCTCAATAAAACCAAAAAGAGTGGGAGAGGATATAAATGCATAATGTGGAGCCTTGGAATTAAATAGATCTTTACTGAAGATAAATTCAGAATGATCAATGCCAAGTTGAGATAATAATGTTGCGGCAATGTCGGTTTGAGAGCCTACGGTTGTAATTTGTGTAGTGTCAGAAATTGCTCCTCCAGTGAGAATCAAAGGTATGCGATGACGATCAATGTAATTAGTGATATCTAATGGATATGAGCCATAATGATCGGGTGAGAGGATGATTAATGCATTATTCCATTTGTCAAGCTTCTTTAGATTGGATATGAAATTCCCCAGGCAGCTATCTGTATAGGCAAAAGCGTTAGCTCGATTGTTTGTCAAGCGATTATATGGAACTTCAAATGGCTCGTGACTGCTGGAAGTTTGGATAACCCTTAGTTGGGGCTTATTAGATGTTGATTTAGAAATGTCGTCGGAGCAACGGTTAAATACATGGTGGTCGTGAGTGCCCCATTTGCTTAGTCGCTCGCTTATGGGAAAATCTTTGTCGCTGATTATTGTTTCAAATCCGGATGACACAAGATAGGCGTGCATATTTGTGAAATTTGCATCGCCTCCATAATAATATGCAGTTTCCCAACCTGCGTTTTTTAGAGAACGAGGAAGGGAGGGGAGATTGTCGGTCTTTTCTACATATTTCATTATGCTGGTAGTAGGTTGAGCCGGATAACCACTGAGTATTGCCGGAATGCCACGGTCGGTGCGAACTCCGGAAGCATAAAAGTTGGTAAATAAAATTCCCTGAGATGCAATGGTGTCGAGATGTGGAGTGATGGGCTGACCGTCGCATTTGGAATTAAGCAAGTGGGAGGAAAAACTTTCCAAAATAATAATATAAATGTCGGGACGCTTGTTGTTTAGTAACGAAATAATGCTGTCGCTTGTGTCACTTTGACTAAAGTGAGAATAAATATTGTCGGCTTCAGCCGATTCAAAATAGCGAAATTGAGAAGAAAAATTATTTTGGTGTGTTGCTGAATACATGAAGCTAAACAACGGATTGATAGCTGCATGGTTGAGCTCTTGCTTTTGACTGAAATATGCTGCGCTTAGGTTCATAGTAGATACGGTAAATCCTCCTCTTATTGGAATGAAAAGAGAAATTAAAATTATGGTCAAAACAATGGTATTGCGTATTTTGTGGAATGTTTGTTGTGTGCTTGGGATATAATGAGTAATAGCTCGATTAAGAATGTATCCCATGCCAATCGCCAAAATGATTGATGCAGTGGTCCCAATTAAGAAGAAGTATAAGGGAACGCTTGCCAATGCTGCCGATGGAGATGTGGAAAAATAGAAAATTGGAGTCATGTCGAGACGAAATCCCCAATATCCATAAAGCGCTAAATCAAGACACATTGCTGAAGCCATAAAAATGGCGATAATGTAGAAATATATGCGTAAGATACGTTTTATTATCAACGTGTGTTTAGCCCATTGTGAGATTATGATTAATATGGTTGGGATAATCGTCAGATAGCCGGCCATGGATAGGTCAAGAGGCATCCCATGGTATATTACTGAGAAAAAATCAGAAATTGGACATTGAGAATAAATGTCGTAATAATACAACATGAAGATTGGTTTTTGTAACGCAAAAAACGTAACAAATAAAATGTAAGTTAGAATGATTTGAAATATCGATTGCCTCATTTTATAAAAAACGTCTAAAAATCAGATTACAAAATTACGCTAAAATCTAAATATATAAAATAATGTGAATGAAATAAGATGTTAAATTGTGGGAATAGAAGAGTAAAGAAATTGAGAAATATAGGATTGCTAAAGTATAAAAAGATGAGTTGGAATAGAATAGAAATAAAATTATTCACTATATTTGTAGGGAGAATGTCGTAAAAAACATAGATTTTTTGAGGTAAATTATTTGGTTCAAACTTTTTGGCATATAATTTGTTTAATATATTGGTAAAAGTCGGACGATATAAACTATGTATTTGCCGATTTTGAATGAAATGGTATATAAAATAGTAGAAGTGAATCATATTAATTAAAAGAGTAAATAAAAATGAAAAAGACAATTATTTTATCAGTTTTTGCAGCTATGTTATTTAGTGGCTGTGCAGGAAGTAATACAGAGAAGGAATCTCAAATAGCAAATGATTCGGCAAATGTGGTTGCTGAAACAATTGTAGATGAAGTTGTAACTCCCGAGGGTGTTGCAGTGATAGAATTGACCGATGTTGCTCAACTTGATGCAAAAGAAAAACCGGTTATCGTTGACTTTAATGCAGTGTGGTGTGGACCATGTCAAAAATTTGCACCTCATTTTAAGACTGTAGCGCAAAAGATGTCGGATAAAGCATCGTTTGTGTCGGTAGATGTAGATAAATGGCAAGAAGTAGCAAAGAAATATGATGCTCAATCAATACCTATGATTGTAATTATTAAGCCTAATGGTGAAATCGTTTCTCAAGTAGGATATATGACAGAACAAGAATTTGAAAAATTTGTTAATGACAATATCTAAAGGGAATTTCTATAGTTGCTTTGCGAAAAGAATATAATGCACACAAGTTATAAAACCGGTTGTAAATATAACCCGGTTTTATAATTTGAGGAATATATAGATTCCTTGAAATTAAGAGTGATTACAACATGAAATTTATTTTATTTAACGATTGCGACAGATTGACGTTTTTTGGTGTAAATAGTCAATAAAAAGTGTATTTTTGTCATAAATGAGAATAAAAAAGAAGCTTTTAGGCGATTTTATTTTGTAATTATGCACAATTGTAATAACTTTGTGCTGAAATTAAACTAAATTTTTTTAACTATACACAAGATGAAAAAAGTTATTCTTTTAGCTGCTGTAGCACTAGGTGCAATCTCAGCTCAAGCTCAACAAGCTGTTGAGGCTCCTAAATTTACTGACAATTGGTCAGTTTCTTTAGTTGGTGGTGGTCAAACACCTATTGAAAACGCTGCTTTCTGGGGCGATATGCGTGGTGTTGTAGGTTTGGAAATCGAAAAACAAGTAACTCCTATCCTCGCTCTTGGTATCGAAGGTAATTGGGGTATCAACACTTCTTATGGTGAAGGTGCTAATGTATTTGACACTCATTATGTAGGTGCTTATACTGCAATCAACCTTAACAACCTTATTTTAGGTTACAAATGTTGCAAACAAAACTTCTTTGAAGTAGAAGCTGTTGTTGGTGCTGGTTGGGGTCGTGCTTATGACTTGAACTGGAGTGCAAATCATGCAAACTGGGCGACTGGTGGTTGCCGCGACTGGAACACATTTGCAACTAAAGCCGGTCTTAACTTCAACTTCAATGTTACCAAAAACGTAACTGTATCATTCAAACCATCTGTAGTTTGGGGTATGGAAGCTCCTGCTGGTGATTGGGGTAAAAATACAAAATACACTAACCTTTCATTTGATTCACACAATGCTCGTGTAAATCTTATGGCTGGTGTAACTTATCACATCGGTGGTAAAGGTTTCAAATGTGTTAAACCTTATGACCAAGCTGAAGTTGATGCACTTAACGCTCAAATCAACGACCTTCGCGCACAAAACGATGCTTGCAATGGTAAAGTAAAAGCTCTTGCTGCTGAAAACGCTGCTCTTGCTGCTGAACTCGCTGCTTGCAACAAGAAACTTGCTGAAAAACCAGCTGTTAAAGAAGTAAAAGTTGACAATACTAACAGCGTACGTTATGTTTACTTCAAACAAGGTTCTTCTAAAATTGCTGCTGACCAAAAACCAAACGTAGAAATGGTTGCTGCTTTCATGAAGAGCCATCCTAATGCTACTGTAACTGTAAAAGGTTATGCATCACCAGAAGGTAGCAAAGAAGTAAACGAAAAAATCGCAGCTGCTCGTGCTGAAGCTGTAAAAACTATGCTTGTTAAGACTTACAAAATTAAAGCAGAACGTATCAATGCAGCCGGTCAAGGTGTTGGTAACATGTTCGAAGAAGATTCTTGGAACCGTGTAAGTATCTGTACTCTTGAAAATACAAAATAATTATTAATAGATAATTATTTGTAAAAATAGAAACACCTCGGAATATTCCGAGGTGTTTTTTATTGTTACAATAAAATGGTTTAGTGCAAAACAGGTAATGATGACAAAAATAAAACAGTGCTATGTTTGTATAGCACTGTTCTGTTATTGATATGTTTTTTTATTAGAGGAGTGTATCGGGGTTAAGGTTGGCTCCTTCGATATCTTTGAAGTATTTGTAAGTGCCTACTTTCAATTCAGCGCAAGCATCTTCATCGGCGATAATGATTGCTTTGGGGTGCATTTGAAGAGCAGAGATAGTCCACATTTGGCTGATACCACCTTCTACACCATGACGCAATGCGCGAGCTTTGTTGTAACCATTAACGATGAGCATAACGCTTTTGGCTGCCATTACAGTGCCTACACCAACGGTTAATGCTGTTTTGGGAACTTGATTAACGTCGTTGTTAAAGAAACGAGAGTTGGCAATAATAGTGTCTTGAGTAAGGGTCTTCATACGAGTTTTAGACGTCAATGCTGATCCTGGCTCGTTGAATGCAATGTGTCCGTCAGGACCTACACCACCCATAAACAAATCAATACCACCATATGATGCGATTTTGTCTTCGAAGCGTTGGCATTCTGCAATAGGATCTTCTGCGTTGCCATTGAGAATGTTTACATTTTCAGGAAGAATATCGATGTGGTTAAAGAAGTTAGTCCACATGAATGTGTGGTAGCTTTGTTCATGGTCTTGTGGAATACCACAATATTCATCCATGTTGAAAGTAACAACATTTTTGAATGAAACTTTGCCTTCTTTGTTGAGTTTGATAAGGTTTTTGTACATGCCAAGAGGTGAGCCACCGGTAGGACAACCGAGTACAAATGGCTTTTCAGCAGTAGGATTAGCTGCATTAATGCGAGATGCAACGTAATTAGCTGCCCAACGAGAAACTTCCTCGTAATTAGGTTCAATAATTAGTCTCATTGATAAATAGTTTTATGTGTTGATAAATATAATTTGAATAAAATATTTCTATTATTACGCAAAAATACAAAAAAATAAGCGCATTACCTATATTTTTTAATTAGAATAGTTGATAAATAGAATAAAAAAGAAATACAAGTGGATTTATTGCCAAGTTTTGTGAATTAAGAATGAATTTTGAGTTGAAATTTGTGGTCTTTATAAAAACTTTGTATCTTTGTTGAAAATATGCTTTGAAAAGTATACTATATTTTTGAGTATAAAAATACTGATACAAATAAGTAAATTATAGGATTGAATAGGCTGCTTGAGAAAGTAGGCTATTCTTTTTTTGGGGGAGATAGATTGTTTGTTGTGATAAATTAAATGTTGTGCGCAATAATATTGCCCATGGATGATTGTAATTTTGTTGCATAATAAAAGGTTAAAGTTATGACTACAATTGATTTGCGAGATGAGGTTTTTGCTACAGTAACACAATGGGGGAATGAAGTCGTCTCAGTTAAGATTACCGGAATTTCTTCTTATAATGAGGTGTTACGTTACTTGAGATCGTTGGGAATAAAGTATAGAGGGGTCGTTACATTAAAGTTGCGAAATTTGACAAAAGGTTGGCAACAAGTTAGTCGATTGATGATGTTGGAGCATCAAGAAAATAGTCAAGAGGCAGTTCAACTTTCATTATTTTGAAAATCTTGACAATTGTATAATATTAGGTGTTTATCTATTGTTGATAATTGTTGATAATAGATGCGATTTCATTGGCATCTTGGAATGAGGTGCATCGCGTAATAGGAAGGCTTACAACTTCGTTGCCTATTTGTTCGGCTATGGGTAGATTTAAGTTGTGAAATTGGCTATAACATGGTTGCTTGTGAAGAGGCACCGGATAATGGATAGATGTTTCTACGCCATTATCTAATAAATATTCCCTAAACTTTTCACGATTGTTAGTCCTGATTACATATTGATGCCACACAACTTCGTTGTTGATGCGTTTTAATGGTTTTATTATGGCTTCGTTATGTATCTCTTTTTCATAAATATCGGCAATAGATTGTCGATATTTATTCTCTTCGTTGATAAAAGGAACTTTTACATTTATAATTGCGGCTTGAATGGGGTCTAATCGGCAATTTACACCTGCATAGATATAGTTATATTGTTGATTACTTCCATAGTTGCGTAATGAAGAAACAACTTTTGCTAATTCGCTATCATGAGTAACAATGGCTCCGGCATCGCCCATTGCTCCAATATTTTTTGTTGGATAAAAACTTATTGCGGCAGCATCTCCAAGCGAACCGGCATTATATGTGCCATATAGGCCTTTATCAATTGACGTTGCTCCGATGGCTTGGGCATTATCTTCAATCACTTTAAGGTGGTATTTCTTTACAATATGGGCAAGTTGTTCATCCCATGAAATGCGTCCATAAAGGTGTACCGGCATAATAGCTTTGGTGCGAGGAGTAATTGATGTTTCTAATGTGTTACTATTAATATTGTAGGTATCTATGTTTGGGTCAACAAAAATAGGCTTAAGACCATTCTCGGTAATTGCAAGTGCTGATGCGATAAATGTGTCGGCAGGTACAATAATTTCATCTCCAGGACTCATGATGCCAAGCTCGATATATCCACGAATGATTAATCTTATTGCATCAAGACCATTGCTCACACCTATGCAATGTGGAGTGTTACAAATATCGCTGATATTCTTTTCAAATGTTTCGACTTCTTCTCCTCCAATATATATACCACTATCTATAACTTTATTTATAGCATCTTTTATTGCGCAATTATATCGCTGATTTATTGTTTCTAAGTTTAGAAATGGGTATCGTTTCATTGGAGTCTAATTGTGTCTTTTTGGAGCTGTTAGAGCTAAAAAATCATCAAAATCACGCACATAATCATTTTCTGAATAGATGTGGGAAGTAAGTACCAAACATACTGAGCCAGACGAAAATTCATTAATTTCACGCCATAATCCGGATGGAACATAAAGAGCCTTATAGGGCCGATTTAGATTGAACGTTTTTTTGCATTTACCGTCATTAAGAGTTACCGAAAAACTTCCACTTACTGCAATTATTAACGACTGATTCTCGCAATGAGCATGTCCACCTCGTTCAGCTCCACCCGGGATATCATATAGATAATATACTCTTTTAATAGTAAAAGGTATATTTTCATTATTTTCAATAACAGATAATGAACCGTTTTGATGAGTGTTGCGCATAAGTTCGAAAATGCGACAATCTTCAACCGATGATTTTGCAAATATTTCGGGCTTATTCATTATCCATTAATGTTTTATATAATTCAAAGTCACGAATATAGTCGTCTTCGTCATATCGTGTTGATGAAAGGACCATTGCAACAGAATTGGTAGAGAAATTATCAATTGCTCGCCAGGTCATAGGTGGAATATATAGACCATAATAGGAGCGAGAGAGGTGGATTCGTTGAGTCTCTTTTCCATTGCTTAGTACAACGTCAAAGCTTCCCGATAGGGCAACGATAAATTCATGCTGAGAGCGAAATGCATGTCCATCTCGGAACATTCCTCCCGGAACATCGTATATCCAATATGTGCGCATTATTTTGAAAGGAATCTGATCGTCGTTTTGGATGAACGATAAGTTTCCTCTCGGATCGGTAACCTTAGGTAGATTTATAATATGAGCTTTGTTAGAGTCCACCGTTAGCTAATCTTATAAGGTATTGACCATATTCGTTGGCTTTCATTGGTTCGGCAAGATTCAGCAACTGCTGAGCATCAATAAAGCCACGACGATATGCAATTTCTTCAAGAGCTGCGACTCTTAATCCTTGACGTTTCTCAATTGCTTCAATGAAGCTGGATGCTTCCATTAAAGAGTCGATAGTGCCGGTGTCGAGCCATGCAAATCCACGTCCGAAACATTTTACATTGAGACGACCTTGTTTCATATAATATTCGTTGACGCTTGTGATTTCAAGCTCTCCACGAGCCGAAGGCTTAACATTTTTTGCGACTTCTACTACGTCATTCGGATAGAAATACAGTCCAACAACAGCTTTGTCTGATTTAGGATTTGCAGGTTTCTCTTCAATGTCAATAGCTTTGCCGTTTTCGTCAAGAGAGACAACCCCATATCGTTGTGGGTCTATGACAGGATATGCAAAAACTGTTGCTTCATTTTTAGATGCAATGTTTAGTGCGTCCATAAGCATAGATGAGAATCTTTGACCATAGAATATGTTATCTCCAAGTACGAGACACACATCATCATTGCCAATGAATTGTTCTCCAATTAAAAAGGCTTGAGCAAGTCCTTCGGGACGAGGTTGCTCTGCATATTCAAAGGTTATTCCCAATTCTTTCCCATCTCCCAACAAACGCTTAAACATGGGAAGATCGGTTGGAGTGGAGATAATGAGAATCTCTTTGATGCCGGCAAGCATGAGTACCGATATAGGATAATAAACCATTGGTTTATCATAAACAGGAATCAGCTGTTTAGAGATGCCTTTGGTAATTGGGTATAATCGAGTGCCGGAACCTCCGGCGAGAACAATACCTTTCATGTGATTATGTGATTTTAGTAATTATTGACGGTTGTGATACATTTGTTCGTAATATTGTTGATAGTCGCCCGAAGCAACGCTTTCTACCCAATCTTGGTTGTCGAGATACCATCGAATTGTTTTTTCAATACCAACGCTGAAAGGTGTCTCTGGATACCAACCAAGTTCAACTGCAATTTTTGTAGGATCGATGGCATAACGCATGTCGTGTCCGGGGCGATCTGCGACAAAACTTATTAAATTATCGTTAATGTCTTCTACTTTACAAGATAATAACGATTGATATTTAGGCTCATCGTTCATGATGCGGGCAATTATTGCTATTACGGTTTTCACGATGTCAATATTTTGCTCTTCGTTAAATCCTCCAACATTATATATTTCGCCAATTTTACCTTGACGTAATACCATATCAATAGCTTTAGCATGGTCTTCTACATATAACCAGTCGCGCACGTTGTCACCTTTGCCATATACAGGTAGTTTTTTACCTTCAAGAATATTCTTAATGATTAGAGGAATAAGTTTTTCGGGGAAATGATATGGACCATAGTTGTTGCTGCAACGAGTAATATTTATTGGCATACCGTAGGTTTCGTGATATGCAAGAGTTATTAGGTCGGCACCTGTTTTTGCAGCAGAATATGGTGAGCGTGGAGCTAATGGAGTTGTTTCGGTAAAGAAAAGAGAACCAAAGGTTTTGAGATTGTCGCGTCCTTCGATTACTCGTTTTACTTCGTCACTCACCGACAATGGTTGTGCTTGAGCAAAATCTTTGGCAAGAGAACCATATACCTCATCAGTGCTTATTTGGAGGAATTTGCGCCCTTCCTTATATTTATTTTTGCCGTTTTCATCTTTTCCTTCCAACCATGCATTGCGAGCACAATCAAGTAGATTTTGTGTTCCTAAAATGTTTGTTTCAAGGAAAAGACGAGGATTGGTGATACTACGATCAACGTGTGATTCTGCAGCAAAATTCACAATATAGTGAGGGTCATATTTGGAAATTATATCTGTAACAAGTTCGCGATTGCCAATGTCTCCCTTTATAAAAGTTACGTTGTCCTGTTCTATTTCATCTTTTATTGTCATGAGATTTCCTGCATAAGTGAGATCATCGAGAATTACAATCTCTACATTGTTATCCCATTTTTTTAGAATATATTTGACAAAATTGGCGCCAATAAAACCTGCAGCACCGGTGACGAGATATTTTTTCATGTTTTATAAGTTACGTTGATTTTTAATCAGATTATAGTATATAAACGAAACAATAGTTAAAACCAATATGTGTGATTTGGCTGTTGTTCATAATCTTAAAAATTATGCATTATATAGATAACGTTTAATTGAACGTTTAGGAGTTTTTTCAAATTCATTGGCAATGAGTTGAATCTTTTCTATTTGCTCATAGGGAGCAACAAGTTTATTGAGGTCTTTGCGCACTTGTTCCATGATTTCGCGAAGTTGATAGGCGCCAATGCCATTAGCATCCATCGCTTCATAATCGGGATAAACAAGAGCGACCAATCGATTGTTGCGTTCTACGATAAGGCTTTCGGCAACGAAAGGCATGTTGTTGAGTTTCGACTCAATTTCTTCGGGATATATATTTTGTCCATTTGCCGAGAGGATCATTGTTTTAGATCGACCTTTGATGAAAATGGTGCCGTCGGCAGAGCGAGTACCCATGTCGCCGGTGTGTAACCAACCATCGCTGTCAAGAACCAAGTCGGTAGCTTCTTGATTTTTATAATAACCTTGCATGCGATTTTCTCCTCTGACACATATTTCTCCTGGAATGTTTTCGGGGTCGTCGCTTAGAATTTTAGTTTCCATAATACCAGGGAGTGTGCGTCCTGAAGAAGTGGGAATAAATTCTCTCCAAGGTGTGTGGCTGATAAGGGGTCCACATTCGGTCATGCCATAACCCACGGTGAAAGGAAATTTAATCTTATGAAGAAAATCTTCCACCTCTTTGTTGAGAGGTGCACCTCCCACGATAATTTCTTCAAAGTTGCCGCCAAATGCTTCTACAAGTTTTTTGCGTATTTGAGAGTATATTGCAGTATCAATAAGAGGAATAGCAAGAGCCCAACGGATTGTTTGTTTGGTAATCATTGGTACTATTTGCTTGCGATAAATCTTTTCAAGGATTAATGGCACGCATATAACCAAATTTGGACGAATTTCGTTCATCGCCTTGAGCAAAATTTTAGGAGTGGGGAGTTTGCCCAATAGAGTAATATGAGTACCTATTGCTAATGGAGCGAGCATGTCAAATGCACAACCATAGGCATGGGCAAGAGGTAGAAATGAAATGCAACGTGAGCCACGGTAATGGAGATTTGCATTAAGACCATATACTACATTACCACAAAGATTGTTGTAAGATAACATTACACCCTTTGAAAATCCGGTTGTCCCGGAGGTGTAATTGATTACGGCAAGGGTATCGGGGGTGACATTGGGGTATTTAATGTCTTTACGGCAGAATCCATTTGGATATTTTGCATTAAAGATGCTTGAAAGATTGCGCATTGCATTAAGCACTTTGCTATCAGAATCCTCATTTTCAGCGAGAAGCTCGTTGTGGTCGAGAGAGAATGCAGCTTTTACTTTTGGGAGCTTTTCATATTCGATAGATTCCCAAATTGATTGGCTGACGAATAAAAGTACAGAATCGGAATGGTTGACAATATGTTGCGCATCTTGAGGATTAAAATCATTCAGCACAGGTACTATAACAGCACCATAGGTAATTGTTGCAAAAAATATCTGAATCCATTCGGGTGTATTTTTCCCTAATAACGCAATTTTATCGCCTTGTTTAATCCCACATTCTTTGAATAAAAGGTGATATCTCGCTATAGATTTGGCAAATTCACCATACGAAATTGTCTTCTTGGTAATATAGTTGGTTAATGCCGGTAATTCCCAATTGTCTTTGAAACTTTGAGAGTAAATCTCAAGTAGATTTTCTTTCATCATATTGTTTTGAATTATACAATGCAATTAGTAATGCAAAGAAAACAAAATTAACCAAGATATGCAACTTTTTGAACTTGTTTGTCGATGTTAATAAAAATAACAAACAACCAATAAGTGTGTTTATTGGTTGTTGAGTAGAGTATATGTTGAGGCAAAAGTTCTATTTGCGACTATTGTAATGCTCAACGATATCATTGATAGATATTTGTAATCTATCCATTTCATTAAACAATTCTCGGAGTGTTGTTTCGTAAAATTCCTCACGGCGCACAGTATTGACATGCGCAGTTGCATTGGTAGCTAAGAAGAAGCCAAGACCACGTTTGGCATAGATAATATCTTCGGTTTGAAGGTATTCGTAAGCTTTCAATACAGTGTGAGTGTTGACCGATAGCTCCATGGCTAATTCTCTCACCGACGGCACTTTTTCCTCTTCAACCCACTCTTGTGCGAGTATTTTGTTGAAGCAGTAGTCGATGATTTGTTGATATATGGGTTTGTTTGTCTTAAAGTCCATATTTCAGATGTTTGATACAAGTTATACTTGACGATATTTAATAGTTCGTACTGTAAAGTAGGTCATTGCAATGTCAAAAATCAAGTTAATTGCAATTGAGAAAATCATTATATTGCTCATGAAGTTATCGGGAGTGTCAATATTATGTATTGCCGAGTTAAATCCCGAAACAAATCCGGCAACGCCACCAATAATGCCACTTACCAATGATACCGCAATAGTTAAGATAAATACCATTAAGGCTTTGTTTTTCTTGAAATAAGTTACGGCAAATATAGAAGTGATAACCATTTGATACCATGAAACAATTGTTGAGATAATATAGTTTGAGCCAAATGATTGAGCTTGGAATGCGTCTAAAGCTTCGGGAGGAATTTCAAAGTTTATCAATTTGTCGATAAGTTCTCTTGACGCAGGAATCAAATAAGTCGCTCCCACTCCTAATAAAATGGCACAAATAACAATTAGTGGAATCACGATAAATGAGTAGGAAAAATAAAATGCAGTTTTTTCATTTCCCGATACAGGTAGAACCGTCTCTATTAAATGATAGTTTCTGCGAGAGAAAATTATCGGACACCAATATAGTGAATAAATAAGAACCACAAAAAATAATGCATCAAGAAGGATAAAAAATGGTTCTATGGATACTAATAGAATTGATGCAAATGAAATTATAAATGCGCCAATGGCGTATGCTATCATTTGATTTTTTATAGTTGGGAAATAGAATGAATATAACATTTTTACTCTATTCCATGAGAATCCGTCTTTTAGGATAGGATTATCTATTGTTTTTGTTAATTCGGTCATAAGTCAATATTTTATAGAGGTGATTATTTTAGTGCATCTAAAACACTTTGAGCGGCATTGCTCATCAATGCACTATAAATAAGAGCGAAATTAATTTCTGTTTCATCGCCGTTGGTGTTTCTTTCGATCGAACGGAAACCATTCATGTCTTGTTCCATATAAAGTGCATTGGGATTTGGCGAAGTGGAAGCAACAAACGATAATTTGTTGCCTATTTCTTCGGTACTCATTGATAGAAGTAGATTGCCTCTACGCAACATCATTACACTTTCAAAAAGGTTTTTCAAATCCCATACAGTGTGTGTTGAAACGATAACCGTTTGGTCTTCGCGTAGGCTACCCACCATGATTTTGAGCAGTTCTTTTTTGGCGTTGATGTCAAGACCATTGGTTGGTTCGTCGAGCAATAATATATCAGTGCCGAGAGCCATTACATAGGCGAGATTGGCTTTTTTACGATTACCAAGAGATAGAGAGCCAAAAGATTCGTTGCCGGTAAGATGAAAAATTTCAAGATTTTGACGGAATAGCTCTTCACTAAACGTCGGATAGAATTGAGAATGAATTTTAGCAAAGTCATTAATGCATTTAGCAGGAAATGTAATGTCTTCGGGCATGAAAAATACTTTACACAAATCGCTTGGCTGGCGTTTTGAAATATCATTGTCATCAATTTCGCATGTTCCTTCTTTGGCAAATAATAGCCCGGCGATTACGTGTAGCAAAGTAGTTTTCCCGGCTCCGTTTTCGCCAAGGAGTAAATGCACTCCGGGTCCTAATTGAGCATTGATATTGTCAAGGGCTTTATAGCCTTTGTGATAATTGTAAGATAGATTTTTAATGTTAATCATAATAACTTAATTTTAGTTGGTTTGCTAATTATTTTACTGGAGTAATGGTGTACCCGGCTTGACGAAGAAGATTAAGTAACCCTTTTTCTCCGGGAAGATGACCGGCACCTACACACACCATTACCGATTTGTTTGGAAGAATTGATTGTAATTGTTTAATCCAATTTTCGTTGCGATCAGTGACCATTTTTTTTTCATCCTCGGGAGTCATGCCTAAATCGGGAACACACATTATTTCATATAATTTATTGATATCTTGATTCATATATGCGTGATATAAATCAATTGAATATGAAGACATCTTTGATTCATTGCGAACGGTTTCAAGTAAGTCTTCGGCTTGTTTTGAAATAGGGTCGCCCATTAATATGTTTAATTGAAAATCAATGGATTCAAATCCACTAACTTCTTTGCCGTGATTAACACCTAATATTTGAGTATAGGTATCAAGTTGTTGCATGGGGTTAAAGTTGGGAATAGCTTGCATGCTCATTAAAAGGGCAAGTTGTTGGCTTACCATAGCCGGTATCATAGGTTCAAGCATTGCAAGTGACGCTTGCCCTCCCGAATATTTTTTCACTACATTGTCGATTGAATCAAATTGCTCTTTTGTAAATAGTTTTGAGAGTGTGCTATCGGCCGGAGCCATTGCCATAGCCATCATTTTTTGTTGAGTGGCAGGAGATGTCATTTCGCTATGAATTATTTCTCCAATAACGGCATCAACACTCTGTAATGCTCCATTAAATCCATCGATTGAATCGAGTATAGAAACCGGAGCAAGATGGTGAGTGCCTATTACATATGAGTCACCTATGGCATCTTTGCCATTAATTTTGTAGAGGAGTTGAGCATTACCACTCAATGTGGCAAATAATACAACAAATGATAAAATAAATTCTTTCATAATGTTTACTGTTTAGATATTGTAATTTTGAGAAATTTTATTTGGTGTTTGAGTGTTTTAGTGATATACAACACTGCAAAGGTAGGACGGTTTTTTGAAAATTCCAAATTTTTATATAGAAAAATGCAATTTTTTTTGAAAAAATATTTTTTAAGGACCAAACTATATAATATAATCATATGTTTTAGTGAAAAGAATGACAAGACAAATGTTTGATATTGGAGGAATTAGATTAATGTAAAATAATATATTTATGGAAACGGTTTATTTTAAGGGAGAAGAATGTCACACAATGGGTGTGTTTCCAAAAGTAGGTAATAAAGCTCGATATTTTTCATTAACGACATCTGATTTTAGAGAAATTGAATCGTGTGATTATAAAGGTCGGTGTGTTGTATTGAACATATTCCCAAGTCTTGATACCGGAGTGTGCGCAATGACGGTACGTAGGTTTAATGAGATGGCATCTTTGCTTGATGATGTGGTGGTTTTGTGTGTTTCGATGGATTTGCCATTTGCTGCATCTCGTTTTTGTGTGGCAGAGGGGATTGAAGATGTGATAGTGGCTTCGGCATTTCGTTCTCCTTCGTTTGGCCGTAAATATGGAGTAGAATTAATCGATGGACCATTGTCGGGATTGATGGCTCGAGGAGTTGTCGTGATTGACGAAAATAATCGAGTGGTTTATTCTCAATTAGTCGAAGAGATTACACATGAACCCGATTATGAAAGATGTTATGAGGCAATAAAAATTGCCACATATTATGGATTGTAGAGGTCGGGATTAAAAAAAGAAATAACATCACGAGCATTCTCAAGAGCAACGCGTGCTTGACTTTGAGGGTTGATTGCTACGGCATGTTCGTAATCGGTAATGGCTTGTGACTTATTGCCCAATCGCCAGTGGATTTTGCCACGAGTGAAATATAATTTATCGTTGTTTTTGTTTTGCTCAATATCGTTATTTAACAATAATATGGCTTCTTCAAGCCTATTTTCGTTAATTAACTCTTCAATTTTTTGAAAAACGCTCATATTTTAGTACTTTTGGCTTCAAATATAAAACAAATTATTGATATGCGAAGCCTTTTTTGTTTCTCTTTGTCGTTATTGATTGCAATAACATCATTTGCTGCCGATCCTACGGCAACAAAATTTTCAGCAGCCGATTGTCAAGGTAGTCTCAAACCATATACCGTGCCAACGAAAGAATATGCTTATCCCGATTCGCTTGCTCCGGTATTTATTAATCACGTGGGACGTCATGGTAGCCGTTTCCCGGCATCGGCAACTCATTGCAAGGCTCTTTGCGAAGCATTGGAGTCGGCTAAAACACAAGGAACTATCACGGCTCGTGGTAAAGAGTTGCTTGCGTTGGTGCAATCGGCAGTCGAAGCCGCTAATGGACAGTGGGGAGCCCTTGATCAACTTGGTGTTGATGAACAGCGTGGTATTGCAGCTCGCATGTATAGCCGTTATCCCTCATTGTTCAAAAATAAGCGAATAGAAGCGATTTCGTCATATTCGCCTCGTTGTGTTATGAGCATGTATTCGTTCACTCACCAACTCACTCGCATGAACAACACGATTGAGTTAACCACAGTGTCGGGCAGAGGAAAATCAGCTTTAATGCGACCGTTTGATGTAGAAATGTCATATAAAGATTTTATTGAACTCGGTCAATGGAAAGGACCTTACCAGCAACATTTTGATGCAGTTGTTCCTACTTCGGCGTTGGAACGAGTGCTTGGCGTTGATTTTAATTATGGTGAGATTAACCCTAAAGATTTGGCTATCGTAGAATATTATGTAATAGCCGGAATGAGTGCAATGCAAATGGAATGTGATGCTTCACGATATTTTACCAATGAAGAATATAACGCGTTATGGTCGTGCTTCAACCTCCGTCAATATTTGCAACGCACCTCTACCACACTTTCATCGGTGCCTGCCGATATTGCTTCGCCATTGTTATGCGACATTATCGAATCGACCGACTCGGTTGTGGCTCGCAAGGGTAATACTATCGTATCGGCTAAATTGCGTTTTGGCCATGCCGAAACACTTATGCCACTTCTTTCGTTGATGCGATTAAAAGGTTGCTATTATAAGACCAATTATTTTGATACTGTGGCAAAGAATTGGCAAGACTTTAATGTAGTGCCAATGTCGGCAAACATTCAATTTATCCTGTTCAAAAACAGCAAGGGCGATTTCTTCCTACGCATCGACCACAATGAAGGACCTGTCGCATTCCTCCCGGGTAGCACCGAGATATATGTGCCATGGGAAAAAGCACGCCAATATCTCAGCAACTGCGTGCCGTTGTATTATCAAACTTGGTAGTTCGGAAAATGTTCTATTTTAATTCGCTCCATTTTTTGCGACCTCGGAGATAAAAGTCGAGGAGGATATTGCGATGGCAATCGGGGCGAGTACTCAATAGGTCAATGTTAGGATGCGAAGTGTAGGCTTTACACATTTTACGAAAATCGTTGTGAGCTTTGAGAATGGCGTTAGCGTTCTTAAAGTCGAAAGTTGCCATAAATTTCGCCCAAGCGACAGTGTCGAGCAATCGGCGCACAAAGAGTTTTTTGCCACGAGTAGAGTCGGGCAGGTTTTTGTGCAACATCAATAGGTTGTTGCGGAAGTTGAGGTAGGTTTTGCGAGGATTTGATGCCGGAAGACTGCCTCCCCCAAGATGATACACAATAGATTGTGGCACGGCTACTATCTCTTTCCCTTCAAGTAATATACGCCAACAAAGGTCAATCTCTTCCATGTGAGCAAAGAATGCACTATCGAGACCACCAACTTTGAGATATAACTCAGAACGCACCAACAATGCCGCTCCTGTAGCCCAAAATATGGGGATTATTTCGTCATATTGTCCTTTGTCCTCCTCTACGTTGTCAAAGATGCGTCCTCGGCAATAGGGGTAACCATTACGATCGATAAATCCTCCGGCTGCACCGGCATACTCAAAGTGAGATTTGTTGGTGTAGGCTCTGATTTTGGGTTGACAAGCTCCCACATTGGGGTTAGCCTCCATGTAGTCAAATAGTGGATTTACCCAACCATCGGTGGTGGCAACGTCACTATTAAGGAGTATGGTGTAAGGGTAGTTGGTTTCTTTTATTGCGAGGTTGTATCCTTCGGCAAAACCATAGTTTTGGGCAAATTCAAGCACTTTTACTTGTGGAAACTCGTTGCGCAACAACTCTACCGACGAGTCGGTGCTACCATTGTCGGCAACAATCACGTCGGCAATAGAGGGGTCGGTAGTGGCGATGACGCTTGGGAGAAATTCGCGTAGAAGTTTCTCTCCGTTCCAATTGAGTATAATGACGGCAACTTTATTCATTGGGCATTTCAACTTTGTTTTTCCATCGGTTATGCGACCAAAGCCATATTGATGGATTGCGATTTATGGTGTTTTCAAGAAGGGATATATAAGCGTCGGTAATAGCCATATTGGGCATAGAAGATGGATCGGTGGATATGACTTTAATTTCAACTTCATAGTGCCCTCTGCGAGGTTTGTGCATGTCAAAATACACAACTGCCATGTCGAGCTTGCGAGCAATTTGCTCAGTCCCTGTTATGAATGCAGTAGGATGGTTGAGGAATTTCACTATATGGCTTTCATCTCCTCGGCTCGGTTTTTGGTCGCTCATAAAACCGGTAATGCTTGGGATATTACGACGTCGAATCATTATGAGGTCTCGTAATACCGAGCGTTTCTTAAACGATAGAGAATTGAACCGACCGCGCAATTTAAGCATATAGGCATCATACCATGGGTCGCGAAGAGGACGATATACCTGGCAAAATTCAACATCAGAGCCATGTTTATATCGACTCCATCGTGTTATAGATGTGACCCATTCCCAATTTCCACAATGGGAGAAATATGCGACGATTGAACGATTTTGGTCAAATAGATTGTCGATAATCTCGATATTTTTGAATGTTATGCGTTTTTTTATTGCTGAATCGCTTACATTGTTGAGTTTTATTGTTTCTACAAAATAATCGGCAAGATTACGATAAAACTTGTGCTCAATTTGAGTAAGCTCTTTTTTGCTTTTATTGGGGAATGATTCTTGTAGATTTTTTTCTACTACTTCACGACGATATTTAATGATGTAAAATAATACCACATAAATTATGTCGGCAATGACATAAAGTGCCCAAAATGGCATCAATGAAGTGATGTGTAGGATAAATTGTATAGATTTATATTGCCATTTTTTCATTTTACGATATCTCCTTTTACTTCTTCACCATTATTTATGATTTCGTTGAGGTTCACATTTACCACTGTGTTGTCTGTGGCATTGATGGTGTTTATTTCAACTTTGAGATAGTTATCGGTAAAGCCACTCATTGGTTTCCCCGGTTTTGAGTGTTCGAGCAATACTGGTCGGTTAGTACCTATGAAACGTTGTGTGAATTGATGCAATTTGCGTTCCGAGAGGTCGAGCATAATGCGAGTGCGACGATGTTTTTCGCGAGGGTCAACAGCATAATTTATTTTTAGAGCTTGTGTCCCTGGGCGTTCTGAATAGGTAAACACGTGCAAACGTGAAATATCAAGCGACTCGATGAATTGTCGAGATTCTTCAAACAATTCGGGAGTTTCGCCACGAGCACCAACGATTAAATCTACACCAATAAAAGCGTCGGGAATCGTAGCGCGAATTTTTTCAATTTTAGACCTGAATAGTGCGGTATCGTAATGACGATGCATGAGCTCCAATACCTCATCGCTTCCACTTTGCAATGGAATGTGAAAATGGGGCATGAAACGTTTAGACGATGCTACCCATTCGATTATTTCATCGGTAAGTAGATTTGGTTCAATTGATGAAATGCGATAACGTTCAATCCCTTCTACTTCATCAAGAGCTTTTATTAAGTCGAAGAAATTATCGTCACGTCCTTTGCCAAAGTCGCCAATATTTACCCCGGTGAGGACTATCTCTTTGCCACCTTCGGCTACTACTTGCCGGGCTTGTGCCACCATCTCCTCAATTGTCCCTGAACGACTGCGACCACGAGCCATAGGTATTGTGCAATAGGTGCAATAATAGTCGCAACCATCTTGTACTTTTAGAAAGTACCGAGTGCGATCGCCTTTTGAACAAGAGGAACAAAAGTGTCGCATTTCGCGCATAGGTGTTACGATAGTGCGAGGCTCGTGAGTGGTGGTAAATTCTTCTAAAAATTGAGTAAGTAATAATTTTTGGTCGCTTCCGGCAACAATTTTTACCCCGGGAATCGCTGCAATTTCTTCGCTTTTGAGTTGGGCATAGCATCCGGTAACGATTACGGTTGCATTTGGGTATTTTTTGATAAATGAACGAATGGCTTGTCGGCATTTTTTGTCGGCAAGCTCGGTAACGCTACAAGTGTTTACCACTATTACATCGGGAGTTTCTCCTGCTTGAACTCGGCGAATGCCTTTGTCGGCAAACATGCGAGCAACAGTTGACGTCTCGGCAAAGTTGAGTTTGCAGCCGAGAGTGTGAAATAATGCAGTGCGAGTTCCAAATGTTGTATTATCGATCATTATATTGTTGCTTGAGCGTTAAATTAAAATATGTTTACCAACTCGATTTCAAAAATTAAAGTTGAGTTGCGAGGTATATCATCAACATTTCTCGAGCCATATCCTTGCGATGCAGGAATTATAACTTCCCATTTGTCTCCGATTTTCATATGAGGAAGTGCAATTTGCCAACCCTTTATAACTTCATTAAGTCGAAACGGTTCTGGGCAAGGTTGAGTAGTATTGTCATCAAAAACTCGTCCGTTTATTAATCGTCCTTTATAATAAACCGATACGACATTTGTGGCTAAAGGGGAGTTGCCGTTCCCTTGTTTGATTATGCGATACAATATTCCCCCTTGAAGCGTTTTTGTCTCGGGCTTAGAGGCTTCTTGTATAAGATAATCAAGGTTTTGTTGTTTATAATCTTCTCTACGGCTCATTTTGTCAAGTTGCTCACAGCACCAAGCTCTTTGATAGCTCCGGTGCTTGGGTCAAATAAAAGATAGGCAGGCTCTTTTTTGTCGGAAAAAAGTTTTGGGTCTATCCCAAATACTACGCCGTGTTGTGCCGATAAAATTGTGCTGTCGCATAATGTTTCCCCGTCAAATTCAATTTTAACGGCAATCTTACCCGGTATGTTATATGCAACACCTCCCTTTGGAAATGTCTTAGGTGTCCCTTTGTCAGAAAGAGGTAATTGTCCTTTTTCGAGAACTTCAAGTGAAATATATAATGGAGCTCCGGCAAGATTTGATGCGTCAATAATGCCTTCAGAGTTGGAGAGACGCGCGAGGATTTCATTCTCGCAAGCTTCATCGGGGGTGTAGGTTATGGTTTTTACCGATGTTGATGTTTGTGTTGTGCCTAAAAACATAGCCACCAACGCATCTTCTTGGGCTTGAATGTTGCTAAGTACCAATTTCATTGCTTCTCCATCGGTTGGCATTTGGTCGGCTTCTCCATTCAGTATGTCGGTGCGAGTTTGGCGCAAAGAAAATAATTGATCGGCAGCCAATTCGGCCTGTTTAGCCGATGATTGACTTTGCGCAATTTCGCCACTGATTACTTGTTGTGCGGCTTTTGTTTCTAAAGGAGTAGGCTGTGCATCTGTTGCCGAGGGTAGAGATGGCGTTTCAATTTGAGGTAAAATATTGATGTTGATAGCCAATGGTACGCATTCCTCATTGATAATCAAAAAAGGAGTGCTGCCGGCTTTGAATTGCATCAAATATTGTTGGTCGCGATTGGCTATGCCTCGAGCAATAATGGTTATAGATTTGATAGCTGTTGATTGGCTTTCTTCTTTAATCGCATCGTTGGAATTGAGATATTTTTTAGCATACCGATAAAAAACACCGGGTTTCTTAACTGTTTTTTCGGTTTCAATCGTAATGTCAAGAACGGTTTTGGGTAATGAATATATAATCCCATAGTCACTGGCTTTAGTGGCTGTGAGTTTTTGTGTAGTTTGAGCTGTCGTATTCAAACTCAGACACATTACAAGAAGAGTAATCAACCAAGAATGTTTCATTTTTATATGTTTTGTTGAATTGATTTTTTATTTGGTAAGTATTTGTTTGATTGCACAACCAACATTGTTTGCGATGTCTCCCGATTTTACTCCAAATATTCCGTGGGTTTCACTTGAAATTTCACCGGCAATGCCATGAACATATATCGCAATTAAAGATGCAATCTCGGGGGCATACCCTTGAGCCAAGAATCCGGACATAATTCCGGTTAACACATCGCCACTTCCGGCAGTCGCTAACGATGCATTGCCCGAGGTGTTGAAGAATATCTTTCCATCATGTCTCACTACTGCTGTGTGGCGACCTTTGAGAACGATTATGATCCCATATCGTTTAGCTCGGTCTAAGGCTTTCTTTAGTCGGGCTTCATCGCTTTTGTGCTCGCCAAATATGCGATCAAATTCACCGGCATGAGGAGTTATGATTGAGTTGGTGGGAATATAGTTTAGAAGCGATGGCCGTAACGCGATGCAGTTGAGCGCGTCGGCATCAAGGATAATAGGCTGTTTGGTGTTTTTGAGGAATAGTTCAAGAGCCTGAATTGTATATTCATGAGTGCCAATGCCGGGACCTACGGCAATTGCATCATATTTGTGACGTGGAGTTAAATCGGTGGGTATGAGCTCATGCTTGTCGGCTACAAACATCGCTTCGGGTGCCGATACTTGCATGACATTGTAACCACATTGTGGTGAGTGTACTGTGATTTTTCCTACTCCCGAACGTATTGCTCCGTTAGCACTTAATACAGCTGCTCCCATCATTCCATAGCTGCCGGCAATGATTAATGCCGAGCCACAATCGGCTTTGCTCGCAAATGAATTGCGACGTTTTATTGAACAGCGAATGTCTGATTTTTCAACCAAATAAAAATTTGATTGGCTGTTGTTAATAGCCTCAGAACTAAGGTCTATGTTCAAAACTTTCCATTCTCCGACAAGCCCTGAATTATCTTTTAAGAAAAATGCCAAGCGTGGAAACTGAATGGCAAGAGTGAGATCAGCATGAATGATGTTGCGATTTATAGGATTGACATTCCAGTCTCCTAATAACCCTGAAGGAACGTCGATTGATACAACTGTTGCGCCTGAATCGTTGATGAATTGAATTAGGGTTACAAATCCGCCGTAAATAGGTCTGTTCAACCCCGAACCAAACAACCCGTCAATAACTACATGGTTGGGCGATAAAGCCGGTAACGCAAAATGATCTATTACTTCATAAAAATTAGCATAGTTCAAGTCGCGCAATCGGTCTCGACAGATGCGACATTCGTTGCCCAACATGTTTCCTCCAATGTTAAATAAATAAATAACAGGGCTGTAGCCTTGTTCGATTAATAAACGAGCAACAGCCAACGCGTCGGCTCCATTGTTGCCAAACCCTGCAAATATGGTGATAGGTTTGTTTGGTCGCCAACGAGATATTATCTCACAAGCGATAGCCTCAGCTGCGCGCTCAACAAGATCTATCGCAGATACGTTTTCGTGTTCAATAGTTGCCTTGTCGATGGCTCTAATGGTGTCGTTGTCAAATATTTTCATTGCGTTGGGATTTATTTATAAAATATTGAAGGTTGAAGATGCAAATGTTCAATCTACAAAAATACAAATTTAATTCGGCTTTATTGCTCAAAAAAAAGATTAAATCATAAAAATATGATATAATTTATTGATAGGTTTGGCAGAACGTTAATATTTTTATAAATTTGCACTAATTTAGATAAGAGTTTCGATGAAACAAGTGACTTATAGCGGGCTAAATTTTGTCCCATACATAGATAGAGAGCAAATTGCTGCAAGAGTACAAGAATTGGCAAAAGAAATGATGCGAGATTGTGGCGATGCAAATCCGTTGTTTTTGTGCGTACTAAATGGAGCATTTGCATTTGCTAGTGACTTGTTCAGAGCGTATGAAAATGATGCCGAAATAGCATTTATCAGATTGAAAAGTTATGACGGCACCGGTACAACCGGTAACGTAAAGCAAATTCATGGTTTGACCGAAGATATATCTAATCGCACTGTAATTGTGGTGGAAGATATTATTGATACCGGTTTTACAATGAAAAAGTTGGTCGCCGATTTGGAAGAAAAGAATCCTAAACAAGTAAAGGTTGCGTCGTTATTGTATAAACCCAATTCATTACAATGTGATGTGAAGATTGATTATGTGGGTTTCTCTATTCCATCTAAATTTATTATTGGGTATGGTCTTGATCTTGATGAACAAGCACGTAATCTTCCCGATATATATGTTTTAAAAGAAGACTAAATGTCGGTTTAGGTCTATAAAGACTTGATAGAACGAATTATATAGAACTTATACACATAGGATTTATAAATATATTTTGAAAGAAAAAATGGTCAATTTAGTGATTTTTGGCGCTCCCGGAAGTGGTAAAGGTACACAAAGTGAGCGACTTATTGAAGAATACGGATTATATCACATTTCTACCGGAGAAGTGTTGCGTGACCATATTGCTCGAGGTACTGAACTAGGAGTAATTGCCGATAGTTTCATTTCAAAAGGGCATTTGATTCCCGATGATTTGATGGTTTCGATTCTTGCTGATTTGCTTGATTCAAATCCCGAAACAAAGAAAGGTGTAATATTTGACGGATTTCCTCGCACTATAAATCAAGCCAAGGAATTAAAAAAGATGCTCGCCGATCGTGGAGCAAAATTGCTCGCTGTGATTGGTCTTGAAGTTGAAGATGAAGAATTGATTGATCGTCTCATCAAGCGAGGCAAAGAATCAGGTCGTGCCGATGATAATCTTGAGACTATTAAACAACGATTGAAAGTATATCATTCGCAAACATCACCACTTCGCGACTATTACATCAATGAAGATAAATATCTCTCAATAAAGGGTAGTGGTAGTGTAGATGATATTTTTGACAATATCCGTCAAGCGGTAAACTACAAAATGGGAAAATAATAAAACAACTCTATTATATAAACACAGCCTCAATCTCACATCGTGCAGTTGAGGCTGTGTTGTATTTTAAATGTTGCATCCAAATTATGTAGCATTCCACATCTTTGCGAAGTGGGATGTGCTTTTTACTATAATTCTAATGAGTTAGGGTTTAATAAGAAGTCATATATACTCATGGTTGTGATACCAGCTTCATTTCGTTTTACTAATATATCGTCTCCTACTATTACGATTTTTTTGAATGAATCATTCACATTTCTCAACGAAGCTTCTTCTTGTTCTACCTTTTCTTCTGTTGGCATTCGATATGCCGATTGGATATAATAACGCTTGCTGCCTTGATTGCATACAAAATCTATTTCAAATTGGTTGCGAATCATTTTGCCTTCATTATCTCTTTTTAGGATTGGAACAACCCCAACATCAATATTGAATCCTCTTACACGCAATTCATTATATATTACATTTTCCATTATATGAGTTTTTTCCAATTGGCGAAAATTCAATCTCGCATTGCGTAATCCAAGATCAACAAAGTAATACTTATAAGGGCTTTCAAAATATCGCTTGCCTTTTACATCATATCGTTCAACTCGCTCCATTAAGAATGAATCACAAATATATTCGAGATAATTATTTGTGGTTTTGTTGTTGATATTCTCATGGCGTATGCTTGTTAAGGTATTCGCAAGTTTGGTAGGATTGGTTAAACTGCCTATTGAAGATGATACAACATCAAGCAGATTGTCCATTACTTCATCATTCTTAATGTGGTATCGTTCTTTTATGTCTCGAATGTAGGTGTTCTCAAATAAACTTTTCAGGTATTCTGATTTTTTACTTTCTGATGAGTGTTCAAGAATTTGAGGCATGCCACCATATGTCATATATTCATCTAAACCTCTTTCTACGCTTCCTTGATAAATGCTCATAAACTCACTGAAACATAGTGGAAATACTCTGATTTCATCACCACGACCACGAAATGTTGTTACGACATCTTTTGACAAGAACCGAGCATTACTGCCTGTAACATAGATATCGGCATTCAAGATTTTTAGATAGCTGTTTAGTACATCTTCAAATTCGGCAACATGCTGAATTTCATCGACCATGATATAATACATCTCATCATCTTTCATTTTGCAGTCAATGTAATTCATCAAGTTGTCGGGGTCTCGCAATTCCTTATTGCGTCTATCTTCCAGGTCTATATGTATGATGTGAGACGATTCTACACCTTGTTGTTTAAGCCATTCGGTATATAGCATAAACAACAAATAAGACTTTCCACATCGACGAACTCCCGTTACAATTTTAATCATGTGATTGTGGCGAGATTTAATAAGTTTGTTCAAGTAAATGGGTCGTTGTATTTGCATGGTAGTTCTAAATTATGTTACATGTAACACTTTTACGAAGTGCAAAGTTATATTTTTTTTGTGGATTATGTAATTTATGAGCTAAAATCTGCTATAATCAGAAATTAATAAATGTTAATTGCTCTTTCTGTGTAGAAAGCGTTTTGATGAAATGGGCTAAAAGTCAGCCAATTGTAATAATGTAAGATCTCTGTGCCGCTGTAAATTAAAATTAGGCAAATAATAAAACAACTCTATTATATAAACACAGCCTCAATCGCACATCGTGCAGTTGAGGCTTTTGTGTTATTATATACCACCTATTTTGTTCTTATGCCCCAAAAAAGAACAGAAAGACATAAATTTTCATAATGACATAAAACCATGTTTTCACTCTATGCAATAATAAACCCCACAAAAGCAACGCACTTGTGGGGTTTGTGTTTTAATAGCGATTTTAGAGAATGAGAATCATTGAGTTCTCAACTTTCAACTCTCAACTCTCAATTTATTTGATGATTTCTTTGCGAGTAGAGCCGTCGCTATATTTCACGATATTGATGCCACGAGTTGGTTCGCTCAACAATCGACCATGAATATCATAGCGTGCGATTTCAATAGCTTCAATATAATCATCAGTTTCAATGTCCTTAATACCATTAGAAGCGTCATATTTGTGAGAACAAATGCCGTATGCTTCCACATCTTCCACAACATATTCTACTTTTGGTGTACCTGTAGTGTTTACTCGTTTGATTCCTGATTTGTTGCCTGAATCTTCTTCGGCGATATAAGCCCAATAAACATAATTACCATCGCTTGTGAATTGTCGCACATATACACCTTCACCATCTGTCGAATTCTCTGGAGATGCAGGAGAATCGTCAATCAACTCCCATGCATTTGGAAAAGTTGTAGAGCCTCCATTGCGAATAGTGCTTATCGGCATTCGATAAACGCCATGATTACTTGAATATCCATTGAATATATAAATATAATCATTTTTCTCATCAAGGAACATTGCCGATGGTTTAATTCCTGTTGCTATTACAGGATAAGGACTTGAAGCCGATTGTGCTTCTTGTGAAGTCGCATATATATCTGATTGTTTATATCGGCAGATGCTGTTTCCGCTATATTTAAAAGCATGCCAATAAACACCTTCTGAATCGCGTTGTAATCCGGCATGAATCGCACCATAGACTAATTGACGATTATAATATGGTAATTTATCAGCTGTCGCAAACACAGGAACCTCATCGGAGGTCATATATGGGGTATCATAATATATTTCTTGCAATGGCAACACCTTAACTCCCCCTTGTGAGAAACTACGGCAAGTATAATATAATTTGTCTTCATCAATCATAACATGGAATGGGTCAAGGAATGCATGATAATTGCCGCCATCTCCTAAATTAGTATTGTTTACAATAGTCATTTTTTTGAACCCTTTTTTAGTCCACCCAACAACATATAATTCGCCATCTCCAAGAGAGTTGTATTCATCGTTTATATAGTAGTATTGCTCACCGGCATTAGCTACATATAACGCACCATTCCATGACGCCATTTGGAATGCGTGTGCACCGGCAGGAATCTCAGTGTCAACAATGCTTTCGCCATCAAAATAACATATATTACCACCTTTTTCAGCAAAATAAAGACCATTTGGCACCGGAGAGAAATAATAACCCTCATATTCGCTATTGGCTATAATCTTTTTAGCACGTCCCCAGAAAGTGTGAGAAGCATAAGCGTCAATACTTAACGATGGCACCACAAGTGTTGTTTTGGAAATATATTCCACTGAGTTATCTTCAATAACCTTAGGTGGAACTGATGTATATAATATGATATAGGTTGTTCCATTAGGTAATACCGATTCGCTTAATGATTTTATTTTTTCACCAAAAAGAATGTCGGTAATTTTGGTGCCAGAGAAAGCATAATCGCCAATCTCACTTACCGTTTGTGGTATTGATACCGCAGCTAATTCACTGCACCCCGAAAATGCCGACATACCAATCGAGGTTACGGTATTTGGTATAGATACCGTAGATATTTGATTACACCCCATGAATGCACTATTGCCAATTGATGTTACGTTATAATTGTTATCATATAAAACGACATTAGATGGAATGACTAACGTTGGAGAAAGTTCATTTTGGGTGCAAGAAACAACTTGGGCTTCTGTATTAGAAATATTTCCATAAATTATACCATCAATGTTGGATAATGCTAGAATGTTGTAATAATCCCATGATATATTTTTGTTGTATGAAAAGATTGCATTTGGCAACACATTTATTGTTGCGTTATAAATAAAACTGTTCATTCCTATTGTTGGTGGAATAGGAGTAAGAAGTATAATGTTGTTGCAACTACTGAAACCATATTCACCAATCTCGGTTACAGAATTGGGGATAGTTATACAACTCAAGCCGGTACATCCATAAAACGCATAGTTTCCAACTTTAGTTATTGAATTAGGAATGTTTATTTTAGATAAACCGGTGCAATTATTAAACGCATAATCTGCAATTACACGAGTCCCATTGGCAATATTAAGTGTAGATGTCGGACTATCTCCTTTATATCCCAAACAACAATTGTTTAAGTATAAAATCCCATCAGATTGATTGTTGTACCAATTAGTAGATTTGAACGCGTCTTTGCCTATTGATGTTACTGATTGGGGTAGGGATATCGAAGTCAATCCACTACAGCCATTGAATGCATATTCTCCAATTTTGATTAATGAATTGCCGATAGTTGCCGTTGTAATGCCTTTACATGCATTAAATGCATAGTTCCCAATATTGGTTATTGAATTTGGTAAGTTTACTGTGGTTATACCGGGACATCTGTTAAACGCATTATCAGCAATTACACGAGTATTTGCATTTATAGATAAAGAACCTGTTGGTTTAGTCCCTTTATATCCCAAACAATAATTATCCAAATATAAAATACCATCGGCTTGATTATTGTACCAACCGGTGTTATAGAAAGCATGCTCTCCAATTGAAGTTACCGAATTGCCTATTGTTATCGATGTCAAACGACTGCAATCTTTGAATGCGTCTTTACCAATCGATGTTATTGAATTGGGAATAATAACAGAGGTCAAGGTATCACCAATAGAAAAGATTTCACAAATTGAGGTTACATTATAATTTATATCATTCACAACGATTGACGAGGGTATGTTTAATGTTTTAGGGTGTAATTCCCTTGAAAAACCAACAACTTGTACATCTGATTCCGATGTGATTTCGTAGCTTATGCCATCAACATTAATTGATTGAGCATAAACTCGGAATTTACTCCATATAGGGTGATTTTTATACAAATAAATCGAAACGGCGGGTACTTGCAAATATGTATAATAATAAAAACTATTAACACCTATTGTAGGTGGTGTAGTAGCAGAGATATTAATTTGGTCAAAACTTCTCCAGTAATTGTCGAACGCATATTCCGGAATATTTTTTACGTCTTTCCCAATATTTAGAGTCCTGATGTAGCAACCATAAAATGAGTATACCATTGTGGTACAATTTTCAGCATTGTAATTTACTTCTTCAAATGACCCACATTCCTCAAACGCATATTCACCAATCTCAGTTACTGAATTTGGTATGGTTACCGAGGTCAAGCCAGTGCAACCACCGAACGCCCTATCACCAATTGCTGTTACTGAATTTGGGATAGTTACTGATGTCATTCCTATGTAACCTGCGAATGCGGAGGGTGAAACTGAAACCGTTCCATCTTTAATATCAATTGATGTACCCTCGGGCATAGTACCTTTATAATTATATAATACATTATTAATGTATATAATTCCATCAGCTTGATTATCATACCACTTTGTGTCGTGAAACGCATAGTACCCAATCTTGGTTACTGAATTGGGAATAGTTACCGATGTCAAGCCGGAACAATTATAAAACGCATAGTTATTAATTTTAGTAACATTGTCAGGAATAACTAAATCTGTTATATCCGAGCCATTCAGTTTGAGTTTTTTTGCATAATATAATGGATTTGCCGTTAAATCACCAAACTCAATTTCACACCATGCCGATAAATCTAAAATATTAACTTCGGTCAAACCAGAGCAACCATCAAAAGCAGAGCTAATAATCTTTGATACAGAATTACCAATAGTTACTGTTTTTAGAGTTGATTTATTGTAAAACGGGGAATAACCATATTGCTGATTAGTCTCATAACTTAGATTTCGACCAAGATATAGCTTTTCAAGAGGACAATCATAGAATTGAGCTTCGCCAATTGAAGAGTTATTAGTGCTATTATAATTATCATACCCTAAAGATAAAATTCCGGGGCCATCATCGATTATTAGTTCGGTCAAGCCTGAGCACCCATTAAACGCATCGTCCCCAATCTCAGTTACTGAATTAGGGATTGTTACCGAAGCCAAACTGGAGCAACTCGAGAACGCAGATGAGCCAATCTTGGTTACCGAGTTGCCAATTGTTACCGAAGTCAAACCGGTGCAACCAGAGAACGCACTATTACCAATCACAGTCACCGAGTTGCCAATTGTTACCGAAGTCAAGCCGGTGCAATTATAGAACGCCTTGTAGCCAATCGTGGTTACGGAATTGGGGATGGTTACCGAGGTCAAGCCGGTGCAACCAGAGAACGCAGAGGAGTCAATCGTGGTTACGGAATTGGGGATGGTTACCGAGGTCAAGCCGGTG
>JAZSDX010000016.1:0-27952 GCA_045531405.1 Muribaculaceae bacterium | reverse complement strand
ACAATCAGAGAGAAAAATTAAAACGTATAAAAAAACAACACACAATGGAGCATGCTCCATTGTGTGTAACTAAAAAGTTATTAATTTTGTCCTAATAAATAAGTATTAATTTTGTAACGCTTATTTAGGACTAGTCAGTTATAACTGTTAGTCAGTAATACGAGAAAGATGGTTTACAAAGTCAACATATTCTTTGTAACCGGTTTCAACATGGTGAATTTTGCCATTCTTATAGAATAATAATGTGGGGATTGAAGAGATTCCGAGATAGTTAGCCCACTCTTGGTTTTTATCAACATTCACGCGATAAAAATCTATTTGTCCGGCATATTCCTTAGCTGCCTTTCCCATCACTGCTTCCATGGCTTTACATGGACCACACCAAGTAGCATAGAAATCAAGAACCATGGGGCGAGTGGCATTTGGAAGTATTTGTTTTGTGAAAGTAGCATAATCGATTTCTTTCACTTCTTGAGCCTCGCTATTGAATGCAAAAGCGAGAATCATGCTCATAATTAAAATAAATTTCTTCATAAAATGTGAGATATTAAGTTAGTAATTAATGCAAAGATAGTGCAAATTGAGAGCAATACAAAAATAAAATTCATTTTAATTTTTGATATTGCCGAAAATAATACTTTACGATATCTCTATAAGTATAATAGTCACATTATCTTTACCACCTGCATTAAGAGCCGCATTTGCAAGTTGTTGAGCACCTCCTCCTAAAGAAATGATGGCATTAATTGTGTCATCGTCTATCATATCATGTAATCCATCTGAGCAGATAACATATTTGTCGCCTGGAATAATGTGGGTGGGAACTATATCAATAAAGACATTATCAATGCCTAATGCATTGTAGATTAAATTAGATGGGATGTTTTCATTTTTTGTCCTATTCCTTTCGGAATGGTCGGTTGTAAGTTGCTTGAAGTGATCATAACGGGTACGATATACTCTACTGTCACCGATGTTAAGTATAAATGCTTTATTTTCATACATAAATAAGCCGGAGAAAGTGCATCCCATTTGAGAGTCGCCCGCTTTATTAATAATATCTATGTTGGTATTTTTAACCCACTGTTTTATTTGGAGAATTATTTCATTCTCATCGAGACCTTCTTCTAAGTTATATAAAAATTGATCAAATGATTTAGTGGCCATTTCAGATGCAATTTCTCCATTGTCAAGACCCCCCATTCCGTCAGAAACAATTGCACAAAATTTGAAATTTTCGGGCATTTCAAAAGAGAAACTTATTGCGCTATCTCGAATAAATTCATTTAGTATTAAAGCTATGTCCTCGTTGTTTTGGCGAACTTTTCCTTTGTCGCTAATTACGTCATATCTAATCGTCATAATTATTCTACTATAAAGTCATATGTGTTGGCAATTTTTATAATATCACCGATATTAAAACATAATGTAGGAGTGCATTTTATATTATTTACTTTTGTTCCATTACGAGAGCCTAAATCTGTAATTTCCCAACCAGCATTAGTTTTATGTAATTGAGCATGTCTGCTGGATATATATATTAAATTTTTTAAAGATGAGACATAATTGCCAGTGGTTCTACCTATAATAGCATTGTCAAATAATTGAAGAGTAATATTTTCATTGTAACATTTGAGGCAACTTGGAACAGCAGGTTCTGCATTAGGTGTTATTGTGTTGGAGCTTTGCGTAAAGAAGGCATCATAAGGGTCTGTATTTTGGTTGGGTAAAGATAAATATTGCTCAGGTTTTTGTTGCGAATTATCTTTTTGAGATGATAATGCAGGTACAAGTTTTTGTCCACATAACCCACAATGTTTGCCTTCTCCTTTTCCAAAAATATGGCATTTAGGGCAAATATATAATTGTTCGCCACATTGGTCACAATAGAAACTATCAGAATCTATTGTCATTTTACAATAAGGACAATTTGTCATATTTGATGTTTTTTAATAATTAATTATCATATCATCCTTATGAAGGATATATAATTCTTCTTTATCAAAACCAGGATTGTCAATTAATTTTCTTAATCGTCGTCCTTGATTAAGTTTTACTCTATCGAAGTAGTTTTTTGCTTCACGTGCATTGGCAAAGTTTTCACTTTTATTATAAACAAGAATAGAAAAATAGCGGTTCATTTCATCTTCTGCGTCTTGAGATAATTTGAGCCCATTTTGCTTAACGATATTCTTAAATATTTGAGCTAATTCTGAAGCATTATAATCTTCAAAGATGATTTTTCGGGTATATCGTGATTCTAAACCTGAGTTAGTGTTTATCCATTGTTGCATCTCTCGAGGATATCCGGCTGCAATACTAACCATTTTTCCCTTATAGTCAAGTAGCTTAGTTAATAAGACTGGCATTGCATCTTTACCAAATCCATTTGCTCCATCATTTAGACCATATGCTTCATCAATAAAGAAAATCCCTCCTAATGCTCGATTAATCATTTGCTCTGTTTTTTTTGCAGTTTGGCCAACATATCCGGCAATTAAGTCTTTTGTAGTAACTTCAAGAACTTTATTAGATGGTAATAATCCTAATGTATAAAATATATTTCCCATAATGCGAGCAACAGTTGTTTTCCCTGTCCCAGGATTACCAAGGAATAAATAATGATCTAAATTTATGTTTGGCTTTTCATTCTTCAATTCAGCTCTACGACGTTCAATGTCTATAGTGTCAGCAAGTTCTCTAACGGCTTCTTTTACAGAGTTTAAACCAACTAACTCATCTAATTCCTTCATACATACAGCTAAATCTATTTTTTTTGGAGGATCATAAGGTATATCACATGGTTGGATTGTGTTTAATTCTTCATCTGAAGCATTTTCATCTAATCGAATTGCTTGTCGTTCAATTGTATCATTAAAAAGTTTGATGATGGTTCTTGCGTTTCCGAATGTTTTGTTTTTAGCAGTAACCATTTCTTCAATCTTTTTATATAACAAATCTTCTGCTTTATGTGTGAGTATATAGTTGTTTTTTTCTACTTGCTGTTTGAAAATCTCGGTTAATTGTTCTACAGTATAATCATCAATGTGAATACGATGAGTAAATCTGCTGGATAGCCCAGGGTTGGCATTTTCTATAAACTCATCTATTTCAGCTTTATATCCAGCGATGATGGTTATGAATTTCCCTCCATCATTAACCATTCTGGTCATAAGAGCTTCAATAGCTTCAGTCCCGGCTTTGTCTTTTTCTCCGGCACTATTGATGGGAACAAGATTATATGCCTCATCAATGAATAGTATGCCACCCATTGCCTCGTTTACCGCTTTATCCATATTAACACCTCCAGAGTTTGCATAGCTATCTAATAGAGTTTTGCGTTCTCTTTCTACTACATGTCCTTTAGGTAGTATTTGCATTGCTTTGAATAGTTCTCCAAGTCGTTTGGCAATCATAGTTTTTCCTGTTCCAGGATTCCCAGTAATAGCAATATGAATATTGTCTAATGATGCTTTGCCTGACCCGTTTAGGCTGCGGCGTTTTTTTATCTTAATACTTTTAGCTATTTTTTTGAGCGATTCTTTAACCGATTGCATTCCGATAATATCATCTAATTGTGCTAATATTTCATCGGTGCTTAATTCTTTATTACTTTCCCCTTCAATGTCTTTTAAGGTAATAATCTTTTCATCAGAATGATTATAGGTGCCATTTTCTTTAGCTTTGGCATTGCGGTCGGCTACTGAATCAATAGTACTTTTAAATTTATTTCTTACTTCACGAGCATTTCCGAAGTTACTTGTCCGGCTCAGATACATTTTTTCAAATATATTATCGATTTGAGCTTCAGCATCATTGGCTAAGATATATTTGTTTTCATTTACCATGCCTCTAAATATTTGAGCTAACTCAAGTCCTGTAAAATCTCTGAAATTAACGATCTTGTTAAACCTTGATTGTAGCCCAGAATTTGTTGACATAAATTCATTCATCTCCTTAGTGTATCCTGCAAGAATAACAATAATATCTCCTCTTCGGTTTTCGGCTAATTGAAGCAATGTATCTACTGCTTCTTTGCCAACACTATCATTTTTAGAAGCCATAAGCGAATAAGCTTCATCAATAAATAATACCCCACCCATGGCTTCATCAAATCGAGACGCAACTAATTTTGGGGTGTCGCCAACATACTGAGAAATTAAATCTTTACGAGACACTTCTACAAGTTGTCCTATAGGTAGCACCCCAAGAGCGTTAAGAGCATTGGCAAATAATCGAGCCATTGTAGTTTTTCCTGTTCCGGGATTTCCTAAAAATTGAAAATGGTCTTCTATTTTTATATTAGCGTTGGAGTTATCTTTTTCTCGCATGGTCGAAATTTTGCTCCCAATCGAACGAAGTACTTTTTTAATATCTTCGGTGCCTGTAAATTTGTCAAATTCGGACATCACCTCTTCAAACGATTTGGGAATAAATTCTTTTCCATTAATGATATCGGCAGGAATTGAATTATTTTGTATATGATGTGATATTGCAGATAAATTGATATCGTTAGCTCGTTTAGCTGCGTTATGACCCATTGCACCAAGAGCATCATTAGGATTGCGCTTGTCGTTAACAAATATTCTATGTAATTTTTTTTCTGCTTCAGGAGTTAGTATCCATTGTTTTTCTTGTAGAATACGTTTTGTTATAGTAACAAGACCATTGATGCTAATTTCAGTTGTTTCTAAAAAATAGTTTATAGCAGCAGCAGAATTTGGATTACTGTCGAAATAACTTTTTAATCGTTTTTGTCCGGTCAATATCACGACAGGGAAGTTGGGGCTGGATTTTCCCTTGCGCAACGATTGAAGAATATAGTCAATAGGGGCTACATCAGCAGCCTCTCCTTTTGGGACTAATTTATGAGCTTCCTCTATAATTAACACCCCATTCCCGATTTTCTTTATATTTTCGTCTAAAGTTCTAATCCAATTTGAATACTCAATGGGATTGATGATTGTTGGAATTGCAGAATTTATTATTCCGGCATTGAAAAACTCAATGGCAATATTTTTCGCAACAATAGTTTTTCCTGTTCCAGAATCACCTGTAATCACAAAGCTTAATTCCATGCGTCCTGTAATCTTTAGCCTTTGATTACGTTGTTCCATCGAACAAGCTTTCTGAATAATGTCTTGAAGCTTATTCTTAATTTCATCTTTGTCGATAAGAGATGGGAAGAGGGTATTAATATTGTTTGCAATAGTATTATTTTGCGATAATTGTTGGGTTAATTGAGCCCCACACCATTTGCAATATTTCGCTATGTCCCGATTTTTTTTGTTACATTTATTGCAATCCATGTCTTATCTTTTTTCTAATGAAAATTCATACATTTTATTCTTGTTTTTGTTGGTAAATACTCCTATCAACATATTTTTTTCATTAATCTTTTTTGGATTAATAATTTTGTAAACAATATTGTAATCGATAGCTCCATTATCAGTAACTTTATAAAGGGAGATATCTTCGTCACTATTGACATTTACCTTTCCGATAATTATGTGTTCCATAGGAGAGTCATATATTACTCTAACGGTGCCTTCTATTTCTACGTTGTCGTGATTGATGATTTTTTCATTAAGTGATATTGAGGCATTGTGACCATCAAATTTACCAAAGTAATCTCCGGCTAATGTTGAAATATTAGTTGGTTGTTCAATTTTTACTTGTTTTTTTTCTTCTAATTTTGCCGATTTGTCAATAATCCAATATGTAAAAAACAATGATGCTATGGTAATTCCGAGAGTGATAAATATATCTTTACGTAAGCTTTTTATTTGTTTGGTCGCTTCTATGGCCCCGTTCTCATATACACAAGCAGGGTAATTAGAAGGGAGAGAAGGTAGAAGTTTTTGGGTAGAATTGAAGGCTGCACCAATTTTTGCAAATTTCTCTGCATCATCTAAATCCATATTTGACCATGTATCATTAAGTTTCTGTTTCTTGATTGATAAGAATCGATAAATATAAGATATCGCAATTATTACAATAATAGCAGTTATAACCCATGGAATAATAGAACTTAATTTTAAAAATAGCCACATAATACCTTGGTATACTAAATAGCATCCGATTATACCAATTAACCAATGAATCTTAAATAATAAATATAGACCAACTATAATGCCAACAATGCCTCCAACAACATTTCCTACCCCACCTAATAAATCATTAAATATATTAGAATCAGATGAAATTAAAGTTAATATTCCAATACAACAAGCAATAAGCATTGGAATCAAACATAGTATTGTAACTCCCCATTTAACAGCACTCACTTTTTTCTGTGCATTGTTGAATTTACTCTTAGCGGTTTTTATGATATTTGTTATGGCATTACTTGCTTTAATGTATGATGAGTTATGCACATGATTATTTAGGTAATTCCAATAATCATGAGTTCGGTCAAAGTATGATTTTTTTTCGTAATCAAGATTTGGATCTTCTATGAATTGAAGAGCAAGCCAATCAACCAAAAGGTCAATTTGCATTTCATTAAGTTTATTGCATTTAAGTTTTGGCTCTTTTTCAAATTCTTTTAAATTGTGAATAGTTACGCCATTTAAAGTTAATGGGACATTTTTATTTGTGATTCCATATACGACTTTCATTAAAGCAATGCGACGATTGTATGGTCCGTATTTTTTTTGGTTGTCATCAGAATTAAACTCGAAACAATATTTAATCCATTTAATAGAATTCTGATATACTTTTTTTGATTCTAAATATATAGCTAATCTTGTGTTATCGAAGTTTTTATTGCATATTTGTGAAGATAAATTAAATGAGCGGTTAGATTGCCCCATTATTTCATTCGTCAGTTCATGCATGATATCTTCACACGTAAACATGTCTGATTTATTTTTTTCTTTGAAATCATATCCATAGCCGGGAGCAAGAGCATAGAGTAATCGCCATATTCGCAACGATTCAGAAAGATGAGAATCATTTAAGTTGAGCCATTTTCTTGTAATATCCGGATTTTGGTTCCTTGCCCATACAGTAAAATCGTTGGTATATAATTTTAAGATATTGTTGTCGTTAAGTGTACCATCTTCAATTGTTTTGAATAGTGCAGGCAAATGGGATATAGTGAGAACTTTACCATTAATTTCGGTTATATAAGGACGTGTTTGGTCGAGGTCATAAACGAAGCATAGTAGGGCTATTGTTGGGTTCTTTTTGAACATAGAATTTAAGGCCTTAATACGATGATTCAGCCCTAACTTATTGCAATATATCCAAAATGGATGCGCTAAATCAGATAATTCGCTGCTATAACTTTTTAAGTTGTTAAAGAGTTCTTCAGCAAATTCTTCTTTAGTGGAGATTTCGTTACCTTTTTTTCCTATATATTTAAGTTCTGGATTAAGAACAAGGCATGCCGCATATAATCCGGCATCTTGATTGCTTGGATACAACTTTTCAGTAATTTCATCCATTTCCATTGCATCTTCGGGGCGGTCTGCATTTCTCAGCCATTTAGATACCTGCTCGCTATATAGGTAGCGTTTTGCTAAACTCTTATGTTGCCACATCATTTCCCCTAACTCTTTTGTACTATATGCAATGAGTTCTTCATCGGTTTTAGAGCTAAATACTACCCTGAAACCAGAGATGTTATTGTTTATTGTGTGAGGCTCTTTGAAAATGATTTGACCATTAGCCCATCTTTCAATGTCTTCATATGTAGCACGTTTTGATTCACTCAATATAGTTAATGCCTTCAATAACGACAACATATGTGTAGATATATCTTTTTTAGGGAATGGAATTGTACCTTCCTTTTTGTTCTTTAATAATTCCCTTTCGTTGGCAGAAAACACACCTTCTCCCATCCACAATGCAAGTAAAGACATTCCCATAGCATACCAATCCGATGACTTAGTAAGGTATGTTTGTTCTCCAGGAATATAATCATACATTTCGGGAGCGGCATATATTTGTGTGCGATAAAAATCCACAGCAACTTTGCCTTCGTTGTTAAAATGGCGAGCGATACCAAAGTCGGTTAGCACAAATTCTGATTCATCAGTGTCGGTAAATAAAAAATTGGCAGGTTTAATATCTCTATGCAGTATGTTGTTTTGATGGCAAAAATCAATTGCGGCAGCCATGCGTTTTGCAATCTCTTTTAGTTTGTTCTCGTCGTTGTTTAATTTAATTGAAGCGAGAGATTTCCCTTTGCAATATTGCATTAACTCATAGTCATATTCTTGACCATCTTTGTCGGTCCAAATGCCATGTGCATAGATGTCAATAAGTAAGCCATTTCCCGTTACTTTGTTTAATGTTTGTAAAACTTTATGGTCGGGATGATGCCCCGGTTTATATATTTTTAGCGCAAATTCCTTTCCCACAACCGATACTAAAATTATTTTGGCTTCTCCTGATTGAGAAGATATTATTGATTTAAAACGATATCTGATACCATCAATAACATATTCATCATATTCAGGCACATCTGAAGCTCCGGTACTCTTGTTGTTAATTTTTTCAGAAGGAATTGCTGTCCCTGATGCTATGGCAGTGCTGTTAGACACAGCTGTTCCACTTGGTGCAACAGCTGCTGTGCTTGATGGGATTGCAGTGCTATTAGAAATTGCTGTTCCATTTGGTGCAACAGCTGTGCTTGATGGCTCATTTGTATTCATGATTGGGAAAATAGTTATAATGTTAAATGTATATTGTTGTTGATTGAGATGATTTTGTTTCAACTGTAATGTTTTTATATATCCATTGACCTCCGAGATCGGGTCTTGCACAATCAGATGGTTGGGAATGTTTACACCCACAGAGGTTGCAAATCCAATACACCGGCGATTGTTGAGTTTCTTTTTTGATAGTTGTAAGTGTTATTTTTCGTGCACAAAAGAAGTTACGTTTTTCTTCGGGGGTTGCTTTGGGTTCTGGCATCATTGACTCAAGCTCTGTTTGCATTTGTTGAGTAAGTTGTCTATATTGTTCTATTATAGATTTGATGTCATCGTTTTGCTTTGTAGAATTCTTTTTCGTCTCGTTGAGAGTTGTTGCTTTAGGGGGAGTTGGAGTGGTATTACTAAGCGTTGGAGTGTTAGTGGAGCCTAAAAGTTTTTTGTATTTAGCAAGAATATTGAGGTCGGCATCGGATAATTGCGATGGAGCGATTAAATTTTCAATGTTATTGCTAAAATTTCCTTGTAACTCACTTATTTGACTTTCCAATTCGGCTAATTGTGAAGCAATTTGCATTGCTTGTTGAAAATGAGGGTCGGCATGTGCTTTCTTTATTTCTTCGCGAGCCATGTCATTCAATGGTTCGTTGCATTTGCGACAGAAACTGCGAAAATTATGAGTGCCGCATTTAGGGCATGGAATTCCTCTACGGGGATTTCCACACTCGGGACAAAATCTGAGGTCATTAGGAATTCCTTCTCCACAAAATGAACATTTATTTTGAGTTACAGGCTTTCCACATTCGGTGCACAATGCTATTCCTGGTTCAATTGTTGCGTGGCAATGAGGACAACTGTTTGAATCAATACAAAATCCACATTCTTCACAAAATCGCATACCCGATTCTATGTGAGCCCCACAATTAGGGCAATGGCTTTGTGCAGTTGTTGCTGGTTGTTCTTGCTCTAAACTTTTTAAAATAAGATTTTCATCTTTTGTTTTATATTGTTGGAGCTGATGCTCTTTAAAATAGGTTGCCATATCTTTAGTTATATTCTTTCTTTTCACTTGTTAAAAGTATTACTAAGAAATTGGTATTACTCCAGAATTTATTGGGGTCTTTTATTTCTATATGGTCATGATGTTCGGAGTAACTTTCTGAAGGCATATCTGTGAGTATTTCATAACTGTTATACCCATTGGGAATCAGTATTTTAGATATTTTTGTTTTGTCGCCTTCAAAAAATCTGCGTTTATCAAACATTCCTTCGTCATTCAATGTTGCACCAAAGTTCCACTTCAATAGGCTTTTTTGACGAACAACATTTAACTTTTCAAGCTCTTCTGCTGTTCCTATTATGTACCAACATGTTGTTGAGATGGGGGTTGCATTCTCCGTTGTTGTTATTATATTCGTGATTTCTTTCTCTATTTCAATAACTAATGTATTAAGATTTATTTCCAGATTTTTGACATTTTCACTTAGATCTTCTGGAATTATTAAAACTTTGTGAGTAGAATTTCCAGTTCTAGTTCTCTCATCTGATCGTTTTATTTTCATGTCTTTCGTCATTGTACAACAGCTATTGAACTTTTTACATAACTCCTTGTTTTCTCCCGAATTATAGTAATCACATTCCTCAACAAATGAAGTAAATTTCTTATCAGAAATGCCGTCGAAATATTCCAGAATTATATCTTTTTTCAATTGGAATAATTCAAAATCTATATCTTGAATCTGTGAATTTATTTCAATTAACAGATTCTTATTTTCAATGAATTTATTGTATGTTTCATTTTGGATATTGATGTTTTGTTGATTTATATTACATGTTTTATTCATGTTTTTAATTTCATTGCTGATTTTATCGAAACGTTTGTCAAGTTCCAAATATTCATTCAATAAATTTTTTATTTTTAAATTCAGTTTCTGTTTTGCAGTTGAGAAAAAATCTTCTATTTCGGAATCAAATCTTGCTTGTTCTTCTGTTGTCATTCCATCTTTGTCATAATATGCATCCCCCCATTTCCCGATACCAAACCAGCCCAAAAAGAGTGAGGGTTGACTAATGACTGTGGTTAAATAAGCAATAACTAAAGCAATTATAATCAGTTTTATGTAGCAACCACCTACTGTATCCATTAATTTTGACATATCTTTAGTCGTTTAAGTGAGTTAGTGTTAATAGTTATTTCATTAGCATCAATGTCGGCTAATTTATTGGTGTTAAAAAAGAAAAAGATGCGTATTATTTACAAAAGGATTTCTAAAATACTCATTCCTTTTTCGAAGGTTATTCAAATATTTTTTTTAGTTCACATTGTGTATTTAAATGTTTGGTTTGTTCCAATTGTATACGCTTCTCAATATCTATTACATTTTTGTACCTGCAAGTATTCTTGATTTTACATTTATTGCAATTGAAACAGTTTGAGAGAGGAAGGTTTGTTAAAACATTTTCCCTATCATTCATGTCGGATATGACTTCTTGAACCAATGTTTTAGAATAAATGTTTTCTAAAATAGCAATGGAGTTTTCATAACATGAAGATGATTTAGCATAAAATAAGTCTCTGATGCAGTAATAATAAGGACTCTGTTTCACACCTTCTGCCTCTTTTTGGCATAAAAACGATTTCATGAATTTGTAAGCATCGTTATCATTCCCAACTTTATATGATAAAAGTGCCAATAATAATAAGCGATTAAAACTATTATATGCAATTACATTGTAGGGGAACAACTTAATATTTTTCTCTACGCTTTTCTCGTATTTAGCAATAAATGATAAGATCTCATCTTGTTTCAGCGAGGGAATTCGGTATTCATTTTTTACAATATGGCAATTAGTATTATATCGTTCAACCTCAGCTTTTATGTCATAAAGAGATGAATTAACATCCGATAGTCCGGGAATATATAGATGATATGCCGGGAATCCTAAAAAAGAATTATCCCTGACAAACAATGTGTAGTTCTTGGATTTTAGCCAACGACACACCGATTTTAATTCCTCGGCATGCGATTCTTTCCTTGATAAATAAAATCCATTAAATTCCCAACTTGGTACATTTGAAAAAATTTCTTTAGGAAATTGTCCACAACCATCGATTACGCTACGATTATGTTCGTCTTGTAAGTTCCAATCGTCGTCCAAAACTATAGGACGCAGATATTTGTTATTGACATTTGAACCTTGAAATGCTTCGGTGAAACAGCGTTGTAACGCAATTTCAGGAGACACATCTGCTCCTAACCGAAATGAATATCGGTTGTTGGTCACGTCTATAAGTAACAGTCCTAAAACAGGGAATCCTTCTCCTAATGAACAGTCCTTAACTTCGATTTTCCACTTGGTCTCGGCTTTCAATCGATGTAATCTGTTTCCAATTTCGGTGTCGTTAAATATTGTTAAAGGAATGGTTGGGGGCGTGCAACGTCTAAGGTAGATTTGCTGAAGGACATATCTTTCAAATATTTCGTTTAAACCTTGTAATATCGCTTCTTCCGGAGAATTCCCGGCACATAAGCCGGTAGAACTGGCAGCAAAACGGAGTAATGTATATGGTAACGATTCTACTTCTTTTGAGTAAGTATTGTAAAAATCTGCATAGTGAATATTGTAGCTGTTGCACTCTTTGAAATGATCAGCTGTATTAATTTCACTATTTGGGAGCAATTCCCGAAAATGTTGTTGAATTTTTTCAACGGGAACATCTTCAAGCCTTTCGTCAGGGAAAAATAAAAAATCAAGAACAGGAATATTTACAATATGATTTTCGGGCAGATTTTTTCGAAAATCGGTTGTGGCATATTTTGTCGCCACTGTAAACATTTTGTTTTGCATGCGTTCCATAAGCTCTCCATAAGCACTAGCAAGAGAATATATTGAACTCATTCCTTTGCCATTAGTGCCAATGTCAAGGAATCTGATATTGTTATTGTCAATGGTTATTCTACAAGAATAGTATAATTCCTCTTTTCGGAAGTGTTGCTCTGTTACTTCAACTCCCAAAAAATGTAATATTTTACGGATATTAAAAATTGTATCTTCGGGTAAAGCTGTCTTATATGGTTTCATTTGAAATTTAGTGATAAGAAAAACCGTCTGTACACGATATGAAAATGCACTGACGGTTTTAATTAATGGATTAAGGATTTAAAGGGGAAAAATTTAGTCCCCAACAATACCAGCACAACCCCAGCCGCAACCAGCGCAACTTGGAGAGTCAGGTGATACTTCTGGAGTTACTCGATTCTCATTTTCGCATTCTGCTACAACTTGAGAAGCATCAATCAAAAGTTCTTCAGATACTTTCATAAAATGAATAATTTTAGTAGTTTAACAATGTTTTATTATGCTTCAAATTTGAAGTCTTTATATTTCTCATAACATTTTATAGCCGCTTTTAATGCATAGCTCTCATTTTGAGCCAATTTTCTAATCTTGCTTATCTTTACAAGGTAATTAATTTGGAATGCACTTAAAACCTGAGCTTCAGCAAGCAGCATTTCGCAAACTCGCTTGTCGCGTTTGTTTACATTTCCTCGGTCATTGAAATTAAAACCATAACAAGTGCGACATATTTGAGCAAATCCACATTTACGACAATCGTCATCAAACAATTTGTCGTTGTCATAAAAATCGACCTCGGCTAATTCTTTTTTGATATCTTTGCCATGTACCACAGGTAAAAATAAGTGACAAGGATATGCAGTTCCATCTACATCATATGCAGCCATACTTGTACCGGTGCCACAACCTTTAATCGGAGTGTTGTTGCAATAGGGTTCCATCAGCTCGGCAAAAACGCGAGTATACAGTGGCATAGGTTCAATTTCAAGATGTTCAAGATAATAGTCTGCGAGTTTCTCTAATTCGCGTCGATATATTGTAGCATCTTCTTTGTCCCAATCTTCGCCAATAGCAATACTTGACGCAACATTATACCCTTTTTCAAGCATATAAATTACCCCTTCAGCAAATGTCTTAAGGCTTTTTTTTGACATTGTTGACTTTAAATATAAATCGGGCCATGTTTCGCGCACATAATCTATGGGCAATTGTTCTTGACGGCATCCTCTGTTATTGCGCTGCATCTCTTCAGTTCCATCAACTGAGAGTATAAGTCTGAAATGTTTTTTATGGGCGGTGAACCATTTTTTCATTTCATCATTTAGTAATGTGCCATTGGTCGTAACCGAAAGTACATAATTAATAGGGTACTCTTGTTCCCATATCCATTCAGAGAGATCTTTTATTAAATTAAAATTCAATAGAGGCTCTCCTCCAAAAAAATCTACTTTTAGTATTCCTTTATCTCCCGATTGTTCAAAGTCTTTGAATTCTTTATCAATAATACGTTTCGCTGTGTCAAGACTCATGACTTTATTATTTGTTTTGAATTTTTCAAAACAATAAATACAATTTAAATTACATTGCCATGTAAGCATTAATGCAATTATTCGGGTGGTTTTTGCTTTTTCAAACATGTTTAAGTTGTATTACTTTAGTTTAGATAATACGAGTCGAATTTCGTTGTCAATGTTTGCAGTATTTTTGTCGAGTTCTGCTTTTTTGAGGTTGTTAACCTGCTTGTCGAAATATTTGTATGCGGCAAACCATGCCACAAGGAATATCAGAGCTACTATGAAGTTGGCAATAAAGAATAATGGAATGGCAAGAAATCCGGCGAGTTTTGTATATTTTGATTTTTTCTTAGCATCTATAATCGCGTCATTTTCAATAATATCCTCTGAAGATTGAGATGAAGAGGGGAGTAAGCAGGTGATACCATTGTTGTTTTCGGCTGTAGCTGCTATATAATATGTATTGTTTTCAAATTTAAATGATAGGTACCATACAGGAATTAATGCATCAATAGGTTTTTGAGCGAGATTTGAACGAGAGTAGATGTCCCAATTTCGGGTTGGAGGAGTGCTGTTCCCCATATGTTGTCCCATTTGATTATATAACATAGTCGCATCGGCTTGACTTATTATGCCCAAAGATGCCCATAATGCGATTGGATTAGAAATATTTATTTCAGCTTGTTGTTGAGCGATATAATCGCATAAAGACTGACCTTTGTCGTTCCATACTTTTAACGAATCATCTGAGGGCAAAAAGGTAAAAGCATCGTTGTCAAGTTTTGAAATATCATCTATTTTAGTCGCCTTGTCTGTGGGAATTGGAAAAGCAAATTTTTCAGCCCATATGTCATCTTTATTTTGTCCGGCAGAGGCTCCCATTAAAAATGCTTCAAAATTATAACCAGAAATTTCTCCACTCATAGGAGTCCCCGGTTGAATGTTTTTATTGAGATTATTTATAGTTATTTCAGTTGATCCATTGTATTCGCATTTCCATTTGGCATCTATGCTTCCTTGAAAACCGAAAGCGGGAATATAGTATTTTGTAATTTTGCTTGGATCGATATTCTTATATGCTTCAGCAGGGACATTATGCTCTTTCATATAATCGAGAGCAATCTTTAAGAATGTTTTCTTGTCGGTAGTTTGTGGAATTATAAATTCTGGAGTGAAACTTGTTGATTTTTCAGATGTTGTTTCTAACTCTTTTTTACCACATTTTGGACAACAAACATCCTTTGAAATTTTTCTAAATGAGAAGGTTTTGTAATTGCAGTTTTTGCATTCTGAGACAAAAAATATCATAATTAAAAAAAAGTATTTATATAGTAAATATTAAACATGTATAAATGAACAGCAAAGTAAATATATATTAAATTGTTAAGGTTTTTTTTGTAGTAAAACAATTTTACGAAAGTGTCAAAAGATTTTACGGTGTGTGGTGGGGATTGGATGTGAGGGCGGTGGTGTAGTATTGGAAAAAGTCGTGGTTGAGGGCTTGTGATATGCGTAGGAGCATATCGGTATTTATTGATGGTTGTGAGAAGATATAATACACGTTAGGACGCTCGCAGTTTATTTTGCGTGCGAGCCAAGTGGGAGTGCGTTCTTGGCGGTCAAGTTCTTGGCGAATGAGTTGTCCGATATGTATCATAAAAAAGGCGAAATTATTTGTTGCTATCTACACCTGAGGCACCGCCAAGCGCCGTCGCACCGATAAGCATACAAATAATCACGCCCATATGGGCATGAACATTTGAGAGTTGCTTATTCTCGTGCTTAAAAATTGGCGGTTTTCAGATGTGAGAATAAGAGCCCAAAAGCTCAAAATATTGTTATGTTGTTAAAAAAATACTCTTTGAGAGGGTGAGAAGAATTTTAAGTTAAACAATGTATTAATTATGAGACTTGCTATAATCAAGTCCAATACAAAGATAAGTAAATAATTCATATATTTATGGATGATTAAGTGAAATTTAATATAGTTTTAGGAGGTGAGGAGGGTGATAATTTTGTGGTTAACGGCTTTTTGATTAATTTTGCGTGGATAAATGTGTAAATATAAATGGAAAATCAAGAAACTCCTATAAAACGCACGGTTCTCGACTATAATGATGTATCTCAAATGGTGCCTTGGTTTAAGGGCAAAGAGAAGTTGGTGAATCGCTTGCTTAAATTTCTTTCGGTCGATAAGGTGAACTGGATTCATGATCACAATTGCGACACTCCGGGGTATGAGTTTACAACTGGATTGTTGAAAGATTTGGAAATCAAACTACGCATAGATAATGAACAGGTTCTTGACAATTTGCCCGAGGGTGCATTTATCACTGTAAGCAATCACCCATTTGGGGCGTTGGATGGTATCACTTTGATAAATCTTGTGGGTTCACGTCGTCCTCAATTTAAGGTGATGGTGAATATGGTGTTGAACTATATTTCGGCAATGCGTCCCAATTTTATTGCTGTTGATGCTTTGGCAAGTGATGACCCTAAAAAGAAAGCAGTGTCGATGCAAGGCATCAAAAGTGCGATAATGCAAGTGCGGAGGGGTAATCCTATCGGATTTTTCCCTGCCGGAGCAGTGTCAAAGGTTAATATCAAGGGGCAACTCGAAGATCGCGAGTGGCAACCTACAATCATACGCTTGATTCAACAAATGAAAGTGCCCGTTGTGCCTATTTATTTTCATGGAAGCAACAGCTGGTGGTTTAATTTCTTGGGTGTTGTGTGTTGGCAGTTACGCACTTTGCGATTACCTGCCGAGGTATTTCGTAAAAAAGGTGCAACGTTGCATGTTTCAATCGGAAATCCAATTTCGGTTGAGGAACAGCTACAACATTCAGACTCAGTAGAAGAATTAGGTAAATTTCTTAAAGATAAAACTTACGAACTACGCAAATGCAAATAAATCCGGCAGAAATATCTCCTGAAGTGCATCAAGCCAAGATGCGATTTGGCATTGTAGGTAATGCTCCAGCACTTATCGCGGCAGTGTCGCGTGCCATTCAAGTTGCGCCTATTGACTTGTCGGTACTTATTACCGGTGAGAGTGGTAGTGGCAAGGAGTTTTTTCCTCAAATAATACATGCATTTAGTGCTCGAAAGCATAATAAATATATCGCTGTAAACTGTGGAGCAATACCCGAAGGGACAATCGACTCGGAGCTCTTTGGACATGAAAAAGGGGCATTTACCGGGGCTGTGTCTTCGCGTAAAGGCTATTTTGAGGAAGCTGATGGCGGTACTATTTTCCTTGACGAAGTTGCCGAATTGCCATTGACAACACAAGCTCGATTGTTGCGTGTGCTTGAAAGTGGAGAATTTCTCAAGGTGGGATCTTCTACGGTGCAAAAAACAAATATTCGCATCGTGGCAGCCACCAATGTCGATATGATAAAGGCAGTTGAAGAGGGACGTTTTCGTGAGGATTTATATTATCGTTTGTCAACGGTGTTGATTTCCATCCCACCGTTGCGTGACCGAGGTAATGATATTGCTCTTTTGGCGAGAAAATTTGCGTCTGATTTTGCCGAAAAATATCGCACACCGGCAATCCAATTTGATGATACTGCACGGCGATTGATAATGCAATATCGTTGGCCGGGCAATGTGCGACAACTCAAAAATGTGGTAGAACAAATAGCATTGTTTGAAGCCGGAAGCCAAGTGACTGCCGAAGATATAGAGGCCTATATACCACAAAATGCCACAATATATACACCCGCAGTAACGTCGCAAGGGAAGGCTTCGTTACATTCCTATGATGATGAACGTGAAATATTGTTTAATATGATATTTCGCCTGCAACGCGAGATAGAAACGCTCAAAGCGATGGTTACCGGCGCCCCTTCGGGAGGAACACAATTACTTGATGCTCATGCCGGATCATCGGCAATAATAAAGCATACTCCTTTTGAAAATAGTATTTTGGGCATGGATGATGAACCTCATGAAGTGAGTGAGGTGGAAAGTCACGAAATATCATCATCAATGACTCTTGAAGATACTGAGAAAGAAACAATCAAACGTTCTCTTGAACGAAACGGAGGACGTCGTAAAGCTACGGCTCAGGAACTAAATATTTCGGAACGGACGCTTTATCGCAAGATAAAAGAGTATGGTCTTGAATAAAAAGATGATGCGATGAAAAAATCTGTATTGTTGAAAATATTGATGGTGATAGCAATGGCAACCTCTTGGCAAGGTTGTCGCATTAGTTATAAGTTTAATGGAGCGGCACTTGATTATAATGTTTATAAAACAATATATGTGTCGGAATTTCCCATTAGGGCAGCATTGGTATATCCACCTTTGCAACAAACATTTGAGAATGAATTACTTGATTATATAGCACGCAACACACGTTTGCGTATTGTAGAAAGTGGTTCAGACCTTGAATTGACAGGAGAAATCACAGGCTATAATTTATCACCTCAAGCTGTTACTGAAGATGCCTATGCATCGAGAACACGATTGACAATATCTGTAAGAGTAAAATACACTGACAACAAAGCCGAAGGTAAAAACATAGACCAAACATTCTCGGCATATCGTGATTTTGATAGTTCGGAGATGTTGACCGATGTACAAGATGAATTGTGTCAACAAATATCAAAAGAACTTGTGGATTTGATATTTAATGCTACACTTGGTAATTGGTAATAAGAAGAATGACACTGCAAGAAACAATATCATCATTATTGGAAAATGAGCAAATGGAGGTTGACCTACAATGGGTTGAATCGATGATGCAGCAGTATCCCTATTTTTCACTACCGGCATCGTTGTTGTTGGGACGCAATGGCAATGTTTTGTCAAAGGAACAAAAAGAGCAGTTGATACAGCATCTTGCATTAAATGTCTCAGATCGAGATGCTTTATCGCTTGTGATAGGATCCAATGGCGATTATTTGGCTCATTTTTATCCTCAAGAGCAACGCAAACAGGTGGTTTCGACCAATGAGGCTATCAGTACATTCCTTGATAATTATGGATCGTCCGATTCCAAAGAAGAAGAAATGCTTGAGCGACTAATCTTTAATCCTACACCCGATTATGCTCAGCTTTTGGCCGAAGAAGAGGAACGGAGTGTGCCTCAAAACGTAGATCTTTCAGACCCCGATTCGCAAGAAGCATTAATCAATGCATTTATCTTAAAAAGTAGAGAGCAACAAGGCCATTTCCCTGCAATAAACGAGGACCTTGCGATAGAAAAAAAGGAAGAACCTGAAATAGACAATACCCCTATTTCGTCGCCCGAAGCATCGGAAGATGACTCAATGTTGAGCGAAAGTTTGGCTAAAATATATATAAAACAGCGAAAATATTCAAAAGCATATGAAATTATACGCAATTTAAGTTTGAATTTTCCAGAAAAAAGTATTTACTTTGCAGACCAAATGCGTTTTCTGCAAAAATTAATCATAAATCAGCGTTATATTGATGCAAAAAAAGCAGAACAAGAAAAAAATTAAAACAACTTTATAAGAAATGGACATTTTAATTATTGTATTATCAGTTATTGTATCACTCCTATTAATTGGGGTAGTGCTTATTCAAAAATCTAAAGGTGGAGGTCTTTCTTCTACTTTTGCCGGCTCAAACCAAATTATGGGTGTGCGTCGTACAAACGATTTTATTGAAAAAGCAACATGGACACTCGCTTCAATCATTTGCGTGTTGGCTATCGCTTCAGCTTTCTTTATGAACGACATGAACCAAAGCAGCGATTCGCTTAAAACACTCAACCATGTAGCTGCTCCTGTTGAGGCTAAAGGTCAATATGATTCTGAAGCACAACAACCTGCAACTGAAGTGCCTGCACAACCAGTAGCAACCGAACAATCGGCAAATTAATAATGAGATTGTCCACCTAAGGGTGGAATTATTGGGTTATACTAAAAATATAGGGAGTGTCATAGATGATGCTCCCTTGGCTCGTTAAATACATCAGATGCAATGAAAATCGCTGTTTTTTGTTCCTCTCGAGAGAATATTAATCCTCAATATAAAGAATCGGCGCGAGAAGTGGGCTCATGTATAGGTTCGCGTGGAGGCACTTTGATATATGGAGGAGTAGATAGAGGATTGATGAGTATCGTTTCAAAGGCTGTAAAAGAACATGGAGGACGCACAGTGGGAGTTGTACCGATAATGCGTCAAAGTGTAAGAAACATTCGTGACGATGAAAAGATTGTGGTGGGTAATCTCAATGAACGCAAGGCAACAATGTTGTTGCTCAGTGACCTATTTGTAGTTTTGCCTGGAGGATATGGGACTCTCGATGAGTTTATATCAACGTTCACATCGCTCACCTTCTCTCAGTGTAAAACAAAGCAAATAATACTTCTCAATCAAAATCATTTGTTTGATGCTACATTATCTCAATTTCAAACAATGATTGATGAGGGAATGATGGAGAAGGAACTGCTTCATCGCATGAAAGTTGTAACAACAGCACAGGAATGTTGCACAATGATAACACAATTTATAGCAAATAAATAACCATGAAGAAAAGTATAATATACACATCAACCGGTGATAATGGCACAACATCACTTGTAGGTGGCAAAAGAGTAAAGAAAAATGATATTCGAATCGAAGCCTACGGCACTGTTGATGAGTTAAGTGCCCATATGGGGGTATTGTCTTCATATGAATATGAAATGTCTCAAAGTGAAATAATTACTTTTGTGCAAAATAAACTATTTAATATTGGAGCCTATCTTGCAACCGAAGTCGAGGAAGGTAATACACCATCGGCATGGGGAGTTTGCGAAGCCGATATCTCACGTTTGGAAAAAGCAATTGATATAATTGATAATGAATTGCCAAAAGTAAAAAATTTTGTATTGCCAGGTGGAGCATTGGCATCATCAATGGCACATGTAGCACGCACAGTGTGTCGTCGATGCGAACGACGCATTATCGATCTTTTTGAAACTACTTATATTGACCCTAATGTGTTGAAATTTATTAACCGTTTGAGTGATTATTTGTTCGTTTTATCACGATTTATCAATGTTTCATCAAAAATTGAAGAAAAATATTGGAATAAAGATTGTTAGTTATAATAAAATGACTAATTTTGCGGCTCTAAATAATATAAATTATAATTAAATCACAAAATATAAATAACTATGTACTGGACACTTGAATTAGCATCAAAACTCGAAGACGCACCATGGCCTGCTACCAAAGAAGAACTCATTGACTATGCAATGCGTTCAGGAGCCCCTCTTGAAGTTATAGAAAACCTTCAAGAAATGGAAGATGAAGGCGAAACATATGAATGTATTGAAGACATTTGGCCCGACTATCCAAGCAAAGAAGACTTCTTCTTTAACGAAGATGAGTACTAATAAGAGTTGACCATATAACTCACTGAAAATCAACAAGGAGACAAAATGAAATTTTGTCTCTTTTATTTTTGCTCGAAATTAAACAAAATTTAACGAAATATAATTGTCTATTTTTATGTCCGTTATAATTTGTCCTCTTTTTATTTTTGTTTATTTTTATGTACCTTTGCATCGTCCTCGTTGAAAAAAATAACATAAATATGGGTAGAGTAAAAAGACAAATCCCAAAGGATTCTTATTGATTAATTACTCAAGTTATAATAATTAGTAATATCAATAGATTTCGTGCTGATGTGAAAAATTATTTATAGTTACGGTCTGCTTATTACAAAAAAAATGATTAACTTTGTTTGTGGATAGGTTATAGATCTATCTATAGTATATAATTGGAAAATGTAATTATAATTATATTAAAACAAACAATGAAAATATTAGGAATAATTGCAATTGTAGTGATAACTATTTGGTTAGTTATTAAGTTCCATACTTGGGATGAAGAAAAAAACGATGGTTTCGGATGTGGTATGATTGCGATTATTGGCACTATTCTAATGTTTGTATTAGGGACCGTGTCCACCTGTAAATCATGTATTCCCGATTTAAGTAATAGTCCTTCATATGATTATTATGATGATCGAGCTAGATAAATTAGTTATTTAACTATTGAGTTATAAAATTTTTGCGAATTTTATTTTCACAATTAGAATTTCCCATGACAAGAACATATATAGTTATATATATTGCTACTTTCTTTTTCAGTTTCATGCTCTTTCAAGAAAAAGGGAAATGTGGCAAGGAGTTAATTGTAAGGGAAAATACTAAAATATCTTCAACTATGTCTTTATGAAGGAAAAGAACCTATAATAGATAGACAATAATTATCATCTAAAAGTATATATATTTGGTAAATTGCTTACGTTTGATGATTCGTATTTGTGAAAATATTCCAACAAAAAGAGTATTGTGGTGTTTTATCTTCGTTTATGGTTAAATAATTGTCCCCATATTTGCTATAAGTTCAAGTAATTAATTGATATACAATATTTGATATTTGTTTTAATGAAGATGAGTATTAATAAGTTGGTAGATTGTGGCTAACTTCAATAATAAGCGACCGAATTTCATCTAGTCGCATTTTTTTGATTAAAAAGTAGTGTATGCAATGGGAATTTGTTACATTTGTGGAAAATAGAATATTATGATGTATCATTTGTCATTGTTAGACGAAATAATACAAATAAAGAATGGTAATATTTGTTAAAATAAGATGTTACTGCGAAAGATATTGATAAACGTCTCTCTGTAGATAAGTATATTGAGAGAATTGATAAGAAAATTTATTTGCTAAATATACCGAAGCATTTGTAATGTTAATGATATTTAGCGTAGTATAAATTACATAGAATTAAGTATGATATCAAAAGAGGAAGTACGAGCACTATTGCATAGCACTGAGACATATAGAATAGAGCGTACCATATCAACTGGAGATATGGATAAGTTTCAAGAAACGATATGTGCCTTTTCGAACGATTTGCCCAATTCTAAAAAGAATGGGTATCTGATTATTGGTGCATATGATAATGGGACTTTGTCAGGTTTGAAAGTTGATGATGATTTGCTAAAAAAGATTTCTGCTATACGTTCAAATGGTAATATATTACCTCTTCCGATTATGTCGGTTGAAAGATTTGAATATGAGGATGGAGATTTGCTTGTTGCAGAGGTTTCACCCTCCTTGGTCCCTCCTGTACGATATCGAGGTAGGACATTTGTTCGTATTGGTCCTCGCAGAGATATTGCTAGTGAAGCAGAAGAACGAATATTGTTTGAACGCAGAACATCATATATGGCAACTTTTGATGCCTCTCCTTGCTTTGGTGCAACCATAAAGGATATTGATACGGATTTTATCAGAAGAGAGTATCTTCCTCAGATTATTGATGACGAAGTTCTGGCTAACGATGGTCGTGATATTAAGGAACAGTTGGCTGCAATTCATTTATATGATCTTACACATGAATGTCCTACTAATGCAGCAATGATTCTTTTTGGTAAAGACCCTCAGTATTACATGCATGGCTGTTATGTGCAATATGTCCATTTTGCAGGCAAGGACCGTGGTAGCGAAATCGTTAATGAACGACAGATTAAAGGAAGTCTTTGTAAGATGCTGCCGCAATTGGAAAATTTTGTGCGAGATGCTGTGGTGACTTCTCGGCCTATGCCTATTAGTATGTTGCGTGAAAAGAATGTGTTGAATTATCCCGACTTGGCTCTTAGAGAGTTGTTGATGAATGCTTGTATGCACAGGGATTACCAGTCCAATATGCCAATACGACTTTATCAATATGAAGATCGTATTGAAATTCTTAATGCTGGAGGTTTGTATGGTGAAGCTCGTCCAGAGAACTTCCCGACGGTAAATGATTATCGTAATCCTATTGTTGCAGAAGCTATGCGTGGATTGAAGTACGTTAATATGTTCAATCGTGGAATTCAACGAGTAAAGAACTTGTTGCAAGAGAATGGTAATCCTGAACCTGTATTTAATGTGGATAAGATTACTGCTTTTGAAGTTGTTGTGAGACCTTCTTTATCACTTAACTTGATCACTGATGAAGAAAAAGTGACCAAGTCAGTGACTAAGTTAAGTGACACTCTTAATGATATAATTGATTTTTGTTCTACTCCCCGAAGTATGACTGAGATCATGGAACATCTTGGACTTAAACATAGATATAATGTAAAGCATCGCTATATTGACCCACTTATAGAGGGTGGATTCTTGGTAATGACTATTCCCGAGAAACCTAATAGCCGAAGCCAGAAATACAAACGAGCTTTGATTTAGTCACTTAACTTGGTCACTTAGAAGTGATAAAGTTATTGAAGAGTATAAAGGCCCGATTATCCAAGTCGAAAAGTTGGTTATCAAGATAATAGTACAATATTAGATATTATATCTGCTTTATAGACAAGGATAGATTCGAAGAGATCGATAAAACCCTCTCAGCCTAAACGAGACATGTGTTACAGACGATGAAAGTTAGCACTTGATTGCCAAATTATCATCAAATTTTTGTAATTTTGCTAATGTGGATTTGTTTTTTACATAACGTATTTCAGAATAAGGATTTTTTTGTGCTATGACATGGAAAAAGTTTATATATCTGGCAGTTATTGGGATATCGATTTTTATCATTATTTCAATCGGTTTTGACGTATACGAATGGTTAAGTAGAACAGTTGTCAATAAAGAGATTGACAAGTTTTTCCCTATTGGAGAATATGCCAATGACGAAGAAGTAATTGCAGGAATTAAACCAAATGAAAATACGAACGACCACCCCGATTTCCATCCTAAGTTTGAAAAGAAGTTGTATAACAATAGCAACGGCTTTAACTATGAGTATTCATTATCAGGCGTGAGGGGGGGTTAGATATATTAGACGAGCAAAGGATGGTTCTATCCATCAGATGGTCATATGTCCCCGAACAGTGCTGACAAGAAATGAAATATATTATGTACGAGATGTAGATAGCTTAATTGTTGCAGTGAACAAAGCCTACCCACATTTTTTCAATGAATTCGACAATTATGCATCATTCAGAGAGCAAAAGACAACTGATGAAATTCACGATATCGTATGCAAAGCAAAAGGTAAGATGATTAGCTCAAATTGCATCTTTACCAATGAAGATTGTACAGATTCATATGCAATATCAATTGATGTCGGAAATTACAGATTCATTTTTGACGGAAAATGTGGACATAAAATGGTTGTTTCGATGTATCCACATTCGTATTATAAGACAAAAGCATTAGTTTTAAGATTATCAGCATTAAGCATTGGGATAGTTCTGTTTATATTATTGATTGTAACATGGCAGGAGTCAATTAATAAGTGTAAATTACGAAAATCTAAGATTAGAAACGCAATTGAAGGAAGCTCAAAGGAAAATGGTGTTATTTCTAAATCTTTCTGTAAATACTGTGGAAAAGAGATAGATGCTGATTCAAAATTTTGCAGCAATTGCAGTAATAGTCAACTTTAATTAACAATAAAAGTACATCACATTATGTATTGCAAGTATTGTGGAAAGGCGATAGATAACGATTCTGCTTACTGTAGATTTTGTGGACAGTCACAGCATGAAACTGACATCTATGCGAAAACAAAGACAATAGAGCCAAATCATACTGAATTAGGAGGAGAAATTTATATACGTTTGGGTCTCGGTAGAGTCAAATTTCAAAAAGTACAGAAATTTATATCCAAGCATTCTGTGTTTTTTGTAATTTTTGGAATTTGGTTTCTCATCAACTGCGTATTTCTTGCGAATGGAGAAAACAGGGATGGCTTTTGGCCTCATACTTATACCCATCGAGAACGAGTTGCAGAGCATACGCGTCTCGAATATATACCCTGGAGTGGGGAATATACCGATGTAAAGTATTGGGATCTAGGACCTGAAATGACTAAATTTAGCTGGGATTTAGAATATTATGGATTTTCGGAATTTATCATATATGCTATTCTTATTCCATTTATTATATTCCTCATGTATAATTGTATATTGAGATTGCTTAAGTCTAAGAAGGAGTCTAATAATGGTTCGGGGCTAGACTAATTTGCAAGATGTCAATTTTTTCAATGCCTAATTATGGATTTTACGGCAATTAGAGAATTACAATTAAAATACATCGAAGCACAGGGTATTTAGCCTTCATGTCTTGCATATAGACAGCATTGAGAATGTTACACTATTCAATCAATTAATACAATATACTTAATCAGGTTATTAGGAATGTATTTTATCTCCTTTTATAGCAAAGTTTGCTTGTCCCATTTCTGTAAAAGCAAGCGAACTATCTGATACAATTTACGTGTATCTCTTTAACGAAGACAAAATAAGAGTTAAATATATAACTCGCTGAAAATCAACAAGGAGACAAGATGAAATATTTTTATCTCCTTTTTTATAGTAATTTTGGGAATTTGTTTATTTCGTATTAATTTTGCAGTATATATGTCTATTAGAAGATAATGGAATTTCTTAATTTCAACGGGCAAATATATAACAATATAATATTATGGCTGACAGACAATTTATAGAATCATTAAAGATTGAAGATAACATCTTCGAACTTGCGGAGAATTGTAAAATAGGGTATTTGATACGTTATTATGCGCCAGGTACTGGTTGTGGAGAACACGAAATTTCAATAGGAATAAAATTTTGTTTAACTGGTCCTATGCGAGATGATGCAATGTATATGCGTGTTATTGATACTGATTCAGAATTGGCAAATAGACTGGTTGAAACATTAAGAGAAAAAGAAAGAACTGAAAATCCTGTATTATATGAAAGATTAGCAGGTTTTTCCTTCTTTATTACAGAATTACAATTGAAAAATTTGCCATTAAATTTTATTTCTGGTAGTCGTGAACGATGTTTGGAAATCATGAAATTAATAAGACAATCTAATAAGACAATCTAAAACAAGAAATATAAATCTAATTTATGAGAAAAATTGTATTAAACATTCCCCACTCGTCAATTAATGGTCTTTTTGATGATAAGATTGGTGGTTGGCCAAGAAATGCAGATTTTATAAATGAATGTATTAATTATTTAACTGATTGGTACACTGATTTTCTATTTAATACATCAAAACCTAATGTAAAAAGTGTTATTTTCCCATATTCACGATTTGTGTGTGACGTAGAGCGTTTGGATAACGACCCATTGGAAAGTATTGGTCAAGGAATAGTATATAAAAACTATAATGGTTATGTCAGAAAAGATGTTGATGTTGTTTCATTAATGCAAATTAGAGAAAATCATCTTAACAAATTGATTGAAGATATACAGGAAAATGATGTTATCATTGATTGTCATTCATTCTCAAGGGATAAACATAAGTGTGATATTTGTATAGGATTTAATGATGATTGGTCCTTTAATGAAAATATCGTAAACATAATCAAGTCAGAATTTGAAACAAGTGGTTATGGCGTTGCTATTAACGAACCATTTTCCAATTCAATAACACCTAGATCGGAGGTAAAATATAAGTCAGTAATGATTGAAGTTAATAAAAAGGTATATATGAATGAGAAAACACTTAAATTAAATACCGATCCAAAACAATGGATGAGATGGTTTGGATGTTTGGAACGTATATATGATAAAATCAATAACTCGTGATAATTAAAATGAAATTTATAATTTAATCTAAGTGGCTGAGATAGTTTTAATAATTAAATTATCTGGATAAAATTTTGGCAATAATAAAAACTAAATTTTTTAATAACTTGAAAATATTATTATCTTTGTATGGGCGGGAAAACGAAGTGTACAATTTGAGGGGTGTGCGTTGAGCGGCTAAACATCTTTGTTTTCAGTGAGTTATGATGATTTTTGAGGAGATATGTATGTAAAACGAAACGTACAAAAAGTTTAATTTGCTTGAATTTCAGTTTAATTTTGAGGGTATAGGTGTTTAAGTGGGGTTGTGTGGCTGTTTAATGCAGCTTTAATT
>JAZSDX010000015.1:0-2061 GCA_045531405.1 Muribaculaceae bacterium | reverse complement strand
TTGCTATCTGATTATCAATGTGTTACAAAACGATGATTATATATAATTAAATAATATTATTCGTAACTTTGTAAGTGGAGAGTCGGGAAAATCCCGATTTGATTGTAATTTAAATTTATCAAAGTTATGAAAAGAAAGATTTTTTTGACGAGTGTAACAATCGTTGTGTTAGCCATAGCGGTAGTAGGTGTTAATGCTTACAACTATTATTCAATGCCCGCTCTTATGCGTGCAAATTTGGAGGCGTTAGCGGATGAGGAGCAACCGATAAAAACAGATACATGTTACTTAAATTTAGGGATAGAACATGGGCAAGTACAGGAAATGTTGTATTTTTGCCATAATAAAACAAGTGTTGGTGAAATGTATAAATGTCTTGAATTCCCAACCTTTGGAATTAAAGGAGCGAAAGATAAATGTCAAAAACGATAGATACGATGAATTATATTAGGCTTGCATTGATTGTATTGGTTGCCTCTATGAGTTTGGCTTGTAGTGGTAATAGAGATTCTGTCTATTTTGTTTCGCAGCCTTATACTTTGGTTGATAATATCCAATCTGAGTCAAAGAGTCCCGATAGAAGCGTTGCTGGCGGCGAGAACTACAACGCAATGGACGCGGTGGTGAAAGATGGGTTGTGTGTATTCTATACACCAACTGATTTCTCGACATATTTTTCAATTCTTGACCTTGCGACTGGCGAACATAAAGGAGAATTTGGCGTCAAGGGTAATGGCCCATTGGAAGCGCCATATTTTAGCATCTTGCACGAACTTTATTCCGATGGTGGCAATATAAAGGCCTTGGTTGAAGATACCATGAAAGACCGTTGCTTGGTATGTAATGTGACCAAGACAATTGAACAGCAGACACCTATTTATGATACCATACTTCCCTATAATTGGCGGGCATTCGGCCGTGTGCCGAGTTTTAGCGCGGCAATAAATGACGATGAGACTTTTGTTGTATTTAACACAATTCCCAATCACAAATTAAGGCGAGTTGCAACTCCCAAAGTCGGGGTTGTGTCGCGCTCCAAGCAGGCATTTATCTCGGAGTTTCCTATATTTTGCGACTCTATTGTTGATGTTGCGAACATTGGCAAGTGGGATATAAGTATGCCTTTTTCGTTGAAGTGCGCTATGAGTCCCAACCGAAGCAATGTTGCAATTGGAATGGTTTACCTACCACAAATAAATCTGTTGAATATCGCAACGGGTGATTTGAAATGCATTAGGATAAAAGGAGCAGACAAGGTAGATCTGAATTGCGAGAATTATTACTATGCCTCTGTTCAGTGTGACGATGATTTTGTCTATGCTCTGTGTATGAATACTACGAATGTACCTGTTGAAGAGCTAGATAAACATTCAGGCGAATTGCATATTTTCGATTGGAATGGCAATCTTGTTAAACGTTGGAAATTTGGTAAATTCTATAATAAAATATCAATAGATAGCGGGAAATTATATGCTTTCAAATTTTACTCAGGGACGATAGATGAATATATTCTTTGATTGAGTTAGTGTGGCGGTATAATATAGCCCAAATTCCAGTTGTTTATTAATGGTAGAACTCGCGTTGAATAGCCGACCTTTTTCTTCGATTTTGACGGGGAAAATAGCTTTGTTATATAACTATTAGAAAATAATTTTTTTGCTACTTGATTATCAATGTGTTACAAAACGATTATTATATATAATTAAATAATATTATTCGTAACTTTGTAAGTGAAGAGTCGGGAAAATCCCGATTGATTAAACTTAAATCATTCAAAGTTATGAGAAGAAAATTTTCTTTGCGTGCGCTGCGCTTGTTGTGTCAGCCGCCGCAGTAGTAGGTGTTAAGGCTTACAATCATTCACAAATGTCGGATCTTGCTTTGGCGAATATAGAGGCCCTCAGCCAAGCCGAGAATACTGTGACAATAATTGCAACCTGCGAAAGAAGTGACTCTTATTGTGAATACACATGCAAAGTTTGTAATAGTGTATGGTATAATTCAAGATTCTGGAGGGGTTATAAACTTATAAGTGCTCGAGGTCATTGTTCTAAATGTGGT
>JAZSDX010000028.1:0-65379 GCA_045531405.1 Muribaculaceae bacterium | reverse complement strand
AACAGTGGTTTTACTTTTTTGATAAACTTCAAGATTGTTGGCGGTTTGTTTGCCAAAAGTAATCTTGCGAATGTTGGAAATTGAATAAGATTCAACTTTCCCTCCGGCGTGAAGCGTGAGATACTTTGGCGTGTCAGCCATCGCTACGATAGCGACAAGCATCATAATAGGAGTAACAATTCTTCGCATAAGCTTTTATTTTTGCGTGCCTATAGAGTCTCCAAATTCGGCGTTTTTCAAAATGTATAAAAAGAAAGACGTGAGACTTTGTCAGTTTATTTATTCGAAGGCATCGCCAAACGCCCGACACGAAATAAACAGTCCACTCCCACGCCTTATCGAATATCTCGAACCCCTTGCCGGGGAGTGGATATGCGACAAGAGAGAGCATTTTCACTGCTTATCCTTCGTGTCAAAATTTTGGCGAATTTTCGAATAAGGATAAAGCTGAAACGCTTTCACAAATATGTCTCCCATGGGGAGGGCAACTCTTTGCCACCCACAAGATTGATGCAAAAGTAAGAATTAAAAAGGAAAAATAAAAGAAAACAGAGATGTTTTATTTAATTAGCATAAATTTTCAAAATAACCTGATTTTATTTTCTATTTTGATATATTGGTGTCCGATAAAACATTTTCAAGGACAAATGCGTGCTTCGCACTACTTCAATGATTTAATCATATTAGGGGGCTTGTAATTTACAACAAGAACTCTCAATCGCATAAATTCAGCAACTGAGTCCTCTTTTTGATGCTCTACCGACGTTTCCCGGACAGCAATAATTTTGATATTCTTAAAATCATAAAAAAATAGAAACTTTGCAGTATGATTTATCCCGATAGTTATGAGAAGAAGATAGGTTTTGCTACTGTGCGACAAAGAGGGTAAAGTCAAATTTTGAACTGTACCCCAGATGTTGGATAAAAAAGAGAACAACTATGAAAACCTACTACGAGTGTTGATATGTGAGTAAATCTGCAACGATAAAGGTGCTACCACCGATAAAGATTGTATCGGTGGGGTTAGCTATCTCCAGGGCTGCTTGATAGGCTTTCTCAACCGAAGGGTATTGCATACCTTGAAGCCCACTCTTAGTCGCAATATCGGCGAGTTGGGTTACAGGCATTGCTCGTTCAATTTGTGCGTTGGTGAAATAATATCGTGCTGTTTTAGGCATCATTTCAAGTATATGACTCACATCTTTGTCATTAACAAAACCGATTACCATGTGGAGCGTTCCCTCAATCGAGTGTAATCGTCGAGAGAGATATTCCCACCCTCCTACATTATGCCCTGTATCACACACTACATGAGGAGATTTCTGCAATGTCATCCATCTACCCATCAGCCCTGTGAGTATGGTAACATGTGCAAATCCTTCTTTAACTGCTTGGAGTGTTACTTTAATCCCTTGAACTTCTAATTGTAGCAACGCTGTCAATACAGTAGCAGCATTTTTGGGCTGACAATCACCTACGAGTTCGCTCTCAATATCACCATAACGAGTGGAACGATAAATCACTCTATCGTTGAGCGATTCCATGCTCTCAAAACATCTATTATCCTCAGAAAATGAGATTGGAGCATGCAGCTCTTTGGCCTTATTAACAAAAACTTCACGCACTTCGCCTTGAGCTTCACCAATAACGACCGGCACACTCGATTTTATGATTCCTGCTTTTTCATAAGCTATTGCCGGCAATGTGACACCAAGAAATGCAGTGTGATCGAATGATATATTTGTGATTATACTTAATATGGGAGTAATTATATTTGTACTATCTAATCGCCCCCCAAGACCGGTTTCAACTACAGCAATATCAACATTTTCATTAGCAAAATGCTCAAATGCCATTGTCATTGTAAGTTCAAAAAACGAAGGATGACAATCAAGCGACATTGCTCGATAACGATTTACAAAATCAACGACAGCCTCGTGTGAAATCATTCTACCATTGACTCTAATACGCTCACGAAAATCAATCAAGTGTGGTGAGGTATAAAGTCCCACTTTATACCCAGCCGATTGAAGAATTGCAGCAAGAGTATGAGCCGTAGAACCTTTCCCATTTGTGCCGGCAATGTGGATTGTTTTATATTTCAAATGAGGATTTCCAAACTTATCATCGAGCAACTTAACAGTATCAAGTCCCGGTTTATAGGCATTAGCGCCCACACGTTGAAACATAGGCATACTTGTGTATAGGAACTCTATTGCATCGTTATACTCTTTCATATCAATATATTATAAAACCGACAATTCCGGCAAGAATAATTACAAATATAGGATGAAGTTTAACAAAATAAACCAAGCTGAAAGCACAAATACAAATGATTACACTTTTGATTATTTCGATTGTCTCCCCTCCAAAATTTTGAGTATTCATCAGTAACATTGCTGCCGACGCAATCAAGCCCACTACAACAATGCGCAAACCTGTAAATATGCCTTTTATCGCAATGCTATCTTTGTGACGGGAGATAAAACGACTTGCATATAGCACCATTAATGCAGGCGGTAGCACGACAACAAATGTGCATAAAATTGAGCCAAGAATACCCCAAATGGGTGCCGAAAATTCGGGCGAAGCTGTGGTAGGAGCAACATAGCCTATATAAGTTGCAGAGTTAATGCCGATGGGCCCAGGAGTCATTTGAGAAATTGCAATAATGTCGGTAAACATTTGTCGTGTGATCCAACCATTTCCTACTATTTCACTCTCAATGAGTGATAACATCGCATACCCTCCTCCAAAGCCAAAGAGCCCGATTTTGAGGTAACTCCACATGAGTTTTAGGTAAATCATCACTCACTCACCTCCTTCCCTTGACTAATTTTAGCATGCTTTCGTCGCAACCAAACATATCCACATATTCCTCCAAGCAATATAAACACAATGGGATTAGATATTATAGGGAGTTTAGACCATATCAATAGTGCAACCACAATTGGGATTGCAACTGTTTTCCACCCGATTTTTGCCGCTTTCGCCGATGATATAACCGGAGCAATGATTAACGCTACTACTGCAGGACGTATGCCTCGAAAAATATTATTAAGCGTTTCGTTATTCTTAATCATGTCGGGGGTGAGAAATATTGCTACGGTGAGAATCATAAAAAAAGAGGGCAAAATTGTACCTAACGCTGCACACAATGCTCCTTTGCGACCTCGCAACTTATCCCCTACTGCAACTGCCATATTAACAGCTAATATGCCCGGTATAGATTGCGACACAGCCAATAAGTCAAGAAACTCCTCTTTGCTTACCCACTGTTTTTTATATACTATCTCCTTTTCAATGATTGAAATCATAGCCCAGCCACCACCAAAAGTGAATGCTCCAATCTTCAAAAAGACGATAAATAGGTCTAATAATATATTTTTCATACCCTAAACTGAAAATCAAATGCAAAATTAGTGAAATAAACTTCATTTGCGATAAAAGAGGTCAATTATATTTCCAAGAACAGAAAAATCCATATTTTTTCATTAACTTTGTCAATATATTTTTAGGGAACTTCGATAAATTGCTTTGTAATTATTTATAAATTTTTCTTTAAGCCGATTTTTGTTTTTCCGAATGTTTTGCGATTAAAATAACGAGGAAAAGATGCAAAAGAAAAATACAAAGTGTATAAAAAACGAGCCCTATTAACGAGTGTTTAACTAATTAGTGGAATTTATAAGTAATTCCCTTTAATAAAAACTGAATAATATGATACACATCTCTTTTAATGTTATTATTTTCCTTTCCACTGCAATTTCATTGGCGAGTTGTAATTTGTTAAATAAAACGACAAACGACTCCACCATTATTTCAAAAGAAGTACAACAAGAGAGCAATCAAGTAATTGTTGTTGAACAGCCCAAAACAACTCCCAAAAGTAACACCACGAAGAAAAATAAAAAAGAAAAAAACAAACAGAATGTGATTAATAACAATGCGATTCTAATTATCCCTTCAAACGTTATTAATGGAAAGTGGATTATTTATTCGGCAAAAGGGAAAGCTACATCAGGTGATGACCGCCCTTATATAATTTTTGACGAATCAACTAAAACCATGTATGCCAATAATGGTTGTAATACACTAAATGCAGAATACAAACTCTCGGATAATTCTTTGATTGAATTCTCAAATATGCTTTCTACTCAAAGATATTGCCATGATGCTAAATATGAAACAGAGATAAATGACGCATTAGCAAATGTAAAATCTATATCTATTTCAACTTCGGGCAATGAGTATTACATGTCATTCTTGGATTATTCCAATAATATTTTGATGATTCTTCGCAAGCCAAATCTCGAATTCATCAACGGAACTTGGAAAATCACAAAAGTAAACGGAACTCATTGCAAAAATAAAGATTACGAATTAGCAATAGATTTAACCGAGCAAAAGGTACATGGTCGTGTAGGTTGCAATATCGTAAACGGGTCTATTCTTCTTGATGCCGGCAAACCAAACTCCATAACATTCCTTGACTTAATTTCAACTAAAATGTCTTGTCCTGACAATGCGTTAGAAACTGAAATTTATATTGCGTTAGAAAAAGCCGAATATTACAAAAGAGGCAAAGATGATAAAACAATAACATTGTATGACAAAGATAACAATGCTGTTTTAGAGCTTTCAAACACTACTGATAAATATTCTCAAAAATAATTTACACCCTTACGATGTTAAATAATTATCAAAAATCATATGGGTTGATTGGATATCCTCTTGGGCATTCCTTCTCCGAAAATTTCTTCAACACGAAATTCAAATCAGAAGGCATCAATGCCCTATATCATAACTTTGAAATCCCATCAATCAATGATTTTTATGACATAATAAATAATAACCCCAACCTTGAAGGGCTAAATGTCACAATCCCATATAAGGAACAAATAATCCCTCTATTGGATGACTTAGATGAAAATGCAGCCAACATAGGAGCTGTAAACGTCATTAAGTTTATTAGTACAACAGAAGGATTAAAATTAAAAGGTTTTAACTCTGACATCATTGGTTTCTGTGAATCTATTAAGCCACTTCTAAAACCTCATCACACTAACGCATTAGTTTTAGGAAGTGGTGGTGCTGCCAAAGCTGTTTTTTGTGGATTAAAAAATCTTGGTATTAAACCAATATATGTATCTCGCACTAAAAATGCAGAGAATCTTACATATGACGAATTAACTCCTGCTATTATTGCCAAACACAAGGTTATCGTCAATGCCTCTCCATTGGGTATGCACCCACATATAGACACCAGCCCCAACATTCCTTATGAACAACTAACAACAAATCATTTGTGCTATGACTTGGTTTACAATCCCAATGAAACTCTTTTTATGAAGAAAGCCTTAGCTGTTGGTGCTATTGCGAAAAATGGACTTGAAATGTTGCATTTACAAGCAGTTGCGGCATGGAATATTTGGAACGTTAATCAATAACATTATATATGATTCAAAAAATAATATATATCATTCTCATTCTATTAATTGTTTTTCCGACTGAAATTTGTGGGCAAACACACTTAATAACTCCGGCTATTGCATTATTCTTAGGATTGGCATTTGCTTTAACTCTAAAAAATCCATATCCTAAATTCAACAAAAAAGCATCCAAATATCTTCTACAAGCATCGGTTGTGGGATTAGGATTTGGAATGAATGCAACTCAAGCACTTAAATCGGGGAGCGATGGAATGATATTTACTATTGTTTCGGTCGTTGGAGTAATGATTATTGGTATTATAATTGGATATTGGCTAAAAATAAATCGTAAAACTTCATATCTCATTGCCACAGGTACAGCAATATGTGGAGGTAGCGCAATCGCTGCTGTCGGTCCGGTATTGAAAGCCAACGAAAACGAAATGGCTGTATCTCTTGGCGTAATTTTTATTCTCAACGCAATTGCGCTATTTATTTTTCCCCCTATTGGTCATTTTTTTGATATGACCGAAATACAGTTTGGCACATGGGCGGCTATTGCCATTCATGACACATCTTCAGTTGTTGGTGCAGGAGAAGCCTATGGAATCACAGCCCTTCAAACCGCAACATTAATAAAATTGACTCGTGCTTTATGGATAATTCCTTTAGCTCTTGTTACTATGCTAATATTTAGAGATAAATCAAGTAAAATTTCAATTCCTTGGTTTATATTTTTGTTTATCTTAGCCATGATTGTAAATACATATTGTAATTTACCCACTGAACTGACTTCTTCATTGGTGTGGCTTGCTAAAAAGGGATTGGTTTTGACTTTGTTCCTAATCGGCGCAAGTTTATCCCTAAACACGATAAAAGCCGTTGGCTTAAAGCCTCTACTATTAGCTATTGTTCTTTGGATTATAATAGGAGTTGGTAGCTTTGTGATTGTAATATCAACAATTAATATTTGATTTAATTGAATGAAAATATCGTTATCATTAGTTCCTTTACTTCCTATTTTAATTGGGATTATTATAGGAACTATTCTTGACTCGATATTCCCTATAACTTTTATCATTGTCGTTTTAATTTGTGCTGTCGTCTCATTCTTCGCAAAAAAACATATTATTACCATCGTTTTGCTTGCCACCACATTGGGTTGGGTAAATAATGCGATTCACAACACTCCATTAATCGAAACCAGATTCCTTGATAAAAATTTAATATTTTCCGGGACTGTAACTTCGGTAACCACCTCCGATGAGATACGCACTTTAATAGTCGAAATAGATGAGGTGTTTGATTCAACTCATCATCACATTTCGCCTATTAAAAATTGTATTTATATTCCTTCATTAAATCCCATTATTGAAATTGGGAATCGCATTACATATATAGGAGTTATTGAATATATAACGGATCGTCGCGATTTGCCATATGAATTCAATCTCGTTGAACATTACAATAGAAAAGGAATTTACACATCTTCATTTATTCAACCTGAAAACATCACGATTTCAGGACATGATGATAGTTGGATTTGGAAGATACAAAACTTTCGTAATGACATAGCGCATTTAATCGCATCGTTGCCATTATCTTCAGGTAGTATTGAGATTCTTAATGCTACAATTATTGGCGACACATCAATGATTAAAGATGAACAACGCATCAAATATTCTGCATCAGGCTTAGCTCACATATTAGCATTAAGTGGATTACATGTGGGAATAATCACATTTTTTATTGCATTTATTTTATACCCCATTGACTTGATTAACAATCGCAAAATGCGATTCATCATAACAATCATTCTATTATGGCTGTATGCAATAATGACAGGGCTATCCCCATCGGTTACACGCGCAGTGATTATGGCAACTATATTTCTTATTGCTCACATTATCCAACGTCATCATAGTCCATTTAACTCACTTTGTTTTGCAGCAATAATCATATTGATTTTACAACCCCAATCACTCTATAACATTGGATTTCAACTCTCATTTATAGCAGTCGCATCAATTTTACTTTTTTCTCAACACCTCAACCCTATTAATCAGCGACATCGGTTTCTTCATTACATGGCAACAATAATTTCGGTTTCTGTAGCTGCCATGATTGGCACCGGAGTAATATCGGCATTTTATTTCCACAATTTCCCCATATATTTTCTTTTTGCCAATATAATTGCATCATTTATACTTCCAATTATTATCATTGTAGGAATTATTTCAATACTTCTATCAATAATAGGGTTTGACTCGTCTTGGCTATGCCATGGCATTGATTTCTTATATAATGCGATAGATAGCACAACTACTTTTATTACAAATCTGCCCGGTTCACAAATTGACAATATATATTTTAACGGATGGCTTTTAATTCCTTATTTTTTATTGTTATTGAGTATCTTATTTGCCATCCATTTCAAAAAGAGGTTATGGTATGTATTAACAATCACCATTTGTATATTTGCAATTTCAATGGGATATGCATCTAAACCTATCCACAATACAACCGAATATTTTATTCCACGCAATACTTATTACACCAACATTATAATACGCGACACAACTGCAATGTATATCATTTCAACAAGTCGTGGAGGAGACTCTATTGATGTGTATGACAAATGCATTAATAAATATGCCAACTATATCGGATGGCACAAAGTTGATAGCATCACACATGTCCCCCTAAATTTCTCTTCTAAGAGACTTTATCGCAAAAACCAAATTGTTGTTGCCGGCAATGATTACATATATATCGTAGATAATGATGATTTATGTCAATTGAATACCAAACCTCGATATGCGCTTGTGTGTAAAGGATTCAAAGGAAACATATTAGATGTCAGTTCTATTATTGACCCTGATACAATTCTTTTAAGTTGCGATTTACACAAAAAACGGCATTTAAGATATGTCGATTCTTGTAAAATGCATAACATTCCTTACATATCTCTTCGCGACACTTGCTTTCATCGCGTAATACTCAAATAACTAATCGTTTTGAATCTCACCCAATGCTATTAACTGATTATAACCTTGGGAAAAATATGCACAAGAATAGTCTTTTTCTCGCACAATCTCATTATTCCACACAACTATATCTAAATCTATAGGAATTACACCTTGCACCTTCGATGCAGGAGTACGACCACACAAAACTTCCCATTGTTTAAGAAATTTCTCTGCGACCTCAAAGGTATTTTCGGTATCTGCCACAACTACTGCATTCTTATAATCAGCATCTATCCCATTTAGAGCCTTAGTTTCATATATGGTTGATGATACAACATTTGCAAACTTTGATTTAATGTGGCGAACAGCAAACTCCATTTGAGTTTGACTATCTACACTATTACTCCCTATGCTAATTATTGCTTTATTCATTCTATTGCACATTTTTCATTGTTAATGATATGCGTTTGCGTTCTAAATCAACATCTATAACCTTTACTTTAATGTGTTGATGAATTGCAACTATCTCTGATGGAGATGCTATATAATGGTCACATAGTTGTGAAATATGGATAAGTCCGCTTTCTTTTATTCCAATATCTACAAACACCCCAAAATCAGTTATATTATTTACTATTCCATTAAGAACCATTCCTATTCTCAAATCAGAAATAGTTTTCACCGACTCATCAAAACTCATAACCTTTATTACCGAACGAGGATCACGACCCGGTTTTTCTAATTCTGACATTATATCATTTAGCGTTGGCAATCCCACATTGTCATCTACATATTGATTCAACTCAATGCGTTTTTGTAATTCTTTATCTGCCACCAACTGAGATATTGAACAATTAAGATCTTTAGCCATACGTTCAATCAAACGATAACTTTCGGGATGAACTGCAGTGTTATCTAAAATATTTTCAGCTCCTGGAATGCGAAGAAACCCTGCACATTGTTGATATGACTTTGCTCCCATTCTAGGCACGTTCATCAATTCCTGTCGTGACCCAAAATCACCATTTTCACTTCGATATTTAACTATATTAGATGCCAATAACGGTCCTACACCCGATACATATGACAATAATTGGGTTGATGCCGTGTTGAGATTAACACCAACTAAGTTAACACAACTTTCCACGGTATAATCAAGTGCCGATTTTAATTTAGATTGATCTACATCATGTTGATATTGTCCTATACCAATTGACTTAGGATCTATTTTTACTAATTCTGCAAGAGGATCAATCAAACGACGACCTATAGATACAGCTCCTCTTACTGTTACATCTTTATCAGGGAATTCTTCTCGAGCAATCTTTGAAGCAGAGTATATCGAAGCCCCACTCTCATTCACGACAAATACTTGTACTTTATGTGGGAAATGCACACCTAATAAGAAGCGTTCGGTTTCTCGGCTTGCAGTCCCATTCCCAACTGCAATCGCTTCTATTTTATATGCTTCTACCAAATTACTGATTTTTCTTGATGCTCCTTTAATATCACATTTTGGCTGACATGGATATATCACATCATTATGTAATAGATTCCCTTGTTGGTCTAAACACACAATTTTACACCCTGTGCGATATCCAGGATCTACACCCAACACCCTCTTTCGTCCCAAAGGTGGAGACATCAATAATTGTCTCAAATTTTCCGAAAATGTTGCAATGGCTTTTTCATCGGCTTTTTCCTTGGCTATTGCATACATCTCTGTTTCGATAGATGGTCGCAACAATCGTTTATACCCATCTACCACGGCTTTTTCTACCAACTCTATTGACTGTTGAGTCGCATTTTTTTTGACAAAAATTCGGGTTAGTCGTTCTATAATTGCATTATCATCTATTTTCAATGAAATCTTTAGTAACCCCTCTTCTTCTCCTCTCTTCATTGCGAGATATCGATGTGAAGAACAATAACGCAATGGCTGTAAAAAATCTTTATAATTAAGATAATTTTCAGCCTCGGATTCTTTACCTTTAACAATATGTGAAGATATTACAGCAGTACGTTCATATACCATTCTTACAGTTTGTCGAGCAACGTCACTCTCACTTACCCATTCAGCTATAATATCCAATGCCCCTGATATTGCATCGTCAATTGATGCAACTTCTCCTACAACATAACGTTGTGCTCGCATTTCTATATCAATGCTTGATTGCGACATTATATATTTTGCCAGTGGTTCCAATCCTCGTTCTCGAGCAATAGATGCTTTTGTTCGACGTTTAGGCTTAAATGGCAAAAACAAATCTTCTAAAATTGATACATCAAAGGTTTCTTCTATTTTAGATTTTAGATTAGGAGTCAATGCATTAGCTGCTTCGATTGTATCAAGAATATATTCCTTGCGTTTTACTATTTCTTTTAGCTCATTATTTCGCAATTGAATATCTCTAATTGCAACTTCATCAAGAGCCCCTGTTGCTTCTTTTCGATAACGGCTAATAAAAGGTATCGTAGCGCCCTCTTCTAATAGTTTTATGGTAGAAGCTACCGACTTGATAGGAATATTTAGCTCTTTTGATATTATTGATTCAAAGCTAATCATAAAAAACTTTATTTAGAAGCTCTCAATGTAAGGATCGTAATCTCGGGAGTTGCACCTATACGCATAGGCATAGCTACAGTGCCAACACCAATATTCACATACAACTTTTGTTGCAGACTATCACAATATAGTCCACCCCAATATTTATATCGAAATACAGCCGGAGATAGACCTAATAATTTAACTTGCATTGCATGCGTGTGTCCCGATAAAGTCAATGCAATATTATTTTCCTTATTATCTTTAATTTTTCGTTCCCAATGAGCTGGATTATGAGAAAGCAATATCTTTACAACAGAATTATCAATCAACGAATCAGCTTTTTCCAAAGAACCATAATTCTTAAATGGTGGATCTCCTAAATTTTCTACTCCAATTATTGCTATCGAATCAGCATCACGATATACTGTTGCATATTCATTTAGTAACAATCGCCATTTCATTTGCTTTTGCAAATCATACATTAGTTGCATGTTTGCTTTTTTTGCATCATCTGACTCCCATTCGCTATAGTCGCCATAATCATGATTTCCTAATACTGAAAAAACTCCATCTTTTGATTTGATTTTCGACAATGTCTCAACAAAAGGCAGTAATTCAGATGAGTTTCGATTCACAATATCGCCTGTAAATGCAACTGCATCAACTTCTAACAAATTTAATCTTTCAACTAATTTAGCAACAAACGTTGTATCTTTATTATATGATCCTAAATGTAAATCTGATATTTGTGCAATTCTATAACCATCAAACGATTTAGGTAATGAAGCAATCTCAACTTCAACATTTTTTTCTTTAATATTACTTCTATTGAAAACACCCCACCACATTAATACAAATGTTATTATCGCTGCTATTATCCCAATCTTTGAGACAAACTTCCATCGTTTATGTCCCAATAATTTAGGAATTTTTGCAAATAAATCAAATATCAAAAATGTATATTTGGGTAAATAGATGCTAAAATACGATATTAAACCATACATTATAAAATACAATGTATCGTCAGAACCTGTACGTCGTGGCAAACATATTATGCCCACAATGGCAATTGCGATAATAATTGAAAACAAAGCTTGACACTTTGCCCATATCTTATTTTTACTACGGCATTTGATTAGTTTATATAAATAATAATCTACCACACCATTTAGTAGTAGAAATATTATCATCTGCAGAATAGGCAATCTCATTATTATTGAGTTACATTTAGCTTATTCTTTAAGGGATTGGCATACATTGTCAGTATCATTTGACGCATATATGACATATCATCTTCACTTAGATCTGGAATATCATCGATTTTCGCCAATTGATTATCAATATACTTATCAAATGCTTCAACCTCTTCAATGGTATAATTTTCAGCAAATTGTTGTTTTCCCTCTAATTTATCATATGCAATATAATTGATTGGATAGATATAATATCCCCCATGAATCATATCATCAATTGATTTACATGCTACCGATAATATTTCTACTCGGTCGGCTGTTGAAGATATTTTATCTAACTCTGAATTAATACATTTTCCCACAGTAAAATGTACATGTCCCTTGTATTGCAACAATCCCGTTTCCATACTAAACAAATCATCTCTCTGAGTCTTTTTATACTCGGGATCTCTTTGTTTTAGTAAAAATTCTCGAGCCTTTAGATAATCATTAGGATCATATTCATATGATATTGATACAGGCAACAAATTTATATGCTTAAGATTTTCCAATAAAGATCCTCCTCCTGCCAGCCCTATCATTTTAATCAAACTTTCTTGTGTAAAGTCATTTGAATCTTTTGAACGACCTTCACGCTGAGCAATCCACACCGATTCATGCTTTTCATTAATTGCATGATGAATATATTTTGACAATTGCTTTGCGGCCTCTAAAGCTTTCAACATTTTGAGATTTCGCTTTACTATAAAGCTCTTATTTAGCTTTACCAAATCGCTAATCCATTCATATACCAGCAAGTTATCTCCAATTGCAATCTCTGTTGTCAAAAATCCATTCTTCCATAACAGCATATTCAAGAACGATGCATCTAATACTATATCTCTATGATTTGAAATATATGTATAACATTTATCTTTGCTAATATTCTCAACTCCACTGATTGAAAGTCCCGATGTGGTCTTTTTCATCAATATTTCCAAAAATGGAGCGACAATCATATATTGGAATTCTTGTTTATTTTTTATTTGGAGTAACCCTTCCACAAATTTTGGATAATCAGCATCGGGCATCACATATTTTATCGCATGCTCAAATCCTGGTTCTTTTACTAATTGCGCCATTTTATCACTAAAGTCACAATCATCAAATGGAGCGATATCCTTAAACTCTTCAGGGGTTGTATATTGATTATTCATTTCTGAGTATTTTCAATTTATAATTCAAAGATAACACAAATTATTTATATATCATATAATTGATACAATTTCTTATAGAATTTTATTTATTTGCCAACATATAAACACGCCATTTCTCAATCATGGTTGTCATGTCTAAAGGTATTTCTGCAGAGAAAAATAATTCTTCTCCTGTTTTTGGGTGAACAAAGCCAAGAGTACGAGCGTGTAATGCCTGTCGAGGGCATACTTCAAAACAATTTGACACGAATTGACGATATTTAGCACTTGTTGTCCCCCTCAATACCTGGTCTCCCCCATAACGAGCATCATTTAACAACGGATGCCCAATATGTTTCATATGAACGCGTATCTGATGAGTCCGTCCTGTTTCCAAACGACACTTCACAACCGACACATAACCAAAGCTCTCAATTGTTTCATAGTGTGTCACAGCATGTTTTCCCATATCCCCATCCGGGAATACCATCATTTGCAATCTATCTTTTGGACTTCTCCCTATATTACCTTCAATACGCCCTAATGCCGGCGATGGTGTTCCCCACACTATCGCCACATATTCTCGCTTAGTTGTTTTATTGAAAAATTGCTTTCCTAAATGCGTCTTTGCATCAGGTGTTTTTGCAACTACTAGCAAACCCGAGGTATCTTTATCTATACGATGAACCAACCCCATACGAGGATCATTCACATCATAGTCGGGATTATCCTTAAAATGATATGCTAAGGCATTTACCAAAGTGCCATGATAATTTCCATGTCCAGGATGAACGACTAATCCCGGAGGCTTATTCACAACCAATAATTGATCATCTTCATATACTATATCTAATGGAATATCTTCGGCTATGATTTCTAATTCATAACGAGGTCTATCCATTACAATAGTTACAATATCAAAAGGCTTTACTCTATAATTTGATTTGACAGCCTTTCCATTTACTAATATACAGCCTGCATCTGCAGCTTGTTGTATCCGATTTCGTGATGATTTTTCCATTCGAGCCACCAAAAATTTATCAACACGCAATAATGCTTGTCCTTTTTCAGCCACAAATCGAAAATGCTCATACATCCCATTTCCATCATCGCCAGGTTCTACATCTGACAACAATTGCATTTCATCATCTAAATCGTCTTGTTCTAAATAATTCATTCTATAATATCAAATTATAGCTTCTAATTGCAACGTATCGTTTAATAATAAATTTGCATCCTCTACCGATAAGGTATCAATATACATTTTTTCATTAGGCGCATAAGTTACCGTCAACTCTATTTCGGCAGTAACAGGGAGTTTATCCCCCATCTCTACTTGACGACCATTACTTCTCACTTCTATAACCTCATCATCATTTGCTCCAAGCACTTCTTTCACTTTAATGTTAGTAAATCCTAACGCTGTCAACATATTTTGTGCTTGCATAGATGCAATATGAGTTAATTCTTCCACAATTTGAACGACCTCAGGACTCGTTGAATTTATCTTTAGATAAATAGTACGCCCATACTTTACCTCCTCTGCTCCATTTGGAGATTGAGCCAACACCTGACCATACTTTGCCTCTTTATCGTATATTGAATCTATTTCAACTTCAAAATCTTTTGATTCAAGAATACTTGTCGCTTCGATATAATCTAACCCAACTACACTTGGGACAATTTCGGATTTCCCATGATTTGTCCAATAGTCCATAAATAACACCGAAATCCATCCTAATACTATTGATGCAATTAACACCAATATACAATGCAACCACACTTGGTGCTTATCATAAAACTCCTTAATAGAAAAATTCTTATCGTTCATATATAATCCTTATATCGTCTTAAACTACACCATATTTGCAATTATTATGCAAACTTAATAATTATTCCTCTATTTTACTACTATTATTACTATTTTTAAGTCTTATTATTCATTAATTTAACAACCAAAAACAACAAAGAAAAATGCCACACTCGTTGAGTATGGCATTTTTCTTTACATTTGTGATCTTATCACTTTATAATAACTTTCTTTGTAAGAAAATTTCCATCATTTTCAATCTCAATAACATAAACTCCACAAGGCAATTTCAATTCAATTGAAGATACATTATTTTCTTCGGTCAATTGCATTCCATAAAGATTATAAACAGCTACATAGTCAACAACATCTCCTATATTTAGGTCATTGCCTTTTATCGTAATGTTATCATTTTGCGCCATTACTGTTTCAATTCCTGATGCACTTGTGTCATTCAATATATACGCTGCAATACCATTTCCCGGCACATATACATACACATAAACAATCCCATCTGTGCCACATACATAATCCACCTCAGCTTGCATTGTAGAACTATTTACCGAACCGATTGTGCCTTTTGGGAACTCCCACATTAACTCCATTGAGCTATAATCATAATTTGAATTTACTTTTGTCAAATTATAAGCATGACCTATTGTGTTATAATCGCTATATGGATAAATCAAATAATTCTGATTATTAAGTATAAAATATGCCCCTCCATTGATTTCATAACCTTCTGGTGTCAATGTAGCATTATTTGCAAATGAATCTGTTACTCGTCCGGTTGATAAGTTGTAACGAGTTAAGTGCATATCTCCCCCTGAAATAAACACATCATTTTCACTTAACGGAATTACAACCGGAGCAATACCCATTGCAGATGTACTTGTTGGATAGAACGACTTGAGTGTTGAAGTTGTTGTTGCAACTTCTTCTCCATCTTCAAATGTCCAACGAACAACAATATTTGATTTTGAGACAGCCCCAAACACTGTAAAATCACCCGACTCTACATCTCCTAATATCGATACATGGTCAATACGAGTACTTGAAAGTCCCGACATGGTCAAAGATGCCACTTCGGTCAATACCCCTGTTTCTAAATCAACTTGATGAATCATTAATGGTGTTGAACCAATATTAAGAGTGAGATTTGAGATACATACATTCCCTTTTGAATCTTTCATTACATCATTGCATGGATAATAAGCGACTTTACCCGCATCTCCAAGTATTAAATCAGAGATGATTTCACCTGTTTTGCCATCCATTTTGCGAAGATAGATTGTACTACTTGTGCTATTTTCTGTTCGTCCTGCAACATATACATAATCACCTACCGCACAGAAGCCGCGATTTAATTTGCCATCTTCGCCAAATGTAATATTATCATAATCTTCCAAAGTTGAGCGAAACCAAAGGTTTGTAAATTCCATATCACCCACCTTTGCATAAGTATCTTTATCAAGTTTGATTGTATAACCCGGTTCAAAACTTCCAACAACTATTTTAGTAATTTCAAATAATCGAACCTCTGATGTAGATGTTTTCATTTGAGAATCTTTTGACAATACTCGCCAATAAAACACTCCTTTTCCTAATAAAGAAATAGTCATTGGTTCTGTTATTTTTGATGCTCCGGCAGTGATTTCTTTCTTATATTTGATTGTTGAGAAATCTTTGAGTGTTGAAATTTGCAATTCATATGTATCAACATCTACCCCATTCCATTCAAACGTAAAATCATCTTCAAAAGTAGCACCATTGCTTGGCGATACCAATGTCACAATTGGTGCACTTGGTTTTACTGATGTTTTGAACGATTCTATACTACTCACTGATGGCAACTTTCCCGACTCTGTGCAAGATACTCTCCAATAATATGTTTTAGATTCCTCCAATTGAGACAAATCAACACTCTCTTTATTGGTAGCCAAACCTTTCTTTTGGATTAGTACATTGGTAAAATTACTATTATCAGCAATTTCCATTGTATATGTAGCATTTGCTACCGCCGACCACGAAAAATCAGCAGTCCAAGCAACTGTAGCCCCGTTTATAGGAGACATAAGAGTTACAACGGTTGATTCTCCTTCGGGATAACCAACTACTGCAGGTTCAAATTCATTTCCATAACCATCATATACACACACGGCATAATAGTAATCACCTTGTTTATCCGATGGAACTGAATATGTTGATGAGTATGATACCCCTAACAGATATTCATTACTAATACCATCACCATTCGCCATTTGTGCATCAGAAAGAGTTATTGACGATGGAATCGCATAAACCGTATAACGTATAATAGCATTGCCATTGCTCATAGCGTCCCATGAAATAGACGAACCTGTTGATGAAAGATTTGAAACCTTATCATAATTTATTTTTGTTTTCCATGTCACAACCGGAGTCAACGCCTTGTGGGTAAACTTATTTGCTTTCATGTAATCACCCAAACCAGTAGTTTCTGGACCATTAATATATTTGGCGCTATAATATATAATCCCGGGAGCATTATTTTCATCATACTGACGAGTCAATTCAGTTTGTTTTGCCATTTCTGACCAACCACTTGTGGTATTTGATAATTCTCCATCAGAACCCAAATCGGCAGATTCTTGACTTGAGTAGAAATGACGTCCATAATAATTACCCACATAACTCCACCACTTAACCAACGGCTCAAATGGAGCAGTTGAGTGTGTTGTAGGCCAATACATTTGTGGAGAAATAAAGTCAATTGTACCAGCCTTCAGCCATGCTAATGGGTCTGAATAGATTTGTGCATATTGCCAATCCGAAGCCTTAACCCCATAAGACGAAGGTGAAGGTAATCCATATTTACTATATGATGATGTTCCTGCAACTCCTGCTGGAGAGATTCCGAAACGCACATCGGGACGCTTTGCTTGAATTGCTTCATATACATCTTTCACCATTTGATTAACATTTGCTCGACGCCAATCCCCTATTGACATTGTTGTTCCACTTGCTTTATAATCATCATAGTCGGGAGCTGATGAGTTTTCTGAAGTTCCTCCACTTGCATAAAAATAGTCATCAAACAAGATTCCATCAATAGCATAGTTGTCAAGAATTTCATTTACAACATTCACAATATGTTGACGAGTTTCGGGCAATGCCGGATTAAATGTCTTATAACTGGTATTAGATGTTCCGGCAATAATCATATCGTTATTTTGCCATTCTTGGTCAAACGATGTTGTCCAATTTGTTCCTGTTGACCATCTATAAGGATTTAACCACACATATGCTTCCAAACCTCGTTTGTGTGATTCTTCAACAAAATATGCCAATGGATCCCATCCCGGGTTTTTACCACGAGTTCCGGTCAAGTAACTTGACCAAGGAGCATACTTAGATGGATACATTGCGTCAGCCATCGAACGAACTTGAAAACAAGAACCATTCATATTTGTATTAGCAAATCCATCGAGATATTCAATCATTTCAGCCTTCTGTGTTGTTTGAGCTGAAGTAGTAGCACCTTGTATTGAGGGCCAGTCAATCCCCCACACTGTTGTAAACCATGTTGAACGCATCTCGCGTTTTGGCGATAATGCCATCGCCGAATTAAACATCATGGCAGCTACAATCGACATTGCGACTGTAAGTTGTCTGAATCTATTCATAAAAATTTAATTGTTTTATATTAGTTAATTATTTCGCAATAGTTTTAATAATAGGTTTGAGTTTGTCGGCAAAATAACGGAAACCCAAATCGGTAAAGTGATAATTATCAACTGTAAATTCAGTATTTCCTCCCATTATTTCCTCTGCCTCCATATAATAGATTTCTGTTTCTCCTTCGGCTTGTAATTTTGCGAAAAACGCCTTTAACACTTCATTTTTTTCATTAATAGCATCGGCTGTTCCCTTATTATATCGCATTATCGGGAATAGAGGACTTTCTATAAACAACACTGGTACTTCCGGACGTTTTTCTCTCAAATAACGATAGAATGGTTCTATTCGTTCTTTTAACTGTGGTGCTGTATTATTGGGCAAACAATCAAAAATATACAAACCGGCATCAACCGATGCTAACAATGGAGCAACCTCCATGTCAAGCTGACCATTGCCACTGAATCCAAAGTTATAGAACTCCCGATTCATTTCACGTTCAAGAATATTGGTATAAGCCATACCTGGTCGTGATGCACATGCTCCTTGGGTAATACTTGTGCCATATACAACAATTGGTTTTTCTCGACTTGGGAGATTAACTTTGGGGTGCTCTATCACTGCAGTAGAATCAATACCTATATAAAGACTATCAATACCATCATACAAAGGCATATAAAGAAGATACTCTCGCATTTTCTTTTCCATTCCACTTACGATTGAATATTTTGAAGCCTTCTTATTTACCGTAGGGCGCACGCTACTTACAAATGTCCATTCATTGTTTTCATCAAGTGTATATAAATCCAACCCTCTAATACCAACAGGAGTCATATGGTTCATTTCCAACTCCAACGTAGATACCCACTTGGCGCTTAATGCCGTAGCATCTGACGAAAATCGGATTGCCATACCAGCAGTATTTGTTCCTAATGTATATAACAACTCTCGCTTCACTTGCGACTTCAACGAATCAGGAAAACGAGTATATCCCTCTTCTACGGGGACAACAGATCCCAACAATGGAAATTGACGGGCATCATGGTAAACTAAATTTTTTGCACCACATACCAAAGTAGCACACAAAAACAATAAGGTTAATTCTTTTTTCATGTGTTAAAGTTTTATTACAATATTTATTTTTCGCAAATATACTACAAAAATAAAAAACGGCACACTAATACTCATTAAATATAATATATAAACCTCTTTTAACTCATTTTTTGAGGATGACATTAAAATATCTCACCAATAATTACTAACTTTGCAAATTGAACGATTAATTATCATTAAGATGTTTAGATTTTTAGCAGTTTTATTATCTGTTCTATTCCTTTGTTCTTGTGGCGAATACCAACGAGCGCAAAAGAGTAGTGATCCCGACTACAAGCTTGAATATGCAAAACGTGCTTTTGCTCAAAAAAAATATGTTCAATCATATACAATCTTAAAAGATGTAGTTACCGTATTTAAGGGTACAGAAAAGGCCGAAGAATCACTATATCTATTAGCCATGAGTCATTATGAAAATAGAGAATATCTTGATGCAAGTCTTTACTTTCAAACATATTACTCTCGCTATCCTAAAGGCAAATACACCGAGTTAGCTCGCTTCCATTGTGGATATGGATACTATCTTGACTCCCCCGAACCTCAACTCGACCAAAGTGGCACAATAAAGGCCATTGAAGAATTACAAGCATTTCTTGACTACTTTCCTAAAAGCGACAAAGTTTCTATCGCACAAAATGCAATTTTCGAGTTACAAGACAAACTCACTCTCAAAGAGTTACAAAACGCCCAACTTTATTACAATTTAGGTACCTACCTTGGCAACAACTACCAATCAGCTGTTATCGTAGCTCGCAATGCAATAAAAACATATCCTTACTCAAAATACAAAGAAGATTTAGAGATGCTCATTTTAAAAGCGCGATATCAAGAAGCAAACCTTAGCGTTGAAGAAAAGAAAGCCGATCGTTTTCGCGATGTTATAGATGAGTATTATTCATTCATCAACAATTACCCCGATAGTAAAAACAGAGAAGAAGCCGATAACATTTACAAAATTGCAACCAGATACACTAAAGAATAAAATAAACGATAATAATATAATTATGGATTACAAAAAAACAAATGCGCCCCTTAACACGGTGACTCGCGACATGATTGAGCTTTCTAAAGACACAGGCAATGTATATGAAACTGTGTGCATCATTGCAAAACGTTCTAATCAAATCGCCGGAGAAATGAAACACGATCTTGACAAAAAACTTCAAGAATACGCGTCAGTCAATGATAACCTTGAAGAAATTTCAGAAAATTCTGAGCAGATCGACATTTCTCGTTATTACGAAAAACTCCCGAAACCTACTCTTATTGCAACTCAAGAATATATTGAAAACAAGATTCACTACCGCAATCCGGTAAAAGACAAAGCCAATCTTGACTAAATATTAGGATTTATACGCAAAGAGATTTGGGTATTCAAAAAAAAATACCTACCTTTGTGTGCTCAATTTTTTATTAACACTTAAAATTTCAAAAGAATGCACTTGAATTCTGAAGAAAAAGTAGAAATCTTTGAGAAATACGGTAAGGGCAAGACTGATACTGGCTCACCTGAAGCTCAGATAGCATTATTCTCAGTCCGTATTGCTCATTTGACTCAACACTTGAAGTCAAATCACAAAGATTATAGCACTGCGAGAGCTCTCAAAATGCTCGTTGGTAAACGTCGTCGTCTTCTTGATTATCTCAAGAAAAAAGACATCACTCGTTATCGCGCCATCATCGCACAAAAAGAGCTCGGTATCAGAAAGTAAGCCGCAGGCACTACTTGAAGATTACAAAAAAGCATCGCAATAGCGATGCTTTTTCTTTTATAATCTATCATAGTTATTTTAGCAGTTAAAGAATTCAGTGAAAGCTCGAATTATATAAATATGATCAATCGTTGAAGCTGTCTCACGAACAGAGTGCATTCCCCACATTGCAGCCCCCATATCTACTCCTCGAAGATCTATTTGAGAAGTTAAAATATTTCCAAGCGTTGAACCTCCTGCTACATCACTATGATTTACAAAATATTGGCAAGGTACTCCTGCTCGTTCACAAATGGTTTTGAACACAGCTGCCGAATCGGCATCGGTCATATATTTGCAATTGGCATTTATCTTGATTACCGGTCCACCACCAAGCACCGGGTGATTTGTAGGATCTTGTTTTTCTACATAGTTGGGGTGGACGGCATGTGCATTATCGGCCGACACCATAAACGAGCGAGCCACTGCACGCAAATAATCCTCCTCATTACCACCTTGACAAGCATTAATGCGACGCAAAATATGATTGAGAACAGGCGATGCTGCCCCTTGTTTTGTTCCACTACCGATTTCTTCATTGTCAAATATTGCCATAACACGTGTTTGACCACATTCGCCCGATTCAAGCAATGCAGTCATCGCAGCATGAGCCATGCTTAAATCATCAATACGACCCGAAGTGATAAATTCATTATTTACCCCCACAAGGCATGCCTTTGTTGTGTCATAGAGCGATAAGTCAAAATCAATAATATCTGACTCACTAACTCTAAGTTCCTCAGCAACCAATCTCAATACATAACCGTTTTTTTCGGCTATATCATTTATTTGACCTATAATAGGAAGCATATCTTTTTGACGCGAAAGTGGATTACCTTCGTTTACGGCACGGTTGAAGTGGATAGCGAGGTGGGGAATTGTCATCAACGGACGGTCAAACTTCACCAAGCGAGTTTCGGGATTAAGAGGGTCATCGGTGCGAAGCATCACACGTCCCGCAATAGACAATGGACGATCAAACCACGTATAAAGGATAGGTCCACCATATACTTCAGTATTTAGTTTCATCATCCCTCCATCACTCACCATTTCGGGATTTGGTTTAATGCGAAAACATGGAGAATCGCTATGGGCAGAGATAATTTTATATCCGGATGTTGCACCTCCTTTCCCTACAACAAAGCCAAATATCGCCGAATTATTTTTCACTACATAATATTTTCCACCGGGTTTTAACTGCCACTTATCAGCAGCATCAATACACTCAAACCCATTGGTATCTAAACGCTCACGAATAGTTTTCACAGCATAGAAATTAATCACACTGCTATCCATAAACGACATTAAGTCGCTGATATATCTCATTGAATTTTCCATGTTTGATTATATAGTTTAGGGTTAATATTCATCTTCATCATTTGCATTGTGGCGAAGGTGATTGAGTGGACGCATTACATTACAAAGAATTCGGCTCCAATAACCTGCAAAATCTTCTTTAATTGCCACTAATGCAAGAGGTATCATCTCTTGAGGAGCCTCTTTGATTGTTTCCACAAAATTATACATCACTTGAAAAAGATCTGCAAGTGATTCCGAAACACTTGCAGCAATAGGAGTGTCGGAATATTTCATATCCTCCTCAAACACTTCAAGATACATATCATCAGCACCCATTAGATTTTCTACATTGCGACGAGCCGACTCATAGTAATCTTCATCAAGAACACTTTCAAGATAAGAATCTTCATCTTCTCTAAGAGACTCCACTTTTAAATCATTTGCTGCAATATAAATACGAGGCAATAATCGCACCATATTGGTTATAAATTCTTCTCGTTCACATTCTCGAGCATTCTCTATTGCCATACAGAACTCATTACACAATGCAATAAATGCCAATGTGTTATTATTTAGCGCTGCTTGTCCCATATATTCATATGTATAATTTGTTTTCTTTTATATAATTCCACACTCTTGGTGGTAACAATTCGCTCATATCAATGTTTTTTGCGATTGCATCTCTAATCTCCGTGCTCGACACATCGTCAAGAGGAGCTTCAACTACTTCAACATTTTTGTTGGTTATGGAGTTTAATTGGTAACCCGGACGAGGATATATCACCACCCCATATTCATCTATAATGCGACAATAATCTTTCCATTTATCAAATATATTCCAATTATCTCCTCCTATCACGATCTTAAAAGAATCTTGAGGATAACGACGAGATAATTCTTCAAGTGTATTTATTGTATATGATGGTCGAGGCATTGTCAATTCAATATCACACACCTCCACCCCATCTATCCCCTCTGTTGCCAACTTCAACATCGCTAACCGATGACTGTCATCAAGTAATTCATTTGATATTTTCAATGGATTTTGAGGAGAAAGTGTGAGCCACACTTCATCAAGGCTTGAATTCTGACTCAAATACCGGGCAAGCATAATGTGTCCCCTATGCACAGGGTTAAACGAACCTCCAAATATGCCCACAACTCTTCTCATTTTCCTCGGAAATATAGTCTTATTTCACAAATTCCTCTATCAAAGAGGCCGTTTGTGCTATGGCTATTGCCAAATCATCGTTTACAACTTGATAGTCATAATCTTCAGCAAAACCTATTTCAAATTCAGCCTTACCCACTCGTTCATCAATAACTTCGGCACTATCAGTACCTCGTCCTTCAAGACGACGCCGCAACTCCTCTACACTTGGAGGCATAATGAATATACTACGTGCTTGCTCGCCGTAGAGTTTCTTCACATTAACTCCACCTTTCACATCTATATCCAACACTACATTGTGTCCGGCCTCGCAAATACGCGCCACTTCACTTTTGAGTGTACCATAAAACCGTCCAGGATAAACTTCTTCATATTCTACAAAGGCGTCTTCACTTATCGCTTTGCGAAATTCCTCGTCTGAAAAAAAGAAATAATTCACCCCATGTTTCTCTCCTTCACGAGGAGATCGATTGGTCGCAGATACCGAAAACTGCATATCTATTTTTCCTTCAGCAAGAATTGCATTTATTATAGTAGATTTTCCACAGCCTGACGGAGCCGATATGATTATAATTTTTCCTGCCATAGATATTACATTACATTGAGCACCTGCTCTTTGATTTGTTCAAGTTCATCTTTCATTCTCACCACAAGCTTTTGCATTTCGGCATGATTACTTTTTGACCCAAGAGTATTTATTTCGCGTCCCATTTCTTGCGAAATAAATCCGAGCTTCTTTCCTTGACCATGTTCTGCATTCATTGTCTCAATAAAGTAATCCAAATGTTGAGAAAGACGTTGTTTCTCCTCATTAACATCAAGCTTTTCGATATAGAAAATCATTTCTTGTTCAAGTCGCGACTTGTCATAGTCTATTTCTTTAATCTTTGCCAAACCTTCTTCTATTCTGGCTCGTATCTTTGCTATACGTTCGCCCTCATACTGAGGCACCTCGCTCAATCGAGCACGAATATTCTCAATGCGTTGAGTAAAGAACTCTTCAAGTTTTTTGCCCTCTTCACGACGGAATTGCATCAACGACTCAACGGCTTCATCAACGGCTTTAAGCAATGCTGCACTTTCTTCATCACTTAACGTATTGGCATTGTCGGTTTTCATCACTTCAGGCATACGCAACAACACACTATACCAATCTTCAGGCATTGGGATGGACAACTCCTGTGACATAGCCTCAATCTGTTTCTTATATTGAGCCATCAAAGGGATATTAAGCGTTGCTGGTGTTTCAGTTACTATCGTTTCAACATGCACACATAAATCCACCTTACCTCGTTCAAGACGATGAACAATGTGATTACGCATTTCAAGTTCTTTCTCGCGATATGCTGCCGGCACTCTCGCTGACAAATCAAGTTGTTTACTATTGAGTGATTTTATCTCAACAGTGATTTTTTTATTTGGGATTTCGACAACCGATTTGCCAAATCCTGTCATTGATAAGAGCATTCTAATACAATTTTTATATTTATTTTCTGCAAAGTTAAGTTTTAAGGTTGAAAATGCGTAAATTTGTAGCGAAAATCTTACAAAAAAAATGGCAGTAATATTAAATATCGAAACTTCTACCAATGTTTGTTCGGTTGCAGTAACAGCCGAAGGCATGATTTTAACTCACTTTGAAGACTTCCAAGGTCAAAATCATGCAGCACTATTGAGTGGCTATATTAAAGCCTGTCTTGATTTTATTCACGAAAAAGAGATGACACTCGATGCTGTTGCGGTTAGTATTGGTCCCGGCAGTTACACAGGTCTTCGCATTGGGTTAAGTGAAGCAAAAGGTCTTGCCTATGCCCTTGACATTCCTCTCATTGGCATTGACACATTGCAAATCATGGCAGTATCGGTAATGTTCAAGCACGACATCGACCCCGAGGCGTTGTTTGTACCTATGATTGATGCTCGTCGCATGGAAGTTTATACTGCCGTTTACGACATGGCTCTCAACTCACAACTCGCTCCTACACCATTGATCCTTGATGAAACATCTTATCATGAATGGCTCGACAAAGGCGAAAAACTGATTTTCTTTGGTAATGGTAGCGTCAAGGCAAAAGAATTACTTGAATCACACCCCGGTGTTCGTTTCATTGACAACATACACCCGTTGGCCGTTGACATGATGGCACTATCTGATCGAGCATTCTCACAAAAGCAATTCCTTGATCTCGCCTATTCAACCCCCTCCTACCTCAAAGAATTCCAAGCCACAAAGCCAAAAAATCTTATATAATAGTTCTATCTATGAAATATTTGGAGTGATATTTGTTAATATAAACAATAAATAAATTATGATTATGAATATTACCTCTACAATCAAATATATTGGTGTTGATGACACTACGCTCGACTTGTTTGAAAGTCAGTATATAATTCCCAATGGGATTTCGTATAATTCTTATCTCATTATCGACGAAAAGATTGCGATAATGGATACCGTCGATCGTCGCATGAGCAAAAAATGGTGGAAAAATCTTGAAGAGGCACTTGATGGTCGCGCTCCCGACTATCTAATTGTGCAACACATGGAACCCGACCATGCCGGAAATATCGCTGCTGCAATGGCTAAATATCCCGACATGAAAGTGGTAGCTTCAACAAAAGCCATCGCTATGCTTCCTCAATTTTTTGAAGGAGTAGATTTCAATGGGCGTACGATTGCAGTAAATGAATATGAAAAATTAAGTCTCGGCACTCATACCCTCCAATTTATAATGGCTCCAATGGTACATTGGCCCGAAGTTATGGTTACATACGACCATGCCGACAAGGTAGTTTTCTCTGCCGATGGATTTGGTAAATTTGGAGCATTGTCTCACAACGAAGATTGGGCTTGCGAAGCACGTCGATATTACTTTAATATATGTGGCAAATATGGCATTTCGGTGCAAGCACTACTCAAAAAACTCGCAGCGCTTGACGTAAAACACATCTGCCCTCTTCATGGACCTATTCTCACTGAAAATCTTGAATATTACATAGGTCTTTACGACACATGGAGCAAATATGAAGTTGAAACCGATGGAATTTTCATCGCTTACGCATCAATTCACGGTGGCACAAAAGCTGCAGCATTGAAATTAGCTGAAATACTAACAGAAAAGGGAGCAAAGAAAGTTGCAATTACTGATTTAAGTCGCGACGACATGGCCGAAGCCGTTGAAGATGCGTTCAGATATGGAAGAATGGTAGTCGCAGCTTCGTCGTATGATGGCGATGTATTCCCCCCAATGTACGACTTCTTACACCACCTAAAACTCAAAGCCTATCAAAAGCGTCGTGTAGGTATTATTGAAAACGGTTCATGGGCTCCATCGGCAGGTCGCGTAATGAAAGAAATGCTCGGTAAAATGAAAGAGCTTGACATCGTTGAACCCATGATAACAATACGCTCTACAATGAAACAAAGCGACCTCTCAGCTATGGAAGCACTCGCCGATGCAATACTAAAATAAAAACAACATAGCATAGCAAATAAACAGGTCATCTAAGTCTTAACCAACATAGATGACTTAATTTATTTCGCACATGGTATAATTAACATTATTTTTATTTCGTGCGCCACATTATTGCCCATACCTCCTATTACCTTTGTGCCATAATCAAATCAACAATATTAAAGAAATACAATTATGGCAACATTCATTTTAATCGGCATCTTCGTGGCAATCATCAAAGTTTTCAACGCTTATGAAAAGAAGTATTATAACGAAACTCCAAATGAACAATAGTTCTACTCTAAAACAAAATCATTAGTCTCCCAATCTATTAACAACTCTTAAAACTCATTATTTCACACACTCCAAGAGGCAAATTACATTCTCTTGGAGCGTTACATTAAATAGTTTAGTCTCTAATTCTTATATTTTTACTCAAATAATTTGTAAAAATACATAAAAATTTAGTCAAAATAAGGGAATAGAATGATGATTGTTTCATGAAAAGTTTGTAACTTTGCGTGCAATAAAATTCAAAACATCGTTTTTATGTCATTTATTGCAGATCGTGTAAAAATGGACGGACTCACTTTTGATGATGTCCTCTTGATTCCGGCTTATTCGGAAGTTCTCCCCCGCTGTGTCAGCCTAAAGACAAAATTCTCTCGTAACATCACATTAAATTCTCCGATTGTGTCGGCAGCGATGGATACCGTTACTGAAGCACAGTTAGCTATTGCAATTGCTCGTGAAGGTGGCATCGGTGTTATTCACAAAAACATGTCAATTGCCGAGCAAGCTCGCCAAGTTCATGCCGTAAAACGCGCTGAAAATGGTATGATTTACGATCCCGTAACTATTAAATGCGGAAGTACAGTTAACGATGCTCTCAATATGATGAAAGAATATCACATTGGTGGCATTCCTGTTGTTGACGACAACAACAAACTCGTAGGCATTGTTACAAACCGCGATTTACGTTTTGAGCACGACATCAACCGTCCTATCGACGAAGTAATGACCAAAGAAAATCTCGTTACAACAACCCAATCAACCAATCTTGAAGAAGCAGCTGAAATTCTTCAACAACACAAAATTGAAAAACTTCCGGTTGTTGACAGCGAAAATCACTTGATTGGGCTTGTTACATATAAAGATATTACCAAAGCCAAGGATAAGCCCAACGCATGTAAAGACTCTCTCGGTCGTTTACGAGTAGCAGCAGGTGTAGGCGTAACCGGTGACAGCATGGAGCGAGTTGACGCTCTTGTTGAAGCTGGAGTTGACGCAATCGTAATCGACACAGCTCACGGACACACAAAAGGTGTAGTTGGCGTATTGAAAGCCATCAAAGAAAAATACCCCTACATTGACGTGGTTGTAGGCAATATTGCAACAGGCGAAGCTGCCAAATATCTCGTTGAAAATGGTGCCGATGGTGTCAAAGTTGGTATCGGACCAGGTTCTATTTGTACAACTCGTGTTATTGCCGGGGTAGGCGTTCCTCAATTAAGTGCCGTATATGATGTAGCAAAAGCCCTTGAAGGCTCAGGGGTTCCCTTGATTGCCGATGGAGGCATCCGTTATTCAGGTGATATCGTAAAGGCGCTTGCCGCAGGAGCATATTCCGTTATGCTTGGTGGTATGCTTGCCGGTGTTGAAGAATCTCCAGGTAGTACAATCATCTATAATGGACGTAAATTCAAAGCATATCGTGGCATGGGATCACTCGAAGCTATGGAAAAAGGCTCTAAAGACCGTTACTTCCAAGCCAACGAAAATGATGCTAAAAAGCTTGTACCCGAAGGCATCGCAGCTCGTGTGCCCTATAAAGGCACACTATATGAAGTGGTATACCAAATCCTAGGAGGACTTCGCGCTGGCATGGGATATTGTGGAGCTGAAAATATTGAAAAACTTCACACTGCAAAATTCACTCGCATCACAAATGCCGGAGTAGCCGAAAGTCACCCACACGATGTAGCAATTACAAGCGAAGCTCCTAATTATAGTGCTTCACATTAATAATTAATATCCCCATAATTCTTTCAATGGGATTATGATAAATTATAATATAGAGATATAATAAAACCTATGCGTTTTACGTTATATCTCTATATATTTTTGTAATATCATAAAAGCAACCTGTTGCAATTTAACAATAAACTAATAAACAATGAATAAACGTCTTGTATCCTTGGCCCTAATTGCCACTACAATCTTAAGCGCATCAGCTAAAAATGACGATCCCGTATTAATGACTGTAAATGGGAAAGATGTCAAGTTGAGCGAATTTGAATACCTATACAATAAAAACAACTCACAACAAGTAGAAAAACAAACTATTAACGAATACGTTGACATGTTTGTAACCTACAAACTCAAAGTTGCCGATGCCGAAGCTGCCGGAATTGACACAACCGCATCATTTCGCAACGAGCTCAATGGGCATCGCAACGAATTGGCACAACCTTACTTAACAGATGATTCTACACTTGATCGCCTTGTTGGTGAAGCATATAATCGCATGCAAGAAGAGGTAAATGTGAGCCACATAATGATTCACATTTCTGAGGATCCATTAAAAAACAAAGCTTCAAAAACACGTCTTGATAGTATTCGCAAAGAAATCAAAGCTGGCAATGGTACATTTGCCGAATTAGCAGCCAAATATTCTACCGACCGTTCTACAAGTCAACGCGGAGGACTAATGGGATGGATTGTTGCAAATCGTTGGCCATATTCATTTGAAAAAGCTGCATGGGACACTTCTACCGGCGACATTTCCGATATCGTTGAAACATTTGCCGGATTCCACATCATAATGGTAAACGACCGACGCCCTTCTCAAGGACAAGTAAGCGCAAAACACATTCTCAAACTCACTCATGGCAAATCGACCGAAGATGCCAACAAGGCAAAAGTTCGAATTGACTCAATCTACAACTTACTTACGTCTAAATCACCTGCCGAACTAAGTGCATCTTTTAGCGATGTAGCAAGCGCTGAATCTGAATGTGGGTCTCGTCAAAAAGGTGGCGAACTCGGCTGGTTTGGTGTAGGTCAAATGGTTCCCGAATTTGAATCAGCAACATTTGCATTACGAGATGGAGAAATGTCAAAACCAATTAAAACTCAATTTGGTTGGCACATAATATATCGCAATGGCAGCAAAGGAGTCAGTCCTCTTGAAGAATGCAAACCCGGTATCATTATGGCAATCAATAACGACGAACGTGGATTTCTTCCCGAAAAAGAGATGGCTTCAAAAATGCGCAACAAGCACAACACCTCTATTATTCAAAAAAACTACAATAAAGTAATCAAGGATCTCCAAAAACACGGAACATTCGACTCTACTTTCATTGCCAAATATGCCAACAGCGAAATGCCTATCATCAAAGTAGGTAAAGAAACAGTTGCATTAAAAAACATTTTCAAGTCTTTGTCATGCGTAATTTCCAAAGAGGTTAGTTTTGGAATATCACAAATTGACAGCAACCTCGAAACAGCAATGAACTCGGCGTCTATCGACTATGAACGTCGTCACCTTGAAGACTTCTATCCCGAATTTCGCAATCTCGTAAACGAATATCGCGACGGCATTCTTTTATTTGAAATAAGCAATCGTAACGTTTGGGAAAAAGCATCTAAAGACAAGGAAGGGTTAGAACAATATTTCCAAGCCAATCGCGCAAAATACGACAATTGGACATCTCCCAAATATAAAGGATTTGTAATTTTTGCTTCAAACGATTCAATCATGAACGAAGCTCAAAAATTCTTGGAAGGCAAAGTGCTCGACATTGACTCTGTTGCACCTACAATGCGTCAACAATTTGGTCGCAAAGATATTAGAGTTGAACGTGTAATTGCTGCTAAGGGTGAAAACAACATCGTTGATTACATCGCATTTGGAGGAGAGAAACCAGCTAACGAGAAAAACAAATGGCAATGCTACTTCGGATACATGGGAAAACAATTGACATCTCCCGAAGAAGCGACCGATGTGAGAGGTCAAGTAACATCTGACTATCAAGCCAAGCTTGAAAAAGAATGGATTGAAAATCTCAAAGCCAAATACCCGGTAAAAATCAATAATAAAGTTTTAGACAAAGTATCATCTAAATAGATATTCCATTACCCCAATATTAAATGGTGCTGTTTCAATTTATTTTTGACGCAGCACTTTTTTTTATAAAACACAACTATTTACAGACTCTTACATTGCCAAAAATATTGAAAAAATAAAATAATATGTCATTTTTGAATAATAAATTCAAAAAGATAGGTTAACTTTGTAGAATAAAATAAATTAGACAAAACATATATCAACGTGAAAATTAAACATATTACTTTAAGTATCATATTCTCGGCAATTGCTTCGTTTTCGTTAATTTCACAAAACAACATTGCAGAAGAAGTCGCATGGGTCATTGGCGACCAATTAATTTACAAATCTGAAATAGAATCAATGTATCAACAAATGCAATATGAAAAGACCTCAATTAAAGGTGACCCATATTGCGTGATTCCCGAGCGTATTGCTATCGAAAAATTATTTCTTCATCAGGCCGATCTTGACACAATAGAAGCTCAAAACTCGATGATTCAACAACAAGTTGACAGCCGTCTCAACTATTATATTACAAATCTTGGTTCAAAAGAGAAAGTTGAGCAATATTTTCGCAAAACTATCCCACAGTTACGCGAAGAAATGTCGGAAATGTGGAAAAATCAATCACGAATACAACAAGTACAATCGTCGCTCTCTAAAAATCTTAAGACAACCCCTTCTGACGTAAGAAATTATTTCGGCTCTTTACAACAAGATAGCATTCCATTTGTCCCCATGCAAGTTGAAGTGCAAATAATCACCATTAACCCGATTATTCCTCGACAAGAAATTGAAGATGTAAAAGCTCGACTACGCGACTATGCCAATCGTGTAAATAATGGCGAAAGCGAATTCTCTACATTGGCAATTCTATACTCCGAAGATGGTAGTAGTGTTCGTGGTGGAGAAATCGGATTTATGGGACGTGGACACCTTGAACCCGAATATGCTGCAGTAGCGTTTAACCTCAACGATCCAAAGAAAGTTTCTAAAATCGTTGAAACTCAATATGGGTATCACATCATTCAGCTCATTGAGAAAAGAGGAGATCGCATCAATACTCGCCACATCTTACTTCGCCCCAAAGTTTCTGACAGCGACTTAACTGCGGCAATTGGACGCCTTGACTCTATTCGCACAGACATTCTTAATAAAAAATTCACTTTTGAAGAAGCTGCGCCGGTAATATCTCAAGACAAAGATACCCGCAATAGTAAAGGGGTTATGATTAATGATGCAACTGGAACAATTCGCTTTGAAATGTCTCAATTGCCTCAAGAAATTTCTCGCGAAGTTGACAAACTTCAACCCGGAGAAATTTCAAAACCTTTCATCATGAAAGACCCTAAACGCAATCGCGACATTGTTGCAATTGTTAAACTTACAAATCGTATTGATGGACACAAAGCCAATCTATCGGATGATTATCAATTAATAAAATCCATGTATGAAAAATCGGCCAAAGCAAAGATTATAGCCGATTGGATTAACAAAAAAATAGACGACACATACATACGCATCGAAGATGGTTGGCGTGATTGTCAATTTGAACACAATTGGATAAAAAACAAATAAATATCACATGCCATCGGTTGTGAAAGCTATAAAAAAACTACATAAGCCATCATTACTGGTGGCTTTGTGTGTATTTGTTTGTTGCCTCTCTATGATTGCGATTAGCGAAGAAAACAACAACACAAATAAAAAAGTCATTGTAAAACCTTCTATTGCAACTGTTGACCACAGCAATAACAGCAAAGTATTTCTTGAAGCGGCCGACTCAATGATTAAACACAGCAATGCTCAATATATAATTCTTATTGGCAAGAAAAAACAAGTAAAATTCCGACATGGTGACATGTTTATGGAATGTGATAGCGCACACTTTTACGACCAAGAAAATTCATTTGATGCGTATGGGAATATACACATGTGGAGAGGTGACACTCTCAACGTATATGCCGACTCACTAAACTACCTTGGAGAAGATGAACACGCTATCTTATATGCCTACGAAGGCAATACAGTCAAATTGATAAATCGTGATGTTATGCTCGAAACCGACATTTTTGAATATGATTTGGTTCAAGATATTGGGTTTTACACCACTTGGGGCATAATGACCGATAAACAGAATCGTCTTGAATCAGAAGAAGGCGACTATTCCCCAACTACCAAACTTGCCAATTTTTATGGCAACGTTTATCTATGCAACAACGAAAACGGCAAAAAAAGTGAAATTTTCACCGAATCTCTGCATTATAGCACACTTACAAAAATTGCCAACATCGATAGCGATGCTGTGATATTAAGCGATGGTTCGACAATAAATACCAACAATGCCGACTATAACACAATAACTCACATCGCTCGATTAAAAAGTCCTTCGACCATCACAAATAAAGATGGTGTCATTTACACCAACGATGGCGAATACAACACCGCAACAAAGATTGCCAACCTTTTTGCTCATTCAAAAGTAAAAACAAAAGACGACAAAGTACTCGAAGGCGACACACTTTTTTATGACCGACTAAATGGTTATGGCGAAGCCTACGGTAATATGATTCTTACTGACCTCAAGAAACAAACTCAATTGCGTGGCGACTACGGATATTATAATGAAGTCATTGATAGTGCATTTTCAACAGGTCATGCATTAGCATTGGAATACTCCAAAGGTGACACACTTTACATGCATGGCGACACAATAAGAGGTTTTAGAGTCTTTAACGAAACAACCACCATCATAGACTCAATCCCCATTACAATTATCGACACCACCCACCTCATCGTTGCCAATCCTCGAGTAAGAATATATCGAAGCGACCTTCAAGGGGTATGCGACTCATTGACTTTTCGCCAACAAGACTCATTGATGATTATGAATAAATTTCCGGTTATATGGAGTGGACAACGCCAAATATTAGGTAATATAATTGAGATTCATTTCAACGACTCAACAGCCGACTGGGCAAAGCTACCCGATACAGGATTTGCATCAGAATACATTGAAGATATATTTTACAACCAACTCAGTGGCAAAGAAATGTTTGCCACATTTGAAAACGAAAGTCTCAAAACGCTCAACATTAGTGGGAATGTTCAAGCTATATATCTACCTCTTGAGAACGACTCAACTTACAACAAAATTGTAAACGTTGAAAGTAGTTTCCTTGAAGCTCATTTCAACAACCAATCACTTGAACGTTGCAAAATATGGCCTCAATCCAACGGCACCGTAACCCCACTATATTTGGCAAAAAAATCATTATTCTATTTGCCTAAATTCAAATGGTACGAATCCATTCGCCCCAAATACCCTATGGACGTTTTTAACGTACCTGCCGAGATGGAAGAACTCCTTCGCAGTGTTCCCAAAACAACAGAACGTCGCACCTTACAAAAATAGCACATCGTTTATTACGCTAAACTCTCAACATCTCGAAGGTGAAATCCTACGAGAATGAAGTGATATTCATTCTCAGTAAGTACGCATAACGCTCGTAAATCGTTACATATACTTCGCTCTATTTTATACATTATCCCATTTTTTTTGACAAAGTGGCAGAATAAGAGCTAAAGCCAACTCGTTGATATTAAGAGATTAGCTGCAGTATCGCATAGGATTCGGAGCAATAACAACCTTGAAAAAGCGAAGTTACATACTCACAATGGAGAGGACATAAAAAAAGAAGTGCGCCAATATTTTGACACACTTCCATATCTAAACTCGTTTTTTATTATTCTTCTGTTGCAGGAATTGTTTTCAAATATTCGATACGTTCTCTCACTTTATTATTTTCAGGAGCGTATTTCAAATAACGTTCATAAGCAGCAATAGCCTTTTCGTTTTGACCTATACGAGAATAGTAATCCCCGAGTTGACCAAGAGCTGTTTTATATGTATCACTATCTGATGCATATGAAGGATTTGAATCAAGAAGTTCTACAACCTTTTCAAATGCAACAGCAACTTCTTCAGCCATACCACTATTCTTTGAGAAAAGAATAATAGCCTTGCGTTCTTGAGCATATGGGCTGTTTGAACGTTCAACACCGGTAGTTGCAGCAGCTGCGGCTTTGTCATAAATTGCGACAGCAGCAGCTTCATCAGTTTTTGATACATTATTTGCATAGTTCAAAAGACGACCTGCATAAGTATGATAGTCTCCTGCCTTTGCTTCTCCTGTTGCCATAAATGCTTCAAATGAAGCAACTGCGTTTACATAATCACCCATTTTGTTATATAAACTTGATTTGCTCTTATAAGCATCATAACATTTGTCGTTAACCTTCAACGCTTCATCATATTGAGCAATAGCCTCGGCATAGTGAGTAGCAGCGTTAGCAGCATCATTAGCTGCAAGACCTTCAAGAATTGAGCCATAAGTCAAGTGGTCGATATCTACAATCTTAGCGACACCTTTTGATTTCAACAATTCTTGAGCCCATTTTGCAGCTTCGGTATAATCTTCAAGACTGCTTTTACTATGCATCATGATACGATACATTTGGTTTGGATTTTCAGTACGACCGAGCACTGCCTTAGCTACTTGATAAGCTTCCTCATAATTTTCGCCAGCCAAGAGTAGTGTAGCGTAACGTTCTTCATCTTCTACAAGGTGATTAGAATTTGTCACAACCGGGCCAAATGCCTCAACTGCTTGAGTCCAACGACCAAGGTCATAAAGACGGTTAGCCAACTCACGACGAGCAAGTATAGAGTTAGGATTTGTCTTAATATATTCTCTCATTTTATCAATTGAGAATTGTGGAGCCACCTTTTTATACAAGTTTGAATACTTTACATATGCAACTGCACTATTTGGATCATAATAGATTGCATTATCATAGTTAGCTGCGGCTTTTCCTGCATCTTCGTTGTTTTTAACATTTAATGCAATAGTATCGCCAATAAAGATGAAATATGCTGCCGATTCTTTATCGGCCTTTAATGCTTCTTTCATTGCCTTTTGAATGTCTTTATCATATGCCACTGCATCAGCATTAAAATAAACACGAGCGATATCTACAAGAAGTTGAGCATCTTTCTTACCTAAAGATTTTGCTTTTTTCACGTTTTCATCAGCTGCTTTTTTGTCACCATTAGCCAAAGCTACGGCTGCAAGACCTACATAGTTGTATGGATTTTCAGGATTTGCAGCAACACCTTTTTCAAAGTTACTTTTAGCTGTTTCTTTGTCATTAAACTCCATTGCAACTTGTCCAAGATAATAATGTGATGTTGCTCTATCGGTTGAAGCTTCATTTAATGTGCGCTCCAAGATAGTTTTTGCAGCACTAAATTGATCTGCACGATAGTATTCTACACCATCTAAATAACCTTGAGCCGACATGCTCAAAGCCGAACCTAAAAATAAGGATAACAAAAATTTAATTTTCATTTTGTGTAAAATTTAATATTGTTTAGTTTATTAGTTTATTTTTCTCTCTTTATCATTCTCCAAGTTCCACAATTTGCGGATGCATCACTGCCGGCATTACTCCCGTTTTCATTATCAATTTTTGACCGTTATAACTTGTCACAAACGAATAGAATCCATGTTCGAGTGTACCACCGGCACTTGCTATAATCATATATATCTGACGGAACAATGGATATCGTCCATCATATATATATTGCTGGTAGGGTTTATATGCTTCTCGGGTGTTCCCCATAACCTTTAACACCTTTACCGAGCCATCAAACTCAGCAACATTCACGCCTCCTTCATCATTGAGTTGTGCCACCATATCTTCGGTTGACACCTCTGAATTGCGCATATCTGATGTTATCCAACTTACACCAATAACACCTATTGCGTTTTTATTTTTCCTTACTGCTTGAAATACCCCCTCAATTGAACCTTGTGCATGAACATTCGTTCCAAATGGTTCTCCATTCATCAATGAATCACGCATATATTGAACCGTACTTGAATTTTCATCATCAAAAACGATTCTGATATCACCTACTTTACTCGGCTCTACTTCATTCCAATTTGTCAATTTCCCGGTCAATATATCACCAATTTCTTTACGAGAAATCATTTCGATTGTATTCTCAGTATTAACAATCAATGCAAGCGCATCAACTGCAATCATTTGAGAGCGTACAGCTCGTTTATTCTTTCTCAAATAATCTTTTTCAGCCTTAGTCAAGTCTCGAGCAGCCACTATTGCACGTGTTTTAAATTCCATAAGCGAATCAATCACATCATTTTGAGGCAAATAGCGAGCAAGAATATGAGCTTTAGGATATTGAAACTCAAATACGTCAATTTCTTGTTGCAATATATTCTCAAAACTATTATCACACATCAGTGTGATTGTTCCCGATGTACTTGTGGTTACCGGAGCCTTTGAGCCTCTATTACAAGAAGAGAAAAGCACCATTAACACTAATGCCGGTATCAATTTTACTATTGATTTCATTTTAGTCGTCTCTACGTGAATAATAATCGCCTTTAAGATATCTATATGCTCTAAAAAAGCCATAAGCAATCAATGCCACACCAACTACATATTTTATCCATTCAAATTCAGTATCATCAAGTCCAAACTGAAATGGAAATCCAAAATCTACCCAACCGGCAAGCCACAAACCCATTCCCACATATATGGCTACCATTATCACGCCAAATATCAACTTAAATATTTTTCCGGGTCCAGGCATCGTTTCTCTCACACTTGGGGTGTGATGACGTTCAATTACAACATCGGCTTGTTTTGGTTCTATTTCGTTGTTTAATCCTTTATTTTCTTGTTCCATAATCTCTAAATTTTATCGTTAAACTTTTCTTTCTATGGCAACCGATACTTATTAGACCGACTTCCAATGTTATAGTTTAACATTATCCAAGTCAATTTTGTTGATTTACGACGTAAACCGCCCAAAATACGACAAAACACAACTTGCGAGCGTAAAGTTAATTAAAAAACTAATAATACACATAATTTAATAGGCACATATTATAAACAATTAACAATGCTCCTTAGTTATTGATGCTTTTGCTGTGTTTTTCTTGTGAATTTGGGACGTAGTAACTAAATTTGTAACTTAATTCAAAACAATGAACGCACCTCTTGCCGAGCGACTTCGTCCACGTTCGCTCGATGATTACATAGGACAAACTCACCTCGTGGGGAAAGATTGCATACTGCGTCGCATGATCGACTCAGGCAATGTGTCGTCGTTCATTCTTTGGGGACCTCCTGGAGTGGGGAAAACCACTCTTGCTCGCATTATTGCCAATACTACCAAGTCGGCGTTCTACACTTTGAGTGCGGTTCATTCAGGAGTAAAAGAAGTGCGAGATGTACTCGAACAATGCAAAGCCGATGCTCGCTCCATGTTTTCACAAGGTCGCCCAATCTTATTTATCGATGAAATTCATCGATTTAACAAATCACAGCAAGACAGCCTATTAGGAGCAGTCGAGAGTGGCATTGTTACACTCATTGGTGCCACAACCGAGAATCCTTCATTTGAAGTAATTCGTCCCCTACTCTCTCGTGCTCAAGTTTATGTACTCAAACCCCTTGAAGCACCAGAGTTGCAACAACTTCTCGATAGAGCTTTATCTACCGACGAAATTCTAAAAAAACGAAACGTAAAAGTAGAAAGCACCGATGCCCTTTTCCGTTTTTCAGGTGGCGATGCACGTAAATTCCTAAATATCCTCGACCTACTTGAGAAATCCACTGCCGAAGTTGAAGAAATGATTATCAATGACCGACTTGTCACTGAACGCCTTCAAGAAAATCCGACTGCCTACGACAAAAACGGAGAAATGCACTACGACATTATCTCTGCCTTTATCAAAAGCGTTAGGGGAAGTGACCCCGATGCAGCCATATACTGGCTCGCTCGTCTAATCGCAGGTGGAGAGGACCCTAAATTTATTGCTCGACGATTAGTCATTCTTGCATCTGAAGACATTGGTCTTGCCAACCCCAATGCCCTACTCCTCGCCAACGCCACATTTGATACAATTCACAAAATCGGGTGGCCCGAGGGACGTATTCCTCTTGCCGAATGCACAATATATCTTGCAACTTCTGCCAAAAGCAATTCGGCATATATGGCAATAAATCAAGCATTGGAACTAGTGGAACGAACAGGCAATCTTCCCGTACCTTTACATCTTCGCAATGCCCCTACAAAACTTATGAAAGAGATGGAATATGGCAAAGATTACAAATATTCACACGATTACCCCGGCAACTTTGTGCAACAGCAATTCATGCCCGAAGAACTCGGACACCCCACACTTTGGGAAGCTTGCGACAACCCTTCGGAAGCAAAAATGAAAGCCCTCAACGACCAACGCTGGAAAAAATAATCATTTTTCAATATTATATTAGAAAAATTTCAGGTTTAGTGTCACAAATTTCATTTTCATACGTCTATCTTACAAAACCAATTAAAAACGACTTAAATTAAATGTAATTTAGCGATGACTAATTTAACAAAATTTTTAGCACTAACAATCTTGGCTTTGACCTGTAACATCTCCGTTCAAGCCATTACTCTTAAAGAATTTATCACAAAATGTGACACAATTTGCGATGCAACTCCAATCAAGTTATCAAGTGATTCTACGCCTCAATTAAAAGAGAAAAAAGTAGATGAAGTCGTAGTCTTTAACATTGACAATATTAACATTGACACTAAACAAAAAGTAATTGACGAAACTACTACAATTACCCAAACCGAAGATATGCTTGCGATAAAGCACAACGAAGGCAATACGACAGTGCAAGTATATATTCAACCACAAGGCGAAAACATGGAAATGTTAGTTACGGTATTTGACGATAAAGATGGCACAATCGTCTATTTGGCTGGAAGTGCCGAAATATTGCAACAGCACAATTTAGTCAACATAGGAGGAAAAGATATTATAAAAGAAGCATTAAAAGGAAAAGAACAACAAGAATAGATGGATTCAAGCGCATTTAAGCGCCTCTTGCTACCACACTATCGACGAATGTATGTTACCGCAATGACAATTCTTCGCAATAGTGACGACGCAAGCGATATTGTGCAAGAGGCATTTACCCGATTATGGGAAAAGCGCGACGAACTACCGAACATTGACAACCCCGAAGCCTATTGCGTTACTATTACTAAACGCATTTGCATCGACAGAATACGACGCAGCACCTTGTCTATCAACGAAGTTACTGAGGACACCTTATTAATATCTGACGATAGCGACAAGCAAGCCGACAACCATGAGTCGCTACAATTAATCACACATTTAATGAGCAAACTCCCTGAGCAACAACGGCAAGTATTACAACTTCGTGCGTTCAATGAGTGTTCTCTTGATGAAATCGAATCAATCACCGGGCTAACGGGTGTTAACGTTAGGACTCTGCTAAGTAGAGGTCGTCGCAGATTGAGAGAATTATATAATAATCATATTTAGTTATAAATAGACACAACAATGAAACGGCAATATAAAATAGACAATATTCGTCAACTTCTTGAAGCCTATTACAATGGAGATACATCCATTGAACAGGAGCAATTGTTGTGCGATTTTTTTGCAACGGCAACCGACATTCCTGCCGATATGGAAGCTGACCGACAACTATTCCTATCTTTAGCGACAAGTATCGTTGAGATTGATATCCCAAACGACCTTGAAAATCGGTTAAATATCCACATCAATAATCTTGACTCTGCTGAAAAACTGAATCATAGAAATTGGATAAAACCATTTAGTATCATATCAGTTGCAGTTAGTTTGATTATCATGTTTGTCATTGGGGTAAAATACATATCGTTTGACCAACAGATTAACAACCCAAACATCGAGTTAATCACAGATATAGACGAAGACACAATTGAAATAGAGGAGCAATCCGATACTATTCCATCTATCAACTCTAATATAGAGCAATCGCATGATGAAGAAAAGTCGAAACCTACAATTGTTCAAAAAAAGAAACATGTAAAAAAACATCGCACAATTCGCACAAATCAACTTAAATCGGTTAGCGATGAACAAATTGCATACGAAAATACTGAAAAAGCATTGCTCCTCCTTTCCGAGAAACTAAACAAAGCACAAGAAAGCATAAACAAAACCGAAGCAACAATTAATGACATTAATAACACTATAATAGATATAATATAATGAAAACAATAAAATATTTTTTCACAGCAATTGCACTATTTACCATAACATTTTCAATCAAAGGGCAAGATACTATATATATTGATTGGAAAGGCTTGGAGAAATATGGGTTAAACTCATTGAACAAACTTCAATTTGACTCTCTTCAAATGGTTGATTTAGAACAATTCAATGAATTTGCATCAAGACTTCAAGAATTTTCGATTGCCCAAAAATTTCCACCATCATTTGAGGCAATATCAAATTATGAAGGAGTAACAAGCGTATATATTTCGAGTGCAATGCTGAAACATTTTGGTTCAAGTATGATTGGAGACCCCAGTATTAGTGCCATTGCTGGCAACCTCAATTCAATTGAAATTATAGATTGTGAAAATAAAAAATTTTTATACACAATAAGAAATTATGTCAAAAAAGTTGCTGAATCATATCAGCTTGAAACACTTGCAAGAATTAATGATGAGGGAGAAAAAGTGTCAATATATGGATATTCTAACGGTGAAAAATTTACTTACATTTTGATGAGTGTAGATGATGATAAAGAGATCTCAATAATCTCAATGAGTGGTGATATTCCTCTTGATAAAGTCGGAGAGTTAGTCAATCAAAAAAAGTAATAATAGATAGCGTCCTATTGGAAAAACTTCTCAACAATAGGGCGCTTTTTCTTGCAAAAAGTTAGTTTATACAACATAAAATTACTAAATTTGCCACCATAAACTAACAATAACAAAAAAATTGAAATGAAGAAGCACAATTTTTATGCAGGTCCCTCTATTCTTAGTGAATACACTATTAAGAATACTGCTGACGCAATTTTGAACTTTGCCGACACAGGCTTATCAATCCTTGAAGTGTCACACCGTAGCAAAGAATTTACTGCTGTTATCGAAGAAGCAGCACAAATGGTTAAAGAATTACTCGAAGTGCCCGAAGGTTATCATGTTCTTTTCCTCGGTGGTGGTGCAAGTATGCAATTCTGCATGGTGCCTTTCAACATCTTGAAAAAGAAAGCAGCATATCTTGAAACAGGTACTTGGGCTGTTAATGCTATCAAAGAAGCAAAACTATTTGGTGAAGTTGATGTTGTAGCATCTTCTAAAGACGCTAACTTCTCATACATTCCTAAAGATTTCGTAATCCCTACCGATGCTGATTATTTCCACTTCACTACCAACAATACAATCTTCGGTACTGAAGTACGCAAAGACATCGACTCTCCTGTACCATTGGTAGCCGATATGTCAAGTGATATTTTCTCTCGTCCTGTTGACGTATCAAAATATGATGTAATCTATGCAGGAGCTCAAAAGAACCTCGCTCCTTCAGGTGTTACAATCGTGATTGTTAAGGAAGACGCTCTTGGAAAAGTAGAACGTGCTATCCCAACAATGCTTGACTATCGCACTCACATCAAGAAAGGGTCAATGTTCAACACTCCTCCTGTGTTGCCTATCTACTCTGCTTTACAAACTCTCAAATATTACAAGAGCCTCGGTGGCTTGAAAGAAATTGAAAAGATTGACATCGCAAAAGCAACAAAACTTTATGATGCAATCGACTCAAGCAAACTATTCCAAGGTACTGCTGCTGTTGAAGACCGTTCAATCATGAATGTATGTTTCGTTATGAAACCCGAATATGCTGAATTAGAAAAAGAATTCGTTGAATTTGCGACTTCTAAAGGCATGGTTGGTATCAAAGGACACCGTTCAGTGGGTGGTTTCCGTGCATCAATCTACAACGCACTCCCAATGGAAAGCGTAGATGCTCTTATTGCAGCAATGAAAGAATTTGAAGCAAAACACTAATAACATATTATCGCAATGAAAGTATTAGTTGCTACCGAAAAACCTTTTGCAGCAGTTGCTGTTGACGGTATTCGCAAAGTTCTAGACGAAGCAGGTTATGAACTTGCCCTTCTCGAAAAATATAGTTCAAAACAAGAGTTGCTCGACGCAGTAGCCGATGCCGATGGGTTGATTATCCGTTCCGACATTGTCGATCAAGAAGTGCTCGATGCTGCTAAACAATTAAAAATCGTGGTTCGTGCAGGTGCAGGCTACGACAACATCGACCTCGAAGCTTCAAAAGCTAAAGGCGTTGTTGCTCAAAACACTCCCGGACAAAACTCTAACGCTGTTGCCGAATTGGTATTTGGTATGACTGTGATGGCTGTTCGCAATATGTATAATGGCACATCAGGCACCGAACTCAAAGAGAAATCAATCGGTATTCACGCATTTGGTCAAGTGGGTCGCAATGTGGCTCGCATCGCTAAAGGTTTTGGCATGGAAGTGTCGGCTCTCGACCCTTATTGCCCCGATGAAGTTATCACCGAAGCAGGTGTTAAACCTATCCACTCGGTTGAAGAACTATATAGCACTAACCAATTCGTGTCACTTCACATTCCTGCCACTGCCGAAACTAAAAAATCGGTTGGCTATGACCTAGTGAAATTGATGCCTAAAAATGGTGTACTCATCAACACTGCACGCAAAGAAGTTATCGACGAAGAAGGTCTTGCTAAAGCGCTCGAAGAACGTCCCGACATTAAATATGTTGCCGACATCAAACCCGATAGTGCTGAAGAATTGAAAGCTAAATTTGGTGATCGCGTATTCTTCACTCCTAAGAAAATGGGTGCTCAAACGGCCGAAGCAAACATCAACGCAGGTATCGCCGCCGCTCAACAAACTGTAGCATTCCTCCGCGACGGTATCAACCGCTTCCAAGTAAACAAATAATAGAAAGTAACACTCCTATTATACAACACCCCCGGCACTCTGAGAGTGTCGGGGGTGATTGTTTTTATGTGATCATACTAATAACCTAATTCATTTAATCTGTCTATTGCATCATGAACCTCCATTTTTGCAGCTTTGCGATACCATTTCACGGCCATTTTTATATTTTTTGTTACACCTATACCATTCTCATAACACCATCCTAAATTATATTGAGCATATGGATTCCCCTTTTCAGCAGCCTTTCGATACCATTTTACCGCTTCAGTATAATTTTTTGCAACACCAATACCATACTGATAACATCTCCCAATATCATCTTGTGCGAACTCATCTCCTTGATCAGCCGCTTTGCGATACCATTTTATTGCTTCTGAAAAATCTTGTTCAACTCCTCTTCCTTCTTCATAACATCCACCTAAACACCTTTGAGCATATGCATCGCCTTGCTCTGCAGCCTTTCGACGCCACATTGTAGCAAGCCTTAAATCTTTTTCCACACCATGTCCCAACATGTACATTACTGCTAAATTATTTTGAGCATCTGCATCTCCTTGTTCTGCTGCCTTACGATACCATTTTACCGTCTCTACATCATTTTTAACAACACCATATCCCTTTCTATAACAAACTCCAAGGTAAAATTGAGCACCAATATGCCCTTGTTCTGCTGCCTTCTTAAACCATATTATGGCTTCATCAGAATCGGGATATATTTCTCCGCTATAATATCCCCAACCAAGACTAAATTGTGCATCTTCATGGCCTTGTTCCGCAGCCATTCTCCACCATTTTGCTGCTTCTGCATAATTTTTAGCAACACCTTCACCATTACTATAACAGGCTCCCAACAAATTTTGCGCATCAGCATTTCCTTGTTCGGCTGATTTTCTATACCATTTTACTGCTTCAGTGTGATTTTTTGCGACACCCTCTCCATTATCATAACACCACCCAAGACTTGCTTGTGCTTTTGCATAACCTTGCTCGGCTGATTTTTTAAGCCATCCAACAGCTTCTATACTATTTTGAACAACACCCCAACCTTTATAATAACACAAACCTAACTTATACTGCGCGTCTGCATCGCCTTGCATGGCGGCATGATGATAATCTTCAGCATTATATTCAGCCTTATCATCTTTTACTCCATGCTCCAACAACACTAATTGATTGCCACGAATTTCAATTCGCCCCAACTTTTGTATTGCAGATTGGCCAAATAGTAATGGTGCTTCTTGTGTGTCAATAATAGATGCTTTAACATCATTAAGAATAATTCCATCAACCTCAATTTCTCGAATGTTTATAATAAAATTATCCACAACTGAGCCATCTGCAATTGTTGCTTTCCCTACATTTACAAAATCATCTTTAGTAAGGTAATCATTTTCAAAAAGATATTTTGCCATACTCAACGATAACGAAACATTAGACGCCCCTGTGTCGAAAATCATTTTCATTTTCGCCCCATTGACCTTGCAAGATATTTTATATGTTCCACTACGACTTTCCTCTAACTCAATTATTTTTTGAGCATTAATATTGCAAACAAAAAGTGATAGGATTAATAGTATTAGTATTCTTTTCATTGGTATATGTTTTTGTTAGATTACAAAGTTAGCAATATTATTAATTACACATCAATAATTCACGTTTTTTATTGCGATATAGGAAGTCTGATACCCAATATGCGTATATTGCCGATGGGATAAATAACAAGTCTTGATTTTCAACATTACTCTGCCCTAACTTTGTTTTAGTTGTAACAATAATTTTTCTAATACCTTTGTTTCGTTCTAAAAACTTAAATAGAGACTTCAATTCCAACGGCTTCTCGAAATACCTATCGCTCCATTTAATTTCAGCAAGCGAAAATGGCTTTTGCGTAATAGTATCAACCCACACAATATCAACCTCTCCATGTTCTCGCCCTTTAATCCAATTGGCATAATAGAAATCACTTTTACCACCTTGAATCCATTGTGAGAATATAGCTGTTTCAACCATACTCCCAATAAAATCATCATAGGGCGTAATCGGCGAAAATAATGCACATCGCAATGACGGATTGGTTAAATACACTTTGAACGATGTGACACGTTGCATACGTTTCGCGTTTTGATCAATGCGATTAACCACCTTAATCAAAAACGCTGCTTCAAGATATTCAAGATATTTTTTTAGCACTTCTTTTTTTATGCCAGCCTCGGTTGATAATGTATCATAAGAAAACTCATTTCCTGAACGGAAGGCAATATGCACAAATAACTTATTCAGTTCTTGAATATCAGTAATACCATATAGACTTGGCAAGTCTCGCAAAAGTACCTTGTCAATAATATCATTTTTAATATATTGTCCAGGATTAGACCTAATTTTTTCAGAAAATACGACTTCGGGATAACCGCCATAATTAATATAATCAATAAATAGTCGATTTAATTCTTCAATGTTTATCGTATCATATGGAGAAACTCCCGATTGACTTTCAATGATAATATTGTTGAGTTTTTGTAGATTAAGAAATTCAAAGAATGTCAAAGGGGGAAGCATAAAATCGGTAAATCGTCCGGCTCCACTTTCATTACTTTTCATTTTAAGAGCAGCTGCAGCCGAGCCAGACGCAATAAATTTAGACTTGCGATAAGTGTCAACCAATGATTTCAAATGAATCTCCCAATTTTTTAGATATTGTATTTCGTCAAAGAAAACATAAAAGCCTTCGGTTTCATTCTCTTGCTTTAACGCATAACGAGCATTAGCAAATAATTCTTCTAATGAGGTATTATTGTAAATAGGGGTATCAATCGATATATAAATGATTTTATGAGGATTAACGCCATCTTCAATTAATCGCTTAATCGTATGATATATCATTACTGTTTTTCCTACTCGACGAGGTCCCATCAAAATAATTGCTCTTCTGATAGATACATCTGATACCAAAGAGTAAAATTCTTGCAAATATGCTCTTGGTGGCATTTGCTCATAATCAGAGGGAATCACATTTGTATTCCACCAAGGATTGTCGATTGACATTCTTTTTGTTATTTGTTCTTTTAATTGTACAATAAACTTACTCATATGCATACATTTTAACGATGCAAAAATAGTAAAAAATACACTAAAATGCAATTGTTGATAAAATAAGTATATTTTATAATGCTTAATTTGCATTTATTATACATAATAATAACACTTTCAAAAGCTTATTTTACATAGTGACAAATAAAAAAAAATGCCTATTTTTTGCACTTTAAAAATGAAATTGCTCATAAAACAGCTATTCCAAAATTAAAATACACCCATAAGTATTTATTATTCAGTGTATTAAATCTCATTTGCATAATAAGTATAAAATCACACCCTTATTTTTTACATGTTACAATAAAATAAGCATGTTTGAGCGTCCTTATTTTGCGATATTGAAAAGTTCGCCTATCATTGCGACACCGCCAAAATTTAGGGATTGAAGATGTGGAATTTTGTCAAAAGTTACCCCTCCTAAAGCAATTACCTTTTCATCAATAATTCCTTCATGTGATGCTTTTTGCAACATCGCATCAGTAAACGAGGATTTATATTCCAACTTAGAGATACTATCGAAAATAGGGCTTAGGAACAAATAGTCATACTCGCTTTTATATTTTTGAATCTCCCCTAACGAATGACACGATCGTGTCTTAAACCCGGTATAGTCCTCGGGCAAACTTGTTATGTTTTTGTTTATATGTATCCCTTTCAACGAGTACTCATAATATAATTGAGGGTAATCGTGAATAATAATTCTACGTCGTTCAGCAATAGTCAATGCCGATAAAATTTCATGCAAATAAACAATAACATCTACCTTGTCAAATTCGGATTGAAGTTTGCGTAGATGCACTATATCGACACCTATTTCTAACAAACGTCGAATAACCACCACCTCATTTTCAATCACATGAGGTGGTGTTATTGCAATGATTTTCATATTGGGAACTGTCCTCACTTTTAACCTTTGAGTTTAGCGATGATAAGGTCGGCAACTTTTTTGCCTGAAAGGAGCATACCTCCAAAGATTGGGCCCATGCGAGGAGTGCCACTAACTGCTGAAGCAGCCATGCCACACACATAAAGGCCTGGGTAAATTTCTTTAGTTCCATTTACAACCTCTTCCTCTCCGGCTATAACATCTAATGATCGTTCTCCAATCACTTCTCCGGTATCAGTGGCAAGGCGAATACCATTTTTTCGAGCCACGGTGCGACACATTTCGCTATCATGCCCAGTGCCGTCAATCACACATTTTGCCATGATATTAAGTGGATCAACATGCATACCCTCTCTCAAAACCGGTGTCCAATTCACAACCACGCCACTCACAACATTATTTTTGAAAATCACATCTTCAACTGAATAGCAGTTAAAAATCGTTGCTCCGGCATGAACAGCTTTGTATAACAATGCCGATGTACTTTCCACCGAATCCATCACATATAAATTGTCATCATATTTCTCATAATTGATATCAAAATCTTTGATAATATGTATGGCTTCTTCTTGCACTACAATTTGATTAAACATCATTGCTCCGCCCCACATTCCACCTCCGGGAGATAGTTTGCGGTCAAATTGAGCCACTTTTAATCCTGCCTTTGCTAGATAATATGCCGCCACAATACCCGATGGGCCACCACCAACAATAGCAACATCCAAGTCTAAATTTCTTTCTAACTTGTTAAAATAGGTACTGATAATACCTTTCGAAACATTTCTTTCAATCATAATTTTACTATGTTATTATTTATGTATATCTTCATCACAAAGAGTATGACTTATCTTCATCGCACAAAAGTTAGGTCCACACATTGTACAATATTTACCACCAACATGATTTGACGATTTATAATACTCCAAAGCTTTTTCAGAGTCTAAACTAAGGTTAAATTGGTCTTTCCAACGGAATTCATAACGAGCCTTACTCAACGCATTATCTCGCACTATTGCCCCTGGATGTTGTTTTGCTATATCAGCTGCATGTGCCGCTAACTTAAATGCAACTACACCCGCTCTCACATCATCTTTATTGGGAAGAGCAAGATGCTCTTTAGGAGTAACATAGCAAAGCATAGCTGTGCCATACCAACCTATTTGTGCTGCTCCGATTGCAGAAGTTATATGATCATAACCCGGAGCAATGTCGGTAACCAATGGACCTAAGGTGTAAAATGGAGCATTATGACACTTTTCTATTTGTCGATCCATATTCTCTTTAATTTTGTGCATAGGAACATGCCCGGGACCTTCGATAAATACCTGAACGTTTTTTGCCCAAGCCCTTTCGACAAGCTCCCCCATTGTATCCAACTCGGCAAACTGAGCTTTATCGTTGGCATCATATATACTTCCCGGCCTCAACCCATCACCAAGTGAAAGTGCCACATCATATCGAGCGACGATATCACAAATATCATCAAAGTGTTCATATAGAAAATTCTCTCTTTGATGAGTTTGACACCATTTAGAAATGATACTTCCTCCTCGACTTACAATTCCCGTAAGACGATCAGCTGCGAGCATAACATTTCTTAAACGTATTCCACAATGTATTGTAAAATAATCTACGCCTTGCTCACATTGTTCGATTAGCACATCACGATAAATCTCCCACGTTAGTTCCTCTGCCCTACCGTTCACTTTCTCCAAAGCTTGATAAATTGGGACTGTTCCTATGGGGACAGGACTATTTCGCAAAATCCACTCTCGTGTTTCATGAATATTTGGTCCGGTAGATAAATCCATAATAGTATCAGCACCCCATTTACAACTCCATATTGCTTTCTCTACCTCTTCTTCTATGCTTGAAGTTGTTGCTGAATTTCCTATATTGGCATTAATTTTTGTCAAGAAATTTCTACCTATAATCATTGGTTCAGCTTCTGGGTGATTAATATTTGCCGGAATCACAGCTCTACCTTCTGCTATTTCCTTGCACACAAATTCGGGGGTAATATGAGTCTCGATGCCAAGATTATGACAATTCATATTTTCACGTATAACCACATATTCCATTTCGGGTGTTATAATTCCCTTTTTAGCATAATACATCTGGCTCACATTATTCTCATCTTTTGCATTACGCTCTTTTATCCATGGTTCACGCAAATGAGGCAAACCTTTTTCAAGATTTATATCAACACTATTATCACCATAAGGTCCCGACGTGTCGTATATATAAATAGGTTGATTAGGTGTTTCTATTCGCTTGCCATCTTTTATTTCAACTGTGGGTGTTTGCGTAACCATACGCATTCCCACTCTAACGCTTGGATGTATAATGCCATGCTCATAGACCCTTTTTGAGCCGGGATATGAAATTTTCAAATCTGATTTCATATTATTTATCTAATTAAATTATTACTCAAGAAACATAATGTTTTGCCTCTATTACAGCACAAGGTCTGCTTGACACCATAACCGGATCAAGAATAATCTTCAATGAATATTTACTTAGAGCATCTACTACGACTGATGGGTGCAAATCGTCAACAACAGCAACTATCTGTTCATAAACCATTTGTGGATTTAGATTAAATTGCGAAATTACACCTTGAGTGTTTTGTGTGGTAATAGCTGTTATGGCAGTAGCACCATAAACGCCAAGAGCCGAAAACATTTTAAGATCGGCTTGTATCCCGGCTCCACCCGAAGAATCAGAACCAGCGATAAATAAAACAATTGGATAAGTTTTTTGAGGATTCATACCACTATTTTTGTTCTACGATTCTCAAAATAGTGGTACGGTAATATGTACCTAAAGAGGGACTCCAAACTTCCAGCGTCAGCATTATCTGTACTGGTGCAATGTGTATAATCTCAGCCACGGATACTTAAAAACATTACCGGGCACCACCATTCGAGTTCGACGACAAAGGTATTAAAAAAAAATTGAATACTATACTATTTATAGAAAATTTCAAAAAAAGTATTTTTCAGCTATAAACACGACCTATATCATAAGTCCGTCACTACCAACACAATATTATTCCCATATTCATCTACCAAGTGATACCACATTGAACCATCTAACGTGAGGCGGTAAAGTATCACACTTTTAAGCATAATATTATTTCCGTTTACCTGTAGTGATGCATTTTCAAGGTTTCCTTCCTCCAATTTTTCCATCCCCGGAGTGAATGTGATATAGTCGCCGGTAATAAGGCTTCGCACATCTATCGTTCCATTCTTCTCCACCAAGAAAATTGTACCTGGAGTATCATAATACATTGACAACAATGGTGACACATATCGGCTACGTTCGTCCTGCAATTCGCCACTAAAATCACATATAGGAGTTGACGATGCGACAACCGTCACTTTGCAATTCAATCTCGCACCATCAACATTAACATGTATCGTTGCGTCCCCCTCTTTTAATGCCGTAACCTCTATATCTGAGTCTTCAACCTTTAGAGATATTATATTTGGAGCATCGGTTGTGGCTGATGATATTTTTTCAACATTTGAAACATGCAATACAGCCTTCTCGCCAACCTTAAGACTTAATGTTGAAGTACTTAATGATGGGCGTAATCGTTCTTCAGGTTCATCGTCACTACTACATGCGATAAAGACCGACAATAACATTACACAAATAAAAAAAACTCCTATATTTTTCAGTCCTTGCATCATTCCACAATTTTGATTTTAAGTTTTCCTTTAATCAAATCCGATTCAAAACGTAATTCATGGTCACCCACTCCAAGCGATTTTGTTTCTATTGATTTTTCTGCAACCTCAATCCCATTCACACTCCATGTTACATCATCAGGAATATATGGTGAATATAAATCTACTCGTGAATCAGCTGATAGAGAATATGTTGCTCGTAAGGGTATTTTCGTTTTACCCGAATCATCTTGTTCTGGTTGATATGGCTCCGACGACTTTTCGCCCCATATATATTCAACCAACTGAGGATAATCTACAAACGGATTACGATTACCTTGCACCGTTGATATAACCTCGTTTCGAAGCCTTTCCACATCACTAACAGGATCTGATTCATGCCATTGTAGTAGTAAGTTCTTTGAATATCCATTAAGAGTTGGATAAGAACAATCTGCAAAGAAAGTCACACCTTGCCCACTCCAACGCTCAGCCGGATAGATTGTTGCCATATACATGATTATTCGGGCAAAATCGCCTTCATATCCTGTTGGTGGCACATAGACATTAACAGGAATTTCTTCAATATATACAATGCCCATCGACCACACTCCATTATCATATTTAACTTCAGTCGGCACTCCGGGCATATAATCTCTTTTATTACTTGGCACGACATCATTACATGGCAACATATTATATAAATCATTTTTTATTGCCTCGGTTATGCGTGTTCCCCACCATGAATGATTTACCACACAATCTAACGTCATTCCTTGTGGTGCTGTAGTTTTATCTTGAGGGAAATAATATTTATTTGTCGAATAGCGATCAAGCACCGAACCATCGGCATTTATATCACACTGAGTAAATATGTTCCACGCACCACCTACGCCAAGCGTAGATGTTACGTAGGCAGTTGGAGCATAATTATCATGAAGATACAGCTTCAGTTCTCCCCCACATTTTCCGGCGAATTGATTCTGAGCCATCGCAACCACCTGCAATAGCATAATAATTGCCAACGAAATAAAAAACCTTTTCATAGACACAAATTTAATGAAAATGGTTGATTTTTGGCAACAAATAATTAACTTTGTTGCAGTAAATCAATTAAAAAATTAGACAATGAAAAAAGTATTATATTCACTTATTATCGGAGCAACGTTTTTTTGCTTCTCATCTTGTGACAACGACAATAAAACATCAGGTGCAACACCTGCCAATACAGCTCCCGATTTGAATTCTACAGTAAAAGATGCACCCACTTCAGCGCCAATGGTTAAAGAGATTGTAAAAGGTGAGACAAATAAACCCATAACCATTGAAACCAAACGTGGCAAAATGCACGGACAAGTAGAATTCCCCGGTGTGATTACCCTCTCAAATCCGGAAGAAGCAAAAAATGTACTACACAAACTCACTCCGGCTCAAGGCTTAAACACCTATAATTGTGCTGTTATATTCACCGGCACACCTTATAAAGGAAAAATATGGAACTTTACAAAAAACACAATTACAGTAGATGTTGAATGGGAATATGAAGATGGAACGACAGAAAAAGACCAAGTTGTTGTAGAATCACAAAAATTCAATTTCACACATGCCGATAAAACAAAAGGCAAAACTGAAACAGTTACTTATAATGTACTAGAATCTAATTAAACTATACTTGTTTATAAATAAGAAACACCTCGGAAATCCCGAGGTGTTTTGCTTTAACTATACTAGTTATTAAAAGTAGTATCAACTTCATAATTCGAAAAGCACGCTGTATCGGGATAACTACTCGATGTGTCAATCAAATTATAGTTTTCATAATTATTCAAATAATAACCGCTATTGTTATCATATTCATTGTCGTAACTTGCCGACTTATGTGTTTCATCTACCAAGAAATACACGGCAGTAGCATTTGCAGCTATTGTTAGCACAAATAGCGACCAATATTGCAAGGTGTTAAGTTCAACTTTGATATACTTAAAATCGGAGAATTCCTTGCGTTTCCATTCATCTAAATGTTCTCGCAACCATTCAAGCATTTTTTCCATATCAAGAGTCGGATTTGAATGGAAATAATCCTCTATTTTCACACTTAACACTGGTTCGTCCATCCAACTAAATGCATGACACCACTCGACGTTGCCTTTACGTATGCCAATACATATAACAAACTCGTTTTTATTTCCGCCTTTCCAATATGCACGTTGCTTCTCGGCAATATCAACACCCTGCGTTGCCGAATCAAAAAATAGAACAAACAGCCGAATTTGTTTTATCGCACCATAATATGCATTAAACAATCTAAATTGCTCATCAATTGCAGCATCAACATCAAGACCTAATATTGGCGACATATCATATCCATAATCGTCGGGGTAATCCCACAATCCCATTTCGGTTGCTTTTTTGCGAGATATATCCTCAAAACGAAATATCGAATTAGAATTTTTTATCTTATTGACATAACTATGTTCCTCGGTAATGGGAATCATAGTTCGATGCACTATCCCATTTTCAAATGGATTGGACGTTGGCAATTCGCTTAACAAATCATCATACTCATAGGTTTGATAGTAACGCACACCCCCTCTGATATGCGAACCGCATATTTGCTCATTATGGCATGGAGTACCCCATAAATGGCGTATTTTGTCATAGTCGTTTCTATTAAAATAATATGAAGAACCAATGCTGGTATAATATTGATACTCATCGGGGTGATGTATATAACGTACACGTCTCACCGCTTTATATCCACCTTTGCCATCGCTCACTCGCTCGGTATATTCTTGTCGCTCAACCCACGCATCATCATGACGTATTGTGTAGATAAAACTGCCAAGATACTCTTTGGTACGAGTGCGATGTCTATACATGAGCCAATGAATGAGTCCGGTAAAAGCCATTGAGCCTCCCACAACCGACGCATAAACATGCCATTCATAATAACTACCGGTTATCATGAACAGCACTATGCACGACAACAATGGAAGTATATATAAAAATGTTGTCATCTATATATACAACTCACTTTATCTCTTTTCGAATATTTCAATTTCGTCATCGAGGCCTGTATCCATAACAGTCTTTGAGCGAGTTGACGATACTACCTCATATTCAATTTCTGATTTGTTAGAAATAAACCATCTTGATGGATATGACTCAATCAATGTAGCACGCTCACGAATAACATCGAGCATACGAGTTTGAGCCGAATGAAAATGCTCACGTTGAATTTCGATTGCTTGCATCACATCTTTATAAAGTGAAGCATCTATCTCGGGATTAGCCTCTTGAATCCATTTCATTGCCATTGCACCTTCTCCAGAATAACGACCGGCAATGATATCGGGATAAACCTTTTCAAACATATCGCGATATTGTTCAGTAACGTTCGCTTTTTGTTTGATTACCTTCCACATTTTGTCGTGAACGCTCTCTATTTTTCCTCGTTGTGCTTCGGCTTCCTTGCGAAGAGCAATTTCCTTATTGTTATAAGAAAAATACATTGCGATTAAAACTATCGCAACTACAACAATTGCAATGATGAGAATACCTGTTAATGTCATAGTCAAATAAATTTATTTATAAGAATTTTGAAAAAATATTTCTTTATTTCACCTTACTTTTCACAAAGTTACACAATTCTTCTTAAATATATCTCATAATACTAACAAAACAAATATCTCGAAAAAAGACTGTTGTCATATATTTTTGAATAATATTTTTATTTATTTTAATCGTTTACTAATCGTGAACGCTTTTGCACTCATTGTATCATAAACGATATAATATACAATAAATTACACTCTATTTTGTTTTTTATATAAGTATTGCTTCCCTTATATCGAGTTCTCGTTATTTAATTTTCTTATTTGTCAAACATTTGAGGTGCAGTTCAAAATATTTTTAGAAGTTCTCTTATTTCAAGAGATAGTCTCATATCTTTTCATACAAGGTATCAAATTATTTTTAATTCATTCATAAAACTATTAAATTGCAAAAATAAAACGCCCCGAATTTTCGAGACGTTTTATTTTTGACTATAAAAATTTCATTATTCCCACTCGATAGTTGCCGATGGTTTTGGCGACATATCGTAGCATACACGATTTACACATGGCACCTCTTTGAGAATGCGATCAGTGATTTTCTTCAATACAGCCCAATCGATTTCTTCAATAGTCGCTGTCATTGCGTCAACAGTGTTTACGGCACGAATAATCACCGGCCAATCATAAGAGCGAGCATTATTGCGTACGCCTACTGATTTAAAATCTGGCACTACTGTAAAGTATTGCCAAACTGTTTTATCAAGACCTGCGATTGCAAATTCTTCACGAAGAATTGCATCAGATTCACGCACTGCTTCAAGACGGTCGCGAGTGATTGCACCAAGACAACGAACGCCAAGACCGGGCCCGGGGAATGGTTGACGATACACCATTTCGTATGGCAAACCAAGTTCTACACCACAGGCACGCACTTCATCTTTGAAGAGTTGTTTTAACGGCTCTACAAGTTCAAATTGCATATCTTCAGGAAGACCACCTACATTATGATGTGATTTCACCATTTTAGCAGTCTTTGTTCCACTTTCTACGATATCAGGGTAAATTGTACCTTGACCAAGGAAGTCGATGCCTTCAAGTTTTCGTGCTTCTTCTTCAAACACACGAATAAACTCACCACCGATGATTTTGCGTTTTTCTTCAGGGTCCTCTACTCCTTCGAGTTTACCGAGGAAACGATCGGTAGCATCAACATATACAAGATTTGCACAAAGCTGATTGCGGAATACTTCAACCACATTTTCAGATTCTCCTTTACGCATCAACCCATGATTAACATGCACACACACGAGATTGTCGCCAATCGCTTTCAATAACAAAGCCGCAACAACCGAACTATCAACACCTCCCGATAGAGCGAGCAATACTTTGCGATTACCAACTTGACGACGAACAAGTTCTACTTGGTCATTCACAAAATTGGTCATATTCCAGTTTGCTTCAGCCTTACAAACATCAAATACGAATGATTTAACAGCATCCTTAATTACTTCAACGTCATCGTTAAATTGAGCAAGTTTCACTTCGCACAAAGCTTTATCATGTCCGGCAGCAATTACAGGAATTCCAATATTGTAAATTTCGGGGTTAACATCAATTGCAACACCGTCAATCACATTATTAGGACCTCCATTAATAATAATCCCCTTAACATTTGGCAAAGCCTTAAGCTCATCGGCCGTAATGTCATGGGGATAAATTTCGCTGTAAACACCAAGTGCACGAATGGCACGAGCAACTACTGTATTTTCGTGACTACCTAAATCAAGAATCACAATCATATCCTGTTTCATATAAATAAAATATTTTGTTACAATTTTATTGGCACAAAATTACAATATTTTCATGCTAATACAAAAAATTATACTTCTTTTTTTGTTTTACTGATGCATTATTATCAAGGATAAACCAAATCAACATTTATGATTAAAATAATTTCGTTATCTTTGCCGAAATTTACTTTTTATATCATAAAAATTTTAAGATTAAATGAATAAGATAATCTCTGTACTATTAAGTTTGGTATTAATCCCATTAACTGCATGCAACGATGACGAAATCGACGCATTAAAGGCCGAGCAAGAAGCACTTTCTGATAGAGTGTTAGCCCTTGAATCTTGGCAAAAACAAGTTAATGACAACATTGCATCTTTACAAAATCTTATTGCCGCTCTTGAGCAAAGAGACTATGTTACCGGAGTTACTCCGTTAACCGACGGTTCCGGATATATTATCAGTTTTTTGAAAAATGGAGCTATTATTGTCAAAAATGGAACCAATGGTACTGATGGCACTAATGGGAGCACCCCTATCATAAGTGTTAAGCTTGACGAGGACGGCTTATATTATTGGACTATTGATGGCAATTGGCTATATGACTCCAACGGCAATAAAGTCAGAGCAAGTGCTGTTGATGGTAAAGATGGACAAGATGGTGCACCCGGAACCGATGGGAAAGACGGCAATGATGGTGTTGATGGTACCGATGGGAAAGATGGAACTGACGGAACTGACGGAAAAGACGGAACCGATGGCAAAGACGGCGCCGATGGCAAAGATGGCAACACTCCTCAATTACGCATTAGTCCCGTTACCAATGAATGGGAAGTCTCTACCGACAATGGTGTCACTTGGACATCTACAGGAGTAAAAGCGACCGGAGCTCAAGGTGAACAGGGCGAACAGGGTGAACAAGGAGAACAGGGTGAGCAAGGTGAACAAGGAGAGAAAGGTGAACAGGGAGAGAAAGGTGAACAAGGAGAGAAAGGAGAACAAGGAGAGAAAGGAGAACAGGGAGAGAAAGGAGAACAGGGAGATAGTTGGTTTGCCGGCGTTGACACCTCCAACTCTCATTATATTACAGTAACTCTCACTAATGGAACTATACTCACGTTCCCTCGCTATAAGATTTTCAAAATTGGAACAGACATAACTAACGATGCCATTGTTTTAACTCAATTAGGAGCAACTTCTATAGCCCTACGCCTCCCCGATGGATTCAAGGAAACCGACTACACAGCAATTGTTGCCAATATCATAACCGGTGTTAATGGTGACATTGCCACTCGCTCATATTCTTCAACCGAGTGGATTGTAAAAATTACAAAACCCACATTTGCGAGTGATGGTTCTTGCAATAACGATGCGTCTGTTTCAGTAACTCCTCCCGGCAACATCAAAGCCGGCGACAAGGCTATTCTAAATGTGACGTTAATTAATTCAGATGGCAGTAAAACCGAGACAGCTCGGCCTCTTGTTATGGCTGATCTAAACATAATCCCTTCTCAAGTACCTCACATTTATATAATGACCGATGAATATGTTGAAGAGATTCCCGATAAGGAAAACTATATGACTTCAACTTTCCGTGTTAAAACCAATGAGTCAAGCCATGAAGTAATTGGAGAAATATCATTGCGTGGTCGTGGCAACTCAACTTGGTACTACGATAAGCGCCCTTATCGTTTGAAATTCAGCGAAAAAGTATCAATTTGTGGCATGGAAGCTCAAAAAAACTATGTACTTATCGCACACTACATCGACCCAACCTTGATGAGCAACCCTATCGCATTCAAAATGGCCGATTTATTAGGTATGCCATATATTAATAGTGCCGTTCCTGTTGAAGTTACGCTAAACGGCAAATACCGTGGTTCATATATGTTAACCGAGGCTATTGGCATTCGCAAGACAAGTGTTGATATTGACGAAAATAACAGTGTATTATTTGAAATTGATGCCAATTACGATGAAGAATGGCAATTCAAATCTCCACTATACAACCTACCGGTAATGGTCAAAGACCCAGACATGATTCAAGAAACATTTGATTATTGGAAGACCGACTTTGAAGCCCTTGAACGAAAATTAACTAAAGATTCAGTCAAAATCAGCAACTATGCTGACTTGCTTGACCTTAATTCGGTTGCCGATATTATGATTGTAAATAATATGGTAGGGAACTACGAAATCCACCACCCCAAAAGCCTATTTATGTATAGAACAAAGGGGGACAAATACTATATGGGACCCGTATGGGACTATGATTGGGCTTACGGATTTATTCAAGGTGAAGGATACTTCAAAAACGAATATCCTATCATATTCGGAAATGAACCAAATGCCGAATCTAAAGCCGGATATCAGCTATTCCGCACATTACTTACCGACCCACGCTTCGTTGAAGTATATCGTGACCGTTGGGAGTATTTCAAAACTTATTGCTATCCTCAATTGATGGATTATGTTAATCGTTATGAAGCACTCATTAAGCAATCAGCGATAAACGATGCCACAATATGGACCAACACTGTTAATCACACCGAAATGGTTGAAAAAATGCGTCAATGGCTCAAAAATCGCATCACATTCATTGATAATGAAATGACAACATTCTAACCTATAGAATAATCCTATTTTACACAAATCCTTGCCAAAATAAAGCAAGGATTTGTTTTATTTACCGACTTCCCAATACCAATAGCACCAATCCCACTAATAGCATAGTTAAGTCAATAATCTTCATCTTCACATTCTTTTCACTAAGCATCACCACTCCAAATAAAAATGAGACTATCACACTACCCCGGCGAATCATTGATACCACCGCAATCATCGACTCATCAAACGACAAGGAATAAAAATAAGCGATATCGGCAATCGTCAAAAATAACGCTATACATGGAATGGTCCAACGCCAATGAAATGGTGTCGTATCTCGTTTTGTTTGCTTGATTATTGCTATCGTAACTCCCATTATTACCAACTGATACAACGAATACCACGCCTGTACCTCAAGTGGTTCATATTGTTTGAGCAGATATTTATCATATAATCCACTAACGGCACCCATTATCATCGCGCCAAAGCTCAACCACAACCAGCGATTGTTTTTTATTGATATACCTTCCTTTGCTCCAATGCGACTAATCAAAAACAACGACGAGATGCCTAATATCACACCTCCCCACTGCAATATATTAAGTCGTTCGCCAAATATCAGCATCGCTCCGATAAGCACCATAACAGGCCGAGTGGCATTTATTGGTCCTGCGATTGTCAATGGTAAATGCTTCAGCCCAAAATACCCAAACAACCACGACGATAAAACAATAAATGATTTTATCAGAATATGGAAATGACCTATTGCCGTCTCTCCCAGCCCAACACTGCCACTGAGCAATCCATGAACTATTACAGGCGACATAAACAATGCACCAAACAATGTATTGTAAAACAACACCGAGAGAACATTATTGCCGTTCAACGACAACTTCTTAAATATATCATATACCCCCAAGCATAACGCCGAGACAATTGCAAGTAATATCCACATAATTTCAAAATTTCAGACTGCAAAATTAATCATTTTTCAACAAACTCCTTTTTACATGCTAAATTCTCAATTATTATGACTATTTTTGTAGCATATAAACTATTAGGGATATATGGCTCCACTATTTAGCATAATTACCGTTACCTACAACGCTGCATCTACTCTCCCTGCAACGCTTGCAAGTGTTAAAGAGCAAACGTGCAAGCTCTATGAATACATCGTGATGGATGGTGTATCAATAGACAATACTATTCAACTTGCCAACGAAGCTGATATTCCTAATGCTCACATCATATCAAGCCCCGACAAAGGGCTATACGATGCAATGAACAAGGCTATTGATATTGCCATCGGTGAGTATCTCATATTTCTTAATGCAGGAGATGCGTTTCATTCGCCCGACACTCTACAAAAGATTGCCGACGCAATTATGAATCACGATTTCCCGGGCATAGTATATGGGCAAACTCAACTCGTTAATGGCAATCGCCAACGTATAGGTGATCGTCACCTCACCGCACCTGAAGAATTAACGCTAAAAAGTTTTGCCAATGGAATGTTGGTATGTCACCAAGCATTTATTGCATTGCGACGCATTGCCGGACACTACGATTTGCGATATCGTTTCTCTGCCGACTATGAATGGTGTATTCGTTGCCTTCAACATTCACGCAATAACGTATATATTCCTCATACAATCATCGACTACTTGAGTGAAGGATTAACAACTGCCAATCGCAAAGCATCACTTCTTGAACGCTTCAAAATTATGTGCTATTACTATGGCACAATACCCACAATAATTCGACACATAAAGTTCATCCCTCGATTTCTTAAACAACGACGCATTGATAGCAAGGCGTCACAAATACAATAATCTATATGAAATACTATATTCATGAAAATGGTCAACAAATAGGACCCCTCACTATTGAACAACTAAAAACGCGAGGTTTTACCTCCGAAACACCCATATGGTGCGAAGGCATGGATAAATGGGGCAAAGCTAAAGATATTCCTGAACTAACTGCAATTCTAAATAGCACAACACCCCCATCATTCAATCAACAGCCTCAACAGCAACAGCCTCAAAATAACACAGAACCCACACAACCTTGCCCAAACAACCACATGGTAATGGCAATATTATCAACGATTGTCACATTTTTTTGCTGTTCGGGAATTCCCATCGGTATTATATCCTTAATATATGCCCTTGAAGTTGAAAGCAAATGGAAGCAAGGTAAATATGACCAAGCAATAAAAAATTCGCGAAATGCAAGAACTTGGGGTATCATTAGTTTTATCTCTGCATTTTCCGGCTTTATTATCCTCTTTATCTATATATTCTTAATCATCGGCTTGGAAGCATTCTTAATGTTACTATGACACTTGTAAACACCACATTTCATGTCCACACTTCGGTCAACGACCTATTTATAAAATGGGTACAAGCCATTTACATCCCAAAGGCAATGGAATGTGGACAGTTTAGTAATCCACTATTCACACGCATCATGATGCAAGTTGACCCCGAAGCCACAAGTTATGCAGTGCAACTCCAAGCATCGTCACACACCGAAGCCGAAGCATGGCACGACTCTATGGGAACTCAACTCAAAGATGCACTTGCACGCGAAGTTGGGGAACGAGTATTACACTTTACAACTTATATGGAGATTATTGAATGAGCAGTTCACTCCGCGAGTGGGATCGCATAATAATTGGCATTGACCCCGGCACAAATGTGATGGGCTATGGCATTCTTGGCATCAAAGGGAAGAAGCCATCGATGATAGCTATGGGAGTAATTGAATTGAAAAAATTCGAGAGCCACTATTTGCGTTTATCGCGTATCTTTGAACGTGTTACGATGCTCGTTGAACAATATCTACCCGATGAAATGGCTATCGAAGCTCCATTCTTTGGAAAAAACGTACAATCAATGCTCAAACTCGGACGTGCTCAAGGCGTAGCCATGGCAGCCGCATTGGCACGCGATATACCTATCACCGAATATGAGCCGCGTAAAATAAAAATGGCAATCACAGGCAACGGTGCTGCAAGCAAAGAACAAGTCCAAGAAATGTTGCGTCGCATACTTGACATTCCTCGTGAAAATCTACTTCCCCAACTTGATGCCACCGATGCTCTTGCTGCTGCCCTATGCCACTTCTATGAATCATCACGTCCCCAAGTGGAAAAGGGTTGCAAATCTTGGAAAGAGTTTATCGCCAAAAACCCCGAGAAAGTAAAGAAATAATTACGAATTTATATTCGTGTATTTTTTTGATATTTTTCACGCAGAAATCGCAGCTCTTTTTTAGACAGAAGAACAGAATAAACAAAAGAGTTGAATGATGTTTGCCGAAGTCGGTTGCGACCAAATAGAACAGCCACGCCGACAATCAATGGTACATCAATGTATGTCTATCGTAAAAGAGAGGTTTTCAATACAGGAAGAAAGATAAAAGGTCGCTGCATTGGGACAACATTGTTAACAAAAGGATTAGAATTTGATACTGTAATTATAGTCGATGCCCACCTTTTTACAGATAAGAAAAATTTTTATGTTGCAATTTCTCGATTGCATGTAAAAACTTAATAATCCTAACTGAAGATATTAATTTAACCCTAAAATAGATTTACGGTACTCCTCATAAATTTTGTCTTTAAGTTCGTAAATGCATGATTTAGCTCTTAAAGTGTTAAAAACACTCCCTTAGCTAAACTTTTCCGCTTTTATATGGTTGACAAATAAAATAAATATCATAATTTTGTAAACCAAAACACAACCTAAAATACAAAAACAATGAACACTATATTTTCAACTCGACTAAAACAGGCTCGCATAATGCAAGGATTATCAATGGATTCTCTTTGTGAAAAAGCAAATAATGCTCTTACCAAGCAATCTATTTCAAAGTATGAAGCAGGTAAAATGATGCCAGACAGTAAGTCGCTCATTATTCTTGCTAATGCGTTGGGAGTAAATATTGATTACTTCTTTCGCCCTGTTGTTGTATCTATTGAGAATGTGGAGTTTCGCAAGAAATCCAAATTAGGCACTAAGCAGATAGATTCAATCAAAGAGGTTGTGAAAGATAAATTGGAACGATATTTTGAAATAGAATCTATTATCGATATTCAATCCGAATTTAAGCCTGCTTATAACAATCTCTTGATTCAAGGGGAAAGTGACGTATTCTCCATTGTTGCTTGTATTAAAAATGATTGGAAGTTAGGCGAGGACGGCATTAACAACCTCATTGAGATTCTTGAAGAAAACAAAATCAAGGTTATCGAAATTGATGCTCCTAATAGTTTTGACGGATTAAGTGGCTTTGCCAATGGCAAAAATCCTATAATCGTTCTGAATAAGAATTTCGACAGTGAACGTAAGCGTTTCACTGCCTTGCACGAATTAGGTCATTTACTGCTCAATTTTGATAGCTCTATTGATGAAAAACAAATAGAAAGTTATTGCAACCTATTTGCAAGTGAAATGCTTATCTCAAAAGATGTGTTCATTCAAAAAATTGGAATGAATCGCAGGGATATTTCACTGCAAGAATTACAAGACATTCAAGAGCAATTCGGTATTTCAATCGATGCTTTGATGTATAAGGCTAAAAGTTTGAATATTATTACCGAAAGCCGTTTCAAAACTTTCTGCATTAAAAAGAATCAAGCAAAGTTCAAAGAAGCAGTTGAACAAAGCCGTTATAAGCAAGAGCAATCAAATCGTTTTGTTCGATTGGTTTATCGTGCATTGGCAAGTGAAATTATTTCTATTTCAAAAGCTGGGGTTTTGCTAAATACTTCGGTAAACGCAGTTCGTAATCAACTAAACTTGGTGTAGAATGGAAATTGTAGTAAATGATACGAATATTTTTATCGACCTTCATTCTATCGGGTTGTTAGAACAATTCTTTGAGTTGCCTATAACAGTACATACTGTGGACTTTATCATCAATGAGTTAACGGATTCGGAACAGCATAAAGCCATTAGCAAATATATTGAGAACGGAAAGCTAAATGTTCAATCGCTTGATGCAACTGAAATGCTTGAAGTTATTGATGTCTAGTCCTAAATAAGCGTTACAAAATTAATACTTATTTATTAGGACAAAATTAATAACTTTTTAGTTACACACAATGGAGCATGCTCCATTGTGTGTTGTTTTTTTATACGTTTTAATTTTTCTCTCTGATTGTCTATGCA
>JAZSDX010000008.1:0-90955 GCA_045531405.1 Muribaculaceae bacterium | reverse complement strand
TGCATAGACAATCAGAGAGAAAAATTAAAACGTATAAAAAAACTACAAACAATGGAGCATGCTCCATTGTGTGTAACTAAAAAGTTATTAATTTTGTCCTAATAAATAAGTATTAATTTTGTAACGCTTATTTAGGACTAGTCAAATTAAACGATATTAATGTTTGTGAGAATGGTCATGACCATCACAATTCTCATGTTCTTCATGGTTATGACCGGAGGTACATTCTTTAACACCAAATTTAATTGCCACGACAGAGTCACATGACTCACCTCCATGGTTATGACAATCTATAAAAATCGAAACCGTATCACCTGCTTGCCATGCGGCAATTTGGTCTTGATTTGACTTTGAATAGTCAAACTCTTTAGGCTCACAACCGGGGATTGTTGTAATGGTAATTTTGCCCGAAGCATAATCTCCTTCTTGAGCTACTCCTATAACAACTTTGCCATGGGAATGATGTCCTTCGGCACAATTGCTATGATTATGTTCAGTACATACAGTGCTATCGTGAGCATCTTCAGTAGCCTTTTCACTACTTGAAGATGCGCATGATGTAATAGCTATTGCGATGGCAACAATGCCACAAAATTTAATTGTTTTCATTATAAAATAGACGAAAGATTGAAATTATTAAATTCAGGATCCTTTATAGCCTTTGAGGCAAGACTCTTATCAAGTTTAGTCGCTTGACGGAGATTGCTAAGGAGCATACTTTCGTTGTTGGTACGTGCCCCAAGAATAGCCATCAAGTAATAAGTAGTAGCATCGGGTGTTGTAATTGACGCAAGAGTTTTCTTTGCTTTACTATAATCTTTAGAGAGGATTTGAGCGAGAGCTGCATTATTTGTTTTGCTATCGCCAAATGCTTTTGTAGCAGCATTGCTATCACCCATTTTGAGATAGTAAACACCAAGAGCATCTTTTACCGCATCAATACTTCCTGCATTACCAAGTTGTTCATTTGCCTTGCTATAATCATTATTAATCATAGAGATTAGGCCAAGGTTCATATTTGACTCGCTATTTGCTTTAATATTAGACGCTTTTTTGAAATTTTCAGTAGCCGAGCTGTAATCTTTTGACACAAATTGACAAGCACCAAGATTGTTAAATGCACGATAGTCGTTGGCATAGATGTTTGCTGTAGTTTGATAAATCTCAGTCTTCTTATCATTGTCATTTGTGAGAGTTGCACAATAGAGCAATTCATCGACAGTCAATGATTTTGGATTTGATTCATATGCCGCTTGGATTTGCTCATCACTTTTACCTATAACATCAACTGTGGCAGTAAGACGTGAATAGCGAAGTTGTGGAAGAATTTCAACTGCAAGTTGGTCAAAGATAGATGACATATTGCGAATTTCTTTTTCTCTCACTTCGGGATCTTTATACATCGAAAGAACACTTAGGATAAGTTCTTTATCTTGAATATTGCTTTCAGAAACAAGTTTTTGGAATCCTTCCCAGTCTTGAGCAGTAAATTGAGCTGTCAATTCACCAAAGTTTGTGATTTTTTGATTTTTAAGATGTTTTTCGAGATAAGCACTTGTGTTTTTTTCACGCTTTTCGGCAAGTTTTTCGTTATACTCAACACCACCTTCGGGCGATGCATATGATGAAATATTGATTTCTTTAATTTCACGAGAAGAATCGCCACTTGCATCAGAAAGATTTTTATTGAATGCTTGCATCGCCTCGCTGCGTAATTCTCCATCACGAATATTTGCTTGGTTGATAAGGAACTTGATATCAGCCGAATATTTTTCATTGATAATGCGTTGGAACTTATCCGGAGCAATAGCAGGAGCTGTAGATGCGACATCGGCAATAGTCGCAGTTGTATTAATTCCTTCGGTAACTTTTACGCGAGGTAAAACATATTGTTTGCCACCTTGTTTGACATCAAAATCGAGATACAAAACAGCATCTTCCATATTTGGTTGACAATCATACATAACAGGAACACTGAGATATCCTCCTCTTTCATAATTGATAACCGGATTATTTCCTCGCACCTTTTCACCTTGGAAAGTATATGGCTGAGACTCAAATTCAGTACCATTTACACTGAGGCATGGAGTAATTGTTACTTCTGCGTTTTTAACAAATACTTTAGCCGGAATTTTACCGGTTACAATACCCGGAACTTTGTTACCTGTCACTTCAAGTGGCTCGGGGGTTACCGAGAAATAATTACTCTCAAATTGATTGATTTTCTTGTTGCAGCCGGTCAATACCACTGCGCTACCCAAGATTAGTGAGAAAAAAAGTTTTTTGTTCATAATGGGTTGAAATATTTATGTTATTTATTATTTTTCACAAAGTTTGCATCATGACACAAAATTAATAATAAAAAAAGGATTTTGGCATATTTTTTTATTAAGATGTGTCAAAATTGAAAGAAATAATGCCAAGGTAACAAAAAACTGAATAATTATATTTAATTTTGTTGCTCAAAATACAAATTATCAAATCTATTTTTAAGACTAAAAACATTATAGCCGATGAGAAAGTGGCGCATTGATGATAGTGCAGAACTATACAACATCAACGGATGGGGATTGAAATATTTCTCAGTAAATGAGAAAGGTCATGTTATAGTAACGCCCAAAGAAGGTTATGCTTCGGTTGACTTGAAAGAAGTGATGGATGAATTGCAAGTGCGAGATATTACATCTCCCGTATTATTGCGTTTCCCCGACATTTTGGATAATCGCATCGAGAAAATATCTCGTTGTTTCAAACAAGCTGCTGATGAATATAACTATCAAGCACAAAATTTTTTGATATATCCTATCAAAGTTAATCAAATGCGTCCGGTAGTTGAAGAGCTTGTTACTCATGGTAAAAAATTCAATATTGGTCTTGAAGCCGGTTCTAAGCCCGAATTGCATGCAGTGTTGGCGACAAATATTGCCGAAAATGCTCTGATCATTTGCAATGGATATAAAGATGAAGATTATATCGAATTGGCATTGTTGGCTCAAAAGATGGGACGCCGTATATATTTGGTTGTAGAAAAACTGAATGAACTACGACTAATAACCGAGATTTCAAAACGTATCAATATAAAACCAAATATAGGCATTCGTATTAAGTTGTCGAGCTCGGGTTCGGGTAAATGGGAAGAATCGGGAGGCGATCAATCTAAATTCGGATTGAATTCAAGTGAATTGCTTGAAGCTCTCGACTTTCTTGAAAAAAACAAAATGGAGGAATGTTTGAAATTTATCCATTTTCATATAGGAAGCCAAATAACAAAAATACGATTGATAAAAAATGCTCTTCGTGAAGCAATGCAGTTTTATGTTCAACTATCGAAGCTTGGCTTTAATATTGATTTTGTCGATATTGGTGGTGGGTTAGGTGTTGATTATGATGGAACTCGAAGCTCTGCTAGTGAAAGTAGCATGAATTATTCAATCCAAGAGTATGCCAATGACGCTATTTCGGCAATCGTTGATGCTTGCGAAAAAAATAATTTAAGACAGCCCAACATAATTACTGAAAGTGGACGTTCATTGTCGGCTCATCATTCAGTGTTGGTGTTTGAAGTTCTTGAAACTGCTTCGCAGCCTATATGGAAAGATTCGGAGGAAATTGATGAAAATAGTCATGAATTGGCTCGTGAGCTATATGAAATATGGGATAAATTGAGCCATGCTCGATTGGTTGAAAGTTGGCACGATGCACTCGAAATTCGCGAAACAGCTCTCGACTTGTTTAGTCTTGGTATGCTTGATTTACGCACACGTGCTCAAATCGAAAAACTCTTCTGGTCGATTGCTCGTGAGGTGGGCGAAATATCATCGTCGATGAAGCATTCGCCCGATGAGTTTCGTAAGATTGCAAAAATGCTTCCCGATAAATATTTCTGTAACTTCTCATTATTCCAATCATTGCCCGACTCGTGGGCTATTGATCAAGTGTTCCCTATAATGCCAATCTCTCGGTTGGACGAACGACCTAATCGCACCGCGACATTGCAGGATATAACATGCGACTCCGATGGTAAGATTGCTAACTTTATCTCTAATCATGGCATTGCTAATTCATTGCCAGTTCATGCACTGAAGCCCAACGAGCCATATTATCTCGGGGTGTTCTTGGTGGGTGCTTATCAAGAGATTCTTGGAGATATGCACAATTTATTTGGAGATACTAATGCTGTGCATATCAGTGTATATAAAGATAGATATGAAATAGATCAAGTTATTGAGGGGGAAACTGTGGCAGAAGTTCTTGATTATGTACAGTTTAATCCTAAAAAACTCGTGCGTAATGTAGAAACATGGGTTACCGCTTCAATGAAAGCCGGACGCATCACCCCCGAAGAGGGTCGAGAATTTTTGAGTAACTATCGTTCAGGCTTGTATGGTTACACATATCTTGAACGTGATTAATGTATAAAAGGAAAGAGGAAAGAGGAAAAAGAAAAAATAACTCTCAATTAACTCGAATAAATCTCGTTGAGCTAAAGGTTCTCAACTCTCAACTTTCAACTTTCAATTGCTATGAGGTATTTCATGCATCTTGCCTATCGAGGTGAACCGTTTCATGGGTGGCAGTCGCAGCCAAATGCTGTGTCGGTGCAATCGACTATTGAAGATGCTTTGGCAAAAATAATGCGTGAGCCAATAAAGATTGTTGGTGCCGGTCGCACCGATGCCGGTGTTAACGCTCATTCTATGATTGCTCATTTTGATGTATCAAGTCCCATTGCGAATGTCGATGCGATGGTGCGAGGATTGAACTCTCTTGTGGGACGAGATATTGCAATTTACTCGATCAAGCCTGTTCATGATGAAGCCCATGCCCGATTTGATGCCGTCTTACGCACATATCACTATTATGCTCATTCGGCAAAATCTCCGTTTTGCTATGATTTGAGTTGGCAGGCACCTGCAACGCTCGATTATGACAAAATGAATGAGGCTGCAAAGATATTGTTGGAGGTTGATGACTTTACTTCGTTTGCAAAGTTGCATGCCGATAACAAAACGAATATATGTAAGGTAACGTATGCAAAATGGAAGCCATTGGGTGATGGGCGATGGGTGTTTGTCATAACTGCCGATCGCTTTCTTCGCAATATGGTGAGGGCAGTAGTTGGTACGCTTGTTGAGGTGGGACGTGGGAAAATCACAATAGATGATTTTCGTCGCATAATAGATGAAAAAGACCGTTGCTCGGCTGGAACATCAATGCCCGGTCAGGCTTTATTCCTTTGGGAAGTGAAATATCCGTATTATCAGTCATAGATATGGCAAAGTTTTATGGTAGTGTATTGGGTGGGTATAAAAAATGGGACATATCGCATGCCCCATTTTTCAATTAAAGATTACTTTAATAATAACCTATTATGTACTTATGCTATCATGCAAATTTGAATATTTGAAGGAGTTGTAGTTGTGTCGGGAATGGTGCTGTCAAGTGCCGCTATCAAGCAATCTGTTTTTACAACGGCAGTATCGGGATTAATGCTATCAAACATCGCAATTAAATACTCTTGAGTTTGAGCAGTTGTGGTCGTGTCGGGAGAGGTACTGTCAAGAACCGCAAGTAGTTCAGTTTTCGCAATAGTAGTATCGGGATTAGTGCTGTCAAGTGATGCAAGGATCTCAGTTTTTACAACTACAGTGTCGGGAGTTGCAGTTGAGTCATCATTTGACGTGTTAGCTACTGAATTGTTGTTGTTAGTGAGTGCGAATGCAACACTGAGGCTTAATGCCATTGCTACTGTAAATACGAGCTTTTTCATAATCTGTTTTTATTTTTTAGTTATTAATAATTTCAAAATGACTTTCTGTTATAAGTATATGACAATGGCTGTGCCAAAAATAGCACATGTGTGTAAGTTTCTAATTATTAGATTGTTGTGTGTTTGTTGAGAGGAATGAATGTGTGGAAATGTGTGTGTAAAGTGTGGAATTTTTCTACACTTTTGTGTGGAAAATGAAGTTTTATAGATTGTAAAGTTTTATTTTGTTGTAAAGTGTTTTTCGGTCAATGCCAAGCATGCGAGCAGCAAGAGCTTTGTTGTTACTACTTGATTCAAGAGCTTTTATTATTAATTCGCGTTCGGAATTTTCATTGCGAAGCATGAAAGATGGTGTATTGTTTAAATCGAGACCTAAATCAATAGTATTAATTGTGTCGTATTGAGCGATAAGTGTTGCTCTTTTTATTACGTTTTTCATTTGGCGTAGATTTCCCGGCCATTCATATTTGAGTATGGTCTCAATGGCATCGTTGCTAAACCCTTTAATGTTGCGTTCTAATTCTTGGTTAGCTTGGCAAAGAAAGAAGTTGGCAAATTCAATAATGTCGTTTCCTCGTTCGCGAAGCAGAGGCATTGTTAGGTTGAACTCATTGATGCGATGATACAAGTCCTCACGAAATTCTCCATCGGCAATTGCTTTTGGCATATCTTTGTTCGTTGCACATATAATTCTCACATCAACGTCAATTTCTTTAATTGAACCCACCGGACGAATTTTCCGTTCTTGGATAGCTCTTAATAATTGTACTTGAACATCGTAGCTTAAGTTGCCAACCTCATCAAGGAATATTGTGCCGCCATTTGCTTCATTAAATGCTCCGGTTTTATCTGCTGTTGCTCCGGTGAAAGCTCCTTTTACATGTCCAAACAACTCTGATGCTGCAAGTTCTTTCGTTAGAGCTCCACAATCAATTGCGATAAATGGATTGTCGCATCTACGGCTTAATTGATGAATTCGTTTTGCAACATATTCTTTGCCGGTTCCATTGGCTCCGGTAATAAGTACCGACATTGGAGTGGGGGCAACAAGTGATACAAATCCATACAGACGACGAGCCGCTTCGCTATCTCCTTCCATGTAGTTCGAGTCGTGTTGCTGCTTGCTGTTAGGTGTATTAGATATCGCTTTAATTGTGTGAGTGTCAGATAATGCACTATTTATTTTTTCAAGTAATATGTCGGGTTGTATCGGTTTGGCAATATAATCAAAAGCTCCATGTTTCATAGCGTTGACTGCATTTTGAACATCGGCATAGCTTGTCATTATTATTAACGGAGTGGAGATGTTATTGCTTGTTAAGTAATCAAGAATATTTAATCCTTCACCATCGGGAAGACGCATATCTGATAATATTAAATCGAATTGAGAATGCTTGATTAAGGTTAGTCCACGAGCAATATTTGATGCTGTTTCAATCTCAAAACCTTTTCGGCTCAACCATGCTTTAATCATGGTTGAAAATGTCAAATCGTCTTCTATTAATAATATCGCACTCATAATGGATATAAAAAATCATTTACAAAGATAGTGTATTTTGTCGATGAATTTATCAGTCTTAATCTTTTTTATCACTGATGCTTCTTTTTAGATGAGTAATAAGAAGTGATATTGTTTTTAGTATTGATTGAGCTTGAATATCATCGTTGTTGTTCCAGCCTTTTTTATCCCGTTGGCTGTTGAAATATTCAAAAGCGTCTAACCCTTGAATTTTTACCATTGTTATAAGTGGTAACATTTTATGTGCGATGGCACAAACCGACTCTTTGTCTGTCGCTTTAATTGCATTAGTAATAGCATCTTCGTTTTTAAGCGTTTCATCAAGGGTGGTTGTCAAGAGCAGATTGATGGTTTCTTCATCGTTGTCGGCAAATTGTGTTATTGGTGAAAAATCAATTTCATTGGTGTCGAAAAATTGTTGAATTATATCGATTAGTTGCTGTTGTTTATATGGTTTGGGTAAAACTTGGTTAAAGCCTTTTTTTAGGTACTCTTCAATTTTGATGTTGCTGTTGGCGGTCATTGCAATTACCGGAGTGTCGGGGAGGTTTTTTCTAACTTGAGCCAATAGTTCAAATCCGTCGATATGAGGCATTTGTATATCGGTAAAGATAATGTCGGGTGTTGAACTGATGGCACATGCTATGCCATCGTTGGCTATTGAGTGGCAATGAATGTTGCAATCGATGCCAATGTTCTGCAACATGGTATGAGTATATTTGAGTTGTATAGGGTCGTCGTCGATTACAACTATATTTAATTTATCAATGGGTGAGAGGGACTGAGTGGTGTTATTAGATGTGGTTTGTGGTTTTTGTTCTTGTTGTTTGACAATTGTAATAGGAATTGATATTGCAAAAGTGCTGCCTTTGCCAATGACACTATTGAGATTAATTGTTCCTCCAAAAAGATTTACAAGCTTTGATGTAATAGATAGTCCTAAACCTGAACCTTCAACTCCTTGTGCATTTTTAAGACGGGTAAATTCCTCGAAAATCTTAGTTTGGTCAAGAGCCGAAATTCCTTTACCGGTGTCTGTAACAGCTACGTTGAGATTGTTGTCGATGATTGATGAAGATATTGTGATTTCTCCATTGTCGGTAAATTTAATGGCGTTGCTTATAAGGTTTTCCAGAATTTGACGCAATCTGAATAAGTCGCAACAAATATGTTGATTGGTTGATGAGGAATTAATAATGCTTAATTTTAATCCCTTTTTTACAATTAGAGATGAGAAGTTTTGGGCTATTTCGTGGATTGTTGAGGCCGCATGGAAATTTGTAGGGACTAAATTAATTTCTTCGGCATCTAAACGATGAAAATCGAGTAGGTCTGTAACGAGGTTAAGTAGATGAGAGGCAGAATTGTTTATGCTTTTAGCATATTCCGATATTATTAAAGATGTGTTTGATTGCTCAATTAGTTCAGAATAACCAATAATGGCTCCGGTTGGGGCTTTTATATCGTGAGTGATTGTCATCATTAGTTTTTCTCTCGCATCGAGCAACTCTTCTGCTCGATGTTTGGCAGCCTCCATTTCTTTGCGATAACGATTGCTTCGAGTTATGTCTCGCCATATAATTATAAAGAAAATTATTGCAATAATGGTTGCGATAATTGCAATGAGAAATGTGATTTTAAGGCTATGTTGTTTGGTCTTGTATTCATTGTTGAGAGCCTCGGCACGAATAGCATCTTCCGATTGTTCAATATCTGATATTAGTGATGAAATTTTAATACTTAAATTACCATTTGCTATTCGTAATGCATTGATTTTGCTTTGAAGTTTGTGGGCACGCTTGGTTTCATTTTTAAGAGTTGATGCGCTTAGTTGATTAAAATCCTCATTTAATGATGTGCCATGATTTATAAATGTAGATGTAGTATCGCTGGTGCTGGAGATTGATGTGATTGTTGTGCTGTCGTTGTCTCCCGATTTGAATATTGCAGCAATTCGTTTGAATATATTTTTGTCGTGAGCATTAATAGTTGTGGCTTTTTCTTCTTTTATCGTGTTTGTTATGATGTGAGTATGGGTGCCCATATCGCTATATTGATTTATTAATTGTGCGATTTGTTGTTGGTAGGTATTGGGATTGTTGCTTGACGAAATCGTGTAAAGGTCTTTTATTATGGTTGATTTGATTGAGATTACTTCAGTCAATGAGTCTAAAAGTTTTTTGCCTGTTGAGTCGTTGGTGAAGGAATTTAACGATGTGATGGCCGAGTCGATTTGGTTAATTGATGATAGATATATTTGATATGATGTTTTATCGCCAAGTCCGGCTGTTTGCCCGTATGTTTCCGCTGTGAGAGTGGCTGATATGAGATTGTCGCAGGCTGTGCGACGTGAAGAAATATATTCTTCGATTTCACTACTCCTCATTATGGTTGAGGCTTGCTTGTTGATATAGTATATTGCACCAAAGAGTAGTGCAATAATTGCAATATATCCTAATGCGATTTTGATAGAAAGGGTTTTCATGCTACGAAGGTAGTAAATATATTTAACATAGAATGGATAACCGGAATTTCGTGCATTAAATCGGAGTAAATGACCAATGGGAAGGTGAAATATTGTAACATGATTGTAACTTAGTGAAGTGCAAAAATATCTCCTAAAATCCTTATGAATAGAGGAAAATGTTGAAAAAAATAGGCAAAATAGCCCCTTTGCCCTAACTTTCTTGCCGAAAGTTAAGGTTATTGAATTAAAAATGCTTATCTTTGCACCGCAAAATGAATTTATTAATTAAAATCGTATTATTATGTCAGAAATTGCATCTCGCGTAAAAGCGATCATCGTAGACAAACTTGGTGTTGATGAAAATCAAGTAACAGAATCAGCAGTATTTACAACTGATCTTGGCGCAGACAGCCTTGACACTGTAGAACTTATCATGGAATTTGAAAAAGAATTTGGCATCTCAATTCCTGATGATCAAGCTGAAGGCATCAGCTCTGTTGGCGACGCTATCGCTTATATTGAAAAAGCAAAAGCATAATTTCTACTCAACACTCTTAAAGAAATAATGGAATTAAAAAGAGTTGTAGTAACAGGTCTTGGAGCCATCACTCCTATCGGAAACGACGTTGAAACCACATGGAACAACGCCCTTGAAGGTGTGAGTGGTGCAGGTCCTATTACCCATTTTGATGCATCAAAATTTAAGACTCAGTTTGCATGCGAAGTTAAAAACTTTAATGCAGCCGATCATTTTGACCGCAAAAAACTTCGTCAGCTTGACCTATATGCACAATATGCAATGGTAGCTGCAAAACAAGCTGTCGAAGATGCTGATCTTGAAAATGAAAGCATTAATAAGGATCGTGTAGGCGTGATTGTAGCTGCCGGCATTGGAGGGCTTCACACTTTTGAAGAAGAAGCCGGATACTATGCTGTTAACGGTGAAGAACAAGGTCCTAAATACAATCCTTTCTTTATTCCCAAAATGATTGCTGACATTGCATCGGGACACATCTCTATGCAATATGGTTTCCATGGTCCTAACTTTGGAGTGGTATCGGCTTGTGCATCTTCAAACAATGCTATTATCGATGCGTTCAACCTCATTCGTCTTGGTAAAGCCAATGTAATGGTTACCGGAGGCGCCGAGGCTGCTATTTATCCTGCCGGCGTGGGTGGTTTTAACTCAATGCACGCCCTCTCGACTCGTAATGATAGTCCTCAAACAGCTTCTCGTCCATTCAGTGCTTCTCGTGACGGTTTTGTTATGGGCGAAGGTTCGGTAGTATTGATTCTTGAAGAACTTGAACACGCAAAAGCTCGTGGCGCAAAAATTTACGCTGAAGTAGCCGGAGGTGGCATGTCGGCCGATGCTTATCACTTAACTGCTACTCACCCCGAAGGTCTTGGTGCTATTTTAGCAATGAATAACGCACTTGAAGACGCAGAGATGAAACCCGAGGACATTGACTATATTAATGTTCACGGAACTTCAACTCCTGTAGGTGACGTATCAGAAATTAAAGCAATCAAAGAAGTGTTTGGTGATCACGCATATAAATTGAACATCAGTTCAACTAAATCAATGACAGGACACTTGCTCGGTGCAACAGGCGCTCTTGAAGCAATGTTTAGTGTAAAATCGGTTCAAGAAGATATCGTTCCTCCTACTATCAATCATGAAGATGGAGATAACGATGAAAACATCGACTACAACCTCAACTTTACATTTGGCAAAGCCGAAAAACGTGTTGTAAACGCAGCATTGTCCAACTCATTCGGTTTTGGTGGTCACAATGCTACTGTTATCGTAAAAAAGTACGCTGAATAATTTCAGCCCACTTTATAACAAACGAAGGCGAGTCTCAATCGAGGCTCGCGTTTGTTTTTTACCAACTATTAGATTTTCTACCCATAATTTTCACTATCTTTGTGCCAATTAAATACTTACACAGAAAGAACGTAAAATTGTATGAAAAATATAATGAGATTGGCGAGTGCCGTTTTGATGATAATAGTTTCGTTGCAGTCGATTGCTGCGACTTTTGTGGGTGAACGTAACGATTTCCGAGACGAAACGATTTATTTCGTAATGACAACACGTTTCTATGACGGCGACCCAAGTAACAACACTCAATGCTGGGACAACCAAGAGCGTAATCAGGGCGACCCTGCGTGGCGTGGCGATTTCAAAGGTCTTATCGAAAAACTCGACTATATCAAAGCTCTCGGGTTTACAACGGTGTGGATTACTCCGATTGTGGAGAATGCATCGGGCTATGATTACCATGGCTATCATGCTTTGAATTTTAGCAAGGTTGACCATCGTTATGAGAGCGAAGATGTGTCGTTTCAGTCGCTAATCGATGCGGCTCACGCTCGCAACATGAAAATTGTACTTGATATAGTGTTGAATCACACCGGTAATTTTGGCGAAGAAAACCTTTGCAAACTATTTACTCGCGACTGGAGTAAAAATCAAGCGACCCTCGATGATTGTATGGTGCCACTCTCTCAATCGCAAGGTGGCAAATTGCCCGACAATTATCTATCACTCCCGGGAGGGGAGCAATATCAAGCTCGATTGGCTCAAATGAAAAATACCGATGGCAAAAACCATGATATCAACAATTATTGGCATCATGTGGGTAATAGTTGGAACTGGGACGATTATTCACGTTGGTATGGGCAGATAGCAGGCGACTGTGTTGACCTGAACACCGAGAATCCATATGTGTCGAATTATTTGGTTAAATGCTATGGCGAGTTTATAAAAATGGGTGTTGATGGTTTTCGTATCGACACATCGGGACATATTTCTCGCTTGACATTCAATAAAGCATTTATCCCTCAATTCCATGCGTTAGCCGAGCAATATAAGGCAAAGCGTAATAATGGTCCATTCTTTATTTATGGCGAGGTGTGTGCTCGCGAACGCAACGTAACATATCGCAATCATGAAAACTGTTCGCCTTATTATTATACATGGAAAGAATCGAAAGATTATGCGTGGGACGAAAGCGAAACATCGTGGAACGGAATAGTGGTAATGGAGGGACAAAAAGGCTCTCACACCAATATCACATCGGTTGATGATCAAGGTGTTGATGATCAAGATGATTCGGGTATGCCTACGTCAAACAATGCTTTCTTGAATGGGAATACTTATCACACACCCGATTATAGCCGATATTCGGGTATGAGTGTAATTGATTTTCCAATGCACTGGAACTTTCGTAGCGCATCGGAGGCATGGAGTGTGAAATATGGCGATAATTTGTATAATGATGCTACTTATAATGTGGTGTATGTTGATTCGCATGATTATGCTCCCGACGGAGCTCCCGAAAGTCAACGCTTTGCACAGTCGCAAGATGTGTGGGCTGAAAACCTATCATTGATGTTTACCTTCCGAGGTATTCCATGCGTTTATTATGGCTCTGAAATTGAATTTCGCAAAGGGAGTGTAATAGATAATGGTCCCAATATTGCACTTCGTGAGACGGGGCGTGCCTATTTTGGTGGTTATATCAAAGGGGATATCAATGTAACCGACTTTGCTCAATATACAGGAGCAGAAGGCAACATTGCCGCAACACTTTCACATCCGTTGGCAATGCATATCCAACGCTTGAATCAAATTCGTGCAGCTGTGCCTGCACTTCGCAAGGGGCAATATAGTACCGACGGCTGTTCGGGTTCGTTTGCATTCAAACGTCGTTATACCGATGCTACAACCGATTCGTATGCTCTTGTTACAATTAGTGGAGGTGCGACATTTACAGGGGTTGAGAATGGAACGTATGTTGACTGCGTTACAGGCGATACTAAAACCGTCACAAACGGCACTCTCTCAGTTTCATGTTCGGGTAAAGGCAACTTACGTGTGTATGTGCTGAATACCGACAAAACAAAAGCACCTGGCAAAATTGGTGTTGATGAGAAATATATCTACGCTTCTTCGTCGGTAAATACCACTCAAAAGTCATATGACGGAACGGAGGAAGAAGAATCGTCAAATAATGGTGGCAGTGCACCATCAACTCAAGAGCCCGAAGAAGTGATTCCACCAACAATGGCTGAGGGTGAACAAGCTGTGTTCTTTGAAAATAGTGCAAATTGGGCAGGTACTATTCGAGCATGGGTGTGGAGCGACACGAAAAACTACACAGGTGGTACTTGGCCCGGTCAGGCTTGTACTTACCTTGGTAATAATATTTGGAAATGGACCTATTCAGGTACCGACAAAATCAGAGGTGGAGTGATATTCAATAATGGCAGTTCGCAAACGGTCGATTTCACTTGGGTAAATGGCGGATATTATAATTCGGTTCGTTATGTAAAAACAATTGAAGGGGCAGGCGAAATTCCCGATAATCCCGGCGATGAGCCATCGGGCGATGAATATGTGTGGACAGTTTATTATCGCGGCACAAACTGGGGTAGCTCGACTGTTTATTCTTATGTGTGGGATGCAGGTAATTCCAACAAGCAATATCTTGGCTCATGGCCTGGTACTAAAATGACTAAAAATGCCGATGGCTTGTGGGAAATATCATTTACAACAACCGACAATCTCGTGTCGCCAATGATAATTTTCAATAATGGCCAAGGTGGAGGCTCAAACCAAACAGCCGACCTCGTTTTCGTCAACAACGGCGTCTATGAATATGATGGATGCAAAGAAGTAGGCGTAGAGGGCGTTGCAGTTGATAATGTTGTTGAGGTGGCGCGTTACGACATCTACGGCCGCAAACTCGCCTCCCCCACAAAAGGCATCAACATCATTCAATATAGCAACGGCACAGTGAAGAAAGTTTTTGTGAAATAATTATTGGAATTGATATCATACAACAAAAGGCGAACCGTATGGCTCGCCTTTTGTCTTCATATAAATATTGTAGATCAATAACCGGTGTAGCTGTGTGGTGAAAGGCGTTTAAGTTCGGCTTTCACTTCGTCGCTCACGTTGAGTGTATCAATAAATGCAGCGATGCTTTCAGCTGTAACTGTGGTGTTCACACGAGTAAGCTCTTTGAGTGTTTCGTAGGGCTTTGGATAACCTTCACGACGAAGGATTGTTTGAATACCTTCGGCAACCACGTTCCACATTGCGTCAAGGTCGGCACTAATTGCGGCTTCGTTAAGGAGCAATTTGTTAAGACCTTTTAGGGTGCTGTGCATTGCAATAAGACCATGAGCCAAGGGAACACCCACGTTGCGAAGCACTGTTGAATCGGTCAAGTCGCGTTGTAGGCGAGAGATAGGCAATTTCATTGCAAGGTGATCGAGGATTGCATTAGCAATACCGAGGTTACCTTCAGAATTTTCAAAGTCAATAGGGTTGACTTTGTGAGGCATTGCACTTGAACCAACTTCGCCCGCTTTGATTTTTTGTTTGAAATACTCCATTGAAATGTATTGCCAAATATCGCGGTCGAGGTCGATAATGATAGTGTTAATGCGACGAAGGGCATCAAATAATGCAGCCAAGTTGTCGTAGTTAGAAATTTGAGTAGTATATTCCTCTCGTACGATACCGAGACTATTGCTCAAGAATTTTGCACCAAATTCACGCCAGTCGATAGCAGGGAAAGCAGTAACGTGTGCGTTGAAGTTACCTGTAGCGCCACCAAATTTACCACTGATAGCCACATTGTCGAGAATGTTGAGTTGTTGGCGAAGACGGTAAGCGAATACCATGATTTCTTTACCCAAGCGAGTGGGAGATGCAGGTTGGCCATGAGTTTTTGCCAACATAGGAATTTCATACCAATCTTTAGCGCGAGCTTCGAGGTGCTCAATCAATTCAACGAGAACAGGACGATATACATCGGCAATAGCCTCTTTGATTGACATAGGCACCGAGGTATTGTTAATATCTTGTGATGTCAAACCAAAGTGAATAAATTCTTTATATTGCTCAAGACCGAGTATATCGAATTTTTCTTTGATAAAATATTCAACGGCTTTTACGTCGTGGTTAGTAACGCTTTCGATTTCCTTGATGCGAGAAGCGTCGACAACGTTGAAGTTACGATAGATTTCGCGAAGAGGCTCAAATTTTGAATGCTCTACACCTTTTAATTGGTCAAGACCAAGTTCGCAAAGAGCGATAAAATATTCGATTTCAACACGTACTCGATAACGAATGAGCGCATATTCCGAAAAATATTCGTCAAGACGTTCACATTTGTTGCGATAACGACCATCAACTGGTGAAATAGCGGTTAAGGAGGTTAATTCCATTATTAAATATTATGTGGTTAAAAAATTCTTTAATTGCGTTTGAACTACAAAGTTACAAACAATAAATGAAATATTTAGTGATATTTTTTGCTTTTTTGTTTGGTGGATTAAAAAAAACATTGTACCTTTGCATCGCTTTCTCAGAGAACGGGCGTTTAGCTCAGCTGGTTCAGAGCATCTGCCTTACAAGCAGAGGGTCGGCGGTTCGAATCCGTCAACGCCCACAAATCAAAAAAACCTTTTCAAGAAAGCAACCCAATTAGGGCGTTTAGCTCAGCTGGTTCAGAGCATCTGCCTTACAAGCAGAGGGTCGGCGGTTCGAATCCGTCAACGCCCACAACAACAAAAGGCTGTCTTCCACACGAAGACGGTCGTTTTTATTTTAAGGGAGTTTCTATAAATTCCCTTATTTGTTTAATTTTAATCGGAGCATCAAAGATGACAAACATTGAATGGGTGTGGGTTGACCTTGACGACACAGTGTGGGACTTTAGTGCCAACTCGTGGGATACTCTTGGCGAGATATTTTTTAGCGAAGGATTAGAACCATATTTTGAATCGGTTGATGATTGGCGTGAAAAATATCTCAAATATAATCACACATTATGGCCGTTATATAATGCAGGAAAAATTACCAAAGAATTTTTGCAGGTAGAGCGTTTTCGCAAAGTGCTTGCCGATGCCGGATTTCCACAAGAACAAGTGGAAGCAAAGTCGCGATATTTAGGCCCTAAATATCTCTCAATACTTGGTACAAAAACTCGCCTTATCGATGGTGCTCGTGAAATGCTACAATACCTTAAAGACAAAGGATATAAAATAGGTTTGATAAGCAATGGCTTCCACGAGGTACAATTTCGCAAATTACGTTCATCTGATATTAAACATTTCTTTGATGTGGTGGTACTGAGTGATGATTTGGGGGTGAATAAACCCGATCGCCGCATATTTGATTACGCGCTACAGAAAGCAAAAACCGAAGCATCAAAATCTGTCATAATTGGCGACAATCCCGAAACCGACATTGTTGGGGCAATAAACGCCGGATGGCATGCGATCTTTTTTAATCCCAATGGCATCAATTTCAATTTTGCCAAAAGCGTTCATATTATCAAGAATTTATCGCTTATTGAACAATTTTTATAGAATAATTGTCTTATAATGTAGAAAACCACATAGAAAAACCGTTTTTTGTTTGTGGCAGTAAAAATATTCATGTAAATTTGCGCTATATTTAAGGAAATGAAAAGAATATAAATTAACAGGGCAATTAAAATATCAAGATAAATACATTAACCTTTCTATTTTATTAAACATATTTTCAAGACGCCGCGAGGCTGTATTTTAAAAATTTATTTATGGATAACATTGAGAAAAAGCCAAAAAGACCACGCATAGGAGAAAATCGTGGAGCATCATTATTTGGAGAACAAGATTCAAATACACGTTATGAAAAAGTAGGATATTCTTCGGCCGATTTTTCATCGCCAAATGACTCAGAATATCAAGGAGAACATCAATATTCACAAAGACCATACAATAATCGCCAAGGGGGTTATAACCGCCATAACAATGGTGGATATAATAACCATCGTCAAGGTGGTTACAACAATAGACATAACAACTACCAACAACGTCAATATAATGCTCCTGTAGATGGAGAAGGTGGCGAAAAATACAACCAAGGGGGATATAACCAAGATGGATATCGTCAGAATAATTATCGCCAAGGAGGATATAACAACAACCGTCAAGGGAGTTATCGTCAAAATAATTACCGTCAAGGGGGTTACAATAATAATCGCCAAGGGGGTTATGGCAATCAAGGAGAATATAACCAAGGTGGATATCGTCAACATGTTCAAGGACGCCCTAATCCAAATCAACAACGTCGCAATAAAAAACAGAACTATAATCAAGGCATAATGCCAAACAAAGGCAAGAGTTTCACACCTCGCCCCAAACGCATCGAGTATGAAATGCCGATACCCGATCCTAACGAACAAATACGTCTTAACAAGTTTATGGCAAATGCAGGCATCTGTTCTCGTCGTGAAGCCGATGAACTAATCCAACAAGGGCTTGTTAAAGTAAATGGGGTTGTTGTTACTGAATTGGGGACAAAAATCTCTCACAATGACATTGTAGAATATGACGAAAAAGTAGTTGCTCTTGAAAGCAAATGCTATATTCTACTCAATAAACCAAAAGATGTTGTAACAACAAGCGATGATCCTAATGGACGCAAAACTGTATTGGATCTCGTAAAGGGGGCTTGCAATGAGCGCATCTATCCGGTTGGTCGTCTTGACCGCAACACAACAGGAGTATTGTTGTTGACAAACGATGGTGATCTTGCTTCTAAATTAACTCACCCCAAATATGTCAAGAAAAAAATATATCATGTGTGGTGTGATAAAGATATTGCGGAAGAAGATATGCAACGCATTGCCGATGGTATCGAACTTGAAGATGGACCTATCCATGCCGATGCTATCAGCTATGCTACCGAAAAAGATCGCAACCAAGCCGGCATTGAAATCCACTCCGGCCGCAATCGTATCGTGCGTCGCATTTTTGAATCACTCGGTTATCATGTAACAAAACTCGACCGTGTATATTTTGCCGGCTTGACAAAGAAAAACCTCAGCCGTGGTCGCTGGCGTTATCTAACTCAAGAAGAAGTTAACTACCTTAAAATGGGATCATTTGAATAATTAAAAAGCTAATAACATATTTTCTTGCAATGAAAAGAACAAAAATTGTAGATATATTTGACCCTCAACTCATTGGTCAACAAGTGAGTGTTAAAGGTTGGGTGCGTAGCCGTCGTGGAAACAAACATGTGCAATTCGTTGCTCTTAACGATGGTTCAACTATCAAGAACATTCAAATTGTTTTTGATATGGCAAAATTTGACGAAGAACAGTTAAAACCTATCACTACCGGTGCAAGCCTTCATGTGATTGGTCAACTTGTTGAGTCAATGGGAAAAGGACAATCTGCCGAAATTCAAGCCGAATCACTTGAAATCTATGGCACCGCCGACCCCGAAACATATCCAATGCAAAAGAAGGGACACACAATGGAATTCCTTCGGGAAAAAGCACATTTGCGTCCTCGTACCAACACTTTCGGTGCAGTGTTCCGCATTCGCCACCACATGGCTATCGCTATTCACAAGTTCTTCCACGACCATGGATTCTTCTATTTCCACACTCCTATTATCACTGCATCGGACTGTGAGGGAGCCGGTCAAATGTTCCAAGTGACAACAAAGAACCTCTACGACTTAAAGAAAGACGAAAATGGATCAATCATATATGATGATGACTTCTTTGGCAAACAAGCAAGTCTTACAGTATCAGGACAGCTCGAAGGTGAGTTGGCTGCTACTGCTCTCGGTTCAATCTATACTTTCGGTCCCACATTCCGTGCCGAAAATTCAAACACTCCACGCCACTTGGCAGAGTTTTGGATGATTGAGCCTGAAGTTGCTTTTGCCGACCTCTCTGACCTCATGGACCTTGAAGAAGAGTTTATCAAATATTGTATTAATTGGGCTCTCGAAAATTGTAAAGACGACCTCGAATTCCTCAATAATATGATTGATAAAGGCTTGATTGAACGCCTAAAAGAAGTTGTTTCAACCGAATTTGTTCGCTTACCTTATACCGAAGGTATCAAGATTCTTGAAGACGCTGTTGCCGGTGGCAAGCAATTTGAGTTCCCTGTATATTGGGGATGCGACCTTGCCAGCGAACATGAACGTTATCTTGTGGAAGAACACTTCAAGAAACCGGTCATCATGACCGACTATCCAAAGGATATCAAGGCATTCTACATGAAACTCAACGAAGATGGCAAAACCGTGCAAGGTACCGATGTATTGTTCCCACAAATCGGCGAAATCATCGGTGGCAGTGTGCGTGAAGAAAACTACGAAAAACTCATGGGTCGCATCGAAGAAATGAATATCCCAATGAAGGATATGTGGTGGTATCTCGACACTCGTCGTTTCGGCACAGTGCCTCATGCAGGCTTCGGTCTCGGCTTCGAGCGTCTCCTTTTATTCGTAACCGGCATGACCAATATCCGCGACGTGATTCCATTCCCACGTACTCCAAATAATTGCGAATTCTAATCAAAAAATAATTAGAAATGACAGAGATCACAAAATGCCCAAAATGTAGTGGTGAATATGTTTACTTTGATGGTTCACTATATGTTTGCCCCGATTGCGCTCACGAATTTAACCCTTCAGACGAAGCCGAAGAGGCTAACGACGTAGCAAAAGACAGCAATGGTGCCGAACTTTTTGATGGCGATGCAGTAACAGTTATCAAAGACCTCAAAGTAAAAGGATCTTCAATGGTAATCAAACGTGGAACAAAGGTAAAAAGCATTCGCCTTACCGACAATCCTGAAGAGGTAGATTGCAAGATAGATGGTAGTAGCATCGTTCTCAAAACCTGCTTCCTCAAAAAGTAATCTAACCAATTACATCATACAAAAACAGCGAGCAATTTTCATGGTTGCTCGCTGTTTTTTATATGAATAATACATTCGAGATTAGACTCAGATATTCATTCAACCGGACGAAAATCCATTACTATTGAATCAAAAGTAACATTCCGATTGGGGAATATATCATTAAGGCTTCCGTCGTTAAACAACTGAGAGGTACATCCTTCTACGACTCTCGTTGATGGAAAAACAAGCCATAAACGATCGGTCAACGGCAATGATAGCCCAACATCGTGAGTAGATAAAAGCACAGCCTTTCGTTGCGATTGCGCAAGTTCCCGGAGCAATTGCATGGTTTCAATGCGCGATGCTACATCAAGAAAGGCCGTTGGTTCATCAAGGATTATAATAGGTGTTTCTTGCGCCAATGCACGTGCAATCATTACTTTTTGGCGCTCTCCATCAGATAAAGTCGCGACATAATCATATAATTTATGAGTCATACCCACGCTCTCTATCGCATGATGCACCACTCGGCGATCTTCAGCATCAAGGCGTCCAAAAAATCCGGTGTAGGGTTGGCGACCAAGCGAAACTAATTCCTCAACGGTCAATGCTCCGGCAAGGGTTCGGTCGGTGTAAACAATACCTACTAATTTTGACATCTCCTTTGATGAATATTGAGATAAATCCTTACCCATTATTTCAATCTTGCCTTCAAGTGACAATTGTACCCCCGAAATAGTGCGCAACAAAGTGGACTTCCCTACTCCATTTGCTCCAAGTAGGCATACCACTTCTCCCTCATAAAGTGATACATTGATATGCTCAAGCACCGAAGTAACACGACTACCATTTCGATATCCCACAGAAAGATTAATTGTTGACAATATTGCTTGACGAGACATAATCAATTGAAATATAATATCTTTTTGCGATTAATAATTATATAAATAATAATGGGAACCCCTATCACCGGTGTAATAGCATTAATGGGGATTACACCCCACGAAGCCGGAAGAACACTGATTAAGTTGCACAATAATGCAATAACAGCACCAGAAAGTGCAGTAGCCGGAAGCAATACTGTGTGATTTGATGAACGAAGAGCCAATCGTGCAATATGAGGCACCACTAACCCAAGAAAACCTATCGGACCACAAAATGCAGTAACGATAGCAGTAAGCATCCCTGATAGCAATAACAACTTATTACGAGTTGCCTTAATGCTTACCCCAAGATTTTCGGCATATCGAGCACCAAGTAGCAAAGCATTGAGTGGTTTTACAAGCATAAACGACAATGCCAACGATAATAATATAAGCATTGAAAACATCGGCATCCTATTGAGTGTTACACCTGTAAAATTTCCCAAACCCCATATCACAAATGAATGCACACCCTCTTGAGTAGAGAAAAAATTCAACAATGAGATTGCCGATGACGTGAGATGGCTCACCATTATACCAATAATGAGCAACATGGTTGTTGATTTCACCATTGAAGAGAAAAACAACAATATTGCCATTACTACAGCGGCTCCAACTATCGCTCCAAAAAGAATACTCATATAAGAACTTATAGCTTCTCCCACTACTCCTCCCATTGCCAACATCACAACTGCAACACCAAGGCTTGAACCGGTTGACACTCCTAAGATTGAGGGTCCTGCAAGTGGATTATCAAAAGTTGTCTGCAATAATAGTCCTGCAACTGCAAGCGCTGCTCCGGCGAGCGTCGCGGTTAGAGCCATAGGCAATCGTGTTTCTACTACAATCGTTTCCCATGTAGATTTTGACACATTACCTCCCACAAGTGACTTCACAACCTCACCTAATGGAATGTCGATAGAGCCATAAATTAGATTTAACGGCAACAACACCGCTATCAAAAGCGTCAGAATTGTAAGTACTACTGTAGATCGATGTATTTTTGCATTCATTCTTCTCTACTATTTTTTACCATCAAACTATGCATCTTGCGTTCTATTACTTAATTTGTTTACTTTTGCATATATTATCAATGCTATTGCCGAAATTAGCCCTATTATAGCAAACCAATACCAAATATAATGAGCATCAGCTGTTGCAACTTGCCAACTCTCAACACTTTCAAACATATTAGGGTCAGGACAATATTTTGACAACAATATACCCGAAAGACCAAACCCTAATATTGACGAAAGGAATGAATGTAGATGACTAAAACCCAAATATAGTCCCTCCTCCCCTTTTGGCGCTTGAAGAGAGAAATATTCAAGATATCGAGGAGAAATAAAACATTCAGCAAGTGCTTGGAATGCTATACCTACAATCATCATAAATGTAATAGGATGCATACCCAAAATTTCACCTCCAAACATATTGCCTGTTGCCATTACCATTGCCGAAAGTGGTATAAGGAACATACCTATAATTATTGATGTTAATGCCTTGCGCTTTGCCATGAGTTGTGTAACCAAATTCACGCAAACAACCACCACAAATGGGTTTACATTGGCTATCCAACCGGGCTTTGCAGTTTCTCCGGCAAGACGAATTACATATTTAGGCATTGTAGCATATAGTTGTTGTTGAACAATCCAAAAACCGGTTACGATAAGTATAAGTACAAGTAATCTTCCATTAGAAAATACTTTTAGCAAGCCTTGCATAACCTCTTTTACGCTTTTACCTTCACCCGAATGATGAGCCGAATGATAGAAAAGCAATATTGCGATAAATGCCAACAAACATAGAGTTGCCGAGAAAAAATTAATGTATATATATGCCGATTCTCCTACAAATGAACGCAATGGATCAATTACACTTTTCCCCGAAAAAGAACCAATATTCACCATCATGTAAAATATTGAATAACCTTTGGCTCGAGTCTCAGAGGTGGTTTCTCTTGCAACCGAAGCTGATATAATTGACTTAATAAATGACCCTCCTATCATCAATATTATGAGAATTGGGATAATCAGATACCTTTCCCAACTTTCAATAAGTCCTGTATATATTGTTTTTTCACCATACTGTACCAATCCACCACTTTCTAGCATCACCGGCAAAAGCCCCTGAAGCATATAACCTGCCGACAATAATGAAAATGCGACAATGATAGATTTTCGATATCCAATCTTATCGGCAAATGCGCCTGTAAACAATGGTAACAGATACAATCCCCCCGAGAAAAGTCCCGAAATAAGGCTGGCTTCTATATCTGAAAATCCTAATGTATTTGATAAATATAATGTTATCACTATAAACACCGCATAATATGCCATGCGTTCTAATAGTTCTGCAGTATTTGCCGTCCAAAAAGCCTTAGAATATTTTGCCATTTTTGTATTATATGAATCTTAAAATTATTTTACTTGACGGAGATAACTAAATGACGCATCTCCATCTAAAGCATTAGGATGAAACAATAAAATATATTCTCGCAATAATTTCTCGGGGTGAAAAGGAAAATCCTCAAAAAAGGATGTTTCCACTGTATTTACCACATATACACCTCCCTTTGAAAACGCTTCCATTTTTTCATTGAGAGGGTATTTCGACTCAAGATTTGCAAGTGAAAAATTTGGTTCATGTGATTTAATCAACCAAAAATCTGCATCATATGCTTTATCATATACGGTAGCAAAGTCGAGTTGCAACGAGCCGGTTGATGTATTATCGCTCCATGGATATATTGCACCTGCATCGACATACATGCGAGCCATATAACTACCTCCTCCAGGTAAGAACCACACTCCATCAGTCATCATTTCACTAATTACAGTAGGTCTTTCTTTTACATCTTTTACCCTATCAACCAAAGCGTCATATTCTTCAACTACATTTTGATATATCTCAGCAGCTTCATCTCTTTTACACAACAACTCGCCCATTAACTTTATCCATTCGGCACGTCCTAATGGGGCTGATTCCATATAATCGGCACATTCGATGATAGGAATCCCAAGCATCTCTATTGCACCATGTCCGGCATTTTGAAATGGAGAAGTTAATATTGCTTGTGGCGATAAATCTACTATTTTTTCTACCGATGGAGACATAGAATTTCCAACATTTACAACTTTCCCCTCATTAATTCCATCTACAATTTCGGGAATCTTATAATATTCAGCATCAACAATACCTGTTATTGCATCTATGCATCCAAGCTCATGAAACACTCCGGCATGGACCGACGAATATACCAATGCCGAGCCAATAGGGACTCGCACCAATACAGCATCCGTAGGCAAATCTTCGGGCACTACACTATCACGATGCACAAGAGCATATCGTTGCAACAATGCACCTTCACTCCATGGATTTTCAACATCTACAATTATATAACGTGAACAATCAATAATAGTTAGCAATTGAGCAGTTGTTGTAAGCGTATCTCCTGCAACTTTGCATGTCATAGAACTCCGCCCCCCACAACTCGTCACAAAAGATGCCAATAATAACAAACCTATATTTATTGTTTTTGTCAACATCACACTTTGACTTTTGTTATTCTCACTCGCTTATTTTTTATTTTATGGGGTGATAGCTTGGTCAATAACTCATCAGCTCTATCTTGAGGAACTGCGACAAGTACACAATGATCCTTTACTACAATTTTGCCCACTTGTGATGATTCTAATTCTCCCTTATTTATCACAAATCCCATAACATCTCCTTTTGAAATTTTCTCCTTCTTTCCTGCATTAAAATGCAATGTTGCTATCTCTGATTTTATGGGGTTGTCGTTTTTTTCCCCTCTTGGGACATAATCTCGATCAAATTCAATATAATCAGGAATATTCTCTCCTTCTGCAGTAATTACATATATTATACCATCGGCACCCATTCGAGCTGTTCGACCATTGCGATGTGTCCAACTTTCAGTCGTGGGTGGCATATGATAATGCACCACAGCTTGCACCTGATCGATATCTAATCCTCTCGATGCCAAATCGGTTGAGACCAAGATAGGAGTAGTTCCATTATTTAATAAATCAATCGCTTTTTCTCTATCTATTTGTTCAAGGCCACCATGATATAACCCTACCGGTAAACGATTTTGTCGCAAAAATTCATATACGCGACTTGCACTTTCTCGATGATTGACAAACACTATTACTTTCCCATTTGGCAACGAACAAAGCAAATCAAATGCCGACTGCAACTTATCTCTTACCTGACTTACCACATTTACCACTTGCATGCGATTGCGTGGTGACTCAGTTTTATTTGTATAATCAAATATTATAGGAGACTTAAAATTGACAAATGTAGGCATTTCAGTAAGCGTAGTAGCCGAGGTGAGAATTATCAATAATAATGAACGCATTGGACGCACTACACGTCGCATTTCATCATGAAACCCCAAATCAAGAGCTTTATCATATTCATCTAACACCAACGCATTCACTCCACCCAAATCTACATTTCCACGATTGAGATGGTCGAGCAATCGTCCGGGTGTTGCGATAATTATATCTGGCACCGATGATGTTAATGAACGTGATTCATCAAGCATTGAATGTCCTCCATAACAAGCTACTGTTTTATACCCTGTTGCGATGGGTCTAATCACCTCAAAAATCTGTAATACAAGCTCTCGTGATGGAGCTATCACTACTGCCTGCACCTTTCCTCGTGGTATAGTTAATCTTTTCAACAATACAATTGCAAATGCTACCGTCTTACCACTTCCAGTAGGCGACAATAGCAACAATTGTGATGCCGACACATGAGCTACATCTTGTTGCATTTCATTGAGTTGCTCAATGCCAAGATATCGTTTTATATTGTTTATAATTTGTACTTGATTCATTTGTCTAATTTACTTGAAAACACTCAATATTGTAGCACGCACATCTCCTATAAACTTCTTTATTGGAGCGAATATCGGTCCTAATTTCCCTTCTTTCACTTGTGGCACATTTGACACCCACTCTCTAAAGTTTTGCAAGAAACTTTCGGCAATACCTATAAAAGGTCGTAATCGTTTATCTTGTTTTTGTGGCAAATTAGAAACCGTAATACTAATGTCGCTCAATAGGCTATCAATTGGTGTTAATATTGGTTTTACCATTTCATGTCGACTCGTCGGGACAAAGATTTTTAATTTTTGGTTATGACACTTTATATCTAACACACACCCAAGATCAATAGGATCACCATCAACATGCGCCGTTCCCGTCTCCGACCTACTTATTATTGCCGACGACGCTAGAAAAGACTGTATCATTGTATTCCGATTTATATAACCGGTAAACAAATCAACGCCAAGCATAGCCGTACTTATTGGAGACCCGGCATGTATAATTATTATATCCAACAACCCATCAGACATATTGGCAGCCGGAGCAATATAGGCGTTATTCCCATATTGTGAAGCATTGCAACATGCCACTAAAAAAGCTTTTTGAGTAAATTCTTTATTATTTGCTCGTATGGTATATTCTTTAGGTCGATATTTTAGGTATTCTTCTACGGCACTCTTAACATACATCAACTTGCCTCTTTTTCCCTGTTTGGCAAACCGATCACTCACTGCTGCATCAAAACCTATTCCAAATGTGCAAAAAAACGGAATTTCGTTTACCGTGGCATAATCACACGCAATCACATTATTTTCTGCAATTACATCAAGAGATAAATTAAGGTCAATCGGGATTTCAAGATGTCGAGCCAATCCATTTCCGGATCCTAATGGAATAATTCCTAATGCCACATCACTATCACACAATCCCGATGCCACTTCATTTACAGTTCCATCTCCTCCCATTGCCACAACGCCATAATAGCCTTGCGTTACAGCATCTTGTGCAAAGCGTTTGGCATCTCCTTTGCCTCCGGTTATTCTCACATCAACTTCCATACCCAATGTCTCACTGAGACGCTGGGTCACAATTTCGGCAAGACCTTCTTTTTTTGCAGTCCCCGAAATTGGGTTAATGACTAATAATAACCGTTGTTTATTCATTTCTATAAATATTTCATAAATAGCATCACGGTATAGAATAATCTTGATGCCTTATATTTTTCGTTGCATTCCAATATTAACGCGTCAATATTTTTCGCTTTTATCGCTCTATATTTTTCATCGTCCAACATTGGTGCAACAACAGCCCAAATAGAATCGTTTAACTGCTCAATAATCCACTTTCTCAATTTCTCGCGAGAGTTAAATGGATTGGCTAAATATTGCGCAATATTATTCATAAAACTATCGGCCAACCCTTTTGCCAGTGATTCTTGGTATTTGTTATCAGTGAGATTTAGTTCACGCAACAAATCCTCACATGATTCATATAAAACTATATCCTCGTTCCAACGTTTATCATATCGCATTGACGTTGAACCACCTCCCATTCGCCAATTATATCCTACATAATCGGTATATGAAATTTCATATTTATGACTGAATATGCGCAATATTGTCAATAAATCTTCACCATAGAAGTTACTTTCAGACATTGGATTTACCTCTTTAAGGACATCTCTCAAAAATAACTTATCAAATAAATTATGAGAGAATCCATGCTTTCCAAGAATCTTAGGCAACAGATTCTTAGTAACCATTGTTGGCTCATTAAAGGCTCTCGAAGGAATAAAAAATGGGATTTTTATTCCTAATAAACGACTTGACCGTTGAGATCCCATAACAACGATTTCAGCACCACTCATTTGTGCTTTATTATACATCTGCTCTATCGCCAACGGATTAAGAGTATCGCTACCGTCCATGAATTGCACATAATCGCCAATAGCCATTTTCCAACCGGAACGTCGAGATGCACTTAACCCAAGGTTTTCTTCGTGCTGAATAACCTTCACTCGTCCATCAACTGCTGCAATTGTGCGTATAACTTCAAAAGTATTATCGGTTGAAGCATCGTCAACAACAATCAGCTCAATATTCCGAAATGACTGCTGAAGCACCGAACGCATAGCTTTCTCTATGGTTTTAGCCTCATTATAAGCCGACAGCACAACACTTACTTTTATTGCACCCGACACCTGTCTCACTCCTTTATGACGCTTTGACACATATTGTCGCAAACGTTTACTATGCAACATATAATAAATTAGTCGGTCATGACCACGAAGTTTATATCTACGAGCGTCTTTAATTATTGATTGGATTTCGGGATTGGAATAATCAAACTCTATACCTTTAGCTATACATCCATCATACAATCTATGAAGCTTAAACATTAAAGCCGTTTCTTCATCAGCAAAACGCGAAATTCCGTTAAATAATCGATACCATCCTTCAAAGGTCATGGTAAATTTATGACTCAAACCATCGGAACGAAATATAACGTCATACACCTTTAGATCTTTATCTATAATCACCTTGCGAGCATCACCTGCAATTGACACAAGCATCAACAAATCTTCAAAGTGTATTATTCGGCGATGTGGTATCCATTTTCCATCAAGGAATAGCGAGCGACGTATAAGCTTCGCGCATGGGCCCACACTCGTTTCATAATTAAGCAATGCTTTTATATACTCTCTACCTGTCAATGTTCGAGACTGTTCCATCAAATGCGGATAACAACCTCCATCGGTAATTCGTCTTGCTGAGCCCACAATTATATCAACATCATCTGATACTCTTGTCAAAAATTGTTCAAGAGCTGTCGGAGGCAACACATCATCGCCATCCAACATCAACACCCATTCACCTTTTGCCTTTGCAATACCCAACTTTCGAGCTGCCCCTGCTCCGGCATTTTTCCCATGTAACACATGAATGCGTTCATCGGTATTGGCTATTGCATCGCATACTTTGCCCGAGCTATCGCCCGAACCGTCATTGACCATAATCAGTTCCCAATCAGAAACTGTTTGAGCCTTCACACTATCAACACTTCGATTTATTAGTGTTTCAAGATTATATACAGGAATGACAATTGAAATCATATTAATTACAAAGATACGTAATTTTATAGAGAAAACAAGCCACTTAGCACATTTTCATACCAAATGTGTCATAGGTTAAGGATATGTTAAACATTGCCATTATGAAAAACTTTCACTACTTTTGCACCATAAAACAAAGAACTAATTTAGTTTTGTATCAATTATGGCTAAAATAAAAGGCGCAATAACCATTAATCAAGAACGATGCAAAGGATGTGACTTATGCGTTGTTGCATGTCCTAAAAATGTGTTATTGCTTCAACCAAAAGAAGTTAACAATCGAGGGTATCACTTTGCATTTATGAATAATCCCGACGATTGTATTGGTTGCTCAGCATGTGCAACCGTGTGCCCCGACGGATGTATAGAAGTGTATAGAGTGAAAATTCCCGATTAATCACATTCATCATTTAGCATTTTTCTTATGAATGAAGAAGTAAAATTATTAAAAGGTAATGAAGCAATCGCTCTTGCCGCTATCAGATATGGTGCCGATGGTTATTTCGGCTACCCCATCACTCCTCAACCTGAAATTCTCGACACGCTCGAAGCCGAAATGCCGTGGGAAACAACAGGCATGGTGGTACTTCAAGCCGAAAGTGAAGTTGCAGCCATCAACATGGTATATGGTGGAGCGTCATGTGGCAAAGCCGTCATGACTTCATCTTCAAGCCCGGGAGTGAGTCTTAAACAAGAAGGGATTTCATTTATCGCCGCTTCCGAATTACCGGCATTGATAGTAAACGTTATGCGTGGTGGACCCGGACTTGGCACTATCCACCCTTCTCAAGCCGACTATTTCCAAGCAACTAAAGGAGGTGGTCATGGCGACTATCATCTAATCGTATTAGCGCCGAAAACAGTTCAAGAAATGGCCGATTTTGTCTATCTCGGTTTTGACCTTGCATTCAAATATCGCACTCCGGCTATGATTCTTGCCGATGGTATCGTAGGACAAATGATGGAAAAAGTAGTACTTCCACCTGCTCGTCCTCGTCGCACAAAAGAGCAAATCGCAGAGCAATGTCCTTGGGCGATCACCGGTAAACCTGCATCACGCAAGCAAAATATCATCACATCGCTCGAACTCGATACAGCTGTGATGGAAGAAAACAATAATCGCTTCCAACGCACATATCGTCTCATTGAGCAAAACGAGCAACGATGCGAAGAATACCTCACCGAAGATGCCGAATATCTATTTGTAGCATTTGGCTCAATGGCTCGTATATGTCAAAAGGTGATTGACGATATGCGCGAGCAAGGTATAAAAGTAGGGCTTGTGCGTCCTATCACACTTTGGCCATTCCCCTCCGAAGCAGTTAATCGCGTGTCTCAACGTGTAAGAGGGATGTTAGTGGTTGAGCTCAATGCCGGGCAGATGATTGAAGATGTAAAACTCGCCTCTCAATGTCGGGTACCAACCTATCACTTCGGCCGTCTTGGGGGTATCGTGCCTAATTTGGGAGAAATCTCCGATGCGTTCTTTAATTATTTCCCCGAAGCTAAAAAATAATCACGATTATGAATACCAACGATATAATCAAACCCGAAAACCTCGTTTATGCCAAGCCTCGCTTGCTTAAAGATAATCATATGCACTATTGCCCAGGTTGTAGCCATGGTGTGGTACACAAACTTATCGCCGAAATCCTTGAGGAGATGGGAATGGAAGAACAAGCTATCGGTGTTGCTCCTGTGGGATGTGCAGTATTTGCCTACAACTATGTAGATATCGACTGGATTGAAGCTGCTCATGGTCGCGCTCCGGCAATTGCAACTGCAGTGAAACGTCTCAACCCCGAAAACCTTGTATTTACATACCAAGGTGATGGTGACCTAGCTGCAATAGGTACTTGCGAAACAATCCACGCTGCCAATCGTAGCGAAAACATCGCTATCATTTTCATAAACAATGGTATATATGGCATGACAGGCGGACAAATGGCTCCTACAACCCTTGAGGGGATGAAAACTTCAACAACTCCTTATGGCCGTCGCATCGACCTCAACGGGCATCCTCTCGCCATTGCTCCACTATTGGCACAACTTGATGGCACATGCTACATCACTCGTCAAGCCGTTCACACTCCTGCAGCTGTGCGTAAAACAAAAAAAGCCATTCGCCAAGCGTTTGAAAACTCTATGAATGGACTCGGCACTTCAATGGTGGAAATAGTGAGCACTTGTAACTCCGGTTGGAAAATGACTCCGGCACAATCAAACGATTGGATGGAAGAAAATATGTTTAAGAAATATCCCTTGGGGGACATCAAAAATACAGTAAAATGAAAGAAGAATTAATCATAGCAGGATTCGGTGGACAAGGCGTGCTCTCTATGGGCAAAATTCTCGCTTATGCCGCCCTCATGGATAATCTTGAAGTAACTTGGATGCCCTCTTACGGACCCGAACAACGTGGTGGTACTGCCAACGTGACTGTTATTCTCAGCGACTCGGCAATCAGTTCACCTATGCTCGACACTTATGACACAGCAGTAATTCTCAACCAACAAAGTCTCGACAAATTTGAGAGCAAAGTAAAGCCCGGAGGCACTCTCATTTATGACTCTTACGGCATTCACAAAGCCCCCACACGCACCGACATCAACATCTATCGCATCGATGCAATGGAAGCGACTTTTGAAATGGAGAACGCCAAAGCCTACAACATGGTAGTACTCGGTGCATTACTCAAAATCAAAAACCTCCTCCCCATTGAGAGCGTGATTAAAGGCTTGAAAAAGACTCTCCCCGAGCGTCATCACCACCTCATTCCAATGAACGAAGACGCCATCAACCGCGGAATGAGCCTCGTAAAATAATACATAATATTTTAATTTCACATAAACAAATGCCCTGAGCCCTTCACTTGGGGTATTTTCTTTTTAAGTCCATCTGATTTTAATTGGCTACAAATTCCACATTTTGAAAAAATTAGTACCTTTGCAGCACAAAAAATTAGTACAACAATGTTAGGAACAATCGTAAACACATGTACCATAATCGTTGGCAGCATAGCGGGTGCTGTAATGAATAGAGGCATAAAGGAGAAATATAAAGAGACATTATATACCGCACTTGGATTGGCTTGTCTTGGTATTGGGCTCAATGCCGTGATTAGCAACTTCGGCAAAAGCGAATATCCGGTGCTTTTCATTGTGTCGATTGCATTAGGTAGCGTTATTGGCACTGCGCTGAATCTCGACGGTCGTTTTGCCAATCTCATTAATAAACGCTCAAAAAATATAAACAGCACTAATCTTGCCGATGGCTTATCAACAGCCATTCTACTATATTGTATCGGTCCTCTTGCTATGCTCGGGCCGGTGATAAGCGCACTAAAAGGCGACAATACTTTTCTATATACCAATGCCACACTCGACTTGGTTACTTCTACCATTTTTGCCAGCACCTACGGCATATGGGTGATACTTGCCGCGCCGGTATTATTCTGTTGGCAAGGAATATTTTATTTAGTAGCAAAAGTGTCAAGCACTGCCATCAGCGAGGCCCTTATGGCCGAGCTGCTCATTGTAGGAGGATTGATGATTGTAGCTTCGGGATTATCATTATTAAAACTCAAGGATTGCAAAACCCTAAACATGCTCCCCTCATTGCTTATTCCGGTAGTGTGGTTTCTGATAATCAGTCTTATCCAATAACAAAAGGGGGGCAAAATTCTATCTATTAACCCCTCCGGCACTATATCAGCCATTATGTTTTTTCTGTCAGTCTGTTAAAATCAAGAACAGAATGAGCAGAAATTTGTAAAAAGACAAAAAGAAATGTAGGGACACGGCGTGCCGTGTACGATTATCAATAGCAAAGGCATGCTCTCCCTCTGATTGTCTTGCAATCAGAGGACACAATAGTGCAAATGAGAGCAATATATTAAGTTTTCTTGACCATTGCCAAATGTAACCTATTGAAAATCAACGCCAATTAACTCAAAGATGCAATATCAACTCTCAATGCATCAGCTTATTGCTCCCCTGTTTTAGGAGAGCCGTCGCTTGCGACTGAGGGGTGTAAAAACAAGAGGCAGTTCAAATTTTGATTTTTTACACAACCTTTTTAACGATTTTTTTATCCCATTTTTTGTTCTGTTTATATATATCGTGTCGCATTTTATTTGTACTTTTGCACTTTAATATAGAATTATAAAATTAATAATCGATGGAAACAAAATTTATCTTTGTTACTGGTGGAGTTGTATCATCTCTTGGCAAAGGGATAATCTCCGCATCTATTGCAAATCTTTTGAAAGCTCGTGGTTATAGAGTTACAATTCAAAAATTTGACCCATACATCAACATAAATCCCGGCACGCTCAACCCATATGAGCATGGTGAATGTTATGTTACCATCGACGGACACGAGGCCGACCTTGACCTCGGTCACTATGAGCGTTTCACTAATGTTACAACTACCCGTGCCAATAATGTTACCACCGGTCGCATATATAAACATGTTATCGAAAAGGAACGTCGTGGTGACTATCTTGGCAAAACCGTGCAAGTGGTTCCTCATATCACCGACGAGATTAAGCGTCGCATGAAAGCCCTTGGCAACACCGGCAACTTCGATTTTGTCATTACCGAAATCGGTGGTACAGTGGGCGACATCGAATCATTGCCTTATATCGAAAGCGTGCGTCAACTTCGCTGGGAACTTGGTCGCAACTGCGTGTGTGTTCACCTCGCATACGTTCCATATGTGGCTGCTGCCAAAGAACTCAAAACCAAGCCTACTCAACACTCGGTTAAGAAACTTCAGGAAATGGGTATCCAACCCGATGTACTTGTGCTTCGCACCGAAAAAGATGTACCTGCCGATGTTCGTCGCAAAATCGCGCTGTTCTGCAATGTGGCGCCCGAAGCCGTTGTTCAATCTATCGATGTTCCTTCAATCTATGAAGTGCCGGTAAAAATGAAAGAACAACACCTCGACGAAATCATTATGCGTTTGACCGGGCTTGAAGTTAAAGGCGAGCCCGACATGGCTCCTTGGATGCAATTCCTAAACAAAATGACTTCGGCCGAAAAAGAAGTAAAAATTGGTATCGTAGGTAAATATGTAGAATTACCCGATGCATATATCTCAATCAAAGAATCGCTTTTCCAAGCAGCTACCTACAACGATCGCAAGCTCAACGTCAGCTATTTCCAATCTGAAAAAATAAACGAAAGCAATGTTGCCGAAAAGTTGAAAGATATGGATGGCATAATCGTTGCTCCCGGTTCAGGTCAACGTGGCGTAGAGGGTAAAAACATTGCATTGAAATGGTGTCGCGAAAACGACATACCTACACTCGGCATCTGCCTTGGCATGCAATGTATGGCTGTCGAATTTGCTCGTAACGTACTCGGTATCGCCGATGCCAACAGCACCGAAATCGACCCAACAACTCCTCACAAAGTAATTGACTTAATGGATGAGCAAAAGAGCGTCACTACCATGGGGGGCACTACTCGCCTCGGTTCTTTTGATTGTTCTTTGCGCCCCAACTCAAAGGTTTCTAAAATATACGGTTCGCAAACGATCAAAGGTCGTCATCGTCATCGTTTTGAATTCAACAACGAATATTTCGACCAATTTGAACAAAATGGCATGCAATGCGTGGGTATAAATCCCGAATCAAAACTCGTGGAAATAATCGAAATGCCAGAAAAACGTTGGTATATAGGCGTGCAATTCCACCCCGAATATTCAAGTACCGTTTTGAGTCCAAACCCATTGATTGTTGACTTCGTGAAAGCCGCCATTGCCGATGGCGAAGAAAATAAGAACTAATTAATTATTAACAACTTTATAACTCGTAATGGATAAAAACAACCTTCTCGGGCTACTACTGATGGGTGCAATCATCTTTGGGTTTATGTATATAAATCAACCCTCAGAAGAAGAGATTGCCGCCGCTAAAAAAGCCCAGATTGAATCTACCCAAACCGACAATTCAACTGAAATCAAAGCAACCACTATTGACACTCTCACAGCCAACCATATAAACAAGCTCTCTGCAATGGTAAAAGCTGCCGGAGAAGCCCAAAAAGATGGTTCTTACATTTTATCTACCAATAGTCTAAACCTTCGTTGCGATTCAGCAACGGTTATCGGTTCAGTAAATGTCAACAACACTGCAGTTGATGTAACAAAAATTATCAGCAACAACCTCGCAGAAATACCACAATCTGTCGCACAGGCTGCAGTTGACACCCTCATTACATCAATAAATCGTTATGATTCTTATGGCAATTTTGCCAAATACATGAATGGCAAAGGCGACACTCTCTCACTTGAAAACGATGTAATGAAAGTTGATTTTTCAAGCAACGGTGGCAAAATCGCAAAGGTTACACTTAAGAAATATGACACCTACGTTTCGGGCGATACTACCAATGTAGTTCCTTATAACGGAAATACCGACTACTATTCATTTTCACTCCCTGCCGGTGCCGGATATATCGAGACTCGCGACCTTAACTTTAAGGCAGTAGCCGAAAATGACAGCTCCATCTTAATGCAACTCAATCTTGATGGTGGAGCTACTTGGGGCATTCGTTACACACTTGCCAAAGGCGAAAGCTACATCGTGAAGATGGATATCGTTCAAGACAAAATTGAGAATGTATTTGCCTCAAACATGTCTGATATCACAATGTCTTGGCATCAAAAAATGGCTCGCAATGAAAAAGGCAAAACTTTTGAAGAACGTAACAGCACAATTTATTATAAATATTTGGGCGACAACCCCGACTATCTAAGTGAAAATGGTGACCAAAGCGAAGAATTAGAGCAAGAATTGAAATGGATATCATTTAAGAATCAATTTTTCTCAAGTATAATTGTTCCAAAAACCACAATTAAGCGTGCATCGGTTACAACAAAAGACATCAAAGATCAACCAGGATACCTAAAAATCCTTGATGTGAAAGATGCAATTATTTCTTACTCTACCAAGTCTGAAAATCCTGCATCATTTGACATGATTTTTACACCTAACCTCTACCCTTTGCTTTCAAGCTATGATGACCAAATAAAGACCGAAGAAGACCTTGAATTGACTCGTTTGATACCTCTTGGTTGGGGATTGTTCCGTTGGATTAACACATATTTGATTATCCCCGTGTTTACCTTCCTTGGTGGGTTTATTTCAAATTATGGTATCATCATTTTAATATTAACTGTTTTTGTAAAGCTCATACTCTTCCCATTCACATATAAGAGCTATGTTTCGCAAGCAAAGATGCGCGTATTGGCTCCTGAAATCAAGGAAATCAACGAAAAATATCCTAAACCCGAAGATGCAATGACTAAGCAACAAAAAACGATGGAGCTTTATAGCAAAGCAGGAGCAAGCCCATTCTCAGGCTGTCTCCCCATGTTGTTGCAAATGCCTATACTCATTGCTATGTTCTCATTCTTCCCTTCTTGTATTGAACTACGTGGACAATCATTCCTTTGGGCTACCGACCTTTCGGCTCCCGATGCGATATTCTCTTGGACTACTCACATTCCATTGATTTCAACCTATTTTGGCAACCATGTGAGTCTATTCTGCTTGTTGATGACTGCAACCAACATTATTTATACTCACATCAACATGCAAAACCAACCCGGTGGCGCATCTATGCCCGGTATGAAATGGATGATGTATCTCATGCCTGTAATGTTCTTGTTCTTCTTCAATGACTACGCTTCAGGTTTGAGCTACTACTACTTCCTCTCATTATTAATTACTATTGTTCAAACTTATTCATTCCGATTCATTATCGATGAACAAAAAGTGAGAGCCGAAATGCTTGCCAACGCCAAGAAACCTCGCAAAAAATCAGGGTTCATGGCTCGCCTTGAAGAAGCTCAACGCAAGCAACAAGCAATGCTCCGCGAGCAACAAAAACAACAAGCAAAAAAACGTCGCTAATATTACGTGATAAAAATAGTATAAAAGCCATCAACTTTCGGTTGGTGGCTTTTACGATAGAGAGCTATAACATTTGTATTGTTGTGCTATTTATAATTCTCAGCAATGGAATATATAGCCTCAAAAAGACGCATATCTTTCTCTGTTAATTCCACTCCGCGACGAGCCATCATTCTTCGAGCTATATCAAAAAATTTAGTCATCGAGACATCAGTAAAGCCAATAGTACTTCCCTCGCTAAACGACGCGACGAAATTGCGTGGAAACCCTGCTCCATGAATATTAACTCCCACTCCAAGCACTGTAGCAGTGTTAAACATACAATTGATACCAGTCTTTGAATGGTCTCCCATAATCAAGCCACAAAACTGCAAGCCGGTACGCAAGAAACGATGAGCAGGATAGTTCCATAGTTTTATCTCGGTATAATCATTTTTGAGATTTGATGCCGTAGTGCCTCCTCCTAAATTACACCACTCTCCTATCACTGCATTTCCGAGGAATCCGTCGTGTGCTTTATTAGAATACCCCATCATAACCACATTATTCACTTCGCCACCAACTTTGCAGTAAGGACCAAGAGTAGTAGCTCCATACACACGTGCACCCATATTTATTACAGCATTGTCGCAAAGTGCAATAGGGCCACGCAAGCAACTGCCCTCCATTACCTCAGCATTGCGTCCCACATAGATAGGTCCATTCTTTACATTAAGCATTGCACCCTCTACAACAGCACCCTCTTCGATAAAAATCATAGAGTTACCATCAGCATCGGTTGGCGATCCAATTATGGTGTTTGTTTCACTCAATGGTTGGCTTTTGCGCCCGGTAGTGAGTAATGCAAAATCAGCCTCGATGCCACGATGATTTTCCATAAATATATCGTAGAGCATAGCGATTGAAATATAATCATCATCGCACTCTATTGTTCTTATAAAACTGTGATTATTGAGCCTTCCGACATCACCTCTATAAGCAATTATATCACCTGTTGGCGACACTAATGCACAGCCTTCATTGAGTGATTTTATTTTTGATACAAGATTAATTGTTGGGCACACATTGCCTGCGATAAACACACTTTCTTCAACCCCAACCATTGGATATTTCTCTTGCAGATAATCAACCGTGAGATAAGAATAAATGCCATCAAGCATACGCTCCCACTTCTCACGAATAGTCAATATTCCCACACGCAAATCAGCCACCGGACGAGTAAACGTCATTGGCAATAAATTCTCACGCACCTCCGAAGCATCAAAAAGTATAATATTTTGCATAAACTATTTACTATTAAAATTCAGAGCAAAGGTATCACATCTTTCAGCGAACACACAAATTATTTACCGAAAAAATTCAACGAATTACAATATCAAACACTCAAAACTCAAAATTTATTTCTATTTCCCCTTCACTTCTCATTATCTCAACAATTATGACTATCTTTGCACGTAGAATATCATCACTTTTCAATCATAATAAAATGACTTTTACCCAACAAAACATTAAAGGTGTGTGGATTATAGAGCCTGTGCGTTATGGCGATGCACGTGGCTATTTTATGGAAAGTTTCAAAAAAGCCGAGTTTCAAGCTCATGTAGGCAATGTGGAATTTGTGCAAGACAATGAATCGGTATCAACTCGTGGAGTGTTGCGAGGATTGCATTTCCAACGCAATGAACATGCTCAAGCTAAGTTGGTGCGTGTGTCACGTGGACGAGTGATTGACGTTATTGTTGACATTCGCAAAGACTCTCCCACTTTCGGGCAACACCTTGCCGTGGAACTAAGCGAAGAAAATTGTCGTCAACTATTTGTGCCCCGTGGCATGGCTCATGGGTTCATTGTATTAAGCGACATTGCTCAATTCCAATATAAGGTTGACAATGTATATGCGCCTCAAGCCGAAGCGACATTGCGTTTCGACGACCCGGCACTTGGCATAGATTGGCCTTTACCAGCCGAAGAACTTAACCTTTCAGAAAAAGACTCTCGCGGATTATCTCTTAGCGAAATCGAGCCTCAAGTGGTATAAGCAATTTTTATTATAATAGAGAAAAAATATAGTTACTATAGCGATTTATAGTAACTATATTTTTTTGTTTCATTAAATCTTACTTATTAAAAATATCGTAAAAATATTGGAGATGATATCTTATTGAGTTTTTCCAATATGGGTGAGTGTGTCGTCCGGGACGCTCGGTATAGTCATGAGAGATATTATATTTCAATAGTTCCTCATGCAATTCGCGATTTACACCAATAAAGAAATCATCAATACCACAGTCAAAAATAATATTTAATTGGTCGGGGTTCAAACCTTTCACGAGATTTATCACAGTATAATTCTCCCATCGCTCGGGATATTGAGCTTTATCTCCCAATCGCTGTGCGATTTTCCACGATTTAGCCCATTTGTCTTTATTGATATTCACACCACCGCTCATGCTACCGACCGAGCCCCAAATGTCACTATGGCGCATTGCTAAATATAGGCTTCCATGTCCACCCATGCTCAATCCGGTTATTGCACGATGTTTCACATCGGCTATAGTGCGATAGTTTTTGTCGATATAAGGCACAAGCTCTTCTACAAAAAAAGATTCCATTTTTAGACTTGAATCGGCAGGAGCATCCCAATACCAACTATCGCGACCATCGGGAAGTACAAAAATCATATCATAATGCGACGCAAGACTATCAAGTTTTGGTTCCGTGAGAGTGAGCCATGTATTATAGTCTCCATCATAACCATGAAGAATATATACTACCGGATATTCTTTATCGGCAGCCGTTGCATAAGATTGTGGAAGAATCACATTCACATCCATTGGCGATGCGATATTAGTAGCGGGCACTTGAATATGATTTATTTGCTTAAACGATGATTGCTCCGACTTGCATTTTCCACAATCAAAAGCACTGATATTGATAGGTGTCACAGCCATGATGCCCACAAGCAACATCAACGATAATAGTCTCTTTTTCATTGTTTATAGGTTGTTTTTTTATTAGTTATTTAATGGTTAGCATTGCAAAGATACAATTCTATTAATTAATTCACAAAAAAATAATTTATCGTTATAGCATCATGATATTGCAATTTCATTGCAAAGTTGCTAACTTTGTAACATAAATTATATTTCAGCTGAATGATTGAACGCATAGTAATTATCGACAATGTTGACCCGGTGTGTTTTTATGGTGTCAACAACTGCAATATGCAACTTATTCGCAACCTTTTCCCTAAGTTGAGAATGGCTGCACGTGGGTCGGTAATAAAAGTTATCGGCGACAATGACGAAACTGCCGATTTTGAAAAGAAAATAAAAGAACTTGAGGCTTATTGTGCTAAATACAACAAACTCACCGAAGAAGTTATTCTTGAAGTCATAAAAGGTGGCACTCCACAAGAAGTAAAAAGTGATGATGTGATTATTTTTGGGATTAATGGGAAACCCATTTCACCACGGTCACCCAATCAACAACTTCTCGTTGAAGCTGTATTAAAAAATGACCTCACATTTGCACTTGGACCTGCCGGCACAGGTAAAACATATCTTGCCATAGCCCTTGCAGTAAGAGCATTAAAGAACCGTGAAGTAAGAAAAATAATTCTTTCACGCCCTGCCGTTGAGGCTGGAGAAAAGCTCGGATTTCTCCCCGGTGACATGAAAGACAAAATTGATCCATATCTACAACCTCTTTATGACGCGCTTGAGGACATGATTCCTGCTGTAAAACTCAAGGAATATATGGAAACAAATGTGATTCAAATTGCGCCATTGGCATTTATGCGAGGACGCACCCTCAACGATGCCGTTATCGTGCTTGATGAGGCACAAAACACCACGACTCATCAAATCAAGATGTTCCTTACTCGCCTGGGCATGAACGCAAAAATGATTATCACAGGTGATGCCACTCAAATAGATTTGCCCCGATCAACAGTTTCGGGATTAATGCACGCTTTGCGTGTATTAAAAGGGATTCCCGGCATAGGATATGTTGAATTTGGCAAAAAAGACATCGTGCGCCATCAATTAGTGCAACGCATAGTTGAAGCCTACGAAAAATGGGATAAAAACGCAAAAGAGGAAACTACTACCGAAAATAACGATAAAGAATCAAATTAAAAAAATACATATTATGGCTACATTATCAAACACCGATTTCAATTTTCCAGGTCAAAAAAGTGTATATCACGGCAAAGTACGTGAAGTTTATAATATCGATGACGATATTTTAGTAATGATTGCTTCTGACCGCATTTCTGCATTTGACGTAATCCTTCCTAAAGGCATCCCATTCAAAGGTCAAGTGCTTAATCAAATCGCTGCAAAATTCCTTGATGCCACCGCCGACATCGTTCCTAACTGGAAACTTGCGACTCCCGACCCAATGGTAACCGTAGGATTGAAATGCGAAGGATTCCGTGTTGAAATGATTATTCGTGGCTATCTCACAGGTAGTGCTTGGCGTGAATATCAAGCAGGTTGCCGTGAACTTTGTGGTGTGAAACTTCCCGACGGAATGCGTGAAAACGAACGTTTTCCCGAACCTATAATCACTCCAACTACAAAAGCCGACGAAGGTCATGATGAAAATATTTCACGCGAAGAAATCCTTGCTCAAGGAATCGTGAGCAAAGAAGACTACGAAATAATGGAACAATACACTCGCGCTCTTTTTGCTCGTGGCACTGAGATGGCGGCCGAAAAAGGATTGATTCTCGTTGACACTAAATATGAATTTGGGAAACGCGACGGCAAAGTGTATCTCATTGACGAAATTCACACCCCCGACTCTTCTCGTTATTTCTATGCCGATGGATATCAAGAACGTTTTGAAAAAGGCGAACCACAAAAACAACTTTCTAAAGAATTTGTGCGTCAATGGCTTATTGAAAACAATTTCATGGGCAAACCCGGACAAGTCGTTCCCGAAATGACCGACGAATATTGCGAAAGTGTATCTCAACGTTATATTGAACTCTATGAACATATCACTGGCGAAACATTCGTAAAAGACAATGATCCAAACTTGAGCGAACGCATCAAAAAGAACGTTGTTGAATGTCTTGCTAATCTCAAAAAATAAATCAACAATAACGTGGACGTTAAAGCCGAAAAAATAAATCCCTACGACAACAATCGAGCAAAGACCGAACAGGTTAAAGAAATGTTTGACTCGATTGCGCCGGCATATGACTTCATGAATCGTGCCATGACTTTTGGTATCGACAAATGTTGGCGTGCCAAAGCCGTAAAGATAATTAAGGCTTACGCTCCAAAAACAATACTCGACGTGGCAACCGGCACGGGCGACTTGGCCATCAAGCTCGCCCGTAGTCTCAAGCCCGAAAAGATTACCGGTATCGACCTCTCGGAAGGAATGATTGCAATAGGTCGCAAAAAAGTGGCTGAGACAGGGCTTTCCGACACTATTAATCTCATCACTGGCGATTGCTTGGCATTACCTTTTGATAAGGATAAATTTGATTGCATCACCGTAGCATATGGAGTGCGTAATTTCGAGCATCTCGATCAAGGATATCGCGAGATGCTTCGCGTATTAAAACCGGGTGGAGTGTTATGCGTCATTGAACTATCAACACCCACATCAACATTGGTTAAACCACTATATAAATTCTACACTCACCACATAATCCCATTCATAGGTCGATTAGTTTCAAAAGATATAAGAGCCTATAGCTATTTACCCGAAAGCATAGCTGCCGTTCCACAAGGTGACAACATGCTACAACTCATGCGTGAAGCCGGATTTAACAACTGTCATTATCGCACCCTCACATTTGGCACTTGCTCAATATACATGGCTATAAAATAAGCCTATTGTTAATATAAATTTTGCTTATGAAAAATATTATCTCTATAGTTATTACAATCTTTTTAAGTTGTATTTTCTTTAACATTATAGCCCAAGAAATCATATATCGCACACCCATTGTGCGAGTTCAACCCACACTTGTTGGCGACACTACATCCTCACCTACAATAAAATTTTACAATGACACACTTGTTGTTGATACTATAGCATTACGTAATCGTCCTAAAACAATGAGAGACGAAACAAAACTCGACACAATGCTCAATCAACTTAAGGCAACATTAAACTCCCCCGATTTTTATAAAATCGAGGTGGATACATCTATTAAGACCATTCCCATTCCACTATATTTCTTCCGTCAACCGGTATTTTGTGGATACGATCCATCTCTAAATGAGACAATCAACACCTACCAAAAAGTGACATCTTGCGACACCTCTAAAACTCCAAGTTATTTTAGTGAACTTATATCTCATAACCGACACTTGGAAGGGATAAAGCAAACCTATATGATTAACAACCCCAATAAGGTAAAATATAATCTTGAGACTCTACCTATCGCACCAAAACGCGTATTTACACAAATTGATCCTCGAGACTCAAAAATCACCGTTAAACAACAAGAAATATCCATTGATGCAGCTAATATCAGCAACTCCGACATTAAACGTCGCAATTGGTTGCACTCATTCAACGGTTCGCTACAATTTTCACAAGCATATATCTCGCCTAACTGGTATCAAGGTGGCAACAACAACCTAAACATGCTTCTAAATGGAGAATTTAACATCAAACTCAATGAAGCATTTTACCCCAATCTACTCTTCGACACCGATATAAAATACAAATTGGCAATGAATAGTGCTCCCGAGGACACTCTTCGCAACTATAGCATAAGTGACGACATCTTCCAAATAAACAGTAAATTTGGGGTGCGCGCAGCTAAAAGGTGGTTCTACTCTGTGCAAGTACAATTCAAAACGCAATTATTTAATGGCTATAAAACAAATACTAACGATCTCAAAGCCGCATTTCTTTCTCCGGGTGAATTAAATGTGGGTCTCGGTATGACATATAATTATGCCAACCCCAAAAAAACGTTCTCGTTTGATGCATCGGTATCTCCTCTTTCTTACAACATGAAAACATGTACCAATTGGCGTTTAGACGAAACTACATTTGGCATAGATGAAGGGAAAAAGATTGTGAGTGAAATGGGTTCGAGTGGTGAAGCGAAACTCAAGTGGAATATCTCTCACAACATTTCGTTATCAACTCGTTTATTTGCATTTACCGATTACTCATATATTCAAGGTGACTTGGAAAACACTTTGTCGTTTAGTATAAATCGATTCCTTACAACTCAGATAAATGTGCATCTACGCTACGACTCAAGCACTAATGATGACACATATGCCAAATGGCATAACTTTCAATTAAAAGAGATTCTCAGTTTTGGATTTGCCTATAGTTTCAAAAATCTATAATTTGCATAATCCACATGACGATTTTGCGAAACATCATAATATTAGCATTCCTCAGTTTGTCGATTCATGCTTCGGGATCGATACTTGACGAATTGCCAACTGAGTCACAAGTGCTTGATGGGTTTTCTACTATTGACAGTGTTAAAACTCGCATATCTCAATCACCACGTCACGAAATAGAAGGCATATGGCAATTCCTCGACAATGGCTCAATCGTTGCCATTGAGCGATATGATCCCAACAACATCCTCGAGAATACTCAATATATCTATCGCATTGTCATCATAAAATCTAACCAATTACACATTGAGCCGGGAACAATTATGGGATATGCGATTGCTACTACAAAGCCCAATTGTTATGATGCTCACATTTACACATCAAGTTTATTAGATGGCATACTATCTTCCCCTCACACATTCACTCTAAACCTCAAAGATGATTTCCTCTCTTTCAATAGATATAAAACCGAGATAAAAGTCAATCTTTGGCGATGGTTGCCATATATCTATCGCATAGGTTTATCGGTCAATAATACTCGTCCCAATGGTCTTGATGGATGTTTGCGCATATATCCACAATCGGCAAAGAAACCTCATGCGCCAAGATACTTATGAAATCGTTGTTTATCATATTATCATTTATTTTTGTGTTATTTTGCTCGGCACAGCGCACCACGCGCAAGCACCTTAAAGTGAAAGATAATCACTCTATAACGCTTGTTGGCGACACTATAACAAATATCAACGACTCCATCCTCAAAATCTCCGGATATGACAAACCCCTAAACTCCTACAAAGAGTCATTTTTTGCGACCAATAACAGCAATGACACAATTATCCATATCCAACTCACATTTAACTACTTCGATAGCCAAAAACGACAACTACATTCGGCAACAAAAAATATAAATTGCACTATACCTCCCGGCGAAACTCGCCAGCTCTCAATTTCATCGTGGGACAAACAAAAAGCATTTTTCTACTATCGTAGCCCACAACCTCGTCGCCAAGCAACACCCTATAGCGTAACCCACTCAATAGACTTCGTAGTAACAACAAAGTCTAACCATCCTTAATGGCATAAATTACACAACTATTATGACTATACTCGAACGTCTTAATAACGATGACCGTTTTGCTAAAAGCATCGGAGCAAAACTCACCGAAGTGCGTGAGGGTTATGCGTGTGCCGAACACATTATTGAAATAACATTTATCAAATCGGCTCATTTTGCATGGATTTCGTCTGCTAAATTATGGGAATTTCGTTAAGTTGTTGTAATTTTGTAGTTTGAAAATAATGCAACACAATATAACATGGAAAAGAACTTCAAAAGAACCCTTATAACCACAGCGTTACCCTACGCTAATGGACCTGTTCATATCGGACACCTTGCAGGTGTTTATGTCCCTGCCGACATCTATGCTCGTTACCTCCGTCTTTGCGGTAAAGATGTAGTGATGATTGGTGGTAGCGACGAACATGGTGTGCCCATCACTATCAAAGCAAAAAACGAAGGTGTTACACCTCAAGATATCGTTGACCGTTATCACAACATTATCAAAGATTCATTTGAAGGGTTAGGCATTTCGTTCGACATATATTCTCGCACCACCTCGGCTATGCACAAAGAGACTGCGAGCGAGTTTTTCCGTCGCCTCTACGATAAAGGAGAATTTGTTGAAAAAACATCAATGCAACTCTATGACGAAAAAGCAAATCAATTCCTTGCCGACCGTTATGTTACAGGCGAATGTCCTCACTGCCATAATGAACGTGCTTATGGCGACCAATGTGAGGCTTGTGGCACATCACTCAATGCCACCGACCTCATCAACCCCAAAAGCGCAATCACCGGCAACACTCCCATTCTCAAAGAGACAAAACACTGGTATCTTCCACTTGATAAATGGGAATCACACTTGAGCAAATGGATTCTTGAAGGTCACAAAGAATGGAAAACCAACGTGTATGGTCAATGCAAATCATGGATTGACATGGGATTGCAACCTCGTGCCGTGAGCCGCGACCTCGATTGGGGTGTGCCCGTACCGGTTGAAGGAGCCGAAGGCAAAGTGCTTTATGTGTGGTTTGACGCGCCTATCGGTTATATCTCTAACACAAAAGAACTTCTTCCCGACACTTGGGAAACTTATTGGAAAGACCCCGAAACTCGCATTATCAACTTCATAGGCAAGGATAACATCGTGTTCCACTGCATCGTGTTCCCTGCCATGTTGAGTGCCTACGGCGATAATTTCCAATTGCCCGACAATGTGCCTGCCAACGAGTTCCTCAACCTTGAAGGCGATAAAATCTCGACCTCACGCAACTGGGCTGTATGGTTGCATGAATATCTCGTTGACTTCCCCGGCAAGCAAGATGTGTTGCGTTATGTATTGACTGCCAACGCTCCTGAAACCAAAGACAATGACTTCACTTGGCGTGATTTCCAAGCACGCAACAACAACGAACTTGTTGCAATCCTCGGTAACTTTGTGAATCGTGCGATTGTGCTTACTCACAAATATTTCGGTGGCAAAGTGCCTGCAGCAGGTGAACTTCAAGATGTTGACAAGGCTGCATTTGCCGAATTGGCCGAAATCAAAGCATCGTTGAGCGAAAATCTTGACACTTTCCACTTCCGTGAAGCGTTGAAAGATGCAATGAACATCGCTCGTCTAGGCAATAAATATCTCCAAGAAACAGAGCCTTGGAAATTGGCGAAAACCGACATGGCACGTGTGGAAACAATCCTCAACGTAGCGCTCCAAATCTGTGCTAACATCGCTATTGCATTTGAACCATTCTTACCTTTCATGTCGGCAAAACTTTCAAAAATGCTCGGTCTTGAAAAACTTGATTGGAACACCCTCGGCGCAAGCGATATCCTCGCTGCCGGAGCCGAAATCGCTCCTGCCGAATTGCTCTTTGAAAAAATCGAAGATGATGCCATTCAAGCACAAATCGACCGTCTTGAAAAGACCAAAGAAGATAATAAAATCAACAGTTGGACACCTGCTCCTCAACAACCCGATGTGGATTTTGACACATTTATGAAACTCGACATTCGTGTGGGCACAGTACTTGAATGTCAAAAAGTGCCTAAAGCCGACAAGTTGCTTCAATTCCTCATTGATGATGGTATGGAAAAACGCACTATCGTATCGGGCATCGCAAAATATTATGCTCCCGAAGATTTGGTTGGCAAGCAAGTATGTTTTGTTTCAAACTTTGCACCTCGTAAACTAAAAGGAGTACTCTCACAAGGTATGATACTTTCGGCCGAAAATGCCGATGGATCATTGGTCGTATGTGGTCCAACAGGTCCTGTTGCTCCAGGTGCTCAAGTAAAATAACATAAACTCATATCTTCACTCTCTTCATTTATATATGTCAAACAAAAATCGCAAACCACATATTCTCATAATCTACACAGGTGGCACTATCGGGATGATTGAAAATCCCGATACCCACTCGTTAGAGCCTTTTGACTTCACACACCTCATTGACAATGTGCCTAAAATCAAAATGCTCGACTATAATATCGACAATATCCAGTTCAACCCTCCTATTGACTCAAGCGATATGAGTCAACAACATTGGGTTGAAATTGCTCGACACATTGAAGAGAATTTCGATCGTTTCGATGGCTTTGTTGTGCTTCATGGTACCGACACCATGGCCTACACCGCCTCGGCGCTGTCATTTATGCTCGAAAACTTACATAAACCGGTCATCATTACCGGATCTCAACTACCCATTGGTGAAGTGCGCACCGACGGCGAAGAAAACCTCATTACTGCACTACAGATTGCGGCGGCTACCGATGCCAATGGCGACCCAATGGTGCAAGAAGTGGCGATTTTGTTTGAAGACTATTTGTGGCGTGGCAATCGCTCAACAAAGATGAGCGCCGACAATTTCAACGCATTCAAGAGCAACAACTACCCTTCGTTGGCAAAAATCGGGCTTGGTATTCATTTCAACGAAGAAGCCTTGTGGCGTGTTCAAGCCAAACGCCCTCTAAATGTGCAGTATGGCATGGACACAGCCGTAATGTTTATTGACCTCAATCCGGGCATTACCGAATCAACTCTCCGCCACCAACTTGCCACTCCTGGCATAAAAGGTATAGTCTTGAAAACATTCGGGTCGGGCAATGCCCCCACTGCCGATTGGTTCAGATCGGCCATTCGCGAGGCTGTGGAACGTGGAATTGTCATTCTCAATGTCACTCAATGCGTGAATGGCGGTGTTCATGCTCGCCGATATGCAACCGGCAACATGTTAGCCGACACAGGTGTTGTTTCAGGACATGACATAACTTGCGAAGCAGCAATAACTAAAATGATGTACCTCTTCGGGCTCGGACTCCCGGCACAAGATGTACGCCGCTACCTTTCATGCTCTCTCTGTGGCGAAATGACAATATAACTTATTGTCCCTAAGACATCTAAGACGACTAGGACAACTTATTTACTTACGAATCTTTATCACTATGAAATCTAAAATTATTTTCTCTTGGGCCCAAAATGAGAATGGAGAAATAGTTCATATTAAAGATGTTCCCAATGGAATCAGATGTAATTGCATCTGCCCTCATTGTAAAGAAAAACTACTTGCCAGACATGGGAATATTAGGCAAAACGGTTTCGCTCATCGTAGTAAAGAACGTAAAGCAAATCTTGAAATTTGCTACCAAGTTATTCTTTATAAATTAGCCGAACAAATAATACAAAAAAACAAACAAATTTATGCGCCATCATATTATGGCATATACAAAGAAGGTCCAATTAAATTTATTGATGTAAAAATAGACAGTCGTTACGAACGAGAAGATAAACAACCTGATGTTATTGCTACAACAAAAGACAATCAAGAATATCTAATTGAATTCATTTTTAAGGAAAAGGTCTCTCACAATAAGTCTTATAACAACCTTTCTTGCATGGAAATAGACCTTGCGAACCAAACATTAGAATCTTTAGAAGAATTTCTATTATCGTCAAGCAAAGATAGGATTTGGAAAAATAACGAGATTTATTTTAATGGGATAGAAGAAAAATATAAAAAAGCCAATAAACCGATTATCCTCAAAAGCGAAAGCGATTGTAATTTATGTAAACTAAAACGCAATTGTTGTGCAATAATAGATCCAAGTAATTCTGGCTATCCAATTTTAATAAAACACAACGGCAATACATATCGTCTTTGCAAAAAAGAAGATTTTGATAAAATTTCAGAACAACATAACACAAAAGAACAAGAACGACATACTATAATTCATTCCAATGATTCTTATATAAAAGAAGTAAAACCACAAAAAATCATACATTCTCAAGAATCATACAACTCAAAATATAGCCCCACTCCAATTGCTAATAAAATCCCGATACAAGACCGTTCTTGTTTTAATTGCTGCAACAACCTTAAATGGGCTAATAAAAACGGGCTTGCTAGATGTGGCATATATGAGAGTCTCCACATCTCGCCAATGAATAGGCCTGAAATAGCCTTAAAATGTAATGGATTTAAGCAATAGTCATTCATTACCCTTATCATCTCACATTAAACAATATCTTTCTCATAATTTAAAATTTAAGATAATCAATGACTATCACAAATATAGCACTTTTTCAATAAACATAGAAATTTATCTAATACAACTATTTGACACCCAATCAATATCTTCAGTTGTCCCAGTTGTCTTATTTGCTCCACTTTATAAAACAACTCACGCCCGATAGCCTTGGCTACCGGGCGTGGTGATTATTAAGAGTTTAATCTATTTACAAGATTACTTTTTTGCTACTGTTTTCTTTTTAGCAGGGGCTTTGGCAGCCGTTTTTGTGGCTGGCTCGGCTTTTTTAGTAGCGCATTTCTTTGCTGCAGGTTTTTTCGCAGGTTTCGCTTCTGCCGTTGCCAATGCTTCACGCAATTTATGTTCTTCGTTGAAGTGCTCAATATTCTTACGCATTGATGTCAACTCTTTATTGAGTGCTTCAATTTCGTGAGCCTGATTACGAATAGTTGTGAGCAATGCATTCAACTCTTCGTTTTCGATTGAAAGAGGATATTGTTCCTCAACACGCACGATAAAGTCGGCAAGCACATTCATATAATTAGTGAATGCTTGGAACGGAGTTTCGTAGGGAGAGAAGTGGCTATGAACAGCACCATCACTACCATGACGAGTTGACATATAGAAGAAATGATCACTCGCTTGTAGATAGTTCCAATCTTGTTTAATGCGACGATCGTCACATAGACGCACACGTTCAGCCACTGAATATAGCTTGTTGAACGCTTCGTTTTGCAATTTGTTACCAAGCCATGCCGAGGTGTCGCGAGCTTCATCAGCCCAAGAGATTGGGTGCATAACGCTCAATTCTCCCACCGGTTTAATTTTAGAAATAGCTTCACTCGGAGTGAGGAAGTCAATACCGACTTCGGCAGCAAAACGTGGAAGTGCTTCAAGGAATTGGAAAATTCCCGTTTCGCGACCTTGCATTTCGCCAAATGTCTCAAGATTCATAAAGAGATTCACGATTTGTTCTTCTTGAGGCGTTTCAGCTATCCAACCTATATATTTTTCGGCAGTCAATGGATAAGCATCCCACTCATAGTTGCTAAAACGGAAAGCGATATCGTCGCTGAGTTTTGAGTTTTTCAACAACATTTTGAGTTTTGGAGCCGACGCTGCTGAATATACATAGTTGGGCGATTTCCAACCAAGAATATGTTTAGCGCCCTCGGTAATCACACCTTTATATCCCATAGCAGCAATTTGAGGTGCGAGATCATCACAATAAATCAACTCAGTGTTACGGAACACTTTTGGTTTCACACCAAAGAGGTCGTTAAGTTTCTTTTCATGATCTTTCACTTGAGCCATAAACTCTTCAGGCTCGGTGAGCGAAGAAAGAGAGTGAGCGTATGTTTCGGCAAGGAATTCAACCTTTCCGGTATCGGCAAGTTTCTTTAATAAATCAATAAACTCGGGCACATATTGTTCACATTGCTCAAGAGCTACACCTGTGATAGAGATAGCGCATTTAAATTTACCTTTCCCTTCTTGAATCATATTAAGCAGAGTCTCTGCTGCAGGTATATAGCTACGATATGCTATGCGAGTGATAATATCATCATTGGCAAAATCGTCATAATAGTAATGGTCGTTACCTATATCAAAGAATCGATAGCGTTTTAGACGAAATGGCTGATGAATCTGGAAATAAAAACAGATTGCTTTCATAATCTATATTGTTTTATATATTTACGTTGTTTATTAATTATAATAACTTAATACCTTGCGATAGATATCAATAACTTTTGCGCCGGCTTTATCCCAAGTGATTTGATTCACTTCATAAAGTCCATCTTCACGAAGTTGTTCATACATTGCCGGATAAGTCACAATTGAGTTTATAGCATCGGCCATGGCATCAATATCCCAATAATCGGTTTTAATTACATTACTGAGAATTTCGGCACAACCCGATTGTTTTGAGATAATCGAAGGCACACCCATCTGCATAGCCTCAAGAGGCGAGATTCCAAATGGTTCTGACACCGATGGCATAATATACACATCTGAGGCTTTAAGCATTTCATATACTTGCTTTCCTTTTTGGAATCCGGGGAAATGGAAACGATCAGAGATACCACGCTCAGCGGCAAGGGCTATCATCTTATCCATCATATCTCCACTACCTGCCATCACAAAGCGCACATTATGGTTGTTTTTCAACACCTTTGCAGCTGCTTCAACGAAATATTCAGGGCCTTTTTGCATTGTGATGCGACCAAGGAATGTTACAACCTTTTCTTTAGGCTTATTTGCTGTTACAGCAAGCAACTCCGGGCTCAATGGCTCTACTGCATTATGTACTGTCGTAACCTTTGCAGGGTCAATACCATATTTCTCTATCACAGTGCGACGTGTGAGATCGCTCACGGTAATGATATGATCGGCATGATGCATACCATCAAGCTCAATACCAAACACTGTTGGGTTTACATTGCCACGTGAACGGTCAAAGTCGGTGGCATGCACATGAATTACCAATGGTTTACCGGTCACTTGCTTAGCATGAATGCCGGCAGGATATGTGAGCCAGTCGTGAGAGTGAATGATATCAAATTGCTCTGTGCGAGCAATCACCCCTGCCATTGTTGAGTAATTATTAATCTCTTCAAGTAGGTTTTCGGGATAACGTCCCGAGAACTCGATACAGCCAAGATCATTGGTGCGCATATAGTTAAAGTCGGCATAAATATTATCTCGCAAACGGAAATAATAATCAGGATCCATCAAATGTCCGATGCGTCCTTCTACATATTCGCGATTCACATCACGCCATGCCACCGGCACTTGTGATGCTCCAATTATTTTAGCAAACGTACGTTCTTCATCTCCATGCGGTTTAGGGATTACAAACGTTATATCCATGTCGCCACACTCCCACATACCTTTAGTGAGACCGTAGCTGGCAGTGCCAAGACCACCCAAGATGTGTGGTGGGAATTCCCACCCAAACATTAATGCTTTCATAATCTTTACGTCGGTATATGTTAAGTGATTAAATAGTTAATTTTTTAAGTGTACGCAATGTGCGAAGCACCTCTGCAACATTTGTCGCGTGCGAGATAGCTCCACGGCCTGCAAATGGTGGGTTACCATCATATAGTTGAGAGAGAGAACCAATGCACCCTTGTGACATTTCATCTTCAAAACCTATGAGCATACGGTCGATATATGACACACCACTCATGCCAAACACGCGAAGATATGCATCGGCATAGAATCCCATCAACCATGGGCGTGCCGGACCATTGTGTAGTGATATCTCTCGATCTTCGGGTGAACCGAGGTAGAATGGGCGATATCCATAACTCTTGGGAGAAAGGGTGCGTAGCCCTTTGGGGGTAAGTAATTCTCGAGTCACGACATCAAGCACACTCTTACGTTGACGACGATCAAGTGGAGAATAGTCAAGCCCTATAGCTATTGCCATATTTGGACGCACTGATGGGTCGGCGTATGTTCCGGTTACATAGTCATATAGATAACCATAATCATTGAGGAATGTATCAACAAATGGTTGAGCCATCTTTTCGGCATGAGCAATACATTTGTCATGGAATTCTTCTCGTGACTCATCATTTTCACTCAACATTGCAGCAAATCGCAATGCGTTATACCATAATGCGTTAAACTCAACAAGATAGCCTGTACGAGGCACTACCGGCTTGCCCCACATCATTGAGTTCATCCACGACACCGGAGTTGATGTGCCAATAGTAGATACCATTGCATTTGCATCAACTTGCAAATTAGGGTGATTATTTTCAAGGATATAATTGATGATTCTTTCAACGAATTCCATATATGCCTCATGAGCAGCAGTGATGCTTATCGACTTGGCATATTGTTGTACGGCCCACACAGCCCATAATGGGATATCAGGGAGGTCAATACCATGAATGCGAGCACTCAACTCTCCGGTTTCCATAAACTTGAGTAAATCTTTGCTTGCAGTTGCCATTATTGACTCAAAGTCATCTTTATGGTCAATAGCCAATGTTGTACCAGGGAGCGACATAAATGTATTACGTGCTAAAACCGTACCCCATGGATAACCCGATAGGATAAAGTCGCCATCATTATCTTTGAGATAGAATTGCTTTGCGGCATTTTTCAAACAGTTATAGAAGCTTGAACGACATGTGCGTGAAGCAATCTCTTTTTCATACATTTTATTTAATGAGCGAGGCGATACTTCCTTGATACCTGCCGAGAATATTATTGATTCCCCTTTCTTAATAGGCACCTCAAAATATCCGGGCACCCAAAGGTCTTCGGTATAAGGCACTCCTCGTTCAAGGTCTTTTACATACTCAATGCCATTATACCAATGAGGGTCATTCACCCATTTTGGTTTATGGCTAAATTGCATATAAAGAGTAGGATAACCATTATACAAACAACTTGCCACTCCATTAGGCACCTCTTCGCATGCTGTATTTAGACTTGAATTAGCCATACACAACTCGTTTGATTCACGGAAAGCCAAGAATGGGCGGAATTGCAATGTCGTAGGCGAATGAGCTTCAACCAACGTATAGCGAATCAAAATGCGATTTTCGTGTGAAATAAACATCTTCTCTTTTGTGAGAATCACCCCACCCACACGATAGGTGGTGCGAGGCACACTTTCGCAATCAAATTCACGAATATACTTGTGCCCATTGGGGCTGTAAACCCCACCTTGATAACGATGTAACCCAAGATTAAACGGAGCACCATGCTGTATCACTGTCTCATCGAGCGATGACAACAATACATGAGGCTTGTTTCCCATCTCTGCAATAGGAATTACCAACAATCCATGTTGTTTTCGGGTATTACAACCCACAACGCTCGTACAATGATATGCACCCGATTGATTGGTGCGAAGCATCTCTTTGGGGAGAGACTGCTCCAAGTTAATCATAAGGTTTTTATCAAACTTAAGATAACTCATTATTAGTATTTTATTGTTAGATATTTAGTGTTTTGGTATTAATTTACGAATATCGCAATTTTTTCTCATTCCAACAAATATTTTTTCAATAAATTGGGTTAACCACTTCCAAATAAAAGATTTTTCCAATAAACACGCACTCATTCATTTTCAAATATACCATAATACCATGGTTATTTTAGTAGATAAAAATCCAAAAAGAATATAAAACAAGCAATTTTATCAATTATTTGTGTTAAAATTGTGGGTAATTCAAAAAAAAGTACGATATTTGCAGTTGCAAAATTCGAAAATACTTGAAAAAACGGTATAACGATTTGCAAATCAATGAAATTAACTAATTAAAAAATAACTACAATGACTAAAGCTCAAATCGTAAACGAAATTTCAAAGTCAACTGGCATTGAAAAAGCTAATGTACTTGAAACTGTAGAAAAATTCATGGAAGTCGTAAAAGACTCTCTTGCTAATGGCGAAAACGTATATTTGAGAGGTTTTGGTAGCTTCATCGTAAAAACTCGCTCACAAAAAACCGCTCGCAACATCTCTAAAAACGAAACTATCATCATCCCTGAACACAAAATCCCAGCATTCAAGCCTGCTAAAGTGTTCATGGAAGAAGTTAAGTAATCCTATTGAGACAATCAACATTATTTTTTAACCCAATAAATTAGCGTAAAATGCCAAGCGGAAAAAAAAGAAAAGGTCACAAGATGGCCACTCACAAGCGCAAAAAACGTCTAAGAAAGAATCGTCACAAAAAGAAATAATATCGAACGTTTCTTTCTGTATTTAGAAAACGCTATACGAAGAACAAACTTGATGTGGCACTACGCATGATGGTTTGTTCTTTGTGTTTTTAGAATCTAACAAAATGAAAAGTGAACTTGTAGTAAATGTCCAACCGAGCGAAGTATCAATCGCTTTACTCGAAGATTCTCGACTTGTATCGCTTCAAAAAGAGTCGAGAAATGCAGCTTATGCCGTGGGCGACATTTATCTGGCAAAAGTAAAAAAACTAATGCCCGGATTAAATGCCTCCTTCGTAAATGTGGGGCATGAAAAAGACGCGTTCCTTCATTATTTAGATCTTGGTTCCCATTTCTCTTCCTATCATGCTTTTGTAAAGCAACTACTCGAAAACAAAAAGCGAGTGCCTTCAATTTCTAAAATGAAACTCCTTCCCGACATTGATAAACATGGATCTATTGCCGATGTGCTTCAACCGGGATCGGAACTATTAGTGCAAATTGTAAAAGAACCCATTTCTACCAAAGGCCCACGCCTCACTACCGAAATAACTTTTACGGGTCGTTACTTAGTGTTGATTCCATTTTGTGACAAAATTTCAATATCTCAAAAAATAAAATCAACCGAAGAAAAATTACGACTACGACAACTTATTGGTAGCATAAAACCAAAAAACTTCGGAGTAATTGTGCGCACATCGGCCGAAGGCAAACGAGTCGCCGATCTCAACCATGAGCTCAAAACCTTGCTCAAATGCTGGGACGACGCCATTTCAAAAGCACAAAAAGTCGAAGCACCATCACTACTTTTTGAAGAAGAAAGTCGCATTGTAGGAGTGCTTCGCGACATTTTCAGCCCAACATTTCAAAACGTGTATGTAAACGATGCCGACACGTTTGCTCAAATTTCGAAATACGTAAACCTCATCGCTCCCGAGCGTAAAGACATTGTGAAGCTATATGAAGATGAGGTGCCTATTTTCGATAATTTCAACATCACAAAGCAAATCAAGTCATCGTTTGGAAAAATCGTCTCATTCAAATCTGGCGCTTACATTATTATTGAACATACCGAAGCACTCACTGTTATAGACGTAAACTCCGGCAATCGCACCAAAGCAGGCTCCGACCAAGAATCAAATGCCCTTGATGTAAATATGCGTGCCGCCGATGAAATCGCACGACAACTACGATTGCGCGATATTGGAGGTATCATCGTCATTGACTTTATTGACATGAATAAGGCCGAGCACCGTCAACGTCTATATGAGCACATGAAAGAAGTGATGGCTAACGATCGTGCCCGACACAACATCTTGCAGTTAAGCAAATTTGGTTTAATGCAAATCACACGTCAACGAGTGCGACCGGCTATGGATATTATAACCACCGAGACATGTCCATCATGCTTTGGTAAAGGGGAAGTACAACCTTCATTATTATTTACCGACACGTTATACGAAAAAATCGAGTATCTCATCAAAGACCTAAAAGTCAAAGGGTTCAAAATGTATGTTCACCCATTTATAAACTCTCACCTTAAAAAAGGCATCTTCTCGATTTATCATCGTTGGCGATTGAAACTCGGATTTAGATTTAAGATTATCCCCGATCAATCACTTGCCTATCTTCAATATCGTGTTATCGACAAAGCAGGTAATGAACTTGACCTAAAGGAAGAAAAAGACTTGGAATCATCATCAACCAAGACTAAAACAAAAACCAAGAATCGAAATCAAGAGGATTAAATGCGTCTTATGCACCCTCTCCAAAAATTTAAGGCGATGAGTCAACTACGACCCATCGCCTTTATTATTATTCTTTGTGAGAGACTTCTATCGCAATATTATTCAGCTGTAGCCAATGGAGATGGCACGGTATATGTGCGAGTAGCAAGCTCTTGGTCGAGCATGTAGATACCCATGCCATCGTTGCCAATAAGAGAGAATTTGTCTATAAGTTGTTGAGCGTTATCTTCTTCTTCAACTTGCTCTGCAACAAACCAGTTGAGCATTTCACGTGTAGCATAATCGTGTTCAGCCTCAGCCAACGCATAGAGGTTGTTAATCAAAGATGTAACCTTTTGCTCATGGGCAAGTGTAGCGTTGAAAGCATCGAGAGGAGTAGCCCATTCGGTTTCTACTGCTTCGATGGGTTGCAACAACACGCGTCCGCCACGAGAATTCACATAATTCATAAAAATTTCGGCATGTGCTTGTTCTTCCTTAAATTGTACCTTAAACCAGTTTGCAATACCCGATTTACCGTCAGCTTCAAAATTATGAGCCATTGAAAGATAAAGATATGCCGACCATAATTCAGCATTGATTTGTGCATTGATTGCTGCTTCGATAGTTTTGCTTAGCATAATGATTAATTTTTAATGATTGTAATAACACAAATTTAATAATAATCTTTTTAATGAAAACACTTTTTACATAAAAATTGTTTAATCTGAGGTAGCAAACAATAATACAATTTGAGTTGACCCATTTTTAGCGTATCTTTGTAGAACAAACACATAAACGACTTCCAAATTTATATGTTAATCACAATTCTCACACTCATATTTGCCGCTACATTTTTTGCATGGGGCAAGATTCGTTCCGATGTAGTGGCACTTATAGCCCTCATTACATTATCAATATCAGGCATTCTCTCTACCGAAGAGTCATTATCAGGATTTTCCAATTCTATCGTAATAATGATGATTGGGCTGTTTGTCGTTGGCGGTGCTATATTCCAAACGGGGCTTGCGAAAATGATTGGAGCCCGATTGCTTAAACTTGCCGGAAACAGTGAATTAAAATTGTTTTTACTCGTTATAGGTGTAACTTCAGTTATTGGAGCATTTGTGAGCAACACCGGCACAGTGGCTCTTATGCTCCCTATCGTTGTGAGCATTGCCAACAGTGCCGGGATTAAAACGTCACGATTTCTCATGCCATTGGCATTTGCAAGTAGCATGGGCGGAATGATGACTCTTATTGGGACTCCCCCTAACCTTGTTATCGAAGAAACTCTCGCCAATGCCGGATTTGAACGACTCTCATTCTTCTCTTTTCTTCCTGCCGGCATCGTGTGTCTCTCTATTGGCACTTTGCTTTTAATTCCATTAAGCAAATGGTTTCTTTCTAAAGACAACTCTACCGTAAACACTAAGTCGGGGAATAAAACACTCACTCAATTAGTTGAAGAATACAAACTCAACGCAAATATACATCGCATCATAATCCCTCGTCAATCTAATGCAATAGGGAAAACGATTGGACAACTACACCTTCGCAGTCGTTATAACGTAGAAGTATTTGAAGTGAGAAACGACTCTCGTCAAGGTCGGATATTGGGTAATATCTCTCAAAAGGCAGCCACAGCCAATACAATCCTTAATGAAAATGACATCATTTTTTTATCGGGGCAAAAAGAGAATATTGCTCAATTAATGCACGACTATTCACTCAAAAACGCATCAGATGATGACCGTCAGAAAGAGCTCGCATTTTATGATATTGGCATAGCTGAAATTGTATTAATGCCCTCCTCTCGAATTGTGAATCGCACTATTGCCGACATAGGCTTCAGTAACCACTATAATGTAAATGTAGTTGGTGTGCGTCGCAAATCTCAATATCTAAGAGGGAATCTCGCCAACGAAACAATCCACCCCGAAGACGTATTACTCGTTCAAGGAGCGTGGGAAAACATTGCCGACTTGTCAAAGGAAACCAACGATTGGATTGTATTAGGGCAACCTCTCGCCGAAGCTTCAAAAGTAACCCTCAACCATAAAGCGCCTATTGCCGCTATAATCATGTTGGCTATGATTGCAACTATGGTGTTTGATTTCATTCCGGTTTCTCCCGTCATATCTGTTATAACAGCCGCTATTCTAATGATACTCACCGGTTGTTTTCGCAATGTGGAATCAGCTTATAAAACTATCAATTGGGAAAGTGTTGTGTTAATCGGAGCTATGATGCCACTATCTCTTGCTCTTGAAAAGACGGGAGTATCACATTTAGTGTCGGAAACACTTGTAAACAGCCTTGGCAGCTGGGGGTCTTTAGCTTTAATGGCCGGAATCTACTTTACCACCTCCCTCATGACAATGTTTATCAGCAACACTGCCACAGCAGTTCTCCTTGCTCCCATTGCACTTGAAAGTGCCATAGCTCTTGGTGTGAGTCCTATTCCATTTATGTTTGCAGTATCATTTGGCGCAAGTCTTTGCTTTGCCTCTCCATTCTCCACCCCACCTAATGCACTTGTAATGCCGGCCGGACAATATACATTTATGGACTACATTAAAGTAGGTGTCCCATTACAATTAATCCTTGGCATTGTCATGATACTTGTACTTCCTCTAATATTTCCGTTCTAATCAACTCAATTATTTTTATCGGACATCAAAAAATCAGCCACTTAGTTAATTCTAAATGGCTGATCTATTTTTAGAGAAATATTGCTCCCTTATCTAACGTTAATTATTTACAAACATAATATTCTCATAAGTATATTTAGATGCAATAGTTCCATCTTGAGAATATATTGTAATTACTACATCATATTCTTCCCCTATTTTCATATCAGGAGTAATATTAAATGTAAATACAAATGATTGTGTAATAGCTCCTGTAACAGGTAACTCATCCAAACTTATATTAAATGAGGCATCTGTACTCAATGTTGTACCGCCGGTATAAGTAGAGAACAATAGAGGATTTTCTTTATAACACCAATTGGTCCAATTTGTCGGATCAGAATAAGAATCACTATACACTGTATAAATCACCCCCTTTGAAGAACCCCAGTTATAATATTCCGATTCACTATCTACCGACATTACTGACCAACGAGAGTCTCCACCTGGTTGATTCGGTTCATCTGTAAAATACACATAAAATCTATTTGCGCCTTCTCTAAATGAGAAATTCTCATCTGCATAATGCAACATAATACCACCACACTCACCACCGGCGTTATCATATTCACTTGCTTTATTTCTTAGCTCATCTTTATCAGCAGGCGGATTTTCCATATAATCCCCAAAGTGGCAGGTTCTACTGGTTCCACTATAGCAATTTAAATACTCCGACAATGCATTCACATCGGTAATATTTAAAGCCCCATTTATATAATAATGATCTATACCTACACATCCAAATTTAACATCCATAGTTTGAGATAACACTCCTGCCCACCTGATTATTTCTTCAGCAACTTTGTTTGCCTCTTCGCTCATACTACCTGAGTTATCAACCAAAAATACAACATCTGCCATTGCTTTTGAGATTGCACGAGATGCCATCTCGTCTCCATTGTATACCTTGATTCCTTTTTGAACCCCATTGATTTCCAGCCAAACATTTTGGTTTTCCTCCCTTGTCCCATGAAGTTCCAACCACTCACCATTTGCATTTATCCCAGCTAAATTAAAACGTCCGATACCATCATTCTCTGGGTCAACTGATATTGGAGAAATACTCTTAGGCATCTCAAACGTCTTATTATCTGCATTTACTTCCGGAGCCTCTCCAGCCACTGCATCTGTAGGGATTCCAGTCAATGGATTAACATCTTCTACTACTTCTTCCTTTTCGTCTTCATCATCTTTACATGATGTAAAATTCATCCCCACAACAAGCAACATAATAATGCCAAAAAGTCTAAATGTTTTCATCTTTTTTGTTTTTAAATTAGTAAATAAATTTTAAGAACAAATGTAATTATAAAACATTTACCCCCCCTTTTTTATACATTACTTGCAATATTTAACACCGCTTAACATTAGGCGGCAGTTTATTGGTCTAACAATTAGAATAAATCGGACGTTGTTATATAAACATTAAGACCTGTTACAGGATTAACAAACTCAATATCCTGAGAATTAAAATATAGTCTCAATGCATGAAACCCATAAAATACGTCGTTCTTTAGGGGCATTGAGCCCATCGTGAAGAGAGACAAGAACACGCAGTTAATGTGTGCAACCAGTTTCGAGATAAACAGCAAAAGCCCAAAAGAGTAACAACTAATCAAATATGAGATTATGCAATAAATATTCGACTTTTAATTTTGAACATTATATCGCACCAAAGTTCCTATTTAACACGTTACCTATTTTTATATCTGATTTCAATTTAGAAAGCATTTTTCTCTCCTTGAATAGCATTAAGCACTGTGCGCACTATTATCTTTAGATCAAGCAAAAATGTCCAATTCTCAATATACCACACATCATATTCTACGCGACGCTCCATCTGCCACAAAGCCTCTGTCAAGCCTCTATATCCATTTACTTGGGCCCAACCGGTAATACCTGGTTTTATGAGGTGACGCACCATGTATTTATCAATGAGTTTGCTATAATCGACTGTATGTTTCAACATATGTGGACGAGGACCCACTACCGACATATCACCTTTTAACACATTGATAAATTGAGGCAACTCATCTATACTTGTTTTTCGCAAGAAATCACCAAATTTTGTCTTTCGAGGATCATCTTTCTTGGCTTGTACCTTATCGCTATCGGCATTAACGTGCATTGTGCGAAATTTCCAACATAAGAAATCTCTACCTCGATATCCGGTGCGCATCTGCTTGAAGAATATCGGACCGGGAGATGTGAGTTTAATTATTATTGCTACCGGAATAAAAACAAAGGGAAACAAGAATAATAATACCAAAGATGAAAAAACAACATCAAATAATCTCTTCAAAATTCTATTAACAACATTGGTCAACGGATTACTTCGCGTTGTGAGAATTGACACAGCACCCACATTGTGCAATTCAAATACTCGATTAATATACCTACTAATTTGAGGAATATAATAGAATTTCACCACATTATCATCAGCGATTTTCATCACTTTTCTCATCGTTTCATCATCTTCGCCCGACATGGCAAAATATATCTCATCTATGCTATGTGCTTTTACATAAGCATCGAGGTCTTCAATATCTCCCTTATAGTCACCAGGAAAATCAACAGGACGCCATTTCCCAAAGAAACCCATTAGCCTATATCCAAACCCGGCATCAGAGTTCAGTTCTTCTCTAAGACGTAATGCTGTCGCGTTGGTCCCAACAATAACTACACGACTAAAGTTATATCCTTTTCGACGATATCGTTTTATAATACGCCTTGTTATTACCCACCATGATGGAAGCGCCACAAGGCACATCGCATAAAGTTCAAAATATGTGATAAATGGCAGATATTGATTTAGAAATGTAACCAATGACACAAAACACAACGCATGGATTATAACTGATAATATCGCACGGCGAAACATATGCTCCATATAAATGGCACGATGCTTATGTGTATTATACACAAACAATATCACCGGCACAAACGACACATTTAGCATCACCCACAATATCTTGTTGTTGAATGTCGATAAATCTTCACCCACCAACATCACAATCCAAAATAGGACGTTGACCAACACCAAATCGGAAAAAGTCAGCAACCCATAAATATAACGTCCGTATTTACCTTTTTGATCAACGGTTGTCATTTCTTGATATCGTCTTTTATTATAAGTGACTATCTATAACTTTTATCTTTTGTTCAAGAGTTGCGATATCTTCTTTAATACGTTGAATTTTGCGCTCAAGCTCTCGAAGCATTGAATCTCCTGACTTTGATTTTGAATTAAAGAACCCAAGATTATTTTCATAGGTATTTAATTCATTGCGTTTTTGCTCATAACTACGCATCAAACGTTCGCGTTCACGATATAGTTTATTTTCGTCACCACTCATATCGCTTACACTCTCTTCAAAGTTTGCCATACGAGCTTGAGAGCCTCGCATATCAAACTTCTTATATAGTTCATCGACTTTAGCGCGATATGCTTCATAAACTTTATCTTTATCACGATAAGGCACATGTCCCACTTGTTGCCATTGAGACATCAACTCCTTAACTTGCTTAACAGCCTCTTCACGAGGGGTATCCTCGGCAATTTCTCCAAGTTTTGCGATTATCTCTTTTTTAAGTTTTAGATTGGCTTGCTCGATTTGACGCGCCCCTGATGTTTTCTTTTTCATTTCTTCAAAGAAATAATCACATGCAGCAAGGAATCGCTTCCACACAACATCACTATGTTTTTTAGCTACTGCACCGATGGTTTTCCATTCTTTTTGAAGAGCAACAAATTCATCAGTTGTCGTTTTCCAATCTGTGCTATCTTTCAATGCTTCAGCTCTCTCACAAAGTGCTATTTTCTTTTCAAGATTATTGGCAAAATCGTCTTTTATATTTTTGAAATAAGTAGCTTTCATTTCAAAAAACTTGTCGCATGTTTCACGGAAACGGGCAAACAACGCATTATTCATCTTCTTTGATGCGAAGCCAAGCTTCTTCCAATCCTCTTGAGCAGCAAGTATTGTTTTAGTCATTTCCTCCCATGCCACATAGCTCTTCAATGATTCGAAATCAAGAGCCTCAATACGTTCACAAATTGCGTTTTTTGCATTCTCATTCTCTTGTTCACGAGCTTTACGTTCTTCAAAAAATGCTTGGTATTTTTTGTTCACAATAGCTGAAGCATCTTTGAAACGAGTCCAAATATCTTCTCGCATTTCTTTTTCTACAGGACCGGTTTCACGCCACTTGTCGTGTAGTTCTTGAAGTCGCTTAAATGCTACTACCACATCATTCTCTTCAGCCAACTTTTCGGCTTCTTCACACAAGAGTTGTTTTGTATCAAGATTTTTTCTAAAATCATAATCACGCAATTCCTTGTTGATTTTCAATTGATCATAGAATGCTTCAACTGCTTCTTGATATTGTTTCCATTGCTCAGTAGCAACTGTTGGTGGCACCTCTCCTACTGTCTTAAACTCTTGTTGTAATTCTTTAAATCGAGGGAATGTGCGATTAACATTATCGGTATCGGCTGCCAACGATTTAATTTCGTTTATGATTTGAGTTTTGCGTTCAGCGTTTTTTTGGCGTTCTGCTTCTTGCTCTGCAAGCATCACGGCTTTCTTTTCTTTTATCGTTGCAAGTATTTCCTTAAATCGGTCCTCAAGTTCATCGGCTTTGGGAGCAAACGCAGCCTCTTCATTTCCCTTATTAATAAATTCAGCTTTTTCTTGTTCTAATTCAACTTTACGGATAGCGTAGAATTGCTGTTTCACACGAGCCACCTCTTCTTTACCTATCTCTGCCGCCGGTTTTTCGGCAAGCGCACCCAACATCTCCAATAGCGTTTCTTTGGACACTTCGGGTTGTGCTTCATTTTGAGATTGTTCTACTTGAGATTGAGCATCAGCTACAACTTCTTCACTCACATTTTGAACTTCAGATTGTTCAGCATTCAAGATTTGGTCCTGTTGTTCCAAGGACTGTTCACGCATTTCCATAATCAAAAAAATTAGTTATGCCAATCGCATCTTTATAAAGACTTTTCATGGCATCAATTAATAATATGTTTCAAATTTATAGAAAATTTTCTAAATAACCCACTTTTATGAGTTAAAAATATATTTTTTACGTTTATTGTCATTATTGTGGCATATATACCAGCGTAGAACTTCGCTGTGGCTCAAATATTTCTTTTGCCACTCGTGATATATCATTAATAGTTACATTTCGGTAACGTTTAACTACACCATTTATATCTTCATGATGCATTTCGTAATTGGCGAGAGATTGCGCCTTTGCCAAGAAGCCCATACTCGAAAACATAAAATTAGATTCAAATTTATTTATCGTGCGAGTAAGTTCATATTCATTCACCTCTCCGTCAATCAATTTTTGCACTTCACTCATCATCAAATTCTGAGCCTCTTCTATGGAAGCCTCATCTTTATTTGACAACTTACAATTGAGCATCAAGAATCCGGGCTCGTCACTTCCTATAATTGAAGCATCAACTTCGGTAAACAACCCTGTTTTCATCAATAAATTACGATAAAACCTCGAAGACCTACCCGATGCCAACAAGTCGGTTATTATATCACATTCGATATAGTTATGAGCGCCATATCCCGGCATCTTAAAAGCCTTAACTATTGCAACCTGGGGCACATCTCCTTTAATCTCACAATATCTTGATTCGGTTTGTTCGGGCTCTGATGCATAATTTCGAGGTGAGATTTCACGTGGAGGAATTGGGCCAAACCATTTCTCTGCCAATCGGCGAGTTTCCTCCAATGAGATGCGGCCCGATATCGACAACACTGCGTTATTGGGTGCATAATGGCTATAAAAAAAGCCTCTCACATCATCTTGCCTAACTCTCTCAATATGAGAAATTTCTTTTCCTATTACAGGATAGCGATATGGGTGTTCTTTATACAACATTGCTCGCAGATGATGACTCATATCTCCATACGGTTTATTCAAGCACGTTTGCTTAAATTCTTCAATCACTACATTGCGTTGCACTTCAAGTGCTTTATCACTAAATGATAGAGCCAACATCCTATCACTTTCAATCCAAAATGCGGTCTCAACATTTTGAGCCGGGACAATATCATAGAAATTAGTATAATCATTACTTGTCCATGCGTTGTTTATTCCTCCGGCATTCTCAATAGCGACATCAAAATCTGGCACATTTACCGATCCTCCAAACATGAGATGCTCAAACAAATGGGCCATACCGGTCAATTCGGGAGATTCATCACGTGCCCCCACATCATACATTACGTTAAGTGCCACCATTGCAGTGGCACCATCGTAGTTGTGAACTATCCTCAACCCATTGGGCAGAGTGAACGTGTTATATTCTATCATTATTCGACAATAGTCATTGATATAATCTTGATATCTTCTTTAGGACGATCCATTGAACCAGTTGCAGAGGTTTCAATTTTCGCAACCACATCCATACCTTCTACTACTTCGCCAAACACGGTATATGTGCCATCAAGATGTGGAGTACCTCCCACTGTTGTATATGCTTCGCGTTGTGCATCGGTAAATGTAACAGGGTTCTTTGCAGCCTCAGCTTCGGTCTTTTTTACCAATTCATCTTGAAGAGCCTGTAACCCAGCCTGATCACGATTGCGACGCATATTCATAATCGAATCACGATGCTGCTTTGCGAGGTCATTAAAAATTGTTTGCATTTGTTGATATTGCAATTGTTTCTCCATTTGACCGAGTTGACCCGCATTATATACTTTTCCTGTTACAATATAGAATTGAGAGCCCGAAGAACGACGATCAGGATTCACTTCATCGCCTTGACGCGCAGCCGCAAGAGCTCCTCGTTTGTGAAAAAATTGAGGATACACAATCTCTGCATCAATATCATAACCCGGACCTCCCGAGCCAAGAGATTTGCCTGCAGGTGCACCTTTTGACTCAGGATCGCCTGTTTGAATCATAAACTGATTTATCACTCGGTGAAACAACACATTGTCATAAAATTTTTCGTTTACGAGTTTCAGAAAATTATCCCGATGTTTAGGTGTTTCTCCATAAAGACGGATGCGAATATCTCCTACCGAAGTTTTGATATCTACCAACGCATCTCCTGCTGTTTTAACTGCTTTATTTTCCATTTTTATATCTTTATTTTCTTTTGCAATTACTGTTGATGACATCAATACAAATGCCATCACGATAAATATTACTTTTTTCATCTCTAAATGTTTTTATCTACATTCCTGTTGGATATAAACGCTTATATATACGACGGAAATTGTCGTCGCTACGATTGAGTTCATCGGCTCGCGAAACATAATCTGCGCCCCATATTCCTTGAATTAATCCGGGCAAATAACGATGTTCTCGATCCTTTTCAATCACAGCTGCGATTAATTGTGAGATAAATGGGGCATACTTTTGCGAGTCAATCGCATATAGATATCTTGCTGCACTTGCCACAAACTGCCCGGTCAAATCCACATTTATCATATTTTCGACCAAATAGCCCATATCGTCAAAACATGAATCTATATTATTTGCAATATATTCATAAGTCAAAAGACCATCAACATCTTTCGCCAATCTTTTCTTTGCACTTTCTTCTATCATGATAATAATCTTTATCAGTTTAACCACAAAGATAGTGCATTATCGTGTATAATTTATAGTTCAAGAGGTAAAATTTTATATCTTTGCAAAAATAATAAACCTACTTTAATTAAAATGCGTATGATAAACAAAACATTAGAAATGGAATTATTGAGTGGTAACCGATGGATTAAAGATGTTACCAATCTAGGGATAAAGGCAAAGTGTATTGACTTCTACGACACCTGGCGAGGGAGAACCCACAATAATCTTAAAGTTGACGAAATGTATAAAATCACACACATCTACATGACAACCGACATCACTTACTTATATTTAGATGGGGTTGAAGGGGACTTCAATTCAAGATGTTTTGAATTTTACCTAAATAACAAAAAACACGATATCTCCTCCGATGAAAGATGTTGGTCGGATGCTCTAATCGAACGACACCGAAGATTAAAAATGTTGGCAAAAAAGATGAACGCCAAGGAAACAAACGGAAATCAATAACAAAAAACAACAACGGGGAGAATTGCAATTCTCCCCGTTGTTATATCCAAAATCAAGTATTGGCATTTACTTGCGACGGCGAACCGAGCGTGTAGCCGAATTACTATTATTCTTTACCTTATTATCTTTTACATTTGAACGTTTTGCAGGCTTCTTTGAGCGAGAAGAACGCGATGATGATTTCTTTTCATCCTTTTCCTCTTTTACAACAGGTTGAGTTTCAGCTTTAGCTTCCGTCCCTTTTTCTTCGACTTGTGCTTTTGCCTCTGCGGCCTCTCGTTTTGCTATTATTTCTTCTCTATCGGGCACCCACAACTTGTTTTCAAATGAATCAAGACGTGTTTGAATACTATCTTGTGCACGTTTAAGAGATGCCTCATCGGGATATAGTTGCATCATTGATTTATTTTGCAAATTACGAGTTTTATAAATATCCCCTTTATACATTGTTAGAAGGAAGAAATCATCATAAGTGTATTTTGGCAAATTGTTGTCATCATCAATAAATATATATTGTTGAGCCAACCATGGACGCAAATCTTGAAGTTTTACCCAAAACATAGGATATTTCACGGCTTCTCCGCCAAAATCGCCCGAGCGATGAAGCACCGGACAAATTGCTTCAACTCGCACATTCATTTGATTACTGCGTGAATCAAACTCATAACGTTCAAGGATATAATATGACAACACTTCGTTGGCTGGCACATCACTATCATCAATAGTAAATTTAGGATTCTTTTCGGTTGAACCTTTAGCCTCATCATATAATACATGGAAGCGATCAAGCATATCTTTTACTTTGATGCTGTATTCTTCGGTAAATATCTCACGTCCATCAAGATATTCATATGCCTTGATTTGATTGTTTGTTAGCAGACGCATTATAATGCGAAACAAGTTTTCTTGATCCTGAGTTTTCTCCTCGGGGAAAAATAGAGGCGCATTTTTTTCATTGGACGCATCTAATTGGCGATATATTACACGCATCCACATTAAATCGGCTTCACTTTTTGGAGTCTCTTCAAAAAACGACTGCATGCGATCTGTAACTTGCGCACCTGTTTGCTTGTCGCGATTACGTTCATTTCCACTGCGTTTACGCACCACTTGTGCTTGAGCGACCGATGTTGCCAAGCCCACCATAGCCAAGGCGACAATGAAATATTTAGTTATTAGTTTCATATTGATATATTATGAGTCTAAATAGATATTACACAATTATTAATTCACAATTACTTCAAGTGGTGAAAGGTCGCGAGTAATACCATCGGGGCCTTTTGCTTTTACACGAGATATATAGAAGCGTTTTCCACGCGAAAGTCGTTTAATTTGCTCTTTCTGACGAGATGAAAAGTTTGCTCCATCCGACACCTCTGGCATCGCATTACCCATTGAGTCAAAAAATACAGTTTCAAAACTCAATACAGTAAATGAGATATTGAGTAATCCATCGTCAATCGCTGCACCAAGACCAGGGGCTTGCAATAATAATGTTTTAGAGAATGGCTTTCCTCCAAGATATTTATCTACATTACCACTTGCGTCTTTGAATGCAATAAACGGAGTTGGATTGGGAAGTTTGCGCACACGGAATGTAGTAGTATTAACCGTTTGACTACGCCCATCAATAGTAGCCGTAACCGTAATTACTGCATCAGAGCCCACACTTGTTGGACGCGCCACCCAACCTTCGCCACTGCGAGAGAGCGAACCATTTGTCATCGTTGCTGTAACTTGTTGAGTTGGCACTCCCGGCACTGATATACTGATAGGGTTGTCAATACCTGCATAAAGCACATTCATCATTGTTGCGCTCACGGTTGCTGCCGGTTCAATTACAGTATATGACGAATTAAAATCATGTCGAGCTATAGTACCATCTCCACGAGGCACTTCAAGATAACCTGAGTAATCATACACTCCGGTGTTTCCTGCCACAAACTCATATAATCCATTAGTTATTTGTTTTCCACCAATGACAATAGTGGGGCGTTGCGTTGTATCTACGGCAGCAAGCACTACCTTTGCCGAATATTTTCCGCCTCTCATCACAATGCGAGAATCGGGAATTACAAATGCATTCAATTCATTCACTCTCACATCTCCGGCATCAACATTTGTGAGAAGATGAGCCAATGCCTCACCTTCGGCATAACGTATATCATTTTGCAACTTAGCAAGCAATGTTATAGCTGCCACCACCGGTTGATTTTCAAACTTTGTATTTTCCCAACTTTGAGTCATTCCATTGCGAGAAACTTCTGCCGTTGAGAGTACTTCATTCACATTTACTCGTTTAAGTGAATCAGTAAGGAAACTTGTAATATAGTCACGATATTCATCAACCGACAATCTGAGTTGTTCTCCTCGTTTATTGGTTGGAGACAACATCACTACTGCTGCAGCTTCAAGGTCGTCTCGACGTTGAATATTCATAACGTCACCTTCTTCGCCATCTGCGGCAACAACAATTAATTTCTTTAACGAATCAACATATTCATATAATCGATTTGTTTTATCGCGCACCTCGGTTGCTTTATCATACCAAGGCTTACCTTTTTCCGGATTTTTTTGAGCAAACGCCTCAAGTGTGTGATAAATCGCTTCGTTTCGTTGCTCAATATTATCATTTGTTCGATTAAGACCCTCTTCAACCTGAGTAAATCCATCAAGCACATCACTCGACACATTAAGTGCAAGCATTGCCGTAAGGACGATATACATCAAGTTTATCATCTTCTGACGTGGTGAAAGTCTTGTTGCATTTTCTGCCATCTAAATGATTGATTTTTTCTTATTCTTAATTAGTAAACAATCTCTAATAAATCAACTGCGAGATTCTTCCTCAACATCATTTTTCATTTGTTGAATATCGCCACCCATCATTGGACGATACATGTTGATAGTCATTGCTGTTATCATTTTTTCATACACAGCGTTGAGTTGTTGCATGTAGCGTGCCATTTTTTCGGTTTCTTCGCAGTAACGAGCACTTTGTTGAGAACTCTTTTCATACATATCACGAATATCTTTGATGCCTCGGTTCACTCTATCAATAGAATCAAGTTGCGACGACACGCTCTTCAACTGAATTTCATAAATTGTGTTCAAGCCACCAATATTGCGATTGAGGTCTTGCATTTGTTCAACATAACCCGAAGAACTACGAGTGATATTTTCTGAATTTTCAGTAATTGCACGATAAGACTCAAGCAATACATTTGAAACTTGATTGAGCGATTCGGTTGTCTGACGAAGATTTTTCATTTCTTCTCCTATCGCAGCCATTTGATCAAGATATTTTTGTGTAGCCGATGTTAATTCGGCCATGCGAGCAAGTTGGTCTGAAGCGGCTGCCATTTTGGCAATACTTTCCGATAACGAAAGGGTATCTTCTTCCGAAAGATTCACACCTGAAGGGATTCCTACGGCACGACGCGCATCATCACCACTAACATTGATATTTACTTCGCCATCTCCGTTTCCTCCTCCATTTATAACAATTCCACCTGTGCCTCCGGCAAATTCGGGGCGATCCTCCGGATTTTTCGATTCAAGTACAGGAAACACTTCTTCCCATTTGTATTCTTTTGGTGGACGGTCAAACGCTGTCAAGATAAACATTAACACTTCAGTACCCATACCCACCGACAATAACAAGTTCCCTCCGGGGAGGTGCAATATCTTAAATAACGCACCGAGAATAACGATTGCCGCACCTATACTATAAGCAAAGTTAAATAATCGTTGACCACCTTCCCATTGAAGGAATTTTTCGATGCTGTTTTTATATTTTTCTGCTTTTCCCATTATTCTGTCTGATTTAAGTGTCTATTTATTAGTTTCTCATTATCGTTTGTTTTGCTTTTGTCCTCGAGCAAATCCTATTTGAGAACGCACACAACGGAATCCGATATATGAGCGTTGCTCATTTTGATATTCCCACATGCGAATATCACTTCTGATATTGTGAGCAACATCCTTCCAAGAACCGCCTCGCACAATTTTGCGTTTCATTTTATAAGGATCTTCCTTAGCTGCATCATAACGATATTCTGGATTGAGATCACTTGTGAGACGTCCTACACTTTCAGTATATGCTGTTGATGTCCATTCACTCACGTTACCTGCCATATCATACAACCCAAAGTCATTGGGAGAATATGTTCCCACTTGAGATGTTATCAATTGACCATCTTTCATATAGTTACCCTTTTGAGGCTTAAAGTTGGCATAAAAACACCCTTTATCTTCGGTCATTGGGAGGTCACCTTCCCATGGATACATATTTTCATTCACACCGGCACGTGCTGCATACTCCCATTCTGCATCTGTTGGCAATCGATAAGGCTCCACATATACACCTTCCTTTCCAAGCGAACGACGAAGATATTCAGTGCGCCAATTAGCAAATGCATTTGCTTGTTCCCAACTAACACCCACAACAGGATAATTACTATATCCTCCATGTGAGAAATACATACGCACATATGGTTCATTATAAGCATTATCAAAGTCATTAATCCATGCTGTGGTATCGGGATAAACATTCACAATATAAGTATTTAGGAAATCATAATCACCGGTCAATCCACGAGTCACAGTCTCGCGCACAATACCTCCTTCATCATTGAAATATGCTGTATCCTTTGAAATGATGGGCACATCAGTAGGCACAGGGATATCGGTGTTATACTCACGGCGACTTGGGTCAACTCGATGTTTGCGTTTAGCTGCCTGAGTGTGATTATATATTTCATAACGATAGTTCATTTGTGTTGGATCAAGCTCTTTAACTCCTGTTATAGGATTAATGCGATACACACTCTCAATTGCTCGAGCTTCATCTTCGCTTGGGTTGCGCCAAGGAATTGGTTTATTCCAATTGAGATAAGGCTTGATAGGATTTCCTTCGCGGTCTTCCTCAATTTTAAATTCTTCATTACCTCCATATGATGGATCGGCAAGACGTTCACGAATGATTGAGTCGCGCACCCAAAATACAAATTGCTTATATTTAGCGTTGGTTATTTCGGTTTCATCCATCCAAAATGCATCAACCGAGATGCCTCGAGGATTAGCTTGAAGATTCCATGCGCTATCGGTTTTTTGTGGACCCACTTCCATTGAACCACGATCAACCAACACCATTCCATAAGGTGTAGGCTCTGCCCATGATGTCCCACTCACACCGGTAACTTCGCCGCCGGCCGAACCTTGACCTCCCGCAAAACATGAGCTCACGAGCATTGCGACAACGATAGGTAATAGATAAATTGATACTTTTTTCATAATTACATTATGCGTATACTCTTGTGTTTATTTTTATTCTTTTCTGAAAAATCAAGTTTTAGTTTATACCCCAACATGATTTCGTGGCTACCACTACTTGCCTTTGAGATTTCCGACATATGATAGTCATAACTATATCCGAGATAAAAATTTTTATACTCGGCTCCCACCATAGCCATTATCGCATCGTTGTAGCGATATCCTATACCGGCCGAGAGAAATTTATTATACCTTACTCGTCCGGTGATTTCACCGGTTGTAAAAGTAAAATCACTTTTCACCAATACCGATGGTATCACTTCAAATAACGTATTTTTTATTGGAATATTGCTACCTGCAATAAAATAGAGTGTCCTTCCGGCTTGAAATTCGTAGTTTTTTTCATTTCCTCCCTCGCCACTTTCGGCATTCAACTTGATTGTTGGAGAATTGACATGTGTGCATGATACTCCTGCCCAAAACAGTTTGTGTGAATAAAACACTCCCACTCCCAAATCAAGGGCATTCCCCCCGATATCAGTTGTGGGGATTGCATCGTCAGTACCCTCATGATAGTCATCATTGTCGGGGATAAACACCTCAGTACCCTTAAATGATTCATTTAATAATCCTACTTGTACTGCCCCGGTAAATTCACCCTTTAACAATTTGAATTTATACCCCAACTGCAAACCGAGGACCATATTTTTATATAACCCAAGGCTCTCTTGTTGCATCACCAAACCCACTCCAAAACGTTTATTCAAAAACTTAAATGGCATATCGGCTGCAAGCATAAACGATTGAGGCGCATTTTTTATTCCCACCCATTGCATACGAGTACCGCCTCGCAATTTCACAAAATCAGTAGTACCTATAGCTGCAGGATTATAATAGTTTGGTATCTCAAAATATTGAGTGTGCTGAGCATCTACTTGTGCCCACAATGGTTGCATAGCAATCATTGATATAATTGACACAAGTAATAGTCGTTTTATATTTTGTTTCACTTTATGCATTGTCATTATTCAAAATAAAATGTCAATACCACCATTTGTGATGTTGCCTTTGACAGTGATTGGGTATATTTCAACTTATCGGGATCATCTGCAAGATCCGGGCGATTAGGATTTAACACATCGGTCAAACCAAAACAAAATTTAATTTCGGGATTAAACTTAAAAAACGGCAAATAAAAATCACAACCAAAACCAATCGTGAGATAGCAATCAAATGGTTTTAGTTTCAAAAAGTCACTGCGTTTTTTTGTCACATCATATGTAGGCATGACTCCACCTACGATATAAGGCCGCACATTGCGATATCGCAATGCCGAGTATTTCAAATCGACAGGAAATACCACATGTGCCGATTTTATATTTTGGCGTTCCTCTGCTCCGGTTGCAGCATCATGCATTCTAATGTCGCGATTACCAAAATACATCCCGGGAGTAAATCGCACATTAAAATAATCATTCAACCTAAAGTCTATCAATCCATTAACGCAAAATCCCGGTGAAAATGCCGGTTGCTCTACAAACCACGATTCTCCCTTATCGGTCACATATCCATTATTTGTAAAATTCAAATCTTGAGTATGTAACCCCACAGAAAACCCTAAATGCCAACTACGCATATCGGCATAAGGACGATTCATCAACTTATCGTTAAAATCGCGTCCCATGGTTTCAAACGGCACCAACAACGATATTAAAATTGCTACAATCAGTGATATGTGGCTAAAATTTCTCATATTTTATTAAAACGCACACTTTTTATTATTATTGCGCAATAGCCCATATTTCTAACCCACATCTCAAATGTAGATTCCCATTTTTTCTTTTGATTGATGAAGCTGTATCAAAATTCTATATATTAACTCCCAACGCATTCATTTCTCTCACCTGGCTATTTGTTGGTGCCAAGATATATCGCTTCAACAACCACACTATCAACAATCTCAAATCGGAGCTCCGTGAATGGAACGAGGAAAATTGATTCCGAAGTACAAAAATGGCGAAAGTGTGAAAAAGCACCTCAAAATATCGCCGATTCTGTGAAAAATACATATATTTGCACAACTAAAAGTGTGAAAACTATGAGCAAACTACTTAAAAAGCATAAGCCACTGCATGATAGGTTATCCGCGCAATCCATTGCAAGAGCCATCGCCACACAAGTCGGACTATGTAACTTATATCGAATAGATTCCTATGAAAGAAGTATGTAAAAAAGTCGCAAGTATTGCAGTGTGTATAATCTTGATAGTTTTTTTGTCTTATGTGTGCTATTTTAAGGCCACGGACAAAATGTCAATTGAAGGGGCGAAATCCTCTGAAACAGTTGTGTTTCATATTAATCGACACAACAATCAGGTTCAGATATCCGCAAATCCTTTTGCGGATTTTCTCTTAGACACAGGTGCGGCCCTTAATTGTATTACAGACAGAACTTTGGGGAGATTTCGTGATGCCGGCTATGAAGTGGAGGAGTTTTTTTACCCTGTTGTCACGCATGATATGTATGGGAGTTTAAGCATGTCTTATAAAGGTTATTATGTCTCTATTCCGGTAAAGAGTGACAAGGGTGGTGACTTAGTTATTAAAAATATAAGGTTTCATTTATCTGAACGATTTGATATCTTAGGGCAGGAATTTATGAAATATTTCAATGTCGAAGTTGTTAGCAATAAGGTATATCTGCGTTCGGAAATGCCCGATGGATACGACAGAAAAATTAATTTGAAGCGTTTTAACTGGGCAATAAGTGATTGGAGCGGGCGTTATTATTGGGATATGGTGGTTGATGAGACTGAGCATCGTTTTTATGTTGACACCGGAAAGTACCTGGATAAGTTGGTTTTGTGGCTCTCGGCTGAGGAGTGCGGTGTGGAAATTCCCGAGGGAGAGAGGATGAAAACCGATTCAATAACGTTTTCGGCAGGGGAATTTATAAATCAGAAGGTGGGTTGTGCGTATATGGAAAATATGGTTAGCCCTTATGCGGTTAATCCATTGGAAATTGATGGGTATGACTGGGTCTTTGATTTATCGGACGATGCAATGTATTATAGACCGTCAAGAAAGTGAGCGCAAAGCAACTCAAAATTCTCATGTATTAACAATAAACGGCAGGACATGTGTTCTGCCGTTTATTGTTTTGTGTAATATTAGAAAAACTATACATTAACTGATTTTTGCTTTGATTGCGGCTATCTCTTTCTCGTAGCCTGGTTTCTCGAGAAGGGCAAACATATTGCGTTTGTGGTCTTCCACGCCAATATTAATGGAAGAATTTTCCTCATAGCATATTGTGGGAAGAATGGTTATAAATCAATTTTCTTCCCCTTGTCGCGCTTGAAGATGCTCTTTTTCAATTGCACAAGTTTGCGATATGCGCCATGAAGTTTAAACCACAATGGAGATGGGACAGAATGTAAATCCGATGACATAGGATCAACAAACGTGTTCATCGGTTCGGATTGTCCAAATTGTTCAGGATAAAGCACAATGAGGTTATTACGAGAGAAATATCGTTGTAAGAATCCGGGCACATCGGCCATATCATCATTGTGTGACACAGATGTTTCACGAGCCGAAACGACAACAAACAAGTCATCTTCAAGAATTCGATTTGACAGCAACACAAAGTCGTCCCAACGCTCCACATCACGATACTCATGACGAATGTCGTAACGGTCGCGATGCAACACTCCACGAATAAGAGATTGAGTATCGGGGTGACAACAGAATATCACACGACAACCTATCTGACGAGTAAGGTTTCCAATTGCTCTCACCCATCGACTAAAACCGGTTTCATATTGAGCCATAGGAGGCACAGCTACAACAATACGTGTCACTGTGTTAATCGGGATAAAGCAACGAGTCATCAACACCATCTGATTGGTCGTTTTGAGCAATTGTTCAATCTTTGCACCAAAGAAACTATCAATTATAGTTGACTTGCGATGCATACCTATAATCACATCGGTTATATCACGTTCTTCAATAGCATTTAGCAATCCGGCAATGGTGTTTATGTCATATCGTTCAATAGGCGTTACCTCAACATCTACACTCGATGCCGATTTCACAGCAATATCAAGAGCGTTGCGACCTATGGCACGCGATGAAGCCGAATTATCATTGCGCACATGAATGGCATAAATATCGGTCTTACGACGAGGATTGCGCAACATCAATGCCAATTCGGTGAGTGATTGTGCTGTTATAGGATTTGACACCGGGATAAGTATCTTTGTTTCACGCTTTGAACTGCTAACTTCGGTTGTCCCATCATCGGTAAGCATCTCGATTCGCATCTTTGATGCTGCACGAGCCGTCACCATTGGAGCAATCGCACATGTAATAAGAATCATTAATACAGTGCCGTTAAGAATCGTTTCGTCCATCATACGACTTCCATCGGGCATTATCATATTATATCCTATTGTTACTACTGCAAGAGCCACTGCCGTATGAGCGGTTGTCAAACCAAACATCATGCGACGTTCATGCCCCTTCATACCATAAATCTTTTGCACAACCCATGCTGCCACCCATTTGGCAATCAGCGCCACCACAATCATATTTCCTGCCACATAAAGTGTGTTGATATTTGAAATGACTTTCATATCAATCATCATACCCACCCCTATCAAGAAATATGGAATAAACAAAGCATTACCCAAAAACTCTATACGATTCATCAATGGTGAAGCATTTGGCACATATCTATTTAACACAAGCCCGGCAAAGAATGCGCCAAGCACCGCCTCAAGCTCGATAATTTGTGCAAACCATGCAGCCAAAAACACCATTGCCATCACATAGATATACTGCGTTACATTATCGCTATATTGTTTGAAAAACCATCGTGTAATGCGCGGATAGGTGTACAAAATGACAACACAATACAATGCCAATTCAATTAATAAACGCAACAAGTCCATCCATGCAAACGACCCTGTGCGATGCACATTCACTGCCCCGGCAAGCACAAGTAAAGCCCCAATAACCGCAATTATCGTTCCTACTACAGCTATCAATACTGCCGGGCTTTTTGTCAACCCGAAACGCGCTACAATGGGATAAGAAATCAACGTGTGAGAAGCATACATTGATGCTAATAATATCGATGTAATCCAGCTCATATTAAGCAAATATACACTTGCCAATGTGCCGATTACCATAGGGAACAAAAACGTAAGGATCCCAAATACCATACCTCGCTTGAGATTGCGTTTGAGGTGAAACATATCAATCTCAATTCCTGCCAAGAACATTATATAAAGCAATCCCACTTGCCCAAAGAGTTCAAAACTCATGTCACGAGCAAGCACATTCAACCCATGAGGACCAACAACAAGCCCTGCCACGATAAGACCTATTATGTGAGGGATTTTGAATCGATTGAGAACTAACGGCGACAACAATATAATTACCAGCACGATAAAAAATATCAATACGGGCGATGTTACAAGTGGTGTTGTAGCAGTTAAAATCATGGTATTTTTAGGGTTATCTCATTATTTTACTGCAAAAGTAATCATTTATTCCCAATATCACAACTAAAAAACATCGCCCGAGCAAATCGAATTTACTCGGGCGGTGATTATGTTTAGAGTATTTCTTGTTTATCAATAATATTATGTGATTCTTATTTTTTGTGAGCAATCATGTATTGAGCGATTTGCACTGCATTGAGGGCTGCACCTTTCTTGATTTGGTCGCCTACTACCCAAAATGTCAAGCCATTTTCGTTAGTGATATCCTTGCGAATACGTCCCACATATACAGGATCTTGGTTAGCAATTTCAAGAGGCATTGGGTATTTTTTATTTGCAGGATCATCAACCACGACAAGACCTTCGCCCTTTGCAAATGCTTCACGTGCTTGTTCTACTGAAATTGGCGATTCGGTTTCTACCCAAATTGATTCAGAGTGAGCACGCATTACAGGCACACGCACACAAGTTGCACTCACGTCGAGGTCGGGGCAATGCATGATTTTCTTCGTTTCGTGATACATTTTCATCTCCTCTTTTGTGTAGCCATTTTCAAGGAACACATCAACATGAGGGATTACGTTGTAAGCCAATTGATAAGCAAATTTTTCAACAGTAGGTTCTTCGCCATTTTGGAGTTGAGCATATTGCTTAACCAATTCGTCCATCGCAGCTGCACCAGCACCGCTCGCCGCTTGATAAGTTGACACATGCACACGTTTGATTGGCGAAATGTCGTTAAGTGGTTTGAGCGCTACAACCATTTGAATTGTAGTACAGTTAGGATTAGCAATAATATTGCGAGGAGTGTTGAATGCATCTTCGCCATTCACTTCGGGCACAACCAAGGGCACATCTTCGTCCATGCGGAATGCGCTTGAGTTGTCAATCATAATTGCACCGTATTTAGTAATAGTTTCGGCAAATTCTTTAGATGTACCGGCTCCGGCCGATGTAAAGGCGATATCAATATCCTTAAAGTCATCATTGTGTTTAAGTTCCTTCACCGTGATTTCTTTACCACGGAATGTATATGTTTTACCTGCACTACGGCTTGAACCGAATAGCACTAATTCATCAAGAGGGAAATTTTGTTCGTCAAGCACTCTTAGAAACTCTTGACCCACTGCGCCACTTGCGCCAACAATTGCTACTTTCATTTTTCTAATAAAATCTTAAAAATTTGTGCAAAAATACAACAATTCGCCCATATTAACAAAAAAATCAGCACCAAATAGCACTTTTTGATAACTTTTCGCCCACAATGAGCATTTTGCTACTGTTAATATATTATAAAATATCTTCATTTTACACCATAATATATTAAGAAAATTGTAATTTTACTGATTATAATAACTAATCATAAAATTTACCCTATATGAAACAACTTTTACGCTACGTTTCAGTTGCCGCTATTCTTGCCACTACAGGCTCTATAGCATCGGCTCAAAACACAATGTATGTCAATGGGCAAAACTATGCCATCGACACTATTATCCCTAAGCACAGTGTGGGTCCCGGTTGCGAATACGCATTCTATCGCTTGCCCGACCGCCCAATGACTATTCACGTATTAGAAATGGATATCACAAATCCATATGTGGATATGCAAGTGGTAAATGGTGGCGATGCTGCCCTTTCTACCGAACGCCCATCGGCAATGTATGCTCGTTTTGACTCTCCCGGTCACGACATGATTGCAGCTCACAATGGCGACTTCTTCACTACCTCAGCAACAATGTACACCCGCTCGGGGCTTTCGCGCATGGGACTTATCTGCGATGGTGAAATAGCTGTTAACCCTGTGAGCCAACCATTATTGTATTTTACCCCCGATCGCATACCCGGCATTGACCGTGTACACTTTAACAGTTCGGTAACTCATAATGGTACATCAGTTACTCTCAACGCATTAAATATGCCTTGCCTTGAGTTTAATACTGCAACAGGCACAAACTTCCTTTCACTCTACACCGAAGCGTGGGGTAAAACAATTTACGAATACTACACAGGAGGTAAAATCGCAATTCTTAAACCTAAAGATGGCGAATCATTCAAATACCCTTCTAACGCTGTAATCACTGCTGTAGTAGAAAGCGTGAGCGACAACCCCGGTAACCCAACTATACCTACCGGACGTGCAGTGCTTCACGGAGTAGGTACATCGGCTGATTTTATTGGCGCAATGGCAGCCGGCGAAGAAATCACTATCAACATTCGCACTTCTACCAATGGATTCCCCGATCACATCGACATCGACGAAGCAATCGGTGGTAGCGGACACATCATTCTTCAAGATGGCGAAATCACCAATATTGGCAACCCCGAATGTCACCCACGCACATTTATGGGAATCAACAAAGAGGGCACTAAAATATACTCTGTCGTTATCGACGGTCGCAACTCGGCAATCTCGGCAGGTATCACTCTCGACGACCAAGGTTATGTGTTGAAAGCACTCGGAGGCTGGACCGGCGTAAACCTTGACGGTGGTGGTTCATCAGTAATGTATGTAAACGAAGAAATTAAAAACCACCCATCAGACGGAACTGAACGCTATGTGGGCAATGGTGTGATTTTCTTCTCAAAAGCACCGGTTGATGACAATTTCGCAACACTTGCATTTGAGCCTCGCGCATACAAAGTGCCTATCACTGCTACATTCCGTCCTATCGTGTATGCATACAACCAATATGGCTTGCTCAAGAGCAAAGATGTGGTTGAAGCTGAAATCACTTGCGACCCACACATAGGTACAATGAAAGATGGCATCTTCACTGCTACTGCCGAACAAACATCGGGCTATCTCTATGCTACATATAATGGCTTAACCACAAAACAACTCGTTACAACAATCATGAGCGAAGTTAACCTCATCAACGACTCTTATATTGTTGATGATCGTAAAGGTTATCCTATCCAAATGGACGCAACAATTGGCAACTTCACTTACGAGGTAAATGCCGCTACTGTTGACTGGGCATCAAGTGATGCTGAAGTGTCCGAAGTTATCGATGGCAAAGTTCATGGATACAAAAATGGCTCAGCAACATTTACCGGCACATCGCCTAATTTCAATGGCTCATTGAGTATTACTGTTGAAATCCCCGAAAGCGATAGCCAAGCACTTTATCCATCAACCGAAGCCGAAAATTGGACTTTGAAACAATCGGGTGGTAAAAACATTACAATGACTCCTAACGGAACAGGTTTTGACTTGGCTTATACCGGTGTTGATGCTCGTTCTAACTACATCACCGCAACAAGCACCACCACTACTTACAGCTTGCCTTATGGAATACGCGTTGACATCAACCCGGGCGATGCACCTATCACAAAAATGCAATTAGCTATCGCCGATAAACTTGGCAACCGTGGTAATCTCATTATCTCTGACAACATACCTGCCAATACTTTAACTTCGTTCATAGTACCTTTCAGCAAAGTTAATGGCGTTGATATCAACAACAACGCGATTTATCCAATCACAATCTCAAACATTCGTTTCGACATGGGTAAATCAACAACCGGAACAGAATATAAGATTCAAATACCGGTTCTTGACCAACTTTATGGTGATCCATCAGGAGTTGAACATATCATTAATAGCCCAACAAATGCTATTAAACTCTACCCCAACCCTGCCGAAGCAGGAGCTCCTGCAACAATCGAATGCGAAGGTGCTGCTCAAATTGAAATCTACAACGTAGGTGGCGCATTGGTACAATCAGTTACTATCGAAGGTACTACCGCGATTGAAACTGCAGGTTTCAACAAAGGCATGTATATAGTACGCGTAGTAACCGAAGACGCAACATCAATGGGTAAACTTATCATTAAGTAATAACTCAAAATCTATTTATCATAGATGCAACAGGCGAGCCAATCGGCTCGCCTGTTTTCATATCATGGTAATTGATAAACTATTTTCAGGGGACTTCTATAAATTGCTTTGTGAAGATTTATGAATATTATTTGAGTAGATTTTTATCTTTTTGTAGAATGAGCATAACGAGCTCGCTATCATGTAAGCGTCTCAAGCACCCACTGTCTTGATCTATATCTTTGCCATTAAAGCAATAGTCATTAGAATCGCTACTCCTCCCTATGACTGCAAGGCAATTAGGGAGAACGCAATGGTGCCAATGAGGGCAATATATCAATCTTGATTATTCCGAGTGCAGTACATTGAAAGCCGAGTCAGTACAGCAAAGCCTGAAGAGGGAATAAACGCTTAAAATTGATATAACAAAGGGTGTGCCTACAGACACACCCTCATCTCATATTTTATTTATGATATATCCTTATTTATTATTTTCAACAAGATTTTTTGCTCGTTCGATAAATTTATCAACTTCAAGATGTGCATATTTAGGATACTCTTTCTTGATAATTTCATAAACTTCAAGTTCTTTAGCATATTCTTTTTGTTCATTGTAGATACGAGCTTGTTTTGCCATGAAGAATGGAGCAAGTTCAGGATTATTGTCGCAAGCTGAAATTGCATCATCGTAGCAACCTAACGCTTCTTCATAATTCTTCAAGTTCACATAGCAGTCACCTTTTACCGAATAAACTCCAGCATCAAGGATAGAGCCTGTTTTTGAAAAATCGTTAATATAGTCAATACATTTTTGATATTCACCATTTTCATAATATGCCACAATAGCCATCATGATTGCACGGTTTCCTGCATCATATCCATGTGCACTAGCCACGGCTTCATATTTTTTAAGAGCTTCAGCCATCTTTGCCGAGTCACCACTTGCATCTAATAATGCGATATCAGCTTGTGCAATAGCTTCATTGCCACTTTCTATAGCCGGTTTGCGCACAGCATAGATATATACCAACACTACTGCGACAATAGCAACAACTGCGATTGATGCATATTTAGCAATCTTAATCATTTGCGCTTTCTTTTGCGCTGCAGCTTGTTCTGCTGCTTCATTAACCTGATTTTTAGGTTGTTTAGCTTCCATTTTATCTATATTTTCTTATTTTATACTATTTATTTTGAACTCTAACGCAACCATATGATGCGCCAAATTCTGAATTGCAAAATTAATAGTTATTCCTCATATACAAAAATTTTTATCAATAATTCTTTTATAATATGTCAATTTTTACCTACAACAATCATAGCTTTATAAATTATTTATTAACTTTGCCTTTTGAATCTATAATTTCATTGCGTAAAATAACTGCTATAATTTTATAGCATTAACAAAATATCATTATGTTAGAGAAAACCAATGTTAAAGTTCTTGACAAAGTAGTCGTGAGATTTTCGGGTGACTCGGGCGACGGCATGCAACTTGCCGGAAATATTTTCACCAATATTTCAGCCGGCATAGGGAACCAAGTTTCTACATTCCCCGACTACCCTGCCGAAATTCGCGCTCCACAAGGATCTTTAAGTGGCGTATCGGGATTCCAAGTGAGCGTAGGCACAGGTGTCTATACACCCGGCGACCAAGCCGATGTGCTCATTGCCATGAACCCGGCTGCATTAAAACAAAATGTAAAATTCTTAAAACCCAATGGGGTTATAATCGTTGATATCGATTCTTTCAAAGAGTCTGACCTCAAGAAAGCTCTTTTTGAAACCGACGAGCCTTTCAAAGAACTTGGCATCACTGCTCAAGTGCTTGAAGTTCCGGTTACATCTATGACCAAAGATGCTCTTGCCGATAGTGGTCTCGACAACAAATCAATGCTCAAATGTCGAAATATTTTTGCGCTTGGACTTGTGTGTTGGTTGTTTGACCGTCCACTCGAAAGTGCATTGCATCACTTAAAAACAAAATTCGCTAAAAAACCTGCTATTTTTGAAGCAAATGCAAAAGTTATTCAAGCAGGCTATGACTATGGTCACAATATCCACGCATCGGTATCGACCTATCGCATCGAATCCGACGAAATCAAACCGGGCATTTATACCGACATTAATGGTAACACTGCCACTGCATGGGGATTGATTATGGCTTCTGAAAAATCAGGGCGTCCATTGTTCCTCGGCAGCTACCCTATCACTCCCGCAACCGACATTCTTCACGAACTTGCAAAACGCAAGGACCTTGGAGTAAAAGCATGCCAAATGGAAGATGAAATCGCAGGTGTTTGTTCGGCTATCGGAGCTTCTTTTGCCGGCAACCTCGCTGTTACTTCTACATCTGGTCCAGGTTTAGCTCTTAAAAGCGAAGGCATTGGTCTTGCCGTAATGGCTGAGTTGCCTCTCGTTGTCATCGACGTGCAACGTGGCGGACCATCAACAGGTCTCCCCACTAAAACCGAACAAACCGACTTGATGCAAGCTCTCTACGGTCGCAATGGCGAATGTCCGTTGGCTGTAGTTGCTCCTGCAACACCTACCGACTGTTTCATAATGGCATTTGAAGCTTGTCGCATAGCCATTGAGCACATGACACCTGTTGTGTTGCTCACCGACGCATTTATCGGCAACGGCTCATCGGCATGGCGTATTCCTGAAGTAGATGAATATCCCGAAATCAAGCCCAATTACGTTCCCGAAGAATTAAAGGATAATTGGAAACCATATATTCGCGACAAGAAAACCAAAGTGCGTTATTGGGCTATCCCCGGCACTGAAGGTTTTGCGCATCGTCTTGGAGGTCTTGAAAAAGATGCTGTTACTAGTGCAATTTCAACCGACCCTATCAACCACGAAAAAATGGTGTATCTTCGCAAAGAGAAAATCGATCGCATTGCCGACAATATCCCTGCCCTCGAAGTTTGCCACAACGCTGATGCCGACACATTGTTAGTTGGTTGGGGTGGCACATTCGGACACCTCTACACTGCTGCCGAAGAACTCAACAAAGCAGGTACTCCCGTTGCATTTGCTCACTTCCGTTATATCAATCCACTTCCTGCTAATACTGCTGAGGTGTTTGCAAAGTATAAACGTGTGATTGTGGCAGAGTTGAACACCGGTCAATTTGCCGACTTCCTACAAAGCAAATTCCCCGAAGTGAAAATCGAGCGCATCAATAAGGTGCAAGGTCAACCATTCTTAGTGAAAGAAGTAATCGATGGTGTAACTAAAATTATGGAGGGCAAATAATCATGGAAGAAAATAAATATACAGCAGCCAATTATAAGAGCGATCAATCAGTGCGTTGGTGTCCCGGTTGTGGCGACCACGCTATCCTCAATTCGCTACACAAAGCTATGGCAACTGTGGGCATTGCGCCTCACATGACAGCTGTTATCTCAGGTATTGGCTGTAGCTCTCGCCTACCTTATTATATGAACACTTACGGCTTCCACACCATTCATGGTCGTGCAGCAGCCATCGCAACAGGTTTCAAGGTTGCTAACCCCGAAATGACTGTTTGGCAAATATCGGGCGATGGCGATGGCTTGGCTATCGGTGGTAACCACTTTATTCACGCAGTGCGTCGCAACATCGACCTCAACATCATGTTGCTCAATAATAAAATTTATGGGTTGACCAAAGGTCAATACTCACCTACAAGCGACCGTGGATTTGTATCAAAATCATCACCTTACGGCACTACCGAAGATCCATTTATTCCTGCCGAATTAGTGTTTGGTGCACGTGGCAACTTCTTTGCTCGTAGCATCGACGTAGAGCTTGCAACAACCCAAGAAGTGATGGTAGCTGCAGCTCAACACAAAGGCACATCAGTGGTTGAAATCTTGCAAAACTGCGTAATTTTCAATCATGGTATTCACAACTATATCACCGATAAAGAATATCGTGCCGACCGCACTATCCACCTACGCCATGGCGAAAAAATGATCTTCGGCAAAGAGCAAAATATGGGTCTTGTGCAAGACGGATTCCTATTGAAAGCCGTTGAGATAGGTAAAGATGGATATACAATTGACGATGTTCTTGTTCATGATGCACATTGCCAAAGCAACTTCTTGCACCAACAATTAGCCATGATGGACGGCTACGACCTTCCATTGGCAGTAGGTGTGATTCGCGATGTTGACGCATTGGTTTACAACGAAGAAATCGACAAACAAATCGCCGAAGTACGCGCAAAGAAAAACTTCTCATCACTCCGCGACATGATCCTCGCCGGCGAAACCTGGGAAGTGAAATAAATAAGACAAAAAAATATTACACAAACAAAAAAACAATTGCCTATGTAACATCACGTCAGAAATGACATATAAATAAAAAGCGTTAGCTTATATTTCGGTTATCCAAAATCGCCAATTTTGAAACTGCAACCTGAAGTAAAAGTTGATGCTCACGGTCTATCCGTGGGCTTTTACTTGTTTGGTTGCAACGTGTTTGGCGATACGTGGATAACAAATAAAGTTATTAGCCCACGTTTTTTATTGTCAACTCCAAAATCAAGGGCTAACAGAAAACATTTATCAAAACCTTTAGGTACTACCCTAAAAATTAAAGTTGTGCCCGACACGTATCAAGGGAAAACGTATGAAAAAAATCTTACCACAACTTCTGCACTTGATGCTTATCTCCTTCATCATAAGCATCACTCAAAGTGCAAAAGCACAAATCAGCACGGACTACACTAATGAAACAGATGAGCAATATAGTTTCGTTGTGTGGACTAACTCTGGAGAGACTTTCAACTATCTCCTCTCGGAACGTCCTAAAGTGACGCAAACCACCTCCTCATTGGTGCTGACTACCACTAAAACTGAAGTAGAATACGCCAAAGATGATGTGTGGAAATTCACAATACAAAAAACTCCTGATATCGAAACATCAATTGCAAGCATTTTTAATGACAACTATTTAATTTCCCGACAAAACAACATAGTTTACTTATCAAATTTCCGACCCAATATCATGGTATATGTTTATTCAATTAGCGGAATTTTACTCAGTTCACAAAAAACATCTGAAGTTGGTACGTTAACAATTGACTTTAGTAATCTTAGCCACGGAGTTTATATTATATCAACCGAAAGTATTACCTATAAAATCATAAAACGATGAATACAAAAAAACTTTTACATATGTTTCTTTTTTTATTTATATTGTTAGTGAATGTCAACCTTAATGCTCAAGGCATTAAGATATATAAAAGTGACAATACAATAATTAATGTGCCGTATTCAGAACTCGATAGCATTGTAACATATGACGCAGAAAGTTCATATCTCCCAGAAAGTGATGATGCTGCAGAAGCAATAGATTTGGGATTACCTAGTGGCACAAGATGGGCTAGTTGGAATATTGGAGCGAACTCCCCAGATGAATATGGAAACTATTATGCCTGGGGAGAAACCGAAACAAAAAGCAGATATAGTAAAGTTCTATATAAATATTATATCAGTTCTTCAATGGGCTATACGGATATAGGGTCAGATATTAGTGGAACGCAATATGATGTAGCACGCAAACTGTGGGGAAGTAATTGGCGTATACCTACGGTGGCTGAATTCAGAGAACTTATCAATGAATGCGTTTGGACATGGGAACAATCCAATGAAAAAAATGGATATATTGTTACAGGACCAAATGGAAATAGTATTTTCTTGCCAGCTGCCGGCTACCGCATAGATAGCTCACATGTCTTTGCTGACGGCGAGGGTTGGTATTGGAGTTCTGAGTTAAGTAGTTCTAATAATGGAGTGTTTCTCCTTAACAGTAGCACTGCTGTGGGTAGTGACAATCGATACTTAGGGCTTTCGATTCGCCCTGTAAAATAGTAAGACTTAATAACGTCATTAATCACACAAGGGGTTGCGACTGACACAACCCCTTGTGTTTTTATACTCTATTTATATAAACATTGTCATATAGTTAGGTATATAATCTACACCATTTTCACGCTTGTTATCCTTTGTATAAACCACATACTTATTCATTATACGATCTGAGAACTTAACGCAAAACTCGTCCAATGATTTATGAGATTTATAGCCCGATGATTTAACTTCACCAAATGTTTTGACGCCAAAATGCCGTTTTCCACCAAATTTACCCTAATTCACCTCCCTCCGCGACATGATCCTCGCCGGCGAAACCTGGGAAGTGAAATAAGTGTTAGAAAATACTCCTATATACCACGACAGCATTACCAATTGGCAATGCTGTCGTTTTTTGTTCCGTTTGCATTAAAGTTTTCAAGAACAAAGGCGTGCGAAGCACGAGAGAGCGAAGCGATATGAGTAACCGGGGGTAGAGGGCAAAGCCCGATACCCTCGGTTGTCGCATCTACACTATATGCGTCTGACAGACGCGAAACAAGCATATTCTTTGTAATTCCCCATTGGGGTTGCATTTGTTATTGAAAACTTTTATCGGACAGCAATAATAAATATTAGGAATATGTATTTTTCACCACCTATCGCACAAAAGTGTGAGATTTCTCACACAAACATAGGGATAGATGGTGATTATTGTTTTACAATTATTATTTTTGCATTATTGAAAAAGAATAATTATTTTTGCATTATTAAAAAAGAATAATTGGATTATGGTAAAAATTTCAAACCCTTTTGTTATTAGTGGATACGTTGCTCCACAATACTTTTGTGATAGAGAGATAGAAACCGCTACGTTGACAAAACTTATTGAAAATGGCAATAACGTAGCATTAATATCAACTCGTCGTTTAGGGAAAACCGGGTTAATTAAAAACTACTTTGAACAAGGAATAATCAAAGAGAAATATAACACATTTTTTATTGATATATACTCAACTAAAACGCTTCGAGAGTTTGTTTACGCATTAAGTAAGGAGATTCTAAAAGCATTGAAACCTATTGGTAAAAAGGCAATTGAACAATTTTGGAATAGTGTAAAATCGCTTCAAGCAGGTATTAATTTTGATCCGTTTGGTAATCCTACTTTTGGACTACAACTCGGCGACATCAGGTATTCCGAAACAACACTTGATGAAATATTCTCCTATCTCGAATCTTCACCTAAACCATGCATTGTTGCGATTGATGAATTTCAACAAATAACCAACTATCCCGAAAGCAATATTGAAGCGATTTTACGCACTCACATACAGCAATGCAAAAATTCTCATTTTATATTTGCCGGCAGTCAACGACATATTATGGGTAATATGTTTACAAGTCCATCTCGTCCATTCTATCAAAGTGTATCAATGATACATTTAGAACCGATTGCTATTGATAAATATATTGATTTTGCAAAATCGCATTTTAATAACTATGGAAAAGACATTAACAAACAAGTAATCATCGATTGTTATAATAACTTTGATGGCATAACTTGGTATATCCAAAAAATGCTTAACACTCTATTTTATATGACTGAAAAAGGTGGCACATGCGAAGTGTCAATGATCGACTCTGCGTTGAAAAATATTCTTGAATCGATGGATTATGTATATGCTGAAATGTTATTCCGATTATCCGACAAGCAAAAGGAGCTACTGCTCGCTATCAATAAAGATGATATAGCAGTGAATATCACATCAAGTGATTTTGTGAAGCAACATGGTCTTTCATCTTCGTCATCGGTGCAATCAGCAATAAAAATACTTTTAGAGAAAGACTTTGTAACCTTTGAACAAGGAAGATACCGACTATATGATCGATTCCTCAATATTTGGCTAAAAGAAAGGTTCTAAATTCCAAAAAAGTGTACATTCAAAACCGAAGTGCAAAATTTACGGTAAAAAAATAAAAATATGAAAAACACCGCAGGTTTGCCAAACGGCTGGGGCGCGTAGCCCCAAAGAGTGAATTTGTAGAGTAACAAGCAATACAAAAAAAGGAGACTT
>JAZSDX010000064.1:0-22885 GCA_045531405.1 Muribaculaceae bacterium | reverse complement strand
GAGGAAAGATGGGGTTAAAGGATATAAACCAAAAGAGAGTCACATTTCTGTAACTCTCTTTTGCTGTGGTGCCACCAGGAATCGAACCGGGGACACAAGGATTTTCAGTCCTTTGCTCTACCAACTGAGCTATGGCACCGTGGTTTTTGCGTTGCAAAGGTAGTGGTTTTATTTTATCTGTGCAAGTTTTTATACACAATTTTGTTATTTTTCTTCTTTCGCGCTTTGAGTCGGAATGGTTATCTTAATAAGTTCCAGGCGATTAGCCGATTTTTTAATGATTTCAAATACGATATCATTGAGCGTTATTTTTTCGTTTTCGGCGGGAATTGCGCCTGTTTTCACGAGGATATATCCGGCAAGGGTTTGATATTCGTCGTCTTCGGGTATATCAAGGTGGTATTTTTCGTTAATATGTTCGATTTCGGCACGTCCCGAAAATTCCCATATGCCCGGAGCTATTTCTTTTTCGATAATTTTTGATTTATCATGTTCGTCTTGAATATCTCCAAATATTTCCTCAACAAGGTCCTCGAGGGTTACCAATCCCGCAGTGCCACCAAATTCATCGACAACTATTGCCATTGATCGTTTTTCGGTTAGAAGTCGGCGCATCATCTTATTTGCAAGGAGGGTTTCGGGAGCAAAGACTACCGGTTTAAGGTTTTCTTTCCAATCTTTTTGTGGGTCAAATAGTTCACTAACATGTATATATCCCAGCACGTTGTCGATATCTTCTTTATAGACAACGATTTTTGAACGACCTGAGGTTGTAAATAAATCGCTTAATTCTTCACGAGAAGTGTCATCTATATCTACTGCAAAAATCTCGTTACGGGGAATCATACAATCGCGAAGGTGTGTCGTTGAAAAGTCAAGGGCATTATGGAAGATTTTGACTTCATGTTCTATCGGTTTTTGCTCCTCTTCAATATTGTCGATTGTAGTTTCGAGATATTGGTTGAGGTCACCTACCGATAACATTCCGGTTTGTGTGTCTTTAACCGTAATGCCACAAAGTTGCATTAATAATTTAGATAAGCCCGAGGTGAATTTAGATATCGGATATAGAATTACATAGAAAATCGCAATAGGCAACGAAATATATTTTAGCGAGGAGTTGGGATTGATGCGAAATATAGTCTTTGGTAAAAATTCTCCTGCCAATAAAATTATAGCAGTGGAAATGATTGTTTGCAATATCAACAATAGAGCCTCATTATTGGTTATATAATCCTTAATCAAAGGATCTAACAATCGGGCAACGCCCATCCCATAAATTACGAGAACAATATTGTTTCCTACGAGTATTGTAGATATAAAAAATTCAGGGTCGGAATAGAAGCGATTAATAATTTTACTTCTCAACCCACCTTTTTTTACGTCAAGTTCCACTCTCACTCGATTAGATGTAACAAAAGCAATCTCGCTTCCCGAAAACAACCCCGAGAATATTAGAGAAATCAGTGCGATTATGAGCCACGTTAGTTCCATATGATTTTTAGGTTAATCAAATATTGCGCTTTGTTCGATTGACACAGTTTTAATGTTGTTATTATTGTTGGTTGACGTTGAATTGGTTGAATGTGATTGATGTGCGTCATTAGCACGAGATACCGGCGAGATCGGTTGAGTTAGAACGCTATCTTCTGAACTTTTGTCTTTTCTAAGATTGTCGGCCGAAAATATAGCCGTTGGTCTTGTTATTGAGTAGTCGGTCATTTGTTCGTTTGATGAAAAGCCATATCCTTCAATGGTGCGATCTTTGCTTACGATGCGAATAAAAGCAGTATCGGAGTAGATGCGTTTGGTGCGTTGGTCCCAGAATAATTGTTTGGTTAGGAAAGAATCGCGAGCAACGTTTACCATTACTACATTGCCATCAAGTCGCCACAATCGGTCGTTGCTGAAATATGTCGCAGAGTCGCAATTGACTTTTGCGCTTTGCTGAAATTGTTTGTCAAATTGTTCCAAAAACAACCCTTCGGGGAAAGTCCATCTTGGCACCTTAGCTTCATCATATACATACCATACATCGGCAGTGATGCGATATCGTGTTATGCCCGAATCGGAAATAAATGTTTCTACATCACGAGTAAACATCGTATAACTCTCGGAGGCATCGGCTATGTCTTCAACAAAGTTTTTTTGTTCTTTTTGACATGAAGTTATTGAAATTATGGCTATTGATAAAGCCACAATCACAGGAAGGGTTTTAAGAGAAGTTATGTGTGTAAATCTCGCCATAAAGAATCTTAGCGAATCTTATTTTTCCAGAACCACATCTCGTTGAAGTTTACACCAAGGGTGATGTTGAAGTAATCTTCTTTGACGAGAGCTTGTGGTGCAGCTTGACGATGACGATATTCAAACCCAAGGTTTACGATAGTCTTAAAGCCGTTTACAGGAAGTCCAAAACCGGCACTCACTCCATACTCTTTAATATTATTATTATGGATTAATAAATAGTCGTGGTTGTAGAATCCACCTATACGATATTGAATGCGTTGAGCATAGTTCCCACGTGGTTTAGGTGTAAATTGTAGTCCGGCTGAAACCTCCCAGCGATTATCAAATCGAGTTTGTTCAAAATTTTCAAGGACAGAATATTTTGCGTTTCCCCAGTCTTGATAGGTGAAATCAACTTCTGCCATAAGTCGGTTATCCCATTCATAATTTATACCACCTCCCCAACTATTTGGTAGAGAATATCCATTACTTGTTTTTGTATAGCCTATTGTGTCAGGAGCTACGTCTTTATTAACATCATAATAAACGCCCCAAGTTTTTCCAAGTAGTTTTTTCCCGGGGGTAAATACAGCACCTAAGGTGATGCGATTTTTGGTATTTATATTGAACGAGTATTGTGCCCCAAATTGCACTCTCCAATCGCGCACTTGCATCACTCGTTCAAAGAGTGTTGAAGACTCGCCAGTATTGACATAAATATCATTGATAGTAGTTCCAAAGAGGTATGAGATATTAGCTCCAATGCCTAAACTGTTGAAAAATTTACCACCAACACCGGCATAAAGTTGGTTTAGTCCACCACTACCTTCATAGGCATTTGTTCCATGTGTAATCTCGTTTCCAAAAGAATATCCAACCGAGGAGAAGGGTAATAGACCTAAACTGACGCCAATATATTTGGAAACCGGGAATTGCATTGTGATATAGTCCAATCCTCCTCCAAAGTCTTTCCCTTTATTGTTATTTTCTTCACTCCAAAGCAAGGTACCGCTGACGCCCATATCAAACAGGAATGTGAGAGAGTCGATAGAGGCATATGATGCAGGGTTCATTACATTGATTTGACGACCTGAATTCATTGCATATCCAACTCCTCCCATTGCTCGTTGAGATGAGGTTGCATTATCATGAAGAATCCCATATCCGTAACGAGAATAAGGAGTCATTTGTGCAAGAATGGTTGTTGAGGCGCACAACAACATTGCCAATACGAATAGATGTTTAGTTATTTTCATTATATATCAATATACTGTTTAATCCTCTTGTTACTAAATGATGGTCAATCTCAATGTCAAAATCAAGCATAGATTTAATCATTGAAGCGGATCCACCAGTCAATACTACCACATGGTCTTTCCCCAAATGGTTTTTATAATGGTTTATCTCTCCCACAATTCCGGTTAACACTCCTGAACGGATTGCCGTAATGGTATCGTTTCCCCATAATGGGCAATTGCCATGAGGGTCAACCAAGGGGAGGCGTTGAGTATAATTGTGCAGAGCACTAAGTCTCATTGTAACTCCCGGAGCAATGTTACCTCCTATATAGCACCCTTGAGAGGTAACTACATCGTAGGTAATTGCAGTCCCCAAGTCTATAACAAGCAAATCTTTGTCCTTGTAAAGACTCCAAGCACCTACAGCAGCAGCAAGCCTATCTAATCCTAAAGATTGAGGTGTTTTATATGTGTTTGAGATTGGAAGCAATGTGGAATGAGAGAGGATGATAGTTTTGACATTTTGTTGTTTAAGATATTCTATTATCTCAACTCCATCATTGGTCACCGAACAAAAAATAGCTTTGTCAATAAGTGGTAATTGAGTCAAAATGTCGTGTATATTCTCGCTCACCAAATGCTTGAAGTCGGCATTATAAATGATGTCAACTCCGTTCCAAACCGCAACTTTTGCTGCGCTGTTTCCTTGGTCAATTGTGAGATTATATCCCATTTTGAGGGCAAAGTTACGAAATACTCGTTAAATAGCCTTATAAATTACTCTTAATTAATGCTTATTCTCTTTTGCTATGGTGCGAGGAATCATAATTGAGGTGTAAATTTGTATGGTACCTCCGGCAAGAGTAAATGCTAACCAATCTCGTGCGCCTGCTCCTTTGTAGAACATGAAAAATAGGGCCACACAAAAGAAAATTGCCGACCACACCTCTATGCGATAAAGTCTTTTTAATCGAATGTTGTCGCCCTTATATGAAGTGAAAAGCCTGCCAATGAGAAGCATAATAGCACCTCCTCCATAAACATATTTGAATAAATCGCTACCATCTTGCATAAACAATGGCATAACTGTGCCTGCTGCGATGAGCAACATGCCAATTGTTATAAGCCACAAAAAAATTGTATTCGTGGTTACTAATATGTTTTTATTGCTGGGTTTGCTTTTAGTTTTCATTTTGGCTATTTTTCTTCTTCAAACACATACACATCTTCGTTCTCACGATTCATGTGATACTTTTCTCTAACCACGCGTTCCATTGCCTCGGGATTGGTGTTGAGTTGCTCGTTGAGATTAATGTAATGATTGGTTGTGTCACGATATAAAGAAATTTCATATTCAAGGCTATCAATCATTTGTTTTAATTCAAAACTACGAGCGATTGAGTTCTCATTAAAAAATAAGATAAACGCTAAGTATGCCACTACACACACAAATGGTAGCTTGACATATCTTCTAAACCAACTGATATTTTGTTTTTTGTTTTCCATAGCCACAAAGATAGTGTAAAACAATTAAATATTGAAAATAAAATGAATCTATTTATAATCTTTTATAAAATAAGATGTTGAATGGCTTGGATTTCTATGTTACATGTGCTATATTTGTAGGTTTATTAAACAGCAGGTTTGTTAATTAACATAATTATTATATAAAAGTTTAGCCTCATTTAGTTAGGTTGTATAATAAAAACAGAAGAACATTTATGGAATCTACACGACAAGCAAAAATTGCCAGACTTCTACAAAAAGAATTAAGCGAAATATTTCGCCGTCAAACGGCTAAAACACAAGGCGTGATTGTGTCGGTAAGCACCGTAAGAGTATCACCCGACTTGAGTATTGCTCGTGCCTATCTTTCAATATTTCCTTCAGATAAAGGTCCGGCACTCATTGAAAGTATTAACAATAGTGCCCGAGAAATTCGTTATGAATTAGCAAAGGTAGTGCGTTATCAATTGCGTAAAACACCTGAATTAACATTCTTTATTGACGATACTCTCGACTATATTGAAAATATAGATAGTTTACTCAAAGATAAGTAATCTGAAATGTTCTCTCTGAGAGTTGCTCTTCGATATCTTTTCTCAAAGAAAACCCACAATGCTGTAAATATAATATCATTAATATCGGTTGTGGGGGTTGCTGTTGCTACAATGGCGATAGTGTGCGTACTCTCTGTTTTTAACGGTTTTGAAGACTTGGCTTCAAAATCGTTATCTATGATAGATCCTGAGGTAAAGATAGCACCAATAAAAGGGAAAATAATAGACAATGCCGATTCATTAGCGTTAGAAGTGGAAAAGGTTAATGGAGTTAAAAGGGCATTGCCTTCAATTGACGAACAAGCATTTGCGATATGTAATAAAAAACAAATGCCGGTCATGCTCAAAGCTATTAATCCTCAATATGCACAAGTATATGATATAGATTCAACTATTATTGACGGACAGCTTTTATTAAATGACAAAGATGCAAGTTATATCACGTTGAGTGTTGGAGTTGCTGTTAAATTAAATGTTCGTCCTGGAGTAGAGGAGCATATGAGAATATATGTGCCATCGCGTACCGGAAGAATCAATCCGTCTAACCCTCTAACAGCCTTTTGTGGTGATTCTCTCATTGTTTCGGGTGTGTTCCAAGTAAATCAACCCGAATATGATGCAAATCGTGTGATAATTCCAATTGAGAATGCTCGCGCATTGCTTGAATATACCACCGAAGCATCATCAATAGATTTATCTTTACAAGAAGGCGTTTCAGTGAATGATGTGAGAAAAGAAATTGCAGATATAGTAGGCGCCGTATATGTAATAAAAGACCGATATCAACAACAAGAACAGTCATTTAAGATGATTACAATCGAAAAATGGATAACTTTTTTCATGTTGGCATTTATTCTCATAATAGCATCGTTTAATATTATATCTACGTTATCAATGCTTGTCATTGAAAAAGATGAAAATATAGTCACATTCAATGCTCTTGGAGCAAGTCATAGAATGATTACACGAATATTCTTGATTGAGGGATGGCTCATTTCAATTGTGGGAGGAGTGATAGGAGTAGTTATAGGGGTAATATTAAGTTTGGTTCAACAATATGGGAAATTAATCAAACTCAATGGCGATGCTTCGGCTCTTGTGATAGATGCATATCCGGTGAGAGTTGAGTTGATTGACTTGATAATAGTGATGGTATTAGTAGTAATTGTGGGATTTATAACATCGCAAATAACATCTCTTTTCACTCGCCAACGATTAAATAAATAACTCTTTGTTATGGAGAAGAAAACCATCTGGGATCTTGACCGTGTATCGGTTGATGAATATAAATCACAAGTAGAAAAACTGCCAATTGTTGTGGTTTTAGACAACATTCGCAGTCTTAACAATGTAGGGTCGGTATTTCGCACCGCCGATGCTTTCTTGATTTCAAAATTGATGCTTTGTGGCATTACTGCAACTCCACCAAGCAATGAGATACACAAAACAGCACTTGGTGCCGAAGATTCGGTTGATTGGGAATACTTTGAATCAACCACTGCATGTATCAATCAACTAAGATCAGAAGGCTATACTCTCTGTTGCCTTGAACAAGTGAAAGATAGTGTGGCATTGCAAGATTTTGCCGTTGAAAAAGGCAAAAAATACGCAATCATATTTGGCAACGAAGTAAATGGTGTAGAACAGGCTGTAGTAGATGCTTGCGATGTGTGCATTGAAATACCCCAATGTGGCACAAAACACTCTCTAAATGTATCGGTATCGGGAGGCATTGCCATGTGGCACTTCTTTGACGCAATGTATAATTTATAAGTAAAAAGCTGAGTTTATTTCACCACTTTTGCCTTTGTTTGTGTTGATAGTTCTCCCATTTTTGCAGTAAGAACAAATTCCCCTTCTTGTGTGGGTTGAAGAGTGTGTCCTTTATTGATTATCTTACCATATTTTTTGTTGCACGATAACTTTACACCTTGCACATTTACATCTACTAAAATGCCATATTTGTTATAGCCATATATTATAGGAGTAAAAGCCTCGTTGATGTTAAGTGTGGGGTAATATTGGGCAAATTCTATTGATGCAATTTTGTTATCAATTGGCGCATTGGCTACAGCATATAAGCCATTGGCTACGGTGCGTTCTTTGCCATCACTTGGAACATTACAAATGCCTAAATTCTTTATGTATAGCTCGCTTGAGCCTCCTCCATCGAGATTAATCGCATCATCACAACCCACACAACGCATTATATCGGCAAGCACCTTTGAGGTGCAACCATCTGACTCATCGGAGCGTCCATCTACCACCAAGATTATCAACTTTGTGGCATTAGCATTATTGCCAACTGCAGTACGAGGATGAAGGTCGTTAAGATGCTTTAATATGTCGATAGGATCAGTAGTAATTCCATCGCGCAATATTACAGGGTAACCACTAACCACCTCCGAAGGTGTTACTAATCCTTCATTAGGAATGTTGATATATGTAGAAAACTCTAATATATCACCCTTTCTTATTTGATTAATCAAGAAGCGTTGACACCCACTGCCCGATATTACATAGCCATTAGTCGGGATTGATAATCGGCCTCCCGATGTAGGATTTGATACTACTTGCATCTTCACTGTTTTCCCGATGGCAATATCCTCTATTGGGCAAAGTGCAATCTCTAAAACATTACTATTACTATCGGTCTCTTTCCCATATAATGGAGTATATAGAATTATGTCGTTGATATTTTCTTCAACATTTACCCCCGATATATTCATCCTATGGTTTCCGATTGAGACGCTACAATTAATATTCATTTCGCCCATTATAGGTTTGCGATTGTCGCTCCATGCCCATTGCGTGCGACCATTGTTATCAACATATACTAATCGACCACCCGACACTTGCGAACCTATTGAATTTCCTTTGCGCATATTAAAAAAATCGGCATTTACTCCCAGAAAGTATTGTACTGTGTCACAATCATTATCAAGAGCCATTCCCGATACTTCTTGACGAGCAAAAATAGTGTTTTTAGCCTTTAATACCTTAATGTCGATTAGTGGATTAGTCAAATCGGTAGTAGTATAAAATAAATTGAGGTTTTGAGCCCCTGTGAGTCTAAGAGAGGTTAAAGTGGTCCCAGGCCCTACTTTTACATGATTTATTGTATCTACAACATATGTACCTCCCTGCAATTCCCAGGCATCTGAAGCGTTAGCCGCCACACTAAATACCATACATATCGCAAAATACACTATTCTTTTCATGTTCCACATAATAAAATTGATTTTGAAGTCACATAACCTTATAATGAAAAATGTCATTAAAGTAAAAAAACAAACATAAAGCCTATTTTTTAAGTATAAATTTCAATGGCTCGCCTACTCTACTTGCCCAAGCACGTTCTTCATGAGCATGGCCGGAGAAGAAAGGTGTCATTAATCGACCATTTTTATATCCGAGCGAGTCGGCAAGGGCATTCATCGCATGAAAGTAGGGGATATATACCGAATCGATTGTCTTATCACCACAATCCATGTATAGTCGATGCTCGCCAGTGCGAGGCAATGATTCGATAAGATAGCGGCGCATCGCTCCTGGGAAGTCGTCATTGCGAGTTATCGCACCACTCCAATGTGTTGAAAGGCAACATGCCGAGCCGAATATTTGTGGATATTCACACATCCCATATATTGAAATCAATCCACCCATACTTGACCCCATAATTGAGGTGGCTTGCATTGTTGTATCGGTTGAGAAGTTTTCGTTTATTACAGGGCGAAGAGTATTGACGATAAATGCTAAATATTCATCGGCACGATAAAGACCTTTACACATGTAGGTGTCAATAAACGATTTAACGCTGTCGGTAGTGAGGTGTTTGAGTGGTTTTTCGGGCATAAGATCGCCCAATCGTGATGTATCAACGCTATAAACGCCTACCACGATTGCCGGACGTATGCTGTCGGCAGCAATCAATTTACCCATTACCGAGTCAATTTCCCATGCTTGATGATTCCACGTTGAATTGGCATCAAAGAGGTTTTGACCATCGTGCATATAAATAACGGGGTATTTCACATGTTTTGAATATCCATCGGGAGTCCACACATCAACCTTTATCGTCTCGTTCATTTCGGGGGAATAGAGGTCGATATGTTTTAGCTCGCCACTTGTAACAGTCAAAGGAGAATCAGAAATATCAGTTTTATTGTTACGAATATTACGAATAACAAATGGCAAGAACGCTAACACCAAAGTTGTGATTATCCACTTTTTCATCTTGTAAGAGGGCATTTTATCGCTTTGAAACATCAACCTTCACCGTTGGGGGGAGGTCGTTATTGCGAGTATTGATTGCATCGATTGTTTCGTGAGCGAGATGCATAAATGCTTGTCCTGCAATGCTATCTTCAAGTGCGATAGGCTCACCATTATCGCCACCTTCACATATCGTTCCCACAACCGGAATTTGAGCAAGCAATTTCACGCCCAATTCTTTTGCGAGTTCCACTCCCCCTTCGCGACCGAAGATGTAATAACGCTCTTCGGGATGAGGAGCAGGAGTAAACCATGCCATATTTTCTACCAATCCCAAGATGGGCACATTCACCTTATCACCGGTAAACATCGCAATACCTTTGCGAGCATCAGCAAGAGCCACTTGTTGAGGAGTGCTCACTATTACCACTCCGGTAATGCCGAGAGTTTGTACAAGTGTTAGATGTATATCGCTTGTGCCGGGAGGCATATCGATAAGGAAATAATCAAGTTCGCCCCAATCTGCATCGGTAATAAGTTGTTTGAGTGCATTTGAAGCCATTCCTCCACGCCACAACACCGGCGCATTTTTATCAACTACAAAACCGATTGAAAGCAGTTTTATACCATATTTTTCGATAGGGATAATGAGATCGCGACCATCAACTTTGTGCATGAAGAGTTGTTCGTCCTCAACACCAAACATTTTAGGCACCGATGGGCCAAAAATATCGGCATCGAGCAACCCAACCTTGTAACCTTCGCGAGCGAGAGCCACAGCAAGATTACTTGCCACGGTTGATTTGCCTACACCACCTTTGCCCGATGATATCCCGATGATATTTTTCACGCCGGGGAGTGGGTTAGCAGGCTTTTCGGGTAATGGTTTGCGAGTTTTTGTAGCAATATTACCTTTGATGTCCACCTCGGGCGAGATATATGTGAGAATCGCTGTTTCGGCAGCTTTCACGAGCGATTTCATGAAAGGATCGGTAGGTTTCTCAAAGATGAGAGAAAACGAGACTTTGTTGCCCTCAATGCGAATATCGTCTTCAATCATATCAAGTTCCACGATATTCTTCCCATTGCCGGGATAACGCACATTTTTAAGCGCATCAATTATCAATGCAGGATATAAACGTTCCATTATATATGTTTTTTATTTAGGGAATTTTTATAAATTCCACGAATTAGTTAAACATTAGTTGATGGGAACAGTTCTTTTGTGTGCTTTATGAATTTTCACAAAGTAATTTATAGAAGTTCCCTTAAATACATTGTTTATTTTGCAAAGATACAACAAAGAAATGAAAGTGAGCGCGAAACAATTGCTTTAACTCAGAATATATTAGAGAAAAGGAATGTTAAGTAACTAAATAAAATGACCCACCTTTCAATAGAAAAGCGGGTCATTCTTATAATATAATTATTTTAACGTATTTCTTTATAACTTAGTTGAATGCATGAATTTGAATATGCGTCATTCCTTATTATATTATTTACCATAAATACGCCTTTTGCGGTATCTCCATATCCAACAAGAATAATATCATTAACACGTATGTCATTAATCATATTTTCTTTTTTAGAACCCTCATATGCTGATTTAATGAGACGAGCAGAAGCAGTTGCATAATTAAACGAATTGTTTCTTATAAACTTAGTATTTGTGTTACTTTTGAACGCTATCGTGGTAAATTCTGCATCTGATTCAATATATATGTCAGCTGAGACCGAATCGGTTGATGCATCAAATACAAATGGTTGTGATACATTTCCTAAAGACAATGCACTAGGAAGATGATCATTAGGATTGTACATGACTATTCCGTCTAATTGGGAAACTTGGAGGTTTTTACTTCTGATTATTAAGAAGCGTTGGATATCGCCGATATTGCCTAAGTTATCTTCTGCTTCAAAATTAAGTGTAACATTCAAACTATCCTTGTCTGCCTCAGGAGCAGTGTACTCAAAAATGTAATATATGTTTTTGTTGTTACATGCAGAATCTAAATAGAGTTTTGTCCCATTAGATTCATCAAATGACGAAATTCTAAATCGTCTAATATTGTTGTTAATAGTAGAAATATCAAGACTATATTGTACTTTATGCCCTGACTCAATAACAACAGTTGAGTCTTTTGGAGGTGATACTAAAATTACGACATCTGATAAATCGGGCAAAGACTCATTACACATCTCAAATGTTAGGCATAAAAATAATGCACCAACAATCTTGGAAAATTTTTTCATCTTAATATTAAAAAACGATAATCTTCCTCTTGTCAAGGAAAGATTATCGTTCATTTTTTAGTTAGAATTTACTTTTTAAGTTTATAAGCTTTTACTTTAGCTGTTTTCTTATTCAAATCACCTAAGAACAATTTGTCTTTGCTGTGAGATTTGAAAACAACTTGGAAGTAATCGGCATCAGGATATTGTTCAACAAGTTTATATGTTGCTAATTGGAGATCGCCATCATTTAATGGACAACCGGGAATGTCTAATTTCTTTTGGAAAACAGAATTATAAGTTTCTCCATTTACTTTTTCGGTTTTTTTGATTAATCCAAATAGATATGTGCTATATTCAACCGAAACTTCATCTTCTCCAAGATATACCAAATCATTCATATTCATTTCAAGGCGAACTTGATCAAAAGAATATGGTTGAGTTTTGGTTACCGAGCCACAAGATGTAACGAATAATGCAATCGCACAAATTGCTAAAAATTTATATAATTTCATCATTATTATAATTTAAAGAAATAAGAAATGGTAAAACGAGCTTGATGACCAATGTCCCAACGAGAACGATCGTTATCACTTTCAGTTGTAACTCCATCAATGTTTGTTTCTGTCAAACCGGTTGCAGCTGCATATTCAGTGCTTACACCATATTCAAGACCGATAGCAAGAGGGAGGTTGCAAACATAAGCTTGTAAACCAATAAATGCACCTAAACCAACATGGAAGTCAGAACCAGATACTTCGCTTGTATATTTGTATGCTCCGTCTTTCTCTTCATTTTTTATACCATTAGAGCTCCAACCAAAAGGAAGTTCTCCACCAACATAAACATCAAGAATGTTTGATTTTGCAAAGTGATATGCTATACCAGGATAGAATTTCATGCTAGTATTCCAATCACTATAATTAATTTTTGCATCTTCGCCAGTAGGTTCTTCTGATTTGTTTGATTTTTTCCACCATTCAATACCAACGCGACCTTCTAATTTGTCAGAGAACATGTACTTAAGGTTAATCAAAGGTAGAGCTTTGAATTCGTCAACGCTAGTAAGATCCTTGAACATAGTAGTTGTAGCACCTAAATAGATACCAAAATCACCTTTTTCTGCTCTGTTACCGGTTTTAATTGTTTGAGCAACGCTTTCGCCAGTTGAGATTTGTGCTTGTACAAGCATGCTTCCTATACAAAAGAAAGCCAACATTAAAAATAGCTTTTTCATAAATTTGTGTTGTTTGTTGTGAACGAGGACTCAAGTTCAATTTAATATTTGTATGTAGAGAATCCTCATCGCATTACACGATTCTACATACATTTATTACAATTTTGAACAAAGGTAAAGATTATTTGACAACTTGTAGCAAAGGATAAGTTAAAAAAGGTTAATGATAAAGCTCGTCTTAGCTCTTTAGAGGAGAAAACGATGTGTTTTGTATATTAAGCGCTTGTTGAAGGTCTTTGTTTAGTTGTGAGGTGAGTGCGTTTAGGGATGAAAATGTGCGTTCTTTGCGAAGAAATTGTAAAAATTCGATGCATAGAGCTTTTTCATAAAGGTTGCCATTATAGTTAATAATGTGAGCTTCGATTGTAATTGGGGCATTTTCTACATCTACAGTTGGGCGGCGCCCGATGTTGAGCATGGCCCGATGTCTTTCGTTTGATTGGTCAAGGATTACATCTACAGCATACACCCCCGTTGCCGGGATAAGTTTTTTATGGTCAAGAACTTCAACGTTTGCGGTGGGGAAACCTATTGTGCGACCTAATTGTTTCCCTTTAACAACCTTACCTACAATTGTGTAGCTGTATCCAAGAGCCTCATTGGCTTTGCTGATTTGTCCATCGGCTATCATCTTGCGAATAACTGATGAACTGATACCGGAACCATATTCGGTTGCTTGTATTACCTCAATACCAATTTCTTTCCCTATTAGTTGATATTTTATTAAATCTTTTATGCGGTCTTTCCCAAATAGGGTATTAAATCCCATTACCAACATTTTTACTCCATAGTCGCGTGAAATCTTTTCAAGAAATTCGCGTGCAGTCAATTGCTGTAGTTGCTCGTTAAAATCAAGCACCACACAACATTCCACTCCACAATTTTCAATCTTTATGAGGCGTTCTTCAAGTGTTGATAACATAGGGGGCACGTCGTTAGGGCGTATTGTGGTTAAAGGATGTTGGGCAAATGTTATGATAGTTGAATCAAGACAATGTTTAGCTGCTTCGTCGTTCAATACTTGAAGCAAATAGCGATGCCCTCGATGCACACCGTCAAAAGTACCCACAACAGCAATGCGATTAGCGTTTGAATCAATATCTCTATGTTGTAATATTTTCATCTATAGAGAGCTGAGAAGGTCAAAAAATTCACTACCTGGTGTTACTAAAAGGGTCTTGAATCCTAATTTGGCAGCTGCATCAAGATTTTTCTGCGAGTCGTCAAGAAAGAGTGTTTCCTCAGGTTTAACTCCAAGTTTTTCCACTACGGTGTGAAAAATTTGGGCATCGGGCTTAATGCATTTAGCCTCAAACGATGTTACGATGCCATCGAAATAATCCTCACGTTCCAATCCCTCTTGGCGGAAATCCTCGGCAATGCGCGAATGCCACATAATAGAGTTGGTATTTGAGAGCATATATATTTTGTATTGTTTTTTTAGTTGGCGTAATTGCTCAAGACGGTATGTAGGGATTCCCACCAAGAAATCGCAAAAGGCATTGTCGATTTGCTCATCACTCACCTCGCCATCAATAAATTGTCGCACAGCATCGCGAAACTGGCCCTCACTTATCGCTCCCTCTTCCAATTGAAGAAAAGGACCTTTTTGGCTATACTCACCAAGAAAGCTATCGGCATCTTTCATGCCAAGGCGTTCAAACGATGCCACGCAATTCAATCGGCGTATATCCATTATCACGCCTCCAAGGTCAAACAATAGGTTTTTTATCATAGTTAAGTAAGACTTTCTTTAATGATGCAAATTTATAACTAAAAATTTAAATGGGAAAATATATACGATGATGTTAAAATGGGCAAGAAATAGTAATAGTAATCGTCTCTTTGGTTACAGGGTGAATAAACTCAATGCTTTGAGCATGAAGATATAGTCGTGATGCGTGAGAGCCATAGAGCGTATCGCCCACAATGGGTGTATTTAGTCCGTTGGGGTGAGAGGCATGAACACGTAGTTGGTGTGTGCGACCTGTTTCGGGATAAAACAGCACACGAGAGGTGTTGTCGCGACGCTCCACAATCTCAAAGCGAGTCAATGCAGGTTTGCCATAAGCATAGTTCACAACTTGGCGAGGTCGATCGTCGGGGTTTAGTATCAATGGAAGGTCAATTATGCCACAATCTTGCTCCACAATGCCGTCGAGTATCGCCACATATTGTTTTTTTATTTGGCGTGATTCAAACATTGCTTGCAACTGCCTGTGAATTGCTTGCGATTTAGCAAAGAGCAACACTCCCGATGTGGCCATATCAAGGCGATGCACAACCTGTATATCACATTGTGGATAAAGCTGTTGCATTCGTTCTTGCAAAGAAATTGCCGACAACTTCCCGGGAACAGAAAGCATTCCGTGAGGCTTGTTTACTGCCACCATAAAATCATCATCATAAAGCACCTCAATTTCGATTGATTGAGGTGAAACTTCAAGAGGATTAGGCTCTACATCAAGTCCTTGCAACATCCAATTAAGGATGGGTTCACACTTCGCTTTGCATGCGGGGTAGAAATATCCGTCGTGGCGTATTTCTTCCTTTAGTGATGCTCCTACCCAAAATTCAGCCATAGCAAGAGGTTTGTATCTGTGGAGATAGGCATATTGCAGCAATTTAGGCGCTGCACATTCGCCGGCACCGGCTGGGGGCAATACCTGTGGAGTAGGGGCGAAAATTTCACATAAATCACGACTCTCGCCATGAGCATTCAACATCACAAAATTTTGAAAAATACGTTTTTGCAATGCTTGACTTCGTTGCTTTCGTTCGGCTTTCCATTCAGCAATTTTTTTATTACTCTCAGCGATTTCTACTTTGAGAGAATCAAAGCATTGCTGCCAACGATTGCGAATACGTCTTAGTTCAGCTTTTTGAAATTGACTTTCGGCGATGAGTGAATCTTCATCTGCACCTTCTCGACGACGATTATCCCGCTTGATTTTAGATTGTTGCATCAGCTCGCGATAGGTATCAATTTCACTTTTTGACTTATTTATTGCTTCTGATAATTGAGCGATAAGAGATTGACGGTTAGAGCTATTTTCTTCGCGTTTGATTTTTGTATTAATTTCTGAAATTTGCGTCTCTTCGGGTGGGAAAAATCCATCGTGCGACAATAAATCATATACTGCCGGAACAAAATACTCATGGTTATTGCTATGAGCCAAATTCCCCGAAAATGCTGCAAGAAACCCTATTTCTGTATCTTTTTCAACAACAAGCACTCCCATCATTTTCCCTTGTTGCAATTCTTCTTGCCAATCATGGCGAGATGCGAGATATTTGCGTAGATGCTCCGATGCCAATACACTCAATGGGTGTGGAACATAATGAAAAGGGAACGTGAATTTAGAAGGGAGTTCTACCCTTTCCATCTCATGAGCTAAAAACTTATGAAATCTTTTATCGTGGAGCATATATCAAAATAATTGATGCAAAGATAAGAAAATATACTCTTAAATTATTTAGTTTCTTGTTTATTCGGGAAATTTATTAACTTTGCAAGTTAGAATAGATTGTGCCATTGAAATTTGGGTACAATGACTAACCAATAAAAAGTTTTTTATATGAATATAAAATTGGCTCTTGTTTCGCTGATGACTTCAATGGGATTGTGTACATCGGCTATTACAGTAACTTCTACTCCAGGAGAATTGGCTACTGCTGTGGGCGAGAATACCGAAGAAACAACGTTAATAATATCCGGAGAAATAAATGCCGGCGATTTTGTGTTTATTGCCGAGAAAATGACTTCGCTATTGTCGCTTGACTTATCAGATGTTTCAATCGTAGCATATTCGGGCAGCCCTATTTTGACAGGAAAAACTACTTATATTGCAAATTCAATACCGGCATATGCCCTTGCAGGTACAAAAATAGAGTCAATCGAATTTCCAAACACTTTGGAAGCAATAGAAGAGGGTGCCTTCTCTTCAACCAAACTCAAATCTATAACAATACCATCATCGGTTACACAAATAGGAGTAGGCGCATTTTCAAATTGTGATGAATTGACTTTAATCGATATACCTTCAACCGTAGCAACCCTTGGCTCTCATGCCTTTGTTGATTGTGACAAGTTAGCAACAATCGACCTTGGTGTCAGCAAAATTAACGCATCTACTTTTGCTCGTTGTAAATCGCTCAACGATGTGTCGGCTAATTCGCTCGTTGAAATTGGCGAAAGTGCATTCGCCGGCTGTTTAGCACTTGAATCATTCACTTTTGCACCAACACTAAAAACGATTGGCAACAGTGCATTCCAAGGTAGCGGATTGAAATCTATTGATTTTTCAGCATCGGAATCTCTTGATTCAATAGGGGCGTGGGCGTTTGCTCAATGTAAAGCATTAACAACTGCCACAATGAACAACAACACGTCAAAGATAGGTGAAGGTGCATTCTTTGATGATGCTTCGCTTGTAACCTTTAATTTACCTGCGTCATGTACGGCTGTTCCTAACTATATTTTCAAAGGCAACATCAGCATAGATACAACAAATATACTAAATTCAACTGTTATATCAATAGGTAATTATGCGTTAATTGATTTGCACCACGTAACTACATTTACATTACCTCACACGCTTCAATATATTGGAGATAACGCATTTGAAGGGTGGACGTCTTTGACTCAACTCAATGCCGATGGCATTAGTGAAGTGCCTGAACTTGGGGAAAATGTGTGGAACGGAGTAGAACAATCAAACGTTACACTTTCTGTATCAGAAGACATGGTAGATTCGTTCAAATCGGCCGACCAATGGAAAGAATTTATCATAAATGGAATGTCAAGTGTGGAAAATGTTATCAATGAAGAAATTTCTAATAGAATTTCGGCATATTTTGCAGGTTACGACCTTATTGTAAAAGCAGATAGCGAAATAAAAGAGGTAAGCATCTTTGACTCATCGGCTCGTCAATATGCTATTGAGACTACCAACAGCACTGAAGTTGTTATAAATACAGCCGATTGGTATTCTCCTCTATATATCGTTAAAGTAATTCTTGCCGATAATTCAATGGCAACATTAAAAGTGGCTCGCCACAACTAATCATAAGCATAAGACTAATCGATTCAGAATTTTTCTACCATAATATGGGAAAAAATAAACTAAAAAAGTTTAGGGATATGGAAACCATTGACTTTGTGTTTCAATATCCCTTTGCTGTATTAAAAGAACAAGGTTTCCCCTTAAAAGGGAATTGGCATAAAGAGTTTTTCAATAACGATAATCCCATTGTATTAGAGTTGGGTTGTGGGAAAGGAGAGTATGCCGTGGGGCTTGCACGTAAGTTCCCCGACAAGAATTTTATAGGTATCGACATTAAGGGCGCACGTATGTGGACCGGTGCTTGCCAAGCTCGCAACGAAGGGCTCAAAAACGTGGCATTTCTTCGCACAAATATCGAACTATTGCCACACTTCTTTGAAGCTGGTGAAGTAGCCGAAATTTGGATTACATTTCCCGACCCACAAATGAAAAAGGTGCGCAAACGCCTCACCTCAACACGCTTCCTTGAACTTTATCGCGAAGTGTTAAAACCCGATGGCATCGTGCATCTTAAAACCGATAGCCCATTCCTTTATACTTATACTCATTTACTTGTTGAACTCAATCAACTCCCCGCAGTAGTTGATACCAACGACCTATATCACTCTGATTATGTAAGTGATATACTCGAAATTAAAACTTTCTATGAGCAACAATGGCTTGACCGAGGGTTAACAATTAAATATATCAGCTTCCCTCTCGACCACACAACTCAATTGCAAGAACCTGAGGTAGAAATTGAATTTGACACTTATCGCAGTTTCTCTCGTGGCGAACTTCAATGCCCCGATCTATGTAATCCCAAAGTAACCCCCAAAGAATAATAGGTTATATAAAATACTAATTTTGATTTAGTCAATTACCTTCATTAATTACTTTGTTTTCCGATGTTTGAGAGAATTTTATAGGTCGGCATCTTCGCGATTTTGCGAGAGGAGGTGAGATGCAACATAATCGCTGAATGTTTGTTTGTATGTGTCGCTAATGGGAATGTATTTATTGCCAAAAACGATGCGATTGCGTTCAATGACTTTGATTTTGTGGGTGTTTACGATAAATGAGCGATGAACCCTCAAGAATGATGAAGGGAGAGATTGTTCGAGGGTTTTCATGTTCATTAATGTCATGATGCTTTTTTGTTCGTCGGTTGTGTAGATTTTTACATAATCTTTCAATCCTTCAATAAAGAGAATATCGTTGGTGGGAATCTGCACAAGACGGTATTCGCTTTTTACTATTATATAATCTTGGGTTGACCCTATCTTGAGGCTATTGTGTTGAATCTCAATCCACCGTTGAGCTTTGTTGGCTGAGGCAATAAAATCATCGTAGCTGACAGGCTTAAGTAGATAATCAAGAGCTTCAACCTTAAATCCCGGAATGGCATACTTATCGTAGGCTGTGGTGAAGATGATGCGAGTAGTTGAAGGTATTATTTTGGCAAATTCCAACCCATTGAGTTGTGGCATTTCTATATCGAGAAAAACAAGGTCGGTTTGATGCTCAAGAATAGTTTTAATTGCTTCTTGAGCCGAAGTATACGTGCCTACAAGTTGCAAGAAAGGAGTTTTTTCGATATAAGACGCAATCAATTGGCTTGCCAATGGTTCATCATCAATAACGCAACATTTAAGAATTTTCATTTTGGGTTAAGATTTATTGTTGTTTAAGTTAATTATTAATTCTACTTGGAATGTGTTATCTTGTTGGATAACATTGAATGAAGCATCCTTGCCATAAATAATATTAAGGCGTCGTTTCAAATTGGCAAAACCGATGCCTGAATCTTTTTTATCTATATGGTTATTATTGTCAAAATGGTTAAATGTATAGCATCTAACTATTCCCTCATTGACCGAAATTTCAATCTTTATAGGGTTAGAGATATTGCCGGTGTTGCCATATTTAAATGCATTCTCAATGATAGGGATAAAAATGAGTGGAGCAACTTTGTAATCGCAATAACCATTGCATGATAATGTCGTTTCAATAGGTCGCTTTCCATTCATTCTCATCGTCATTAGTGAAATGAAATTATTCAAAAAATCAATTTCTTGCTTTAGTGTTACCATTGATGATGTATCATATAATGCATATCGCATCATTCCACTCAATTCATGTATCGCCTTTTGGGCTTTAGTGGGATTAATAGCAATGAGGGCATAAATGGTGTTGAGCGTATTGAATAAAAAGTGTGGATTAATCTGACTTTTAAGATTTTCCAATTCAGTTTCGCGTTGTGAGGCTATTAATGCGACTTGCTTGCTTTGTGTTTCAAGCCAACGAGCAGTTACTCTCACTGCAAATGCCAAGGCGATGGTGAGAATAGCAATTAATAAATCGCGCGATAATCGCCCTGCAGCATGGAGATAAATATTATTATGCTCATGACGAGGCGGATGGATATGCTCAAATGGTTTGCCTTTGGGCGTTTCGTGGGCATGGGGGGTGAATTTTTCTTCTTGATGATGAGGTGGTTTTTTTATCGGATGAAAACCTTTGTCGGTATAACCATGAGAAGTGATTAATATAATACCCGATGCTACAACTAACAACACAATATTCATTCCTACAAAGTGCCATTTACCACCTTTTTTATCAAGAAACCTATCAATCAAGAAGTAATTGATATAAAAAATAACCAAATATATGATAGTCTTGATGATTATGCCATCAGGTACTGGTCGTTGATCATCTATATTGGTAATTACTTCGGGGAGAACAAACAAAGAAATAGCCGAAAGGTGAATCAAAAGATTCACTAATGAATGTTGTTTTGATTTAATAAAACTTATAAATTTTTCTACCATTTTCATTCTTTATCAAGTCTTATTCAAGATACAAAATTATCTTTCGCAAGTCAATGCTCAAAAAAAAATCGCCATAGCGCATATATTAACGGATAATTTGACTACATATAGATATTATTTACCGACAAATTAAGGTATTTTAACGGCAAATTCGTGCCGCGAAAATTTCCTCCGTTCCCTTGGTAAACCTAGTTGTCTTAATTGAATTAATAAGAATCTTTTGTTAAATATTTTGACTTAAAAATAAATTATTCAACAAAAAGATGTATCTTCGTTGAAAAATTAATCAACAACAATCATAACTCTATAAATTCAAAACTATAAGAATGGCTAAAGTTATTATTATCGGAGCCGGTGGTGTGGGTACCGTTGTGGCTCACAAATGCGCTCAAAATCCTGATGTGTTTAACGAAATAGTGCTTGCTTCGCGCACCAAAAGCAAATGTGATGCGATTGCAAAGGCTATAGGTGCTTCAAATATTACAACTGACTCGGTTGATGCCGACAGTGTGCCTCAACTCGTGGAACTATTCAACCGTCATAAACCCGACTTAGTGATTAATGTTGCTCTCCCTTATCAAGACCTCACAATCATGGACGCATGTCTTGAATGTGGTGTAAACTATCTTGATACAGCTAACTATGAGCCTAAAGATGAAGCCCACTTTGAATATTCTTGGCAATGGGCCTATCGTGAAAGATTTGAAAAAGCCGGACTTACTGCAATCCTCGGCTGTGGCTTTGACCCGGGAGTATCAGGTGTGTTTACTGCATATGCAGCTAAACATCATTTTTCTGAAATGGAATATCTTGACATCGTGGATTGTAACGCAGGTGACCATGGTAAGGCTTTTGCTACCAATTTTAACCCCGAAATCAATATTCGCGAAATTACTCAAAACGGTCGCTATTATCAAGATGGCAAATGGGTTACTACCGGACCACTTGAAATTCATGCTCCATTGAATTATCCTAATATTGGCGCGCGTGATTCATATCTTCTTTATCACGAAGAATTGGAGTCGCTCGTAATCAATTTCCCAACAATCAAACGTGCTCGTTTCTGGATGACATTTGGCCAAGAATATCTCACACACTTGCGTGTGATTCAAAACATAGGTATGGCTCGTATTGACGAAGTGGAATACAATGGTGTAAAAATTGTTCCATTGCAATTCCTCAAAGCGGTGTTGCCTAATCCTCAAGACCTTGGTGAAAACTACAAGGGCGAAACATCAATCGGATGTCGCATTGCAGGTAAAGACAAAGAGGGTAAAGACCTCAACTATTACATTTACAACAATTGTAGCCATGAGGAAGCATTCAAAGAAACAGGAATGCAAGCTGTTAGCTATACAACAGGCGTGCCTGCTATGATTGGTGCGATGATGTTCCTCACCGGTAAGTGGAACAAACCGGGAGTTCACAACGTTGAAGAATTTGATCCCGATCCATTTATGGAACAACTTAACAAGCAAGGCTTACCTTGGCACGAAGTGCTTGGAGGAGACCTTGAAGTAGATAAAATAGGATAAAACGCAAAAGAATTGACTAGTCCTAAATAAGCGTTACAAAATTAATACTTATTTATTAGGACAAAATTAATAACTTTTTAATTACACACAATGGAGCATGCTCCATTGTGTGTAGTTTTTTTATATGTAGAGTCAACAAGCAAGTGCAAAATTATTTTAATAATTTGAAGAATTCAATTTTTGGAGAAGAAAAATTTAGTTTTTCTCGAGGTCTTCGATTGATTTTAGCTTGAACAGCATCAAACTGACTCTGCTCAATTAGT
>JAZSDX010000059.1:0-10984 GCA_045531405.1 Muribaculaceae bacterium | reverse complement strand
ACTAATTGAGCAGAGTCAGTTTGATGCTGTTCAAGCTAAAATCAATCGAAGACCTCGAGAAAAACTAAATTTTTCTTCTCCAAAAATTGAATTCTTCAAATTATTAAAATAATTTTGCACTTGCTTGTTGACTCTACATTTTCAGCCAATATCACATTATAATTTGCTAAACCAAAATAAAAAGATTAATTTTGCACGTTAATTCGAAATACAGAAATTAGAAACATTATAAAACATTATGAACGTATCTATTGAAAAAATCGACAACGTAAATGGTAAAATCACCGTTGCGATTGAAGAAAACGACTACAAAGACAAAGTAACTGCCGAACTCAAACGCATTGGCAAAACCCACACTCTTCCTGGTTTCCGCAAAGGTCATGTTACTATTGACCAACTTCGTCGCCGTTTTGGCAAACAAGTAAAAAGCGACGTTATCAACCAAGAAGTTTATGAAGCAGTTATCAACTATATTCGCGACAATAAACTTGCAATCCTTGGGGTACCTCTTCCTGTTGATGTTAAAGAAATTGACCTCAACGATGCAAACTACACTTTTGAATATGAAATCGGTCTTACTCCCGAAATCAATGTTGATATTAAAGATGTAAAACTCCCTTATTACAACATTGAAGTTTCAAAAGAAATGGTTGACGAGCAAGACGCAAACTTCCGTGAACGTTTTGGCAACCAAGTTCCAGGCGAAGAAGTTGACGAAAAAGCCCTCGTTAAAGGTTCAATCATGGAACTTAACGAAGATGGTTCTGTAAAAGAAGGCGAAGACGCTATCCAAGTAGTTAGTGGCATCATCGCTCCTATGTATCTTAAATCAAAAGAAGAAGCCGATAAATTTGTAGGCAAAAAACTCAACGATAAAATTGTATTCAATCCTTGGAATGCTTGCGATGGCGACGTTACACGTCTTGCTTCAATGCTCAATATTGACAAAGAAAAAGCAGCTGAAGCAAAAGCTAACTTTGAAATGTCAATTTCAGAAATCATCGTTGTTAAGCCAGCCGAGCTAAACGAAGAATACTACAAAAACATCTTCGGTCCCGACAAAGTAAAAACCGAAGAAGAATACTTCAATGCTATCAAAGAGATGATTTCGGCACAAATCTCCGGCAACAGCGAAATGTTGTTCCAAATGCAAGCTGAAAAAGCTCTTGTTGAACAATTTGGCAACTTTGAGTTACCACAAGAATTCCTCAAAAAATGGTTAGTTCGTCGCAACGAAGGTCTTACTGCTGAAAACATCGACGCAGAGTTTGAAAAAATGATTCCATCACTCAAATGGCAACTCATCAAAGAACGCATCGCAGCTGTAGCTGAAGTTAAAATCGAAGAAGCCGACGTTACAAACCACGCAAAAGCCATCGCTCGTCAACAATTCGCTCAATACGGCATGACTAACGTTGAAGACGACATGCTCACCGACTATGCTAAACGCATTCTTGATGACAAGAACTCACGTTCTCGCATCATCGAAGAAGCAGGCGATGCAAAACTCTTCGAAGCAATCAAACAAACTGCTAAAATCGAAGCTAAATCAGTTTCTATCGAAGAATTCAAAACAATCGCCGAAGAAGCTCAAAAATAATCATTCTTCACATACCATCAAAAAGAGTGCCCGCAAGGCACTCTTTTTTTCATTCCCACCGATAAATAATTTTGAACTCCGAAAAATTTCCCGAACCAACTGAATATATTATTTATTAAAACACTGATGGAGATGCGAGCCTTGGTATTGTCTATGGTACTCCATTATCGCCCGAGCGTTGCTCTCAAATTGCCACCCCCGACGAACGTGGTCGATTTGTTACACTCGACCGCTACGACGACCAATACACCGTATTATTTCTATCTGATAACAACGACTTACATGGCTATATTGACCATGACCACATTCAAAGCCAATTCCTTTTTGTTCCCACAAAATTAGTCCCGAAGTCTTTGCAAGGAAAACTCAAGAAACTGATTGATAAATAAAGTTTATCATAAATATTCGTTTGTTCATAAACCGAAGAACGATTACTTATTAATAATTACGTCATCTTGACCGTAAACAAACATTTCAACACACATTCATTATTCAATAGGGAATATCTCTAAAAAATGACAAAATTGAATATTTTTTTGACGATATTTTTATTGAATTTGATTTTTTATTTGTAACTTTGAATTAAGAAGCCAAATTTGCTATTGACAAACCACGCTTTAAATTTAATTTATTAATAGGTAAAAAAGATTATGAACAACAACGACTTTAGAAAATTTGCTGTAAATCATCTTGGCATGAATGGTCTTGCTATCGACCAATATATGTCAGCTACGTCTGCCAATATCACTTCAAGCTACATCAATCCAACAATCATTGAAGAACGCCAACTCAATGTAGCTCAAATGGATGTATTTTCTCGCTTGATGATGGACCGCATTATATTCCTTGGCACCGATGTTAACGACTACACTGCCAATGTGATTCAAGCACAACTCCTTTATCTCGATCAAGCCGATCCAACTCGTGATGTTTCAATCTATATCAACTCTCCCGGAGGATCCGTATATGCAGGATTAGGCATCTACGACACTATGCAATATATCTCAAGTGACGTAGCTACCATTTGCACAGGTATGGCTGCATCAATGGCTGCCGTACTCCTTGTTGCCGGAGCTAAAGGCAAACGCTTCGCATTAAAACACTCGCGCGTAATGATTCACCAACCAATGGGTGGTGCACAAGGTCAAGCATCTGATATTGAAATCACTGCACGCGAAATACAAAAACTCAAAAAAGAACTCTATACAATCATTTCTGACCATTCAGGTGTAGCATTCGATAAAATCGAAAAAGATTCTGATCGCGACTACTGGATGACTGCTGCTGAGGCTAAAGAATATGGCATGATTGACAACGTTCTCATTAAAGCTCAACACTAATCGATGGCAAAGAAAAATACCATAAAATGTTCTTTTTGTGGTCGCCCCTCCGACATGAGCGAAGTACTCGTTCCGTCGGCAATAGGGGAGACCTACATTTGTGCTGAGTGTATCGACCAAATCCACGAGATGCTTGGAGAATATCGCAACGATGCTAAAGCTACTGCCAAGGCCGAAGCTGCCACCGACTTAAACAAGGTGCCTCGCCCTCGTGAAATCAACGATTTCCTTGACCAATATGTCATTGGACAAGACTCCGCAAAAAAATATCTCTCTGTCGCTGTTTACAACCACTATAAACGTCTCGCTCAAAACTCCAACGACGATGTTGATATTGAAAAAAGCAACATTATCCTCGTAGGACATACCGGTACAGGCAAAACACTTCTTGCCAAGACCATCGCTCGACTTCTCGATGTACCTTTCACTATCGTTGACGCAACTGTTTTGACCGAAGCTGGTTATGTGGGCGAAGATATCGAAAGCCTTCTCACTCGATTGCTCCAAGCTGCCGACTATAATGTTGAGAAAGCCGAAAAAGGCATTGTTTTCATTGACGAAATCGACAAAATCGCACGCAAAGGCGACAACCCATCAATCACTCGCGACGTTAGTGGTGAAGGCGTTCAACAAGGGCTATTGAAGCTCCTTGAAGGCTCTATCGTAAACGTACCTCCTCAAGGTGGCCGCAAGCACCCTGAGCAAAAAATGATTCCCGTCAACACAAAAAATATTTTGTTTATTTGTGGTGGAGCTTTTGACGGCATCGAACGTAAAATAGCTCAACGTCTCAACACTCACGTTGTTGGATATTCAACCGATGCTGCTCGCCAGCGAGTTAAACGCGACAATTATTTGCAATACATTGCCCCTCAAGACTTAAAGTCTTTTGGATTGATTCCCGAAATCATCGGGCGTCTCCCCATTTTGACACATCTTGATCCTCTTGATCGCGATGCTCTATTGCGCGTCCTCACCGAACCTAAAAATGCAATCATTCGTCAATACAAGAAACTCTTTGAGATGGACAATGTAAAATTATCATTCGCTCAAGATGCTCTTGAACTCATTGTTGACAAAGCGATTGAATATAAATTAGGGGCTCGTGGACTTCGTTCAATTGTTGAATCGATTATGATTGATGCAATGTACAACATCCCATCTTCCGACATTAAAGAATTTGAAGTTACACGTCAATATGCTCTTGAAAAACTTCAAGTAGCCAATTTTGACACATCAGTAATCAAATAGACTTAATTACCTTATTGCATACCATCTATAACCAACTAAACTTTCAACATGAGCAATACTATTAAATCTCGACTCTATGATGCATTAAAAAAGCATTTTGGATTTGACAAATTCAAAGGCAATCAAGAGGCAATCATGACAAGCCTGCTCGAAGGTCACGACACTTTTGTGTTAATGCCTACAGGGGGAGGAAAATCGCTATGCTACCAACTTCCGGCATTGCTCATGGAGGGAACTGCTATTATCATTTCGCCACTCATTGCTTTGATGAAAAATCAAGTTGATGCAATGCGAAATTTTAGCGAAGACGATAATATAGCTCATTTCCTCAATTCTTCATTAAATAAAAATGCTATTGACCAAGTTAAAAGCGATATTATTTTAGGCAAAACCAAATTATTATATGTTGCACCTGAGTCTTTAACAAAAGAAGAAAATATTGAATTTCTTAAGACTGTACCCATTTCATTTTATGCAATCGACGAAGCCCATTGCATCTCTGAGTGGGGACATGATTTCCGTCCCGAATATCGCCGAATAAGACCTATCATAAACGAGATTGGCTCTCGTCCTGTCATAGCACTTACTGCAACTGCAACACCAAAAGTGCAACATGACATACAGAAGAATCTCGGTATGCAAGATGCCAACATCTTCAAATCATCTTTTAATCGTCAAAACTTATATTACGAAATTCGTCAAAAGTCACAAAACACCGATCGCGACATAATTAAATACATCAAAAGCCAAGAAGGCAAATCGGGCATTATATATTGCTTAAGTCGCAAAAAGGTAGAAGACCTTGCCGAAATGCTACAAGTAAACAATATTAAAGCTCTCGCTTATCATGCAGGAATGGATAGTGCCACTCGGTCAGAAAACCAAGATGCGTTCCTCCTTGAAAAAATTGATGTTATTGTTGCCACTATTGCTTTTGGTATGGGCATCGACAAACCCGACGTGCGTTTTGTGATTCACTACGACATGCCCAAATCACTTGAAGGCTATTATCAAGAAACCGGACGCGCCGGGCGCGATGGAGGCGAAGGGCAATGTATCACTTTCTATTCCTATAAAGATCTCCAAAAAATGGAGAAATTTATGCAAGGCAAGCCTATTGCAGAACAAGAAATCGGCAAACAACTTCTTTCTGAAACTGCATCATACGCCGAGTCTTCGGTGTGCCGTCGCAAATCACTACTTCATTATTTTGGAGAAGAATTTCCACATGAACACTGCGGAAACTGCGACAACTGTCTAAATCCCAAAAAGAAAGTTGAAGCCAAAGATATGCTCCTTTCGATTTTAGATACAATCGACGCATTAAAAGAAAAATTCAAATCCGACCACGTAATCAATGTCATGCGAGGAAAAATGACCAATAATGTAAGATCGTATCGCCATGACGACCTTGAAATATTTGGTTGTGCAAAAAATGAAGACGAGAAATACATCAATGCCGTTATTCGTCAAGCTATAATTGCAGGTTATCTTGATAGAGACATTGAAAATTATGGTCTAATAAAAATCACGCCATTAGGACAAGAATTTGCAAAATCGCCACAATCATTCAAAATTGTAGAAGATAACAACTTCGACGACAATAATGAAGAAATCATAATAAAAGGAGGTGCTACTTGTGCCATAGATCCCGAATTATATTCTATTCTCAAAGATTTACGCAAAAAAATCGCAAAAAAACTTGAATTGCCCCCATATGTTATTTTCCAAGACCCTTCATTAGAAGCAATGGCAACAACTTACCCCATTACAATGGAAGAACTCCAAAATATTACCGGAGTAGGGGCTGGAAAGGCTAAACGATATGGAGCTGAGTTCATAAAAATAATCAAAACCCACGTCGAAGAAAACGAGATAGAACGTCCTGAAGATTTGCGCGTGCGTAGTGTTGCCAATAAAAGTAAAATGAAAATATCTATTATTCAAGGCATCGACCGCAAAATACCTCTCGATGAACTCGCTACATCAAAAGGACTTGATTTTTCTGAATTACTTGATGAAATTGAGGCAATTGTATATTCAGGAACGAAAATAAACATCAGCTATTACATCGATGACGTAATGGACGAGGACCACCTCGACGACATCTTTGAATACTTCCGCGAAAGCGAAAGCGACGACATAAACGAAGCCATTCAAGAACTCGGACCCGACTATTCCGAAGACGACATTCGCCTCGTCCGCATCAAATTCCTTTCCGAATTAGGCAACTAATATTCGTTACATATATACATATGGGTAAATATTGCTGATTTTTTATATAGGCAAATTGCGAATCTGATATTTTCTACATTTTGCACAAAAACAGGCGATTTCGTTAACATTTTGTTGTCAAATCCACCATTTTTACTTACCTTTGCATTTCAAACTACACATTTTACATATATAGTGGAAAAGAAACGTCAAAATAGTGCAATCTTGCTAATGCATTGCCCCGACCAACCGGGTATCATCGCTGTAATTACTGAATTTATCAACACCAATGGTGGTAACATTCTATACCTCGACCAATATGTTGACAAAGAGAATGGAGTATTTTATATGAGAGTCGAATGGGACTTGGAAAACTTTGCAATCCCTGCCGACAAAATTGAAGAATACTTCAACACCCTCTACGCTAATCGTTATAACGTAACATATCGATTGAGTTTTACCGATCGTCCTCAACGCATGGCCCTTTTCGTGTCTAAAATGTCGCACTGTCTATATGACATTCTTGCACGATATGTGGCAGGGGAGTGGGACGTGGAAATACCGGTGATAATAAGCAATCACCCCGACCTCAAATCGGTGGCCGACCAATTCAATATTCCTTACGAAATAATCCCCGTTACTCGCCAAAACAAGGAAGAAATGGAAGCTCTTGAGTTTGAAATCCTCGACCGCTACCAAATCGACTTTATCGTATTGGCTCGTTACATGCAAGTGTTGTCGGAAAACTTTATCAACCGTTACCCAAATCGCATCATCAACATTCACCACTCGTTTCTTCCTGCATTCGTAGGAGCAAAACCCTATCATGCAGCATACGATCGTGGAGTGAAACTCATTGGTGCGACAAGCCACTATGTAACTACCGAACTTGATGCCGGTCCTATCATCGAACAAGATATCGTTCGCATCACTCACAAAGACACCGTTAATGACTTGGTAAAAAAAGGTCGCGACTTGGAAAAAATCGTACTATCTCGTGCAGTAGAAAAACATATCCAACGCAAAATCCTTACCTACAACAACAAAACAGTAGTGTTTAGTTAATTTATTATCTCTAATGAAAATTGCGATAATAAAATATAATGCAGGAAATAACTTTTCGGTTGAATGTGCACTCCGTCGTCTCGGTTATGAAGCTATCGTAACCGACAACCCTAACGAAATTCGTCAAGCCGATAAAGTAATATTTCCCGGAGTGGGAGAAGCTCGCAGTGCTATGGAATACCTATGCGAGCATGGGCTCGATAAACTTATAAAAAGTCTCACCCAACCGGTGTTAGGCATCTGCATCGGTCAGCAACTAATGTGCCGACACTCCGAAGAAGGAGATGTGAATTGCTTAGGTATTTTTGATGTTGATGTTAAACGTTTTGACGCAGCTCAAAGCGACCTCAAAATTCCACACATGGGGTGGAACACAATCTCCCTTGTCAAAGAGGATTTCATACCTGCCAACCTCAACGGCAAATATGTATATTACGTTCACAGCTATTACGTGCCGGTCAACGAAGCTACAATTGCCACAACCGATTATATCACGCCATATAGTGCGGTTCTGCACAAAGACAACTTCTATGCCACACAATTCCACCCCGAAAAGAGTGGAGACATTGGCGAACAAATACTCAAAAGCTTCATAGAATTATGATTGAGATTATCCCAGCAATAGATGTAATTGACGGCAAGTGTGTACGCTTAACAAAGGGCGACTATGACCGTAAAACCATATATGCTGATGACCCTCTTGATGTAGCTCGCATGATGGAAGATGCCGGTTGCAAGCGATTACACCTTGTGGATCTTGACGGTGCAAAATCAAGCCACATAGTCAATTATCGCACCCTTGAACGAATTGCAACAAGCACGAATCTTGTTATAGACTTCGGTGGTGGATTGAAAAGCGATGATGACTTGCGCATTGCTTTTGAAAACGGCGCAGCGATGATTACCGGTGGTAGCATTGCCGTAAAAGACCCAGAAACATTTCTCGGTTGGATTAATAAATATGGAAGCGATAAAATAATCCTTGGTGCCGACACTCGCAATGGGAAGATTTCGACATCGGGCTGGATTGACGACAGCGATCACGACATCATTCCGTTTGTGAAAGATTATATGACAAAAGGCATAAACAAAGTTATTTCAACCGACATCAACGTTGATGGCATGCTCAGTGGTCCATCAATCAGCCTATACAAAGAAATGCTTGCCGAAATGCCCGGTCTATATCTCATTGCAAGTGGTGGAGTGAGTGCCATGCACGATATTGAAGCACTTGAAGCTGCCGGAGTGCCGGCAGTGATTGTGGGAAAAGCAATATATGAGAACCACATAAACCTCAAGGAATTAGAACAGTTTAATTTATCACAACAATAACAATCTATAATGCTTGCAAAACGTATCATACCATGCCTTGACGTGAAAGATGGCAAAACCGTAAAGGGGGTAAACTTTGTCAACTTTCGCGATGCAGGCGACCCTGTTGCTCTTGGCAAGAAATATAGCGATGATGGTGCTGACGAACTTGTGTATCTCGACATCACAGCATCACACGAAGGTCGCAAAACGTTTATCGATCTTGTGCGTCGCGTTGCTGAAAATGTGAGCATACCATTCACTGTTGGAGGAGGCATCAATCAGGTTGAAGATGTTGAAAAATTACTAAATGCCGGAGCCGATAAAATTTCAATCAACTCGGCAGCTCTACGCAATCCCGACCTTATTGATGGCATAGCTCGCCGATTTGGCAACCAAGTGTGCGTAACAGCTATAGATGCGCGCATGGAAGGTAATGAATGGGTGTGCTACATCAATGGTGGACGAGTGTCAACCGGTCGCAAACTTATAGAATGGGCTCACGAAGCACAAGAACGTGGTGCCGGTGAAATTTTATTCACAAGCATGGATCACGACGGAGTAAAGACCGGATTTGCCAACGAAGCATTAGCAATGCTTCACGATACATTGAGCATTCCTGTAATCGCGTCGGGTGGAGCAGGGGATTACCCACACTTCTATGATGTGTTTACCCAAGGGAAAGCCGATGCTGCACTTGCCGCGAGCATTTTTCACTTCAATGAGATACCAATTAACGAATTAAAAGAGTATCTTTGCAAACGAAATATAAACGTAAGAATATAAACGCAACGACATAATCGATTATGAGTATTGATTTCAACAAAATGCAAGGACTTGTTCCTGCCATTATCCAAGACGCTCGCACAAAAAATGTGTTGATGCTCGGATTTATGAATGAAGAAGCATATCAAAAGACCATAGAAATAGGAAAAGTTACATTTTTCAGCCGCACCAAAAATCGTCTTTGGACCAAAGGAGAGGAGAGTGGAAATTTCCTCAATGTTGTTTCAATTCAAGAAGATTGCGACCACGATACTTTGTTGATTAAAGTAAATCCTGTTGGACCGGTATGTCATACAGGTACCGACACATGTTGGGGCGAAAAAAATGAATGGGGAGTTGAATTTTTCCGTTATCTCCAAGATTTCATCAAACGTCGCTACGATGAAATGCCTGAAGGTTCTTACACCACATCATTGTTTAAGAGCGGCATCAACCGCATGGCACAAAAAGTGGGAGAAGAAGCTGTTGAAACAGTTATCGAAGCTACAAATGGCACCGATGATCGTTTAATCTACGAAGCGTCAGACATGATATACCACCTCATCGTTTTGCTCACTTCAAAAGGTTATCGCATAGAAGACCTTGCCGAAGAATTGGTAAAACGCCACAAAGAATAATACCCAAACTCGTATATATACCTAAAATCAATCAACCGATGGGAAGCATAGTCAAATATCGTGATGTAGAGATTCTACGCCAAGAGCTTATCGTTCTAAAAAATGTATCATTCGACATTAATGATGGCGAATTCTTATATCTCATAGGGAAAGTGGGTAGTGGGAAGAGCAGTTTGCTAAAATCAATGTATTGCGAAATCCCTATCAACACAGGCTCTGCTCAAGTTTTTGACTATGACCTCACAAAAATGAAACGCAAAGCTATACCAATGCTTCGTAGGGAGATTGGGATTGTGTTTCAAGATTTTCAATTGCTCACCGACCGCAATGTTTATGACAATCTTCGTTTTGTGCTTGATGCTACCGGTTGGAAGACGCGAGAAGAAAAAGATGAACGCATTGAGGAGGTATTAAAACAGGTGGGAATGCTCAACAAAAGCTACAAAATGCCTCATGAGCTATCGGGAGGAGAGCAACAACGTATTGTAATTGCTCGTGCATTGCTCAACAAGCCTCGACTAATTCTTGCCGATGAACCTACCGGAAATCTTGACCCAGCCACAAGCGAACAGATAGTGAACCATCTGCACGAAATCGCAAAAAATGGCACTGCTGTTGTAATGGCTACACACAATCTCGCTTTGGTAGAGCAGTTCCCAGGACGAGTGTTGCGTTGCGAAGATAAACAACTTGTGTGAGTTGTTGACAAATTTGAGTTATTAGAACTTTCAATATGATTAGAATCATCATTTTGTGGTGATTCTAATTTTTTATTTTGAGAGTCATTTACTTTGTTTGGG
>JAZSDX010000006.1:0-37151 GCA_045531405.1 Muribaculaceae bacterium | reverse complement strand
TTACAAGACTTGTTTTCACAACGAAAATTCCCGTTCAGAACTTCCTGCTTGACTTATTTCGTTTAAGAATTGACTAAGAACTTCTTTTTGCTCTTGTACTACTCTTGTCTATTGTAATCTTTTCAATGTTCGTCGCGCTTTCTAAAAACTCACTTTTTGTGAGCGGAAAACTCTGCAAAGTTAAAGTGTTTTTTTTAATCCACAAAGCCCGCGGTCAAAATTTAACGTTTTTTACCTTTAGCCTTCCTACTTCTCACCTCTGTGAGCAATATTTCTCAAAAGCGAGTGCAAAGGTAGTCACTTTCTTTTATTCCACAAAATATTTTTTACATTATTTTTTATTATTTCTCACATAATTTCATTCATTATTCTTAGATTCAGCATTTTAACCGCTAAAAATTTTATGTTATAAAACATATTTCTTCAAAATCTTCGTATTTTAGTAACAAACCCTATGTCTAATACAATACAAGACACAGATATCTACACTATTTACGACTTATCAACATTATTGACATAAAACATCAAAATAACAAATTATTTAATTAAGATTTTTCGTAACTTTGGGGTGAGCAATATACATATATTATATAATTAACAAGAATGCAACCCTTTATACATCTACACGTACATACACAATACTCTATTCTCGACGGTCAGGCCTCAGTTACTGCACTCGTCGATAAAGCCATTAGCAATGGAATGCCTGGAATTGCTATTACCGATCATGGGAACATGTATGCAATAAAGGAATTTCACAATTATGTAAATAATATCAACAACCAAACAAAAGATCGCATAAAAAAAGCCAAGGAAGAATTAGCCAAAGCTACCAGCAATGAAGACTATGAATCTGCACAAACATTAAAGATTGAACTTGAAAAACTTGAAAAAATGTTTTTCAAACCAATTTTTGGGTGTGAAATGTATGTTGCACAAAAAACTCGATTTGACCGAGTGGACAAACGCGATACCGGTAGGCATTTAGTAGTATTGGCAAAAAACAAAACCGGATATCACAATCTTATTAAAATTGTTTCTCGTGCTTGGACTGAAGGTTTCTACTCGCACCCTCGAACCGACAAAGATGAATTAGCCTCCCACAAAGAAGGGTTAATCATATGCTCGGCATGCTTAGGTGGAGAAATCCCTCGATTAATTCAAGCGGGAGAAATCGAAGAAGCTGAGCACCAAGTGCAATGGTGGAAAGAGACCTTTGGTGATGATTATTATATTGAGCTTCAACGCCACAAAACCGATGTCCCCGGAGCAAATCAAAGTGTATATGAAGTTCAAGAACAAGTTAATCCCGAGCTAATCAGAATTGCAAAAAAATTTGGGATAAAACTTGTAGCAACCAACGATGTTCACTTTGTCAACGCCGATGATGCCGAAGCTCACGATCGACTAATATGCGTTTCAACCAATAAATATATCGCAGATACCAATCGCATGCGATATACCAAACAAGAATGGATGAAAACGCAAGAGGAAATGAATGAAATATTTAGCGATATTCCTGAATCCCTTTCAAATACATTAGAAATTCTTGATAAAGTTGAACTTTATTCTATTGATAATCCTCCCATTATGCCAACCTTTGAAATACCCAAAGAATTTGGCACGGAGGAAGAATATCGCCAACGCCTCACAGAAAAAGATCTCTTTGACGAATTCACCCAAGACGAAAATGGCAATGTAGTATTGAGCGAGGAAGCTGCACACAACAAGATTAAGAAGCTCGGTGGATATGACAAATTATATCGTATTAAATTTGAAGCCGACTACCTTAAGAAATTAGCATATGATGGCGCCAAGAAACGTTATGGGCTCCCTTTAACTCCTGAACTTGATGAACGAATAAAATTTGAGCTACACATTATGAAAACCATGGGTTTTCCTGGTTACTTCCTTATTGTGCAAGACTTCATCAATGTTGCTCGTGAGCAATTAGGGGTCAGCGTAGGTCCCGGGCGTGGATCAGCAGCAGGCTCGGCTGTTGCCTACTGTCTTGGAATTACACAAATAGACCCTGTAAAATATGACCTTCTATTTGAGCGATTCTTGAATCCAGACCGTATTTCTTTGCCTGATATTGATATTGATTTTGACGACGATGGACGTGCCGACGTGCTTCGTTATGTAACTGAAAAATATGGCGAAGAAAAAGTTGCACACATCATAACCTATGGCACGATGGCCGCAAAATCGGCCATCAAAGATGTTGCTCGAGTGCAACAACTTCCTCTTTCTGAGAGCGAACGTTTAACAAAACTCATACCCAAACACATGCCAGAAGTGAATGGAAAAGAGTTAAAACCTACGCTCAAAAACTGTTATGAATATGTACCCGAATTCAAAACAGAACTTGAGAGTCACAATATGCTCATTACTGACACTCTTAAATTTGCTCAGAAACTTGAAGGGAATGTCAGAAATACCGGAGTACATGCTTGTGGAGTCATAATTTGTCGCGACCCTATAACCGATTGGGTTCCTGTGAGCACTGCCGATGATAAAGAAAATGGGAAACTTCTTGTAACCCAATTTGAAGGACGAGTTATTGAGGAAACCGGACTTATTAAAATGGACTTTTTAGGGCTGAAAACTCTATCAATCATCAAAGATGCGATTGCGAATATCAAGCTCACTCGTGGAGAAGACCTTGACATTGACACAATTGATATCGAAGACAAAAAGACATATCAATTATATTGCGAAGGGCGCACAACCGGGACCTTCCAATTTGAATCGGCCGGTATGCAAAAATATCTTCGTGAGCTTCAGCCAACCACGTTTGAAGATTTGATTGCGATGAATGCACTTTATCGTCCCGGTCCCATGGACTACATCCCCGATTTCATCGCTCGTAAACATGGACAATCTCCTATTGTGTACGACATTCCCATAATGGAAAAATATCTCAAAGACACATATGGGATAACCGTATATCAAGAACAGGTCATGCTTTTGTCTCGTCTCCTTGCCAATTTCACTCGCGGTCAGAGTGACACATTGCGCAAAGCGATGGGAAAAAAAATGATCAAAAAAATGAACGAGCTTAAAGCCTTATTTATTGAAGGTGGAAAGAATAATGGTCATAATCCCACAGTACTTGAGAAAATTTGGGCTGACTGGGAAAAGTTTGCATCATACGCATTCAACAAGAGTCATGCTACATGCTATAGTTGGGTAGCTTATCAAACTGCATACCTCAAAGCCAACTACCCCGCCGAATATATGGCAGCAGTATTGAGTCGAAATAGCTCTGACACAACAAAACTCACCGGTTTTATGGATGAATGCAAAAAAATGCACATTCCGGTAAAAGGGCCCGATGTAAATGAAAGTTTTAACAAATTTGGGGTAAACAAAAAAGGAGAAATTCGTTTTGGTCTATCAGCCATAAAAGGGGTAGGAGAAAATGTTGTAAAAGATATCATATCTGCACGAAATGCCGGTGGACCATTTCAAAATATATATGACTTTGTAGAGCGCGTGCCATTATCAGCATTAAATCGTCGCACACTTGATTCATTAGCTCTTGCCGGTGCTTTTGACTGTTTCAGCGAAATCAAACGAGAAGACTTTTTCAAGAAAAACAATAAAGATGAAAGTTTCTCTGAGTTATTATTGAAGTATGGTCAACTTTTCCAAAATGCCTCTCAACAAAAAAGCATATCTCTATTTGGAGAAGAAGATACTACTCTCAATATAGCCGGCCGCCCAGAAATCGTACCCGAAGTAGAATGGCATGATGCCATAAGATTAGATAAAGAGAAGGAATTAGTTGGCATGTACCTATCAGCCCACCCCCTCGATCCATTCTTCATGGAATTAAATTATGGTTGCAACACAAGCATCAAAGATAAAGAAGAATTAGTTCCTGTCGAGAATATGGAGATTACGTTTGGGGGTATGGTTATTGATTTCCAAACTCGCAAAACCAAAAAAGGTAGCGACTTTGGCATACTTAAATTGGAAGACTACACCGGAAGCACAGAAATCATGTTATTCGGGCAACAATTCATTGACTTCCATCGCTATGGAATTTTGGGGACTCCGATACTTATCACAGGAAAATTCCAACGACGATATAAATCAGAAGATATTAAATTCAATATCACAAACATTAAATTATTACAAGAGGTAAAAGGCAAATTGTTGTCGGGGATTACAATCAAGCTAAACGACCAAATGATTACCCCTAATTTGATGGATGTATTATCGGAGCACATGAAATCAACCACCGAAAATCATCAATCTTTGTCATTTATCGTTTATAACCCTGAAATAAATCGATCTATAAAATTGACCTCGCCTCTCACCATACCTCTTAATCGCGACCTTGTAAGAAAACTTGAAAGTATGGATATTGAATTTTCATTTGATAAAACATAATTAAATACAAATATATTAACACTTAAAATTTAAGAAAATGGCATTTACATTTACAGACGAAAACGTAAACGAGATCATTGAATCGGGTAAACCCGTAGTAATTGACTTTTGGGCAACATGGTGTGGTCCTTGTGTAGCAATGGCTCCTGTGATTGACGAACTTGCCGAGCAGTATGACGGACAAGTTGTGATTGGCAAATATAATGTAGAAGAAGAAAGTGATTTCAGCACCGACAATCGCATCATGTCGCTTCCCACTATTCTATTCTTCAAAAATGGCAAAAAAACTTCAATACGCCTTGCAGGTTCTCAATCAAAAGAAACTCTTGAAGAAAAGATTAAAGAATTACTTGCATTATAATAATTAACACATGAGAAAGTCCATAATAATAACTGCACTTACATTAAGTTTCACATGCTCACATGCTCAAAATCTCAAATCGCTTCGTGGCAAATGGGAAATTGAGCAAAAGGGAAATGCCGGATACAAGCAAATAGACTATCCGGCACAAGATATCTATGAAGAAGCAATGAAATATTCAAGTGGCACAAATGGAGTTGAGCGCAACATCAAGATGGCTTTTGAAAAATATCTTGAAGCTGCCAACTTAGGAAATCCACTCGCACAATACAAAGTTGGAGCTTGTTATTATTATGGTAGTGGTGTTGAGAAAAATAAGAAAAAAGCATTTCAATATTGGACAAAAGCATCTGAAGCCGACATTGCCGACGCTCATTACGAATTGGGTCGTATGTATTATAAAGGCGAAGAATGCAAACGCAATTACGACACTGCTATATCCCTATTTCGCAAAGCAGAAGAAGCTAATATTCCCGGAGCTTATTATATGTTAGGCATGTGTTATTTAGATGGCACAGGTATAAAACGCGACAAAGAGAAAGCCATTGAATACCTAAAAAAAGCTGCAGAGAGAGGTAACCACGATGCTAAATATGAATTGCAGAATCACATTAAAGAATAATTTCTCAGCATATCTAATAAAAAAACTATCACTTTCCGTGATAGTTTTTTATTTATAGAATCAATTAATCTACATTTTTTAGATGATGTCCCATCTGTTCTTTTTTAGTGTGCAGATAAAAACGATTATATTCATTTGGAGCAATTTCTATAGGGACATTTTCTACTACTGTCAATCCATATCCCTCAAGCCCAATACGTTTAATCGGATTATTTGTCATCAAACGCATCTTGCTAATACCGAGAGCGCTTAATATTTGAGCACCTACACCATAGTCACGTTCATCGGCTTTGTGGCCAAGATGGATATTAGCTTCTACTGTATCCATTCCTTTTTCTTGAAGACGATATGCTTCAATCTTATCCATTAAACCAATTCCTCTACCTTCTTGATTGAGATATACTACTGCTCCACAACCCTCTTTTTCTATCATCTGCAATGCAGTGTGTAGTTGGTCGCCACAATCACATCTTTTTGAGCCAAAAATATCTCCGGTAGCACACGATGAATGCACTCTTACGAGAACCGGTTCTCCCGATTTCACATCACCTTTGATGATTGCAATATGTTCAAGACCATTGCTTTTTTGACGGAATGGGATTAATCGGAAATGGCCATATTTTGTTGGCATATCGACCTCACTTCCTTTCTCTACTAACGACTCTCGTTTATGTCGATATGCAATAAGATCCTTTATCGAAACAAGCTTCATTCCCCATTCATCGGCACGCTGACGCAATTCGGGCAATCGAGCCATCGATCCATCATCACTCATTATCTCCATAAGAGCAGCCGCCGGATATAAACCAGCAAGACGCGCTAAATCAACAGCAGCTTCAGTATGCCCGGGGCGTCGAAGCACACCTTGATCTTGTGCATATAACGGATTAATATGTCCCGGACGTCCAAATGTAGAAGGAACCGAAGAGGGATCGGCTAATGCTCTAATTGTTGCACATCGGTCATTTATAGATACCCCCGTCGAACAACCCTCAAGTTTATCAATTGTTACAGTAAATGGAGTCCCCAATACCGACGTATTATCCGACACTTGACGATCTAACCCCAATTCCTTACACCGCGAAATTGTTATCGGAGCGCAGAGCAATCCTCTTGCATTTTTGAGCATAAAATTTACCTGCTCAGGGGTTATTTTTTCGGCTGCCACAATGATATCACCCTCGTTTTCACGATCCTCATCATCAACCACTATAATCATTTTTCCCTCTGCAAAATCTTTTAATGCCTCTTCTATTGTGTTAAGATGAATTTTTTCCATTAATATATTATCATTATCCATTTTTTCAATGAATTATTATATTTCATTTTTATTTAATAATTCTATTACATCACCATTAACTTTCAATATCGCTTTTATGTCTCGCAACAAAGCTGCATGACACTTAATTCCAACCAAATACATTGGCAAACCTATTGGGAATACTAAAATTCCAATCCATGACAATATATTTGACGTTGAAGGTTGATATGCCCAAAATTTTTTCAATAATGGGTATTGTGATATTTTATTTATCAATAGTTGACTTTTTGAATTTGAAAGATATGTAACTAACGACTCTAAAGCTTCATCTAATTCATTTATTTCTTTCCGACTAAAACCATTTACCCAATAAGAAACATATGACTGACGTTTTTTATAACGCTCCATAAAATCGACACATTTTACTTGCAAATCTTCGGCCATTTTTATTGCGTTTAATATCTCAACATCGTCCATAACCACCTCTTTCACTTCATAATGACGAGTTTCATTTATACCTAACAACTTACGAAAGAAATTTCGATATGCATCCATATTAAATAGAGCCGAATCATGTACCGCCTTATATGTAAAGAAAATACCAAGAGGAAGAAGCACTGCAGAGCTAAGCCACATTCCAATCCAAACAGCAACACGACCATCTCGAGCCATTTTGTATCCGGTATTATCAATTATATAATATACTATAAACAATATAACCGAGATCACCAATGGTGTGCCAATACCACCCTTTTTAATAATTGCGCCCAAAGGTGCGCCAATAAAAAAGAATATGATACATGCAAATGACAATGTAAACTTCTTTTGCATTTCAATATCATGACGACGTATTGATTTGCGTTGATCTTTCATCGAGAAAGACTTAAACTCATATTCTTGTCGATGGCGTTTTGCTTTATTCAATGCCTGAACCATATATGTTCGAGCATAGCTATTCCCTTTTGAATATTTAAGTGTATCAAGATTTAAAGTATCATCAAGAATTACTTGATTTTGTGGCACATCTGTAAGCTTATGATTTACATATTTTTTTTGATAATATGATATTCCAAAATATGGGTTCTCTTTGATATCCTTGGCATATCCACTACCTATACTATCGACTTTTCGATTTACCGAATCAATTGTTTCGCGCAGCTGTGCTATATTTTTACCAACATATTGCTGTTGCATAGCACTTTCATCCATTCTTGAAAAATTGGCATCAAATGCAACTCTAATTTGCTTTTCGATAAAGGATTCTTTGCGATAAGGCACAAACTCACCTTTTGACCTCGATGACATTGCATCTTGATTTTTCAACTGTTCAAATTGTTCTCCGGTATATAGTTGCAAAAAGAGATGAGTTTTATCTTCGGTAAAACTCAACTTCCCCGAGTCGGCAAGAATGATTCGAGAATTATCAAATCCTTTTGACACATCATAAAGCATCATATCATAAAGCATGCCCGATTCGGCATCTTTATGTTCGACATATAAATTCACTCCGGGTATTTGATCATAAAATGTTCCCTCGGGAATTTCCACTTCGGGCGACTTTTGTCGCATGGAATAAAGTAATGTCCACATCTTGGCTTGCGCTACCGGTAGAACATTATTTTGAAAAAAGAATGCCCCAATTGCAACAAATATCATTAACACCATCAAAGGACGCATAGTCTTAAACAATGACACCCCCGAAGCTTTCATAGCCGTCAATTCAAATCGTTCTCCAAGATTACCGAATGTCATCAACGAGGCAAGCAATATTGCCAACGGTAATGCCATAGGCACCATAGTTAATGCCGCATAGAAAAACAGTTCAGCAATTACATCGATAGTGAGACCCTTTCCCACCAAATCATCAATATAACGCCACAGGAATTGCATCAACACAATAAAGAGACAAATAAAAAATGTCATCATGAACAGAGGCAAAAAACTCTGAAACATGAAGGAGTAAAGTCTCTTTATTTTAGGCAATTTTTGTCGCATAATAATTCAAGATGCAAATTTACTAATTTTTTCTGACAAACTATAGGGAACTTCTATATTAATATACGCAAAAGGACTACCCCAAAATGGATAGTCCTTTTATTTGTTATAGATTATAAGAGTCTAACCTTATTTTACAACTTTTGTTACTTTTCCTCCTTGAACGCGGATAAATACACCATTTTCAGGATTAGCAACTTTTACACCTTGGAGGTTATAGTATTCAGCTTCGCCTTGAGGAGCTACAATGATGTTTTCAACACCATCAACCTCGTTTGACGTGAATGTACATAAGATAGGAACACCATCCCAATCTACATTAATTGTCATATTCACTACACCTTCTGCCGAGATAGTACCATTCAATGTTACATCAGCGATAAGCTCGCCACCAAGCAATGCCATATCATCTACAAAACCGTTATATGTAGAAACGCCATTGGCATCTTTTGTTACTGTTGCGTTCTCCACAAGAATGTCACCCAATTCCATTTCCATTTCAGCAAGAGTAAAGTTTGGCAACAAGAAATCACATGTACCATCTTCATATTCGGTAATTGTAATTGTTTTAGCTTCATTTTCAACAAATGGCACTTTTTCTCCGGTTTCAGGATCGGTAATAACTCCATTCAAATAACCGGGATAATCAGTCGATACACCTACTTTATCAGAAACCTTTTCATATTGAAGCACATATGTGTGAGATGCTTTATCATCGTTATCAGTGCTAACATTAGAAACTGTAATAGTTACAGTTGCTGCTTCTGAATCAATTACTACGGATTTTGTCGCAGAACGACCGAGAACTGTTGCTAAAATTTGTTCTTCGGTAGGTAGTTCAGCTCCTTTCATATTGTATTCATAAACATCACTTGCGAAACCTTCAACAGCAACACCATTAACCGACAATGCAGAAAGGCGTGAGTAATAAACGAATCTCACATCATCAGCAAGTAATGTTGTATTTTCAATCAAAGCATTACGATCCCAATAATCTCCACCCGAAATAATAACATTCATCTTTGTGGGTTCACCGGCACCTTCTACATACTCCAAAGGCACTGTAATTTCTTGCCATGCGCCGTTTGTAGTCTTGAATGCATATTCACATTTTGCAACAAGTTGACCAGAAGCATCGGGAGTTACCTTTCCCAAAATAGCTCGAACTTCATCATCACGTAATTGGTCAGCCGCATTTTTGTTACCCACTTTTGAAGTATATGTACCATTCCAAAGGTAAGCAATGATATATGAGTTTTCATCATTACTATCAGTTCTCTTATATTTACCGGTAATTGCATCAGGTTTATATGTAAATGAAACTCCGCCATAAGCTCCGCCATCACAATCTGTCAAAGTAGAAGTTGCATATACCCATGGCGTTGCAAATGTAATAAAACCGGGGGCGACACTACCAACTGACCCTGCACCGACATATATATTTTGCATTTTCACTGCATGAGAACCTGAAGCAACATCACTTGATTCATCAAATATCAATTCTTGTTTTTTGGTAATCATAACCTTTTGGTTAATACTTGATCCATTCCAATCAGTTGGTTCTACACCTGGACGTTGACGCATTTCACCTGTTTTAGATGATGTCAAGCCTCCTGTACCAAACGCTTCAGTTGAACCACATGCTGATTTCCAACTTTCAAAACCTACATTAGGCAATTGTTGTGCAGTTGCCACACTTGTTGAAGCGACTAACGCTGCACCTAATAAAATTGAGTAAAATTTCTTCATATTCAAATATTTAGTTTTATATAATTTCTCCAAAAATGATGCAAAGTTAGCACTTTTTTATCTAAAACCCAATGTGTCAAACATAAAAAAAAACGAGCAATCAATTATAGATTGCTCGTTCATCTATAGATTTATTCAATTATTTCACAAACACTTTGCTTGCTTTACTACCTTGAACTTTTATAAATACACCATTTTCAGGGTTAGCAACTTTCACGCCTTGAAGATTGTAGTATTCAGCTTCGCCTTGAGGAGCTACAATGATGCTTTCAACTCCAGAAACAACCGATGAGAATGTACACACAATAGGAATATCGCCCATACCTGAATTTGTCCACACTACATCAATTACCATATCAACAACACCTGCTGCTGAGATTGTACCATTCAATGTAACATTAGCAAGAATATCTCCCGCCAAAGCCATATCTTGAACATAACCATTATATGTGGTTATGCCACTTGCATCGGTAGTCATTGTTACATTATCAACAGTAATATCTCCCATAGAATCAGCAGTTGGGTCCAAACGGAAATCTGGAAGAATAAATGTACAAGTTCCATCACCATTTTCAATAATTGTGATAGTATTTGCTTGATTTTCAACTAACACACCTCCAAGCATTTCACTTGCAACATTCAAATATCCGTCATAATATTTCGTTACAAGATTTGCATTCTTTTCATATTGAAGAACATATGTGTGAGATGCAACATTATCTACGTCATTACCGGCATTTATAACAGTAATAGTCACAGTAGCATTTACTTGGTCAATAGCGACTGTATGAGTAGCACCAACCCCCATGTGAGAGACTTCGATATCACTTTCTGCAGGGAGTGTAGTTCCATTCATATTATAACTATATGTATCAGAGTTAAAACCTTCAATAGACACGCCTCCAACTTTAATATCATTCAAACGTGAATAGTAAAGGAATTTCACATCATCGGCATATAAAGTTGTGCCATCCTGCATATTTGCTCGTGTCCAATAGTCGCCACCTGAAATTACCGCATTCATCATCGTTGGCTCACCTGCACCTTCTACATATTCAATGGGGACAGTGATTTCTTTCCATGCGCCATCAGTTGTAGTGAATGTATAATCACATTTTGCTACAAGTTTGCCATCACCAGTTGATGTTGCAGTTCCCCAAATCGCACGGTCAACATTTGTGCGAGATTGAGAGGGCGAGGATTTAGAACCTACATTTGATGTGAATGTCCCATTCCAAAGATAAACGATAATATGTGAATTTTCTCCTGTTTCATCAGTTCTTTTATATTTACCTGTTATAGCATCAGGTTTAGTTGTGAATGATACACCACCATACGCACCACCATCACATTCTTCGATAGTTGAAATCGCATATACCCAAGGCGTTGCAAGTGTAATAAATCCAGGAGCGACACTACCGATTGAGCCTACTCCAACAAATTTATTTTGCATTTTTACTGAATGGCTTCCTGAAACCTTTTCGGTTGTTTCATCAAAGATCAATGTTTCTTTTTTCTGCATAATCACTTTTTGATTGATGCTTGAACCATTCCAATCAGTAGGTTCAACACCTGGACGTTGACGCATTTCACCTGTTTTAGATGATGTCAAGCCTCCTGTACCAAACGCTTCAGTTGAACCACATGCTGATTTCCAACTTTCAAAACCTACATTAGGCAATTGTTGTGCAGTTGCGATGCTTGAAGAAGCTGCTACTGCCAAACCTAATAAAATTGAGTAAATTTTCTTCATTTTCATATAATTTTAATATTACTTTTCCTTTTCACAAAAAACGGTGCAAAGGTACAAAAAATATTCCAAACCTCCCCCAAAATGCTCTAATTTTTAACACAATAGGTCAATTACCCCAGCAAAAAAAGGCAAAACTGCGATAGTCATTAATAGACTATAACACAATTGATATATAACACCTCTACAAAACAAAGAGAGCGTGTCAAAATTCAGAGTAAAACCCTATTAGGGGCAAGGTGGTTAACCCCCTCCCGGCTACGCCGTACTCCCCCTGCAAAAATTGCAGAGGGAGAGCTACGTAAGATATTTTAATATAGATTAAAACAAAAAAACTGTGTCAAATTGAAAAAAATGACACAGCTCCTTAAATATAACATTAAGAAAATCTTAACCTTTAATCATTTCCATTAGTTTTTGACCGGCTGTTACGATGCCATCTTTGTCTTTACCTCCGGCTTGAGCAAATCCAGGTTGACCACCGCCTCCACCTTTGATTTCTTTGGCTGCTTCACGCACCATCATTGAAGCATTGCGACCTTCTTTCACAAGATCATCGGTCAACATCACTGTCAACAACGGCTTGCCTGCCATATCGGTTGTTGCGGCAAGGAATGCCGTACGTTCGGGCGAAGCTGCACGCACACCAAATGCCACCGACTTAACAACATCGGGAACACGCACACCCAACAATACTGTCACCTTAATATCTCCAACCATTTCGGCCTTTTCAACTACCGATTTAGTGAGATTATTTACACGTTCTTTGAAATATTCTTCAGCCTCTTTACGCAACTCAGCATTTTCTTCGAGCGACTTACGAAGAGTTTGAAGAAGATTAGGAGCATTATTAAACATAGCACCGATTTCCTTCAATGTGTTGGCTGTTTCGTCAATTGCTTTCTCTACATTTTCACCTGTGATAGCCTCGATACGACGAATACCGGCAGCAATACTGCTTTCTGACACAATTTTAATCATTCCGATATTACCGGTATTGTCAACGTGGGTTCCACCACAAAGTTCTACTGAGTCACCATATTTGATTACGCGCACCTCTTCACCATATTTTTCGCCAAAGAGAGCCATTGCTCCCATAGCTTGAGCTTCTGCGATGGGCACATTGCGACGCTCATCGCGCGCAATTGCTTGACGCACTTTCTTGTTTGCGAGCTTTTCAACCTTTGAAAGTTCTTCGGGAGTAACTTTTTGGAAGTGAGAGAAGTCGAAACGCAACACTTGTGGAGACACAAACGAACCTTTTTGCTCAACGTGTGTGCCAAGCACTTCACGCAATGCTTCGTGAAGAAGATGGGTCGCTGTGTGATTGCAACAAGTTGCAAGGCGAGCCTGCTCGTTAATTTGAGCCACAAATGTAGCTTCTACATTTTTAGGAAGTTTTTTTGACAAGTGAACCCCCATACCATTTTCGCGTTTGGTATCGTAGATTTCCACTATATCATCGCCATTAACGAGTTTACCACTATCCCCTACTTGACCACCCATTTCGGCATAGAAAGGAGTTGTAGAGAGAACTATTTGGTAAAACTCTTGATTTTTTTGCTTCACTTTGCGATAACGAAGAATTTGTGTTTCGGCTGAAGTATTGTCGTAGCCAACAAATTCTTGTTCTCCCTCACGCACTATTACCCAATCGGTAGCTTCAACAGCTGCAGCATTACGAGCACGCGCCTTTTGAGCTTCCATTTCTGTGGTAAATCCGGCTTGGTCGAGGGTCATATTGTTTTCTTTGAGAATCAATTCAGTCAAGTCGAGAGGGAAACCGTATGTGTCATAAAGCACGAATGCTTCTTTACCCGATATTTCAGTTTTACCGGCTTTCTTAGCCGCTTCAATTGCTCCGTCAAGAAGCTTGATACCATTTTCGAGCGTACGCAAGAAAGAATCCTCCTCCTCTTTGATAACCTTCATAATAAGTTCACGCTGAGCAGGGAGTTCGGGATAAGCCTCGCCCATGCTTTCAATAAGAGTATCAATGAGGCGATACATAAACGCACTCTTTTGGTCGAGGAATGTATAAGCATAACGCACCGCACGACGCAATATGCGACGAATCACATAACCGGCTTTAGCGTTGCTTGGAAGTTGAGAATCGGCAATAGAGAACGAAATTGTACGCACATGGTCAGCAATAACACGCATTGCGATGTCAACCTTTACATTTTCTCCATACTTCTTACCCGAAAGTTCAGCAATTTTGCCAATCAATGGAGTAAACACATCGGTATCATAGTTTGAAGTCTTGCCTTGGAGAGCCATACAAAGGCGTTCAAAGCCCATACCGGTGTCAATAACCTTTGCAGGGAGTGATTCGAGCGATCCATCGGCCTTTCGATTATATTGCATGAACACGAGGTTCCAAATTTCGATTACTTGTGGGTGATCGTGGTTCACAAGGTCGCGACCATCGATTTCGGCACGCTCAGCATCGCTACGGAGGTCAATATGAATTTCAGAACATGGACCACAAGGACCTGTATCGCCCATTTCCCAGAAGTTATCTTTTTTGTTACCATTGATGATGTGGTCGGCAGGAAGATGTTTTTCCCAAATTGACGCAGCTTCATCATCACGAGAGAGGTTTTCTTCTTTTGAACCTTCAAACACTGTTGCATAAAGGCGACGGGGGTCAAGTTTCAACACATCAACAAGATACTCCCAAGCCCAATCGATTGCTTCTTGTTTGAAGTAATCACCAAACGACCAGTTCCCAAGCATTTCAAACATGGTGTGGTGGTATGTATCCATACCCACCTCTTCAAGGTCGTTATGTTTTCCACTCACACGAAGACATTTTTGTGAGTCAGCAACACGTTTATACTTCGCCGCGACGTTACCAAGAATAATATCCTTAAACTGGTTCATACCCGCATTGGTAAACATCAATGTGGGGTCATCTTTGATAACCATCGGAGCAGATGGAACAATTTGGTGTTCCTTGCTACGGAAAAAGTCCTTAAAAGACTCGCGTATTTCCTTTGCTGTGAGCATTTTAATTATGATTTTATATTTTTTGTTTAATTATTTTTCTTTCAAACTGCAAAATTACAAAAAAATTGAGAACTGAGCAATAGCAAATTAGCACGCAACCCAAAGGGTTGATTACATAGCCACAGTTAATCCCATAGGAATAAGCCTCGGTCAATAACAATTTAATACAAACGCAACCCAAGCACAACCCTCTGGGTTGCGTTTGCTATTGATTTAGTCCTCTTTCTATCTTTTTCCATCCAAAAACACCCTCCCAAATTGTGCATACATTTATTTCAATACTTAATTCTCTATCATCTCCAAAAATTCATCTTCGTTGATGATTTTGATACCAAGGGCGTTGGCTTTTTCTAACTTTGAGGGTCCCATATTTTCGCCGGCAAGCACATAGTCGGTTTTCTTCGAGATTGAACCTACGTTTTTGCCTCCATGTTTCTCAATAAGAGCCTTATATTCATCGCGCGAATGGTGTGTGAATGTGCCACTGATTACTATTGATTTTCCTTGCAACTTATCGCTACGACCTTCGGTTGCATCTTCGGCAATAGCAAATTGAAGTCCGGCTTCACGAAGTCGCTCAACGATTTGACGATTTTCCTCAACTGAAAAGTATTCAATGATGCTTTCGGCTATACGAGCACCCACATCTTCTATTTGTGTCAACTCATCGGCTGTCATAGCCATCAATCTATCAATATCCCCCACTGTGCGAGCAATCTTTTTTGCAGTAGTTTCGCCCACATACGGAATTGATAACGCGAACAATACACGTTCAAATGGCACCGACTTTGACGCATTCAACCCCTCCAAAATGCGATTGGCACTTCGATTGGCAAAACGGTCAAGCACTACAAGCTGTTCATGTTGCAAATCATATAGGTCGGCAATATTTTTTATTAATCCTTGATTAAACATCAGTTCGGCAGTTTCCTCCCCTATTCCATCAATGTTCATCATACGACGACCCACGAAATGTTCTACACGACCAATAACTTGAGGTTCACACGCATATTTATTCGGACATATCCATGCAGCCTCTCCCTCAACACGTTGCAATGGTGTTTCGCATGCCGGGCAATGAGTAACAAACGCAATAGGTTGCGTTCCCTCTTTACGAGCTGAAGTATCCACCCCTGTAATTTTAGGAATAATTTCGCCACCTTTCTCTACATACACCATATCATTATCATGAATATCAAGTTGGCGAATAATATCTTCATTGTGTAGCGATGCTCGTTTCACGATTGTTCCCGACAGCAACACCGGTTCAAGATTTGCTACCGGTGTAATAACTCCGGTGCGGCCCACCTCAAACGACACATATTTTAACTGCGTCAATGCTCTTTCAGCTTGAAACTTGTAAGCAATAGCCCATCGAGGAGACTTGGCTGTATAACCAAGATTGAGTTGCTGGCGAAGCGAATTTACCTTAAACACAAGTCCATCAGTCGCCACCGGCAATTCTTTGCGAGCCTCGTCCCAATGGTTGATAAATGCATCTACTTGCTCTATCGTATCGAGGCGAGTCATCACATCAGACACTTTGAATCCCCACTCTCGAGCTTTCACCATATTGTCGTAATGATTGTCGCATGGAAGATTTTCGCCAAGCATATAATAGAAATATGCATCAAGTCCTCGGCGTGCCACCTCAACTGAATTTTGCATCTTCAATGTTCCGGAAGCTGCATTGCGAGGATTGGCGAATAGAGGTTCGTCATTTTTTGCACGCTCCTCATTCAATCGATCAAAGGCAGTCCATGGCAAAACGATTTCTCCACGAATTTCAAACATTTCAGGATACCCATCACCTGCAAGTTGCAAAGGAATACTACGAATAGTCTTTACGTTGTCAGTAACCACATCTCCTTTTTCGCCATCACCACGAGTTACAGCACGCACCAATCGACCATTTTCATATATGAGCGAGATACTTGTGCCATCAAACTTCATTTCCCCTACAATCGAAAATTCCTCTCCCATCAACTGTTGGCGAGTGCGACGCATAAAATCGTCAACCTCCGAAACCGAATAGGTATTACCTAATGACAACATGGGGTGAATATGTGCCACCTGTAAAAAACCTTTTGTCAAATCGCTACCCACACGATGTGTAGGCGACAAAGGATCATCATATTGTGGGAAATTGCGTTCCAACAATTCAAGCTCTTTCATGAGCATATCAAAATCTTTATCACTAATCTGTGGAGAATTCAACACATAGTAATTGTGATTATGACGATTCAACTCCTCACGCAACGATTCTATCCGATTTTTTATAGGGTCCATAGTTACATATTATTTTATTTCGCGGAAACGTTTTTGCAAATTCTTTAATCTCTCTATCAATGATTCAAACGATAATTTTTCACCATATATCATAGAATCTTTCATATCTTTATAATCATCACGTAATAAATCCTTAATCTCTCCTTTCGGACAAAAATTTATCACTTGTGGCATATCTTGAGAATAATCCACACCACCTACATGATAGAAACGCTTGCGATGTTCTATTATTGATTCATATTGTTCCATATCTGAAAGTGCTATTTTTGCATAATCTGTATCCATTAAACGTTCTAAATCATATAAATGACGACTCATACGCAATGTTCGTGGCGAACGTCGTTGATATTCTTCATTTAGCAAAAATGCTTTTTCTAAAAATGTACGAGCAGGAGAAACTGTTGGAATTTCGGCACAAGTCCAATCATCATGTACCTTAAAAGAATCGTATATTAATGATGTAATATTTTTCAACTCGTATGGTTCTTTCATCGATAAACAGCTAATCTCAATTTTAACCATGGGGCGAGTATAACCGACCTTTTCATATAATGATTGATACGATACGTTTATTACCACAGGATCGCTATCATGATCTATCAGCGTACCATCATTTTTTTCTATTTCGGGATATAATTGACACTCTGAAAGTCCACTTTCTATTAACCTTTTTCTAAACTCGTCAAGAAAGGGACCAAGTATAAAATCTCTATTAGTTATACGCAACTTTTTTACTTGATTATTATTATCTGCTTTAGCACACTCTTTTTTTAGCTCATTCAAATAAAAATCTCGATGTAATGCGATATCAATATCCTCTGAAAATCGATTTATCAAGTTCCACCCTTTACTCAAACTTGTACCTCCTTTGAAAAACATATAGCGAGATGGTGTCATTGCAAACAACACTTTTAATATTGCAGTTACCCACCAATCCTTCTCAACTGACGCAGGCTCTATTCTCAATCTATCTGCAACTTGATTGACTAAATACAACCTATCAGCCGTAGTCATATCCACCCATCTATTCATGTTGTATTTCATCTTTTAATTTGACAATAATTCGTCTTATCCACAATGAGACTAATTGTATATCGTCATTCCATGTTTTTTCCTCTGGATTTTCCTTTAACACTCTTTTTATCTCAGCCTCATAAAACTCATTTATATTTTCTTTCCCAATAGCCTTTATTGCTTGAACCAAGATTGGCATAACCGAGCCTTTATACATAAAGTTTTTAGGAACACTTCTTTTTAATTTTATTGTACGATTCCCGATGTTTATACATCGAGCAGATCCCGACGTAATAAAAATCGAATTCATAGGTACTTGTGTTGACATTCCAAGCATATTCAATGCCATAGCTCCCGTTGGCAATATTTGTACCTTGTCTCGTTTGGAAATTGCCTCTACTATTTCAAATGGCGTTGGGTAAACAGGTCCAAACGAACTCATTATAGGCTTCAAATAAATTCCTTGCGAAATGCGTATTAACCTATTATCTTTACACAAATCAGACAAAACCTTTCCAGCATACTCTTCATCAATATTCTCAAACGAATTGGCGAAAAAGATTCTCCCATAGTTACTATGGGCTACAATTTGCCTTATCCTATCAACTACAGTCATTTACCTTTTATTTTTAACTTTTATTAAGTCGGAATTATTTGCAAAAATACCGACTATATTATGCAAATATAGTAGTTCTATATATACCTTACAAGATTTTTAAGAAAAAAATGTCGTTTTACACAAAAATCAACAGCCGGCTCTCGCGAGTGGGCTGTCAACCAATACATACTTACTTATGAAAAAACTTTTCTTCTGCTACTCATTACAAAAACAATCAATCTACTATTTTGTTCAGTATAACAAAAAAATCCTCGCCGTTTTATCAGCGAGGATTTTATATTGAGCTACTTATAAGGTTATTACATCATGCCGCCCATGCCACCCATGCCGGGTTGCATTGGAGCTGCAGCAGGAGCTTCCTCTTTCTTTTCTGCGATAACGCATTCAGTTGTGAGGAACATACCGGCGATTGATGCTGCATTTTCAAGAGCTACACGAGTAACCTTAGCCGGGTCGATTACACCTGCAGCAAGAAGGTTTTCGTAAACACCTTTGCGAGCGTTGTAACCGAAGTCGCCTTCTCCTTCTTTCACTTTTTGAACAACCACTGCACCTTCAACGCCTGCATTAGCAACGATTTGGCGAAGTGGTTCTTCTATAGCACGTTTCACGATTTGAATACCTGTTGTTTCATCTTCGTTTTCGCCCTTGAGGTCTTCAAGTTTAGCAACGCAACGAATGTAAGCCACACCACCACCGGGAACGATACCTTCAGCAATTGCAGCACGAGTTGCACTCAATGCGTCGTCAACACGGTCTTTCTTTTCTTTCATTTCAACTTCACTTGGAGCTCCAATGTGAAGAACAGCTACACCACCTGCGAGTTTTGCAAGACGTTCTTGGAGTTTTTCGCGGTCGTAGTCGCTTGTTGTTTGTTCGATTTGAGCTTTGATTTGAGTCACGCGTGATGCGATAGCTTCGCTTGCACCGTTACCGTTAACGATAGTAGTATTTTCTTTGTTTACAGTAACTTTTTCGGCACGACCAAGGTAATCGATAGTAGCACTTTCGAGCTTCATGCCTTTTTCTTCAGAGATAACAATACCACCAGTCAACACTGCGATATCTTCGAGCATTTCTTTGCGACGGTCGCCAAAGCCTGGAGCTTTAACTGCACAAATCTTCAATGAACCACGAAGACGGTTTACAACAAGTGTTGCCAATGCTTCTTGATCAACATCTTCAGCTACAATCAAAAGAGGACGACCGCTTTGAGCTGTTGCTTCAAGAATTGGAAGCATATCTTTGAGGTTAGAAATCTTTTTGTCGAAGATGAGGATATATGGTGACTCCATTTCGCACTCCATTTTTTCAGTATTTGTAACGAAATAAGGAGAAATGTAACCACGGTCAAATTGCATACCTTCAACGATGTCAACTGTTGTTTCAGTACCTTTTGCTTCGTCAACAGTGATAACACCTTCTTTTTTCACTTTCTTCATTGCTTCGGCGATGAGGCTACCGATAGCTTCGTCGTTGTTAGCCGAGATACGTGCCACGTCTTCAATTTTCTTGAAGTCATCACCCACTTCTTGAGCCATACCCTTGATGTTTTCAACAACAACAGCAACAGCTTTGTCGATACCACGTTTGATATCCATTGGGTTTGCACCTGCTGCAACGTTTTTAAGACCTACGTTGATGATTGATTGAGCAAGAACAGTAGCAGTAGTAGTACCATCTCCTGCATCATCACCGGTTTTTGACGCAACCTCTTTCACGAGTTGAGCACCCATATTTTGGAATGCGTCTTCAAGTTCAACTTCACGAGCAACCGACACACCATCTTTAGTGATGTGTGGAGCACCAAATTTCTTTTCGATGATAACGTTGCGACCTTTTGGACCAAGGGTTACTTTAACAGCGTCGGCAAGAGCGTCAACACCTTTTTTAAGCTCTTCGCGAGCCTTGATATCAAATTTAATTTCTTTTGCCATGATTTTTTGTTTTTTAGTTGGGTTAATTATTCAGCGATGATTGCCAAGATGTCATTTTGACGCATGATGAGGTATTTGTTACCATCAACATCAATCTCAGTACCGGCATATTTACCATAAAGCACTGTATCGCCTTCTTTCACTACCATTTCTTCATCTTTTGTACCATTTCCGGTTGCAAGAACCACACCTTTAAGAGGTTTTTCTTTAGCTGAATCAGGAATAATGATACCTGCTACGGTTACTTCTTCGGCAGGGCAAGGATTTACAAGCACTCTATCTGCCAATGGTTTAATATTCATAACTGCAAATTTTTAAGTGTTTATTTTTGTTATTATTATTTTCGTTCTGCTCATATATTAGCACAATCCGTGCCAAAATTCATTTCATGACACAACGATTGACATTTTGTCACCTATACCATCATAACACAACACCCCTATCGCACATTTTGTTCAAACGAAAAGGGCAACTCCCAATGGAATTGCCCTCTATTATCGGACACGGCGTGCCGAGTCACGTCAAATTTTCACCTTTCAATTACTTGATGAGTTGTTTTGAAACTTTGTTGCCTTGTTTCACGATGTAAAGACCGTTTTGTGGGTTAGCAACTTCTACACCTTGAAGGTTGTAGTAAACAGGAGTTGCAGTTTCAACTTCGATAGCTTCAACACCAGCTGCTTCGCTTGAAACCCACACTGTCATGCTATCAAAATCAACGTTGATGAAATAAGTACCTTCAGCTACAACTTTAAATGCAGCGTCACCTCTATCAAATGCAACTTTTTCATCGAGGTTAAATGCAACTTCGCCAGCAACTGGAGCAAAACGAGCAGCATTTACTGAAGTCCAATCACCTTTTCCTCCTGAAACAGCGAAATAAGAATAACCATCACCTGCACCTGTAAATGTTACTTCTCCGTAGAAAATATTACCATCTTTTGTTAATTCTACTGCTGTTGCAGGATCCCATGAACCTACCGATAAGTTTCCTACTGCATAAAGTTGATTAGGAACATTGATTACTACTTCACCTGCTTTTTTAATTGTAACAGTCATTGCAGAAAGATCTACGTAGATATTGTAAATACCTGCAGCAGGAACTTGGATAGCACCGGCACCTTTTACAATCTTCATAGCTTGACCTTCAACAGCTTTTGCGTTGTCTTCTTCAAAGCCATAACGATTAGCATTTACTGCGTCCCAATCACTTGATTGAATTGTTGCAAGACCAAAGTTACCACCTGCACCAAATTCAAGGTCTTCCATTACATAAACACCATTTTCTTGCCACATTTCGATTGACTCTTGTGGATCCCAACCATTGAATGAACCGAAAATGTAAAGCGATTGAGCCGACGCGCCAACCGCAACAACAGCAGCTACAACAACAGCTAAAACTTTGCGTAAATTTAATTTCATAAGCTTCTAAGATTTATAATGATTAATATATAGTATTCATTTGATTTTATATTTCAAAGATATTTATTAGAGAGCAACCTTGCTCACTTTATTACCTTGTTTTTTAATGAAGATACCATTTTGTGGATTAGCAACTTCAATACCTTGGAGGTTATAATAAACAGCTGACGCATTTTCTTCAACAGAGATACCTTCAACGCCGGTAAACTCAGTGATTTGCATTGTGCAGTTTTCAATATTTACTTCAATTGTACATTCTCCGGCTTCACATTTCCAAGATTGTGTGCCACCAGCCCAGTTGTTAGTCATATTGTAGATAGTATTAGCCACAACTATTTGGTTTTCTTCAGTTGCGCCATAGCGAATACCTGCATTTACTGCGTCCCAATCAGCACCAAGAGTAGTTGCAAATTGGAAATAACCATAACCATCGCCAGTATTGTCAACTGTGATAGTTCCTTCGTAAACACCATCACCTTTGTGTGAGAATGCAACACCTTCGCTTGTTGCCCAATCAAATCCATTTACATTACCAATTGCATAAATAACTTCGGGATACTCTACCTTTCCTTCGAGAGCGAGAGTCATGTTGTTATAGTCGATTGTTACATCATAAGTTCCAACAGCACCGATAGTTATATCACTACTATAACCTTCAGTCAACGCTACTGCCTCACCTATTGCGATGGGATTAGAAGCTACGTTGAGACCTGTTGCATTAAACGCGTCCCAATCACCTTTTGTTGTTGAAAGTTTAAATGTAGTATTGGTAAATTCTACACCTTCAGCTTTGTAAATGCCTTCTTCACCTGCTATTTCAAGTGGAGCCGCAGGATCCCATGAGCCGTTGTAACCTACTACATATATTTTTTCAGGCATTACCACTACAACTTCGCCTTCATATAGACCCCATGTACCGCCACCTTTGTCCCATGTACCGGCTTTTACTGTATAATGGTTGTTTACTCCATCATAAGTCAAATCGGCAGTTTGATTCCATTTAGTATCCCAGCTGTTAGCTGTTGAAGATGGATTCATACGGCAGAAAATCACATTTGTAAAGTTCTTACCTGTACCCGGAGTTGTTACTTCATATAAATCTGTTTCACCACTAACTGCAACCATTGAACTCCATGCTTCGCCATCGCCATAGAAGTAAGCAGCAAAACGAGCATTGTCAATTTTCCAGTTTGAGTTAGGTGTGAGATACAACTTTGTTCCACTTGGGATATTCACTGCATTAGCAGCAAGCACACATAAAAGTAGTGCAAGAACAGAGTAAAATTTCTTCATAAATTTACTTTTTTAATGTTTAATTATTTAGAATCACAAAATTTAGTCTACAAAATTCGCAATTTTTATCAAATTAAACAAAAAAATGCCCAATAAGTTTGCCTATATCATAAACTTTAGCTCCTTATTGTGCAAAAATCACGTTCATCAAAAGCATAAATTATCCCCTAATGTAAATATTAATAAATAAATTTCACTCTTTTGCGATTAAATATTAACTTTGCAAGAAACTAAGATTAAACAAACTTATAATATTGAATTATGGCAAACAAACCCTTCAAGTATCAGGAAATGTTTCCACATGCAAAGGACACTACTGAGTATTATCACTTGACATCTGACTACGTAAAAGTTGAAAACTGGAACGGACACGAAATGCTCGTGGTTGACCCCGAAGCATTGACCGTTCTTGCTCGCCAAGCTACTCACGACAATGCATTTATGCTTCGTCGCGAACACAATGCTATGGTTGCTAAAATCCTCAACGACCCCGAAGCAAGCGAAAACGACAAATTCGTTGCACTCACAATGCTTCGCAATGCCGAAGTGGCTGCAAAAGGTCAACTCCCATTCTGCCAAGACACCGGTACTGCAATTATCCATGGCAGCAAAGGTCAAAACGTATTCACCGGTGGTGGTGACGAAGAACGTCTTTCTAAAGGTGTATATCTAACTTATACTGAGGACAACCTTCGCTATTCACAAAATGCTCCTCTCAACATGTATGACGAAGTGAACACAGGTTGCAATCTCCCTGCTCAAATCGACCTTCATGCTTGCGATGGCAACGAATACAACTTCCTTTTCGTAGCTAAAGGTGGTGGCTCTGCCAACAAAACATACCTCTACCAAGAAACAAAAGCTCTTATCAACCCTAAGACTCTTATTCCTTTCTTGGTTGACAAAATGAAGTCATTGGGCACAGCGGCTTGTCCTCCTTATCACATCGCATTCGTTATCGGTGGTACTTCTGCCGAAATGAACCTTGCAACAGTGAAAAAAGCATCAGTAAAATATTACGATGACCTACCCACTGAAGGCAACGAACTCGGACACGCGTTCCGCGATATTGAACTCGAAAAACAACTTCTCGAAGAAACTCACAAAATCGGTCTCGGTGCACAATTTGGCGGTAAATACTTTGCTCACGACATTCGCGTAATTCGTCTTCCTCGCCACGGTGCGTCTTGCCCTGTTGGTCTTGGCGTATCTTGCTCGGCCGACCGTAACGTGAAAGCGAAAATCAACAAAGATGGTCTTTGGATTGAAAAACTCGACAGCAACCCTGGCGAACTTATTCCTGAATCATATCGCAAAGCCGGCGAAGGTGAAGTTGTCAACATCGATCTCAACCGCCCAATGCCTGAAATCCTTGCCGAATTGAGCAAATACCCTGTATCTACTCGTCTTTCTTTAAAAGGTACAATCATCGTAGGTCGCGACATCGCTCACGCTAAAATCAAAGAACGTCTCGATCGTGGCGAAGAAATGCCTCAATATCTCAAAGACCACCCTATCTACTACGCAGGTCCTGCTAAAACTCCCGAAGGCATGCCTTCAGGCTCATTTGGTCCTACAACTGCCGGTCGTATGGACTCATACGTTGACCAATTCCAAGCTGCAGGTGGTTCTATGATTATGATTGCTAAAGGTAACCGTAGCAAACAAGTTACCGACGCGTGCCATAAACATGGAGGTTTCTACCTCGGTAGCATCGGTGGTCCTGCTGCTGTACTTGCTCAAAACAGCATCAAGAAAATCGAGTGTATGGAATATCCCGAACTCGGCATGGAAGCAATATGGAAAATCGAAGTTGAAGACTTCCCCGCGTTCATTCTCGTTGATGACAAAGGCAACGACTTCTTCGTGGAAATTTCAGAAAAATGTAAATCTTGTGCATTGAATAAGTAATCACTTATCAATTTGCTATAAACACAATGAGGTGGGTCTTATCTAAATTGACTCACCTCATTTGTGTATTGTATCAGTTGTTTAGAATATGTAAGTAGCAGTGATAGTCCAGGTATTTATTCGACTTTCTATTTCATTCCAATTTAGGTGATATTTCTCTAAAGTATTGTTTAATCCCCAACCATAATTAGCACCGACTTGTACTTTATCAAATAATTCAACACCAACGCCAAGATTCCAATACGCATCAAATCCTTTCTTTCTAATTTGATAAGTTAAATGTTTTCTACCGGCATAACTCGAAAAGCATGGTCCGGTAAAAACATAAGGTTTAACTATGTTACGAGCTACCGGCAATTTTATTTTCCATTTAAAATTAATAGGCAACTCGATAAAGTCACAACCGGCATCTACTATATTAAAGGAATTTTCATGAACTTCTTCTGTAAATTTAACATTAATATGTGAATACATTAAAGATACATCGATACCAACACTTGTAGAGGGAATCATAAACTCCAACATCAAACCTGCCGTCAAACCGACCGAATTATGAGCAGAAAAATCCTTATTCTCAAATTTTATATCATCAATTTTTGCGCCAGCCTTAACACCAAATGACAATTGAGCTGAAGCTGTACCTGCGATTGCAATCAATGCAATTGCGACTGCGATAAATCTTTTAATTGTTTTCATATCGTTTAATTTTTATGGTATTAAATCTATTCTATTATCGGTTTGCACCTGTTAATCGTTGGTCCTGCCAACTCCTTTATTTCGCAAATTTAAGAAACTTTTTTCATTATTTCAAACTATAAACACCGCCTTCTGTGCGGGGGGGTAAATAATTGGAATTCAACAATTTACAATTAAACATTCCCAACCACATAATACTCTTCAGAAAATAGTGACATAGATTGATGTCTGTATTGTGATATTATTTCATAATGGCACTTCCTGCTCCGTCAATTGCGTCAATCTCATTTTTGCGATTTATTTTCTTTCCATATCCAAATGTATAGATTGCCGATAGCATCATATATGCATGATAGTTGGCGGAATGGGTTATTACTCGTTTTGAACATAATGGAGTATTTAATTCGCCCCAACTGCCATCATATCCATATCTTAAAAAGTTATTAACCGACAATCCTATATTCCATACACCATTTGCCCAACCCATCTGAATTTGATATGAACTTCGACTTGTATTATATCCACCTGTTGATTGATTCATCACATGATTTCTTGTTGCATAATATGCTGAAAATCTAAAATCACCTAAATAATACTGTCCATATATACTACATGACAAGGGTGTGTACTTACTTTCCACATAACCTATTGAAGAAAAATGTGTTAAAGATGGACGAATTTGAAATATCAAATTATTTTCAAGCATTCTCAATGTAGCATTGGCTCCAACTTGTACTTTTGTAAAATCTCCACTATTTTGATATGTACGAATTATCGAACTACACTCATTATACAAATCATAAATCGTAACTGCCCTATCATATATTCCAAAGTAGGTCGCAAAAGTAGTTAACGAAAATTTATTATTAGGCAAAAAAGTATAGGAACCATTAAATGTTACATGACGAGAATTTTGCAACAACGGATTTCCGGTTTGATATAGTAGTTCGTTGTTTTGTATTACATTAGGAGAACGTTCCGATACATCTGGTGAATTTGTAGCGTATTGAGCCCACAAATTTAATCTATTGCGTTTATTTGGCGACCATGATGCCGATAAATGAGCATATGGATATCGATCATTATATTTTATCCCATTGGTTCGCAAAAACTCTCCTAATATCCCAGCATCGGCATCAACACTAAAATCTTGCATATTTAGAGTATATGCTATCTCTGCGCCACAAAAAGAATTTGAAAAATCAGTATCGTATGGAGATGTTCCCAAATATGAAACATTATTTATACTTGAACCTCCTAACATCCCTAATTTTACCGTATTCCTTTTATTTATTCGCTTCATTAAATACGCACTCGCTCTAAAATTATAGACATCCTCCTTTGCATCATTGACAATTGGGTCAACATTAGGCAAGTCTGTTGAATATTTACTATATAATGTATTATTTCCATAGGTAAAACGTGGATTAAACACCACACTCCACAATTTAGGCAACGATATAAAATAATTTCCTCTCCACGAGAGAGTCCTATTTATTGATGGAGAATCATTCTTATATTTATATACCACACCATTTGATGGTTCAAAAGAAAGTTGTCCTCGTTGATTATTTTCAAAACGATTATTTACTGAAAAGCCTACCGTGTTTATAATTTGTACATTTTTTGTATTATAAGAAGCCCTAAATGTCAACGGCACTTTGATATATTCGATATTTGATGAAAGGTATTCCTGATTGCGATTAATTTCTCCAAAAGGCAGTCTAAATGTAGAATATTCCGAAGTTCCCATTTCATGCGAGTTAACATAATCGCATCCTGCATATAAATCATATACCATTTTGCGATATGCAAATTTAGAATATATCGACCCTTTATTTATTACACCAATTATGGCAAATTGATTATCTGATATTTTTGTATATCCTCCATATTCATATTCTTGGACTATTATATTAACCACATGAGGAACACCTTGAAATCGTGGATCGGTAGGAAAATCCATATACTCAACTCTTAACACATCTGTTGTTTTCAATCCTTGCATATCCTCGGTCGAAGCTCTTAAATAATTGACAAATATTGAAACATCTTGTCCCGAAGAAGTCGTAACAACTTTGGAAATTGGATCAACAGTCAATTGTGGGATAGCCATCTGTTGTAACAAATCGGTTGCATTTTGAGCAGCTTTTTTAGTTCTTGCAGTGGGCGTATATGTTGTCACTTTGGCTGTAGTTCTTTGTAATTCAGCTTCTACAACGACCTCTTTTAATGTATCAGGGCTAACAGTATCTACATCCTCAATTTCAGCTAATGCTACAACAGAATTCAGGCATAATAGTATCAATATTATATGCTTCATAATTCGATTGTGTATTAATAATCCTTTCTATCATCTATTCCCATTCGGGATAGCTGCCATCACATGCCTTATGTCCCTCTTTTTTTAATGAAATAAAATATTTGTATATACCGGAGCGTCTTTTCTTAAATAGTATTTCATATTTATCTATTTTATTCTCATTTTGGAACTTAATAATATATGTATTATTATTATTGATTATTTCATAAGAAACTGAATTTTTGCGTTCAGCATTAATAGCATTAAGCAACTGTTTTGCCAATTCATCTGATTGAAATGATATTGTTTCTGCTATTTTATATACTTTATGCGATTTAGGACCTCGTTTCTCTGAATAAACAACTTTGGCTTGTTTTTCTGATTCTATTTTTCTTATTACATCATTAATTTGTCGTTGAGCTGACATACATGAAGTAATTGCAATCATTGATAAAATTAAAATTAATCTAAAAACATTCATATTTTTATGGTTTTAATCGGTTGATAATATTTCAATAATATATTCTCGTTCAGTAACATCATCAACACCATCAAGGGCTTGTTCTAAAATTAAGGCTTTACAATTCTCAGCATATTGTTCACTAAGTTGTACCTCAGGTAAAATTTCGCCCAAATTGGCATTTTTGACTCCGTTTTCTATAATATAACTACCCTTATAGATTTTGTACAATTCATTCAACTCACTATTTCTCAATCCTATTTTATACATATTAAAACCCACTGTTATCACAATTAACATCGATGCTGCTATTGATATGTATCTAAAAATGGGTGCAAACAAGACTTTCCTATTTTTTGAAACATCGTTTTGATTAGGTGTTTGCATTCCGGCATCATACCACTCCATCATTTCTCGATATTGTTCCACTGATGATGATATGTTAGTTTGTCTAAAATAAGCTAACAATGCCTTTTCTTCGTCACAAGTGGTTTCTCCATTAAAAAATCGAGTCATCCACTCATTTATATTTTTATTATTAATCATATTCATCTTTTCTTATTCAAAAACAATTCTTTTATTTTATTTCGTGCTCGCATAAGTGTTATTCTCACTGCACCTTCACTCATTCCGGTTAACGTTGCAATTTCTACAGTTTCAAGGCAATCAATATGTTTCATTCGCAATATTGCCGACTGCTTATCGGGGAGTTGTGCTAATATTGCATCTACTCTCATATCACTTTCTATGCGTTCAAGTTCTTCATGTGGAGAATATTCCAATTCTTGTGGTTCCTCTCCGTTATAAGCCTCATTTCGTCTTCGTTTCAAAACGTCAAGACTCAATCGTTGCGTTATAACCATAACTAATGCCTCAACCGATCTATATTTATTCAACTGTGGTCTCATTGACCATAGTTTTAGCAACGCATCCTGAACCACATCTTCAGCCTCTGCATCGTCATGTAATATAGATAACGCCCTATTTTTCAATTGTGGGCGAATATTCTTCACTATATTTTCAAACTCCAATCGTTCCATTTCACATATAAGACGAAATAGGCATTATATTCGTTACACAAATTTAGCTAAAAATAAATTTAATGTATAACTTTGTATCGTCAACAAAACATATAAAAATGCTACGTGACTTTTTATTAGTTGGAATTGGAGGGGCATTAGGAAGCATTGCTCGGTATGGGATTTCGCTACTAAGCTCACATCTTGTCATATCGTCAGAGATTGCGACTATGACAACCAACGCACTTGGTTCTCTTTTGATTGGTATTGTTATCGCTCTATCAAAAGGAGATTGGCATCTACTCTTAGCTGTGGGATTTTGTGGAGGATTCACCACCTTTTCCACATTCTCAGCTCAAGCGTTACAACTTTTGCAATCGGGACATCGTTTATTAGGTATAATATATATCCTCTGCTCAGTAGTAGTGTGCATAATCATGACATATATTGGAATATTAATTGCTGACAAATTCATAAAATGACAATCGAAAATAAATCACGCCAAAAAGGTATTTACCGAGTAACTATTGTGGGGAGCATTGTCAACTTCCTGCTACTTATTTTCAAATTCCTTGCCGGGATTTTGGGCAACAGTGCCGCAATGATTGCAGATGCTGTTCACTCATTAAGTGATTTTATTACCGACATTATTGTTATCTTTTTCGTCAAAATATCATCAAAACCCGCCGACAAAGACCACCATTACGGCCATGGCAAATATGAAACACTTGCCACTGCTATTATAGGGCTGATTCTCGTAGCCGTAGGTTTTAGTATTTTTTATAACGGAGTGGTAAAAATCATGGCATTCCTTTCGGGAGAAACACTACCCCAACCCGGCATGTTAGCACTTATTGCTGCAATCGCATCAATCCTTATGAAAGAAATATTATATCAATACACGATTATCAAAGGAAAACAACTCAACTCGCAAGCTGTGGTTGCCAATGCGTGGCATCATCGTAGCGATGCTTTTTCTTCGATAGGCACTGCAATAGGAATAGGCGGAGCTATATTACTTGGGCAACAATGGCGAGTTCTTGACCCTATTGCTGCCGTTATCGTGAGTTTCTTTATTATCAAAGTGGCGTATCAACTTATCAAGCCATGTCTCGAAGAACTTCTTGAACGCTCACTACCTAACGAAGTCGAAGAGAATATTACGCATATAATATTATCATTTCCTCAAGTTGCCGAACCTCATCACCTTCGCACTCGTCGTATCGGTAACAACATTGCAATTGAAGTGCATATACGACTTGATGGAAACTTAACACTACGCGAAGTTCACAATATTACAACCGACATTGAAAACCGCCTAAAAAAGGAATATGGCAATGGCACTCATGTGGGAATACACATGGAGCCTATCAAAACGAAGTAACTTATTATGACTCGTATCGAAAGTGAGAAAAATACCGTCGCTAAGATGGTGCGTATCTATTGCAAATATCACGAACACAATAAACATCTTTGTGATAACTGTCATCAACTCCTTGAATATGCCCACCAACGACTAAATTATTGTAAATACGGAGAGACGAAGCCAACTTGTCGTAAATGCCCTATTCACTGCTATAAACCCGACATGAGAGAAAAAATGCGTGCAGTAATGCGTTTTGCAGGTCCTCGCATGATATTTTTTCATCCGATAATAGCAATTCGTCATCTTTGGGCAGAAAGAAAATAACTCTTTTTTATGTTATGAAAATACTTATTCTTTGCACCGGAAATAGTTGCCGTAGCCAAATGGCTCATGGTTTTATACAATTATTTCACCCCGACTATGATGTTCATTCGGCTGGAACAAATCCCGCATCACAAGTTAATTCCAAAGCCATAAAGGTTATGGCAGAGTTGGGTATCGATTTATCTTCACATTTCCCTAAAAATGTAGAGATATATCTAAACGAAGAATGGGATTATGTGATTACTGTGTGTGGCGGTGCTAATGAAAGTTGCCCTAACTTCATTGGGGTAGTTCATAATCGCCTACATATAGGTTTTGATGACCCAAGCGACATCGTTGGCAACGAAGAATATATCATGAGCGAATTTCGCCGTGTTCGCGACAAAATCAAAAACAGATTTGCATCATTCAAGTTCTAACTATTTATCTCACCACTCTATTTCTTCTTTTCTTCAGGGAATTTATTGGGATATTCAAGGACAATGCAGGGACGTTTCATTGCGTAGATGATAAGTGCAATGCCTATCAATACAAATGGTATGCTTAGCCATTGTCCCATGTTTAGAGTCATTGTTTCTTCAAATGCCACTTGATTGTTTTTTACAAATTCAATGAGAAAGCGTGAGCCAAATACCCACACAAAGAAAATGCCGAGCAAAAGTCCGGGACGTTCTTGTGCGTTCTTTTTCCAATATAGCCACATCAATAGTCCAAATAAGGCAAAGTAACATAATGACTCATATAGTTGAGTGGGATGAGACGGTGCTGTGAATATTGGTTCGGCACCGGCTTGCCATGCATGAATATTTCTAATGAAGCAGAACGCCCAAGGCACATCGGTAACATGTCCATATATCTCGTGATTAAAGAGATTGCCAAGTCGTATCAATCCGGCAACCATCGCTACGGCTACTGCTAAACGGTCAAGTGTCCATACCACGCTACGATGAGCAGTATATTTAGAAAATAGAATTACTGCAAGAATCACACCTATTGTACCACCATGACTTGCTAATCCACCTTCCCAGATTTTGAATATATCAATAGGATTTTGTGAATATTGTTCCCATTCATAGAAGAAAACATGTCCGAGTCGAGCACCAACAACTGTGCCAATCATAACCCATATCAATAACGAGCCTAACCAACTTTCGGGGGCACCTTCACGCTTGAATATTTTTTCTACAATTTTATAACCACCCATAAAACCCACAAGAAACATCAATGAATACCATCTGATGTCAATAAATGATGTATCAAGAAGAATGGGATCAGCAGTCCAAGTTATAAAGTTTAGCATAATTATATCTTATTGAAAGGATTATTTCTTTGAAAAGTATTCTTTTGTAGCTTGTTTTACTTTTGGGCTTAATCGCAATATTGCAAACATTGTGGGGAATGCCATTAATCCATAGAATAAGTCGCATACTCCCACTGCTTTATCGGCATCAACAACAGCAAAAACTATAAGTGATAGAATAAAGAAATAGGTATAATATTTTGCTCGTTTTGCTCCAAAAAGGTAGCTTGCACATCGGTTGCCATAGAAAGAATATGAAAACATTGACGACATGCCAAAACATATTACAATTATCATAAGCAAATATTTTCCACCTGGGATTGCATTATTAAAAGCTTCCATTGCAATTTGAAGCCCTTTTACACCCTCTACATCTATGTTGCCACAAAGCAATATAGCTAAAGCTGTGAGAGTGCAAACCAACCCTGAGTCGATACTTGGACCCAACATCGCGACAAGCCCCTCGCGTACAGGTTGGTCATTTTTAGAAGCTCCATGCATAATTGATGCCGTCCCCACTCCGGCATCGTTCACTAAAGCAGCTCGACGAGCGCCAATAAGAGCAATCCCTATCAATGCGCCCCAACCGGCTTTAAGGCTGAATGCTTCACGGAATATACTTGCTATTACTTCGGGAACATCTCCTATGTGTGTAATGATAATATAAAGAACCATAAGGAAATACGCTCCCACCATAAATGGCACTAACACGGTTGCCACATTAGCAATACGTTTGATGCCACCAAGTACTACAATTGAAACTATTGCAGCCACAATTGTGCCAAATATGAGTTTGAATGATTGTAGGTTGTCAAGAGTAGTTATTGACGATATAGTTGATAGAATGTTGTTGTTTTCAATCCATTCGGGAGTGGTAAATGTTGCCACTGCACCCTCAGCAAGTTGATTGGCATTCATTATACACATAGTGCCAAACATACCGGCAACAGCAAAAAATACAGCCAATGGCTTCCATTTCATTCCTAATCCACGCTCAATTATAAACATTGGTCCACCCTGTGGATTTTCTTCGTTATCTTTCCCTTTATACATAATGGAGAGAACTCCTTCGTGGTATTTAGTGCACATTCCCACGATTGCACTCACCCAAAGCCAAAATATAGCACCGGGACCACCCATAACCAATGCAATACATACACCGGCTATATTTCCAAGCCCCACAGTTGCGGCAACTACTGAGGCAAGAGCCTGAGCCGAACTGATTTGACCATTTTTTGCATCACTTTTTGTTCGAAGTGCAGCGATCGCATATGGAAGCCTACGAAGTGATACTGCTCCAGAATATATAAAAAGAAACAATCCCCCTCCAATGAGTGTGAGAAACATAGGGTAACCACATACAAAGTCGGCGATTGTTACGATAGAATTTCCTATTGATTCAAGCATGAAATTTGTAATATTGATTGTTTAAATTAATATCTTGCAAAGTTACATCATATTGTTTCAAATGACAAATAAACACAACTCCCTTTTGGCTATTTTGCAATAAAAAAACACTTGGGATTCTTCAAAGAAGGAGAACCCCAAGTATAGAATATGACGAATGATTATCGTTTTTGAGCAAATGCCGATTCCAAATCTTGAGAAATGTTGATAATGAAGTCGCCCATTCGTTCAAGTTGATTAACAATATCAATATAGTAGATACTTGTTTGATAATTCTTAATATTGGTTTCAATATCCTCAATTTCGGAATCGCGAAGGTCGTTTCTTAGATTATTGATTTGTTCTTCGGCATTATATGCGTTAGAAATCTCAATTAGAGAACCTTTGTGTGCTGCGTTAAGGTTTGCAATCATTACATTGTAGGCTTTTTCTATGCTTGCTATCATTCTTAATAACTTGTCAATGGTATCTTGATCAAATATTTTATTATGAATGTTACGACGAGAAAGTATGCGGCTGATTGCTTCACCCGAATCGCCAAGAGATTCTAATTCACCAATAATCTTATACATTGCCTTTATCCTATTTGAAGTTTCTTCACTGATATCACCAGCCGAAACAGCATTAAGGAACGCAGCAATTTCATACTCGATACGATCAGATATTTCTTCATATTTAACCAATTTGCCACGATATTCTTCAAACTTATTGATATCACTCTCTTGAATTGCTAATTTAGCATATTCAAGCCCTTTTTGTGAGATTTGAGCAAAATGTATAATTTCATCAAATGCTTGTTCGGTTGCAAGTTCGGGTGTGGCAACAGGACCGGCAGATATGTATTTGAGTCGGAACACTTCACTTTCTTGATTTTTCGGAGTTTTAATTATCCAAACAACGATCTTTTCAATATATTTGATAAACCAAACTAATATTAGAGTATTGATAGTATTAAATAAGGTGTGTAACATTGAAAGACCATACAAAGCAGCAACACCTTCGTCGGTATTTGGCGAATTTACGACAAAACCTTCATTGGCAGGGTTTGGAAGTCCAAAGGTCATTTCGGTAATATTTCCAACAAGAGCAAGGAATGGTTTGAATAAAATTAATGCCCAAACAACGCCAAATAGATTGAATATAGTATGTGACATTGCGGCTCTTTTGGCCTGGGTATTACCTACGGATGCGGCAATGTTGGCTGTAATTGTTGTTCCAATATTCTCACCCAACACCATTGCACATGCCATACTAAAAGGAATCCAACCCATGCTCAACATAATGAGAGTAATTGCCATTGTTGCCGATGACGATTGGAGAATAAGCGTTAAAATAGTCCCGAAAGTAAGGAATATTAAAACAGAGCTAAATCCATAGCTTGACCATGTTTTAACAAAATCCAAAACTTCGGGAGTGCTATTCAAATCAGGAACCGATTCTTTCATAAACGAAAGCCCTAAGAATAAGAGGCAGAAACCAACGATAAGCTCACCTATGTTTTGGCGTTGATTTTTCTTTGAATTAGAAAATAAGAATCCAAATAGCATCAATGGAACTGCAAGAATTGATATGTCGGCTTTGAATCCGAGCCACGATACAAGCCAAGCGGTTACAGTTGTGCCAATATTAGCTCCCATGATAACGCCGATAGCTTGTCCAAGTGTGAGTAGCCCGGCATTAACAAAACTCACAACCATTACGGTTGTAGCTGATGAAGATTGAATAATTGATGTAATGCCAAGTCCGGTCATGACTCCCTTAAATGGGTTAGATGTCATTGCAGAAAGGAAGCTACGAAGTTTGTCCCCCGAAGCTTTTTGAAGCCCCGAACTCATTAAATTCATACCATATAGGAACATACCTAATGCTCCTAAAAGAGTAAATAATTGAAAAATGTCCATTGTTTTAGTGTATATAAATAGAATTTAAAATTTTGACCAATAAGCCAGAATTTGAGAAATTTTGTTGTTGAAACAATAAAACCTAAAGCATATTCCCGAAAAAATATGCTACAGTTGAATCCTATATGTAAAACACTAAATAACAAGCTTACCAAGGCTAATCAATCGATGAAAAGGCTTGATAAACGAGTAATGGACGATAAGAAATTTTTTTTGGGAAATTTTTCTTAAGCCGGAATCGTCAAATTTTCCTGCTTTTATTGTTTTGAAATGATTGTTATGAGAAATATTTGTCCTTTTTGTGTGATTTTGTAATCGAAGGACGCTTGGAATTGGTATTTGACGAGGAAGATATATATCAAAATCACATACAAAGCAATCGTCAAGGTAGGTGCTGTTTTCGGTTGTCAAGTCAGTGGCATAATCATCTAAAATAGTTGATTCTACCTCTTCGTTCCCATTAATAAAGGCTACTGCAATTATAATGGGAATAATAAAACTTAAAAGTTTTTTCACCGTTAAATTTATGCCTTGTTGTAAATTTACACAAAGATAATGCGTTTATGTGGAATCTCAAAATTGAGAAGATAAACATTTACATATGTAGAGTCAACAAGCAAGTGCAAAATTATTTTAATAATTTGAAGAATTCAATTTTTGGAGAAGAAAAATTTAGTTTTTCTCGAGGTCTTCGATTGATTTTAGCTTGAACAGCATCAAACTGACTCTGCTCAATTAGT
>JAZSDX010000071.1:0-4629 GCA_045531405.1 Muribaculaceae bacterium | reverse complement strand
GTGTGTAATTAAAAAGTTATTAATTTTGTCCTAATAAATAAGTATTAATTTTGTAACGCTTATTTAGGACTAGTCAATTTATAATAACTATTATTCTTCAGTAGAATCTTCAGCCATTTCTGCTGGTTTGAAATCAGTCATTCCGGCTTCAACAAGTGCATTATACCAAGCAAAAACTTTTTTAATATCATTAGTATAAACACGTTCATCATCAAAATCGGGTAACACTGTTGCAAAATATTCACGAATCTCTTTGTCGCTTTTCATCGCTTTCACATCTACGGTCTTACCTTCATTTTTCTCTTTGATTGATTCAAACACATCTGCCAAAGGAATATCTTCTTCCATTGTATAGATAGCAATATCTCCAAGAGAAATGATTTTATCGTGAGCATAAGCAGGCATACGTTTGCCTGTTGAAATTGATTCTACAATCAACATATTTTTACCTTGGCTCACTAACTTATACAATCCGGGACGTCCTGATATTGATAATACTGTTTTTAACATAATCTATTTTGAATTTAATTTTTGAAATGATATTGCAAAAATAATGCTTTTAATTCAATCTTCACTAAGATTGTCAATATTTTCTTTTATTTCAGCTTTTAATATAAGAAATTGTGTAACTTTGTAAAAGAATTTTACCCAACAACAATAATAGTTATGATAGATACAAACGTCCAATTTGACGCAGCATTGAAAATGTGTCGCGACCTTTATGTAAAAAAACTTCACGACTATGGTGCTGCATGGAGAATAATGCGTGCTTCATCAATTACCGACCAAATTTTCATCAAAGCCAATCGCATTCGCTCGCTTGAAATAAAAAAAGAATCAAAAGTAGGAGAGGGGATTCTTCCCGAATTTATTGGCATCGTGAACTATGGCATCATCGGACTAATTCAATTATTAAAAGGACATGCCGAAACCGAAGATATGTCGGTTGAAGAAGCGATTGAGCTATACGACTCACTTGTTGCCGAAACGAAAGCATTGATGATTGCAAAAAATCATGACTATGATGAGGCTTGGCGTTCAATGAGAGTATATTCATATACCGATCTTATTCTCATGAAGATTCTTCGCACAAAACAAATTGAAGACAACGATGGAGCAACATTAGTATCGGAAGGCATTGATGCTAACTATAAAGATATGATAAACTATTCGGTATTTGCCATTATCAAGCTCACCGAAAAATAGCATAATGAGCCAAATCTCCCAAATAAATAAAAAGTTAATGCCATATATTGTATGGGCATTACGCATTATTATTGGAGCTACATTTATTATCTCGGGATTGACAAAGATGATAGATGTGTGGGGATTTACTTACAAAATTGAACAATATCTCAACGTTTGGGGGTGGGATATAACCCGTCAACTCGTCGTTTTTACGGCGATTACATTATCTGCCATTGAATTTGTTGTTGGTATTCTTCTCGCAACCGGATGTTATCGTCGCACTTCGACATGGTTTGCATCAGCAATCATACTGATAATGCTACCATTAAGTGCATACATTATGCTTGCCAATCCGGTTGATGATTGTGGTTGCTTTGGCGATTTTTGGAAAATCTCAAATGTTTCAACCTTTTTGAAAAACATTTTTATTTCATTGGGGCTTATCTATTTATTGAAGTATAACACCACGACAAAAGGGATTTTTCACTCCAATATTCAATGGCTTGTTGGCTGTTTAAGCTATATCTACATCTTAATTATTGGGTTTATCGGCTACAATGTCCAACCATTGATTGACTTCCGACCTTATAAAGTAGGAACTTCATTAGCAAACAACTCAGAACCTTCTCAAGACGCAGAATATAGCTTTATATATGCAAAAGACGGAATCGAGAAAGAATTTGACATTGACAATCTGCCCGATAGCACATGGACTTTTATAACTCGCATTGAGCAAACCAATTCAACAAAAAACGGCACAGATGACATTAGCAATAGTCAATTTTCAATATTTTCACTTGACAATGAAGATGTTACTAACGATATTATATCTACAACCAACGACCAAGTAATTCTTCTTATCCCCGAAATTAGATATGCCGATATTTCTCATTCATTCCTCATCAATGAAATGAATAAATATATAATCGGGCAAGGTGGAGAATTATTCGGAATTTTTGCCTCAAATGAAGTTAAAAAAATCGACCGTTGGGCAGATATTTCACTTGCTCAATGGCCCAAATATATAGCAGAGGACACTGCAATAAAAGAACTTGCACGAGGAAAAATGTCGGTAGTATATCTTAAGAATGGTATTATTCAATGGAAACGAACATTATCTTCAATTCCCTCCAATATTTTTGCGACATCAAAAGATCGTGATATATTAGCTACACTATCGCTCAATAGTAAATCTATGTTTTGGGTATTAACAACTGGCTATTTAGCATCTTTATTTGTTATTTTTATAATAAACCTCGTTATTATTGCAGTTATACGATATTTTTCTCGCAAAAACGAAAAAAAGAATGTAACTTTGCAAAATAAAATTTAGCTTGAATTTATCAATTAATTTATACACATTAATCTACAAAAAATGAGAAAGAATATTGTTGCCGGCAACTGGAAAATGAACACCACTCTTCAAGAAGGTGTTGCTCTTGCCAAAGGTGTTAATGAAGCACTTAAAAATGTAACTGCTAATTGTGATGTAATTATTGGTGTTCCGTTCACTCACCTTGCTTCTATCAACGAAGTTATTGATTCATCAAAACTCGGTCTTGCTGCTGAAAACTGTGCTGACCACAAATCTGGTGCATACACAGGCGAAGTATCTGCTCCTATGGTTGCTTCAACTGGTGCTAAATATGTTATCCTCGGACACTCTGAACGTCGCCAATATTATGGAGAAACTGCCGAAATACTCAAAACAAAAGTAAACCTCGCTCTCGAAAACAACCTCACTCCAATTTTCTGTATTGGTGAAGTTCTTGAAGAACGTGAAAACGGCACTTACTTTAATGTTGTTAAAGCTCAAATCGAAGATTCTCTTTTTGAACTTTCAGCTGAAGACTTTGGTAAAATCGTTCTTGCTTACGAACCAGTTTGGGCTATCGGTACCGGAAAAACTGCAACAGCAGACCAAGCCGAAGAAATCCACGCATTCATTCGCGAAGTTCTTGTTGCTAAATATGGCGAAGAAGTAGCTAACAACACTTCAATCCTTTATGGTGGTAGCTGCAAGCCTTCAAATGCTGCTGAGCTTTTCGCAAAACCTAATGTTGATGGTGGTCTTATCGGTGGTGCAGCTCTTGAAGTTGAATCATTTATGGGCATCGTAACTGCATTCTAATAAATTTTACATATAAGGCTACAATAGATTTATTGTAGCCTTATTCATTCTTTAACTTTGGAATGATGCTATTAAGATTTTCTTCATTAATCATTGTTTTTACATTCTCAAGTATATTTCTTTTTGCCGACGATGTAAAAAACGATTCTATATCAATTATAGATCGCATTAACTCCGATTCAAAATCTACAATTGAGATTTTTCAACCAGAGCAATTAAACTATCGAATCCTTGATATCGAAAATGAAGATGAATTAGACGATTCTAAGAAAAAACATAAAACTCACATAACAGCAGGTAAGCAATTAAGTTATCGCATACTTGCTTTCAATAAAGCCAATAAACGAGAAAGTGCTTATACTTTATCTCAACAAATTAATTCTCGTTTCCCTCAATATGGGGCTAAAATAACTTCCAATCTTCCATATTGGCAAGTGTGGGTAGGCACATTCTTTAATGAAGATGATGCATTGAAAGCCCTAAAAGAGCTCCAACGTGCGTTCCCTAATGAAAATATGACAATTCGCAAAAAGAATATAGTCGTTACACGATAAATTTATTTCAATTAACGATGAATCACATTAAAGACTCAAATGAAAAAATAGAGCAGATTGCTTCTCATTTTGAAGAAATCATAAAACTTCTTGGCGAAGACACATCAAGAGAGGGTTTATTAAAAACACCGATAAGAGCAGCCAAAGCCCTTTATAAATCCACTAAAGGATATCGTGCCGATGCTATTGAAATTGCACAACAAGCAATTTTTGAGCATGCCGGGTCAAAAATGATTATAGTAAAAGATATTGAATTTTACTCTTTTTGCGAGCACCACATTCTTCCTTTTTTTGGCCGAATATCCATTGGATATATTCCTAATGGCAAAATGATAGGATTGAGCAAACTTGCTCGCATTGTTGATGTATTTGCACAACGCTTACAAGTTCAAGAGCGACTCACTACAGAAGTATGTGAAGCTGTAGCTAAATCACTTGATGCAAAAGGTGTTATTGTCGTATGTAATGCCCAACACTTATGTATGAAAATGCGTGGTGTTGAAAAACAAGATTCATCAACAACAACTATCGACTATATCGGAGATTTTGAAAGTTCTATCGATTTGAGAAATGAATTTTTTGAATCACTAAAATATTCCTAATTTGACTTATTGTCTAGTCCTAAATAAGCGTTACAAAATTAATACTTATTTATTAGGACAAAATTAATAACTTTTTAGTTACACACAATGGAGCATGCTCCATTGTTTGTAGTTTTTTTATACGTTTTAATTTTTCTCTCTGATTGTCTATGCA
>JAZSDX010000020.1:0-9426 GCA_045531405.1 Muribaculaceae bacterium | reverse complement strand
ATTCCTGTGTGCTCTACTTCTTGTACTACTGCCAACTTAAAAGGCATTGAATAATCTCGTTGTGTTCGCTTAACATACTTGTGTTTAGTCTCTTCCATTTTTTGTTACTTTTTACTGTAACGCTATGTCAGGACTAGACATTATGTATATATATGGTGTGGTAGTAGATATTGTCTATTGCCTTTTTTGTTTTTATCTTTGAGTTAATCTAATTATCTTTGTAAATAATTTTATTATATGAAATTTGAGTTAGCATCTCAATATAAACCCACAGGCGATCAACCACAAGCAATCGACCAATTGGTTGAAGGAGTAATTGGTGGAACACAGGCACAAACTTTGCTTGGTGTTACCGGATCTGGTAAGACGTTTACTATGGCAAATGTTATAGAACGAGTACAACGCCCTACTCTTATTTTAAGCCATAATAAGACGCTCGCAGCTCAATTATATAGTGAGTTTAAGTCGTTTTTTCCAAATAATTCAGTACAATATTTTGTTTCATATTATGATTATTATCAGCCTGAAGCGTATATTCCATCGGTAGATAAATATATCGAAAAGGATTTGATGATAAACGATGAAATTGATAAACTAAGATTAGCTACGACTTCGGCTCTTTTGTCGGGTCGTAATGATGTAATCGTTGTATCTTCTGTTTCTTGTATATATGGTATTGGTAACCCGGCTGATTTTCATAGCAATGTAATTGAAATTAAGGTTGGACAAAAAATTGCCAGAAATGCGTTTCTACGACAGTTGGTAGATGCATTATATTCTCGCAATGAAGTAGAACTTTCGCGTGGTACGTTTAGAGTTAAAGGTGATACTGTAGATATTCGCCTTGCATACGAAGAAATAGCTCTACGTATAACATTTTGGGGCGATGAAATTGAAGCAATTTCTACAGTTCACCCGGTTGATGCAGTTTCGTTAGGTTTTCATGATAGATTTAAGATATACCCAGCAAATATATTTGTAACATCGCGAGAGCGACAAGCATCTGCTATCGCTCAAATACAGCTTGATTTAGGACAGCAAGTCGATTTCTTCTATAAGGAAGCTCGACCGGTTGAAGCAAAACGCTTGAACGAGCGTGTAACGTATGATGTTGAGATGATGAAAGAAGTTGGTCATTGCTCAGGAATTGAAAATTACAGCCGTTATTTCGATGGTAGAAGCCCCGGCTCTCGACCATTTTGTCTGTTAGATTATTTCCCTGATAATTTCTTGACAATCATTGATGAAAGCCATGTTACAGTGCCACAAATACGAGCAATGTATGGGGGCGATTTGTCTCGAAAAATGAATCTTGTAGAATATGGTTTCAGGCTACCGGCAGCACTTGATAATAGACCACTTAAATTTGAGGAATTTGAGTCATTAACAAAGCAAATAATATATGTGAGTGCTACGCCTGCCGACTATGAATTGGAAAAATGCGAAGGCGTTGTTGTTGAGCAAATAATTCGACCAACAGGACTTTTAGATCCGGTTATAGAAGTTCGCCCATCATTAAATCAAATAGATGACTTAATTGATGAAATTCAAGATAGGGCCGAAAAAGATGAACGTGTTTTAGTTACTACTCTTACCAAGCGAATGGCTGAGGAATTGAATGATTATATGCAAAAACTTAGAATCCGCTGTGCATATATTCATAGTGATGTCGATACACTCGATCGCATTCAAATTCTTGATGACCTTCGTGCCGGTATATACGATGTATTGATTGGTGTTAACTTGCTGCGTGAAGGTCTTGATTTGCCTGAAGTGTCATTAGTTGTTATTCTTGATGCCGACAAAGAGGGATTTTTGCGTTCACATCGATCTCTCACCCAAACTGTTGGGCGTGCTGCTCGAAATCTTAATGGTACAGTTATAATGTATGCAGACAAGATTACAGATAGCATGCAACAAACGATTGATGAAACGAATCGTCGTCGCACATTACAGTTGGATTATAACGAAAAGAATGGTATCACACCACAAGCTATTATTAAAGCTCGCAACCGTATAATCGGACTTGATAAAGATACTGATTTTGAACCTGTGCCACAAGGAAGAAAGCCCGAGGCATTGATGTATGAAAGCGAATATACCCACAAAGTTGATATAGCTGCCGACCCTGTAATTTCTTATATGAATAGTGAGTCATTGCAACATACGATAACACAACTTCGCACTCAAATGGTTGAAGCTGCAAAGAATATGGAATTCATTGAAGCTGCACGACTTCGTGATGAGATTATAAAACTTGAAAATAGACTACAAGCACTTGAAAATGAAAACGAATAACACATCAGAGAATCTATATAAGATTACCGAGTGGTTACCAACATCAGTAAAAGAAATGAAAGCTCATGGTTGGGACGATGTTGATGTTGTTTTGTTTTCGGGTGATGCTTATGTTGATCACCCCTCATTTGGTGCAGCAGTAATAGGACGCCTACTTCAAGCTCATGGGTTAAAAGTAGCCATTGTCCCCCAGCCAAATTGGCGTGATGATTTGCGTGATTTCAAAAAGTTTGGTCGTCCACGATTGTTTTTTGGAATCTCGGCAGGAGCGATGGACTCGATGGTAAATCATTACACAGCAAATCGTCGCTGTCGCAGTGATGATGCTTATACTCCCGATGGTCGTCATGGAATGCGTCCCGACTATCCAACAATTGTATATTCAAAAATTCTTAAAGAGTTATATCCCGAAGTACCTATAATTGCAGGAGGTATTGAAGCGTCAATGCGTCGTTTGTCGCATTATGATTATTGGGAAGACCGTTTGCGTGCATCAATATTGCTCGATGCACCTATCGATATGCTTATTTATGGAATGGGTGAAATGCCAATCTTGGAAATCGTTGAACGATTAGAACGAGGAGAGAAAATTGAGAATATGAATGACATTAAGCAAACTGCGATATTAACCGACGTGGTTGGTATTAATGAACCTGATGAAAATAATATCATTCTCAATGATTACAATAAATGTTTGCAAAATAAGAAAGCACAAGCTCAAAACTTTAAGCATATCGAGCAACAGTCTAATCGATATGAAGGTGCAACATTGTGGCAAAAATATGGTAATAAGGCAGTTAAGGTAAACCCGATGAACCCACCTATGACAACCGAACAAATTGATGCTTCATTTGATTTACCATATACTCGACTACCCCACCCTCGATATAAAGGCAAAACCATACCTGCATTTGAGATGATAAAATTCTCGGTAAATATGCATCGTGGTTGTTTTGGTGGTTGTTCATTTTGCACAATCTCGGCTCATCAAGGCAAGTTTATTGCATCTCGCAGCAAAGAATCAATACTGCGTGAAGTGAAACAAATCTCTACCATGCCCGGGTTCAAAGGCTATTTGAGTGATTTGGGGGGGCCATCGGCAAATATGTATATGATGTGTGGAAAAGACTTGAATATATGCAAAAAGTGTATGAAACCATCATGTTTACACCCCAAGCCTTGTCCCAACCTTAATACAAACCATGCTCCATTGCTCGATATCTATAAAAGTGTTGATTCATTGCCACAAATTAAGAAATCATTTATTGGCAGTGGTGTGCGTTATGACCTATCTATGCACCATACAGGTAATGCCGATGTAGATCGCATAAATGCAAAATACAATGAGGAATTAATCACAAATCATGTGTCAGGTAGATTAAAGGTTGCCCCCGAACACACTTGCGATCATGTGTTGGAGATTATGCGTAAGCCCTCGTTCTCACTATATTATGATTTCAAGAAAATCTTTGATAAAGTAAACCGTATTAATGGGTTGAATCAGCAACTTATCCCCTACTTTATCTCAAGTCACCCTGGTTGCCGAGAGGTGGATATGGCTGAACTTGCCGTTGAAACCAAAAATCTAAATATGCATCTCGAACAGGTTCAAGACTTTACCCCAACCCCCATGACCTTATCGACAGAGATATATTACACCGGTATTCACCCATATACAGGAGAAAATGTATATACAGCGACTACTCGTGATGAGAAACTCGCTCAACGAAAATATTTCTTCTGGTATGACAAAACATATAGATTGGAAATTATACAATCGTTAAAGCGACTTCATCGCCCCGACCTCTTACGTCGCCTTTTCCCATCTCGATAAAAATTCGCGTATAATCTCGTAGTCTTACGCCGAGGACTATACTTCCATAGTTTTTTGCGATTGCAAGTAAAAAAACTATGCAAATCTGCGTGAATCTGTGTGAGATTTTGTAATTTTGCATCAATCTTGTGGGTGGCATAGCGTTGTCATCCCCACATGAGACATATTTGTGAAAGCGTTTTCAGCTTTATCCTTTAATGGAAAATCGCCAATTTTCAATCACAGAAGGGTTAAGCGGTCATAAAACGCCTATGCGTGCCTATACTCACCCCATAGGCGGGGTGCTATATATATAGGTATAGCGTGGGGTGGGCTGTTTATTTCTGTGATGGGCGTTTGGCGATGCCTCCATTAAAATAAACTGAGCAATGTCCCACGTTTTCGCGTTTTTATAACCCGATAAATCAATTATTAATCGCCAAATTAGGGGACACAGGAGGCACACAAAAGCATTTAATGTATGAAAAAGTTCCTACAAATTCCGCTACTACTTGTAGCACTGTTCCTAACCTCAATCCCCATCTCCGCCCACGACTTCGAGGTTGATGGAATCTACTACAACATTCTTTCATCAACCACGGTTGAAGTCACCTATGAAGGTAGTATTTGGGAGTCTGCAACTTATACCGGTGCTGTTACAATCCCTGAAATAGTAATCAATTCAGGCACCTCTTACTCAGTGACATCGATTGGTGGCTCTGCGTTCTACCGTTGCAGCGGCTTGACCTCAGTGACCATTCCCAATTCGGTGACCTCGATTGGCTACTATGCGTTCTATGGATGCAGCGGCTTGACCTCGGTAACCATCCCAAATTCGGTGACCTCGATTGGCTACTATGCGTTCTATGGATGCAGCGGCTTGACCTCGGTAACCATCCCAAATTCAGTGACCGAGATTGGCTACTATGCGTTCTATGGATGCAGCGGCTTGACCTCGGTAACCATCCCAAATTCAGTGACCGAGATTGGCTCCTCTGCGTTCGAAGGTTGCACCGGCTTGACGTCTGTATCCATTCCTAATTCAGTAATTAAAATAGGCGAATCAGCATTTGAAAATTGTTCAAACTTAACAAATGCAAATATCGGGAGTGCCCTAAAAACTATTGGCCGTTTTGCGTTTTCGAATTGTGGATTAACTGAAATTACAATCCCAACTACAACAATCGAGATTGGAGGTGCGGCATTTAGAGATTGTAATAATCTAAAAGTAATAAATTATAATGCAGAGAATTGCGAATATAGTGCATATTTGAGTTATGTAGCGTTTGGTGGTTGTCATTCTTTACAAACATTAAATATTGGTAATAGTGTGAAATCTATTCCTGGATTTATATTTGGGAATTTACCTATAAAATCTTTGACAATACCTAATTCTGTAACAGATATTGGATACTACGCATTCGAAGGGTGCTCAAATTTAACAACATTGAAAATCCCAAATTCTACTAACATATCTCCGTATGCATTTATTGATTGTAGCGGATTGTTATCTGTATATAACAAAGCCAGTTCATTGACAACGGTTACTTTAAATGTATCTAACCGAACGAATTATGAGGCTAGAGTTATAATCGATAAATCGTTTGACAATGTTGAACCGGAACGAATAATAGATGTGGCAACTGGTACTGCTATTATTTCGGGATTAACCCCTGGTGCATACTATTCGTTGGATGCAATTTTGGCAATAAATGCTGTTAATTGCGTAATTTTGGAATATTTGTCGGTTAAAACACAAAAAATAGGGATAAATTTTACGGGGAATTCTGGTGTGACTAAAATAGATGTTTCTGCCAGTTTTTCTTCAAATAAAGACTTGGTTGATAGTTGTGGTTTTATTATTGACCACCATACAGACAATAAGTTTGATAATTTTACAGAAAAAACATTTGTACGGTTAGACCCAAATACGGAATACGTTATAAATTTTGGTGCTAAAAATATAGCTGAAAATGTTATTGTGTGGTCAACTCCATACACATTTACTACCGGCGAATTGGTGTTGACCACTCAAGAGGCAAAGCCTACATCAACAACGAGTGTGAGATTGCTTGCTGCAACTAATTGCGATGCCACCGAGGGAACAGGTTTTGAGTGGCGTCGTTATGATGCTCCCGAAGAATTACCATCAAACAAGGTCGGTTGTCCTGTTGTTGATGGTGTTCTTGTAGGCTCATTGCGTGGGGTGGATAAAGAAGCTTACTATAAATATCGTCCTTATTACACTTCATCAAGTGGCAACACTTATTATGGAGATTGGGTTGCGTTCTTTACCGGTGATGCCAATGTGTATTTCGAACCTGAGGTGCGTACTTACGAAGACATTCAAGTAATCAACAATTCTGCCACCGTGAAAGGGTATGCCCTTGAGGGTACTGATGTTATCACAGCACAAGGTTTTGAATATTGGAAAACCGGAACAACAATTAAGCCGGCATCAACCGACGATCGCATGACTGTTAATGCCTCAGGGATTTCAATGAGTGCAACACTCGCAAACCTTGAATATAACTCTACATATAAATATCGTGCATTTGTTACAACCGCCAAAGGCACCACTTACGGCGACGAAATGGAATTCTCTACAGGCGAAGATCCTGCCGGAATTGGTTATATAGAAGTTGATGGAGAGGAATTCTCGGTTACATTGCGTGAAAATCCTGCCACCGACACAGCATGGGTGAAAATCTTAGGAGTATCAGGCAACGAAGCTCAATATGTGCTTACATCAATAAGTGGAGCGATGGTAGCTAACGGCACAATGATGCTCGATGGTGAATGGAACGCAATCGAACTCAACTGCTCAGCCGGCATGTATCTATTAACCATTAACGATGGCTCACAAGTGAAAACATTGAGATTAATTGTAAAATAAGATTTAAGTTTAGAATATTTTTACGTGTAGAGGCACAATCACATAATGGTGTTGTGCCTCTTTTGTATTTCATTTGATAATAACTATCTTTGCAGTAAAATAATCAAAATATAAAATTATGAATATCTTAAAACCAATTATTATGTCAACAGCTGTGCTTTTGGCTGCATCGTGCAATGTAGGTGACAATGCCGATGAAAAGATTATTGACAAACCAGAGTTTAAGAGCGAAGATGGTGTATTTAGCATTGAGGCTTTGCAGGCTCTTGGACGTGTATCGTCGCCTATCCTTTCACCTGATAAGAAAAAGGTGTTGTATGGAATATCATACGAGAGTGTAGAGCAAAATCGTAGTAATAACGATCTCTATGTGATGAATATTGATGGCAGTGAAAACACTCGTATCACGAAGACTGCGAAGAGCGAAAGTAATGCTGTGTGGATTGATGGTGGAAACAAAATTGCATTTTTATATCCTAATGATGAGGGAAAAATGCAAATGTGGACAATGAATGCAGATGGAACTGACCGTAAAATGGTTAGCGATGTTGAGAAAGGTGTAAATGGTTTTATTCTTTCGCCCGATGAAACAAAAGTATTATTTATTTCTAGCCTTAAATCGACGACTACTGCACAAGATATATATCCCGACCTACCCAAAGCTTCTGGAATAGTTGTTAATGATTTGATGTATAAGCATTGGGACGAGTGGGTTAAGGAGATACCCCACCCCTTCTTGGCAGATTTTGATGGCTCGGAAATTTCTAATATTATTGATATTATGGAAGGAGAACCATACGAAGCTCCAATGAAACCATTTGGTGGAGTTGAATCATTAGCATGGTCGCCCGATGGTAAAGAGGTTATTTATGTGTCTCGCAAAAAAACTGGTAAGGAATATGCCGAATCAACTAATAGTGATTTATACCTCTATAATATTGAATCAAAAAAAACTACTAACCTCACTGAGGGAATGCTGGGTTATGACACAAATCCTGCGTATTCACCAGACGGAAAATATGTAGCATGGTTGAGCATGGAACGCGATGGATATGAATCAGACAAAAATCGCATCTTTATTCTCGATCGTAAAACAGGTGAAAAAACAGATTTGACTAATGATTGGGATTATACTGTAAACACTATTGCTTGGAGTCCAAATAGTAGTTCGATTTTCTTTGTTGCTCATTATCAAGGTGTAACACCAATATTCAGTATTGATGTTAATACAAAAGAGGTAAAAGAAGTTGCCGGAGGTGTGAGTGATTATGCCGATGTAGTTGTTGCTGATGACAATGAGTTAATCGTAACAAATCATTCAATGCTATATCCTAATGAGATATTCAGCGTGAAAAATGGCGAAGTTACACAGCTGACATTCGTTAATAAAGATGTTTTTGACCAACTTACAATGCCAACTGTTGAAAAACGCCTTATTCCAACAACCGATGGTAAAGAGATGACAACTTGGGTAATTTATCCTCAAAATTTCGACAAAAACAAGAAATATCCTGCAATCCTTTATTGTCAAGGTGGTCCACAACAAGCAGTGAGTCAATTTTGGAGCTATCGTTGGAACTTTGCTTTAATGGCAGCAAACGGATATGTTGTGATTGCTCCTAATCGTCGTGGTTTACCCGGATTTGGAACAGAATGGAATGAGCAAATTTCGGGTGATTATGGTGGTCAAAATATGAAAGACTATCTATCGGCTGTTGATGAAATGAAAAAAGAACCATATATTGATGCTGAACATATTGGAGCAACAGGTGCAAGTTATGGAGGATTTTCGGTTTATTGGTTAGCCGGTAATCATGATAATCGTTTTGCTGCACTCTTTGCTCATGCAGGTATCTTTAATACCGAAGCTCAATATCTCGAAACAGAGGAAATGTGGTTTGCTAATTGGGATTTAGGAGGTCCATTCTGGGATAAAGATAATGAAGTGGCACAACGAACATTCAGCCAATCTCCTCACAAATATGTTGACAAATGGACTGCCCCAATCATGATTTCACATGGCGAATATGACTTCCGCATTCTCGCATCACAAGGAATGCAAGCATTTAATGCAGCAAAACTTCGTGGAATTCCTACTGAAATGGTAATTTATCCTGATGAAAACCACTGGATTTTGAAACCACAAAATGCGGTAATGTGGCAACGATTATTCTTCCGATGGTTTGATAAATGGTTAAAACCCGAAGAAATGACTAGTCCTAAATAAGCGTTACAAAATTAATACTTATTTATTAGGACAAAATTAATAACTTTTTAATTACACACAATGGAGCATGCTCCATTGTGTGTAGTTTTTTTATACGTTTTAATTTTTCTCTCTGATTGTCTATGCATTTGTTCGGGTGTTAGATAACCACATGAGTAATGAGGGCGTTGTTTGTTGTAAATCTCAACTACG
>JAZSDX010000001.1:0-4308 GCA_045531405.1 Muribaculaceae bacterium | reverse complement strand
CTTGTACTACTGCCAACTTAAAAGGCATTGAATAATCGCGTTGTGTTCGCTTAACATACTTGTGTTTAGTCTCTTCCATTTTTTGTTACTTTTTACTGTAACGCTATGTCAGGACTAGACATTAATAAATAAAAAAAGAGGCTATGCCAATAGCACAGCCTCTATTAAACGTTATTATATTATCAAAAAATATTTTTTATAATACCTATAACTATTTCACGTAAACTTTAGATGCTTTCTTCCCTTGTACTTTAATAAATACACCATTTGAAGGATTAGCAACTTTCACTCCTTGGAGGTTGTAGTATTCAACAGGAGCATTAGCATCGTTTTCGATAGCGATCTTGTTGATTCCTACGTTTTCAGTGCTAAATGTGTATTTAGAAGCTGCTTTTGTAGTAAACGCTTCAGTACGTGGAAGAGCGAAACCTTTCAAATATTCACCTGAGTTACCGCAAATGTAGATGTTACCTGCGAGGTCCCAAGCAATGTCGTAAACGTTAGTACCGATGTTGTGAGTAACCACATATTCGCGACGAAGAGCAGGAACGCCGTCTTCACTCCATACTAAATTGTAAATAGTGAAATGTTTAGGATTAGCGCTTGAAGAAGCAACTGCGATTTGAGTTCCGTCGGGAGATACGCGAACACCACCACCACCACGGCTCACTAAGTCTTTGTATTTTTCAACACCTGTGCTGTCGATGTAAACAAGACCTGGTTGAGCATCAGAAGGAGTACCACGATATTGACAATACCAGATACCACCTTTATTATCATCATAAGTAACGTTTGTAGCAGCAGGAGCGATAGTGTATTTACCTGTCAAAGCAGCAATGTTTGTTGGAACAGGAAGAGTAGCCGCTGTGCCAAGAGCATATTCGTCGGTGCTTGCACCTGAATATACATAACTCCAGTGGTTAGCGTTACTTGAAAGTGCTACCATCTTAAGATCTTCGCCTGAGCCTTTCACGTCGAAGCCGAGGTTAGCGGCACCCATGAAGTTGCCGTTAGCATCGCTATAGTTATATGTAGCAGCATCGAGAGTGAGGCCTTCGAACAATGAAGTGAACTTGTTGTTAGCCACGAGATCTTCAAATGAAGGAGCATACATGATGTAGTTACCTTGACCACTCATACGAGTAACGAAGATGCGACCATCTTCAGCAACGCGAACGCGTGCCAAGTCGGCAGCATTAGAAGAACCAATCTTATAGCTGAGAGTCCAACCACCATTGAAACCATATTTACCTGTTGCAGGGTTGAGAATTGGTTGCATATCGGCAGTGAAAGCATATAGACCAAGACCACCGCTTGTAGTAGTGTTACTATGGTAGTCAGAGCTTGCCGAAGTCATACCTTCAGTACAGTAGATATTACCAAATGAAGGAGATTCCATGTTGTTGTCAACATCAACACCACGTGGGTGATAGAACATGTAATTAGCAAATGTTTCAACAGCAGTTTTGTCGGCACCGTCAACAACTACTTCCCAAGTGTAAGTACCATCTTCGGTGAAACTTTCGTCAACATTTATTTCAGCAGTTTGAGCACCCTTAGTTTGAGCACCTTGTTCAAGAGTAAGAGCTACTTCATCATCTGCATTCTTAACAAGAATCTTCACATCTTCAGCGTCAGCATTCAATGAATAGTTGATAGTGATAGTTTTGTCGTTGAGTTCGCTCTTAAGTGCGTAAGCGAATGGGTTGGCAGTACCACCTTCGGCAGGCTCGTAAGAAGTATAAGTTTCAGTTTCGGTAAATTTGTAAGTCTTACCGTCAACAACGAGGAAGAATTCGAGGTCGGCATCGGTAGTGATGTCTTCAGCATTGAGAGTTAATGCCAATTCACCGTGAGCCGAAGCGTATGTGTAGTCAACAGGTTCGATGTCGCCACCAATGAGTTCAACTGCCTTAGCAGTACTGAAGCCTTCAGAGATATCGAATAGTTCAATACCTGCAACTTTACCTTCTTCGTTTATTTTAGGAGTAACCATAAATGCTTTACCTGCATAACGGAAGTAGTTAGTACCATTAGCTTTCACGCTACTAACTGCTTCGTTGCGACCGATAAGCGTAGCAGCTAAACCGGCATAAGCTTTATCGTTGCCATCAGTACTCCATTCAAATGGTGCAATGAGGTCTCCATCAAGCACGAAGTTATTATTATTTCCAAGAGGAGAAACCACTATTTCATAGTCGAAATTGTCGGCATTGCTACTAACATTATCAGGATAGAAATAAGTTTCGTTTGGCACAGCGTCCCAAGAGTCAAGAATTGTTTCACCTACCATTTTGCCTTCAGCAATTGCAAATTGATTGAAACGCATACCGATTCCAGATGTAGCAGTTCCGTGGTGACTTGATGTTGTGAGTGTACCATTTTCAAGTGTACCTGAGTATGCTAATGTTTTTCCTACTTTACTTCTTGTAAAGAGAACTGAAGAATTAGAAGAGAACCATAATTCGCAAGTATCAGGAAGAGCAGTGATTGAATCTTGGGACCATTTGTAGAAATGTGTTACACCACGTTCTACACTATCTCCTGATGCTGTATTATCATTAGTTTGATTTAGTGACATACCACTTGCTACCAATACATGATCAGCTGTCAATGCGATATCAGAAATCTTCAAAATTCCATTCGCACTCATCACAACCGGTTTGGTGTCGAGAGTCATCACTGTGTCGTTAGCGAGGTCGGCAAGGTAAATGTAAGGTTCATTAGCTTCGTCGAGAGCGAGGACATAAAGTTTGTCATCGCGAACGATTTGACGACGCACTGTTTTACCTTCCAATAAAGTAGCCAAAGGTGCAAATTCTTTTGCTTTTACTTCATAATTGGGGAATAGGTGATAACCTTCTTTACCTGCAGTAGAGTCGGGATAGTTGACATAAACTTTTGTAGGTGGAACGTAAGCAGTGTCAACAAGGAATGCTTCGGGATAGTACATACCACCTGCAGTCACTTCAAATTCTGTTGTATATTCTTCTTCAGCAGCTTCGTAAGCAGGGTGAGAATAATTTAAAGAATAAGTACCGGGTTCTACATCTTTGAAAATGAATACGCCATTATATTCATCGTCGGTAGTGTAGGTAGCAACAACTTCTTCACCTTTTTTGAGGGTTACAACAGCTTCGTTCAAAGGTTGGAATTTGTCGTTTGTTGACACATTAGGTGTGTAGAATTCGTGAGAGAATTTGTTGTATTTATCACGAACCACACCATAGATAGTACCTGTTGATTCGGTTTTGCCCCACTTGAAGTAGTCGTTAATACCTTTAGCGTAGGCTTCACCTTCGAGATGACACACACCCCAGTTCATATAGCGGTGGCGAGCAGGTTGATAAGTGTGGAAGTAACCTTCTGCCAAGAAACCGGGAACACCATGCTTAATAACACCAAGATAACCGGTATATGCAACATAGGCAGGAGTAGTATCGGTTGCTTCGATCAATTGTGAGAATTGGTCAGTTGTGTCGTAGATATAACTATTGTCAGCAATTTCATATTTAACAGTAGAAGTGCTACCATAGAATGTATGGTCACCGCGAATGTTGGTTTTATCTACAGAATAAGCACTCCATTGTTGATGTCCGAGACCATAAAGGTGTGGCCACACGGCTTTACCCATATCGATACTGCCGGCATTACCTTCTTGTGCATCAGTTCCACGATAAAGAATCACCGGGAAGTTGATGTTGTCGCCATCAACATTGGCATTAGAGTGGATTGACACAAACATGTCGAAGTTATTAAATTCTACTTCAGCAGCAACTTCAGCCAATGAGCGGTCATAATAATCAGTTTCGGCAGGAGTTTCATGTGTGGTATAATCAACATAAGCAGGGGCTACACCACTCTTCACACGACTCATCACGATATTTTGGCTCAAATCGAGAGCTGCACCAATGCGATGAGGGTTCTCGTTTGTTTGGTTTTTTGTGCGATCAAATGGCACACCATATTCAATCAACTTTTCGAGCATTGCAAGACTCTTTTGGAGGTTGGTATTTGACTCGAAGAAGTTAGTTGTATCATTGTTTACATCATTGTAAGCATTGTTTGCTCCATGCTTCACAGTTCCCATTGGACGACTACCGGCATCAAATGCTCCGTGACCAGGGTTGATATAGATGCGCACATCTTCGGGATTTGCTGCCGATACTCCTAATGCGAGAAGTGCAGCAGCAGCTGATAATAATAATTTCTTCATGGCACTTCTTATTTGAGGTTAATAATAAACAACTCACCAGCTGGAGTTGAATAAGCGATGCGACCACCATTGGTTGATGGGAACATTGCCAT